>CASJPF010000169.1 GCA_949383255.1 Lachnospiraceae bacterium | reverse complement strand
GCTTCGATATGCCCTGTTCGTCCGCTAGATTGAAAATCTCATTGCTCTGCATGGCGTTGTTTGTTTCTGCCAGTTCCCTAAGTAACCGCTTCGCCTGCTCCATTTTATTTGCTTTGGGAGCAATGCCGCCTAAGACTTCATCAGCCGTAATCTCATAATTCCCTAGCCATTGAAAACCGTCCTCCGACAGTGCAAACGCTTTCGGGTGTCCGAACGCTGCAAAGTTGTTTTTAATCTGCACCACAGCCCTTATATTTTCTTCTCCCTCTACCCTGCCAACTAAGAGAACGCTTCTAGCGACTGCAAAAAAATCAATCGAACCCATTCCCCGATATGCCGCCTTATTTCCTGCCGCTTTGTTCATATGCCCGACAAGGACAATCGCACACTGGTATTTCTCTGCCAGTGCCGCTAATTTCTTCGTCATATCCCTTGCTTCGTTTGCCCGGTTCATATCCATACCGCCGCCCAAATAGGCTTGTATCGGGTCTAAAATCAACAGCTTTGCGCCTGTCTTTATAACAGCTTCTTCCAACCGTTCATCTATCATGGAAAGTGATTTTATCTTTTCGTCAATGACCGAGATTTTCTCACAGTCTGCCCCTGCCTGTTCCAATCGGGGCTTGACCGTATCGGCAAGACCGTCCTCTGCACTCTGATAGATGACATTCAAAGGCTCTGTAAAATCCATTCCACTGTCTAAACTTTCTCCCTTAGACAACTTCGCCGCTATATTCAGTATAAACGTTGTCTTTCCGTCACCCGGATCACCTTGAATGATTGTCAGCTTGCCATAGGGAATAAAAGGAAACCACAGCCAAGAAACTTCCTGCGACTGAATCTCCGACAATTTAATCAACTGTAATTCTGTTTTTGTTTCTTCCATAAGCCCTCCATTTCTGAAAAATCGTTGTCACTGGAAGAAACCTCTGCTATACTTGTATTGTGAGGTTGATAACAGAGGTTTTCCAGTTATCACAGCCCTAACAGTTGCCGCTGTCGGGGCTATTTCCTTTTTCATTGTCAAGTAAATCTGCCACTCTCCGTTGCTGATTAGGATATAAGTGTCCGTAGGTATTCAGTGTAATGCGAATATCTTTGTGTCCTACCCTCTCTTTAATCAACAACGGTTCTATACCCTTATTGATTAAGTACGCCACATGAGAATGTCTAAGGTCATGTACCCGGATATTCTTCACTCCGGCTTTCGCTATTTGGCGTTTCATTTTATGCTGAACCGCTTCCTGCACGATTGGGAAAAGTCTTTCATCGTCCGGCATACCGTAGTGACCGTCAACAAAATCTTTAATTTCCTTTTTCAAAAACTCCGGGATTTCAACAGTCCTTACCGACTGCTTTGTTTTCGGTTCTGTAATAACGTCCTGCCTGCCAGTGCGATAATAAGTTTTGGTAATGCTGATTTGGTTATTTTCAAAACTTATATCGCCTTTTGTCAAAGCTAATAATTCGCCAATCCTACAGCCCGTCCAAAAGAGGATTTCAAAGATTAAATAGTATCGTG
>CASJPF010000168.1 GCA_949383255.1 Lachnospiraceae bacterium | reverse complement strand
ATTGTATCAATTTATGTCAGATTATAGGAATGACACTTTTTATACGTCCTGTCATTATAGCAATTCTTGCCGTAACACTTATGATTGCAATAGCCGTATGGATAAATTTACATAATCAAGTAGAAAAAATGGAGGTATAGAATAACGTATGGATTTAATTTTTCTTCATGGATTGGGGCAAAATCCCTCAAGCTGGAATGAAACATTATCTTTTCTGCCACAATGTATAAAAGCATATTGCCCAGACTTGCTTAATTTATGTGAAGATAAGGTTTATGAAAAAATATATCTTGCCTTTGAAAACTACGTTGATGATTTTTCAAATCCTATAAATCTTTGCGGAATTTCGTTAGGTGCAGTTTTGGCATTAAATTATACGCTGAATCATGCTGATAAAGTTTCCTCTTTAGTGTTGATTGCGCCACAGTACAAAATGCCGAAGCTATTATTAAGATTTCAAAATATAGTATTTCGCTTTATGCCAGACAGCCTTATTTCTAAAGATGGAATAGCAAAACAAGATATAATTCAATTAACCAATTCAATGAGGTTTTTGGATTTTGAGCAAGAGTTAAAAAGTGTCGCGTGTTCAACTTTAATGAAACAGTTATAAATCCCCCAGCAGAGCTGGGGAGACTAACAGATGCCGGAGGCGGTGAGCAGAGTATCAAAATAGAAAACTCCGCTGTATAATGAATGCAGGTCTGGCAAACCGCATCATATACAACGGAGGTGTCCAATGGACGATTTAAGTTTAGCACATAGCAAGTATAATTGCACGTACCATATTGTATTTATTCCAAAATATCGTAAGAAAGCGATGTTTGGAAGCTTGAGAAAGGAAGTAGGGGAAATTCTCGGTAAAGTATGTAAAATGGAGGAAGTCACGATCATAAAAGCGGCGACACTGCCTGATCATGTGCATATGTATGTATCAATTCCGCCCAAATTAAGTGTATCAAAGACGATAGGGAGAATCAAGGGAAAAAGTGCACTGATGATATTTGACAGGCATCCAGAATACCGCGAGAAATACAATCGACATTTTTGGGCAAGAGGATACTATTGTGAAACGGTAGGCAACGTAAATGAGGAAACGATTAAGAAGTACATCAGTGAACAGTATGAACGAGACCATATGGAGGGCGAATAAGCAAGGTAACAGAGAGCCGCTTTTAAGCGGCCACCAGTAACAAGACAATGGCTTACTGAACCGCCTTTAGGCGGAAGAGTAACAAGACAATGGTTTGTCAGACCGCCTTTAGGCGGAAAAGTAACATCGGCCCCGTAGGGCCAACAGCAAACCACCAGCAGGGCTGGTGGTTCGTGACTTTATATGCGGTCAAAAGGATACAGCAAATATTAAGGCGGCAAAGAAAATGGCAAATCTTATTTCTAATTCCAAATTATATTTAATTGATAAATCAGGACATGAAATAAATGTATTTGCTTCTAAAAAATTAGCAAATGCAATGAGTCTATTTTATAAGACAAATAATTAAGGAGCAACAGACTAAGCACTGCCTCACCTCTGAATTATAAAT
>CASJPF010000167.1 GCA_949383255.1 Lachnospiraceae bacterium | reverse complement strand
GGGTGTAGATAAAAAACTTTGGTATATAGATTTACTTTTCCTGCTGATTGTGATATTATATTACATATCGACAGGAGGAATTCATATGGATGATATCAAATCGCCATCCACCGTCACTATCGGAGAATTATCAAGAATCGTAAAGGAATTTGAAGAAAAAATACAAAACGGAACAGAAGACCCGGACCGTTTCCTTACACTGACAGAAATCGAAGAACTGTGGGGGAAATTAATTGGAGATACCAATGTTTTATATTCAGACATGCTCCAGTCTTTGATTCAAAACATAGACGAACGGGGGCTGGTTCGCCAAAAAAAAGAGAATTCCAGGCCAGGGGAATAAATCTTCGTACAAACAGACGTGCAGAACGTTCGATCCTGACTCTGCATGGCAAACTTACTTACAGCCGGAATGTTTTAATACCGGCTGATCAGGAATCGAAAGAAATTCTTGTCAGTCTCTTACGGACGAAGAAAGTTATTCCAATGGATGACGCACTTGGAATTTCAAACCTCCCATTTAAAATGACGCCCGCCTTGATGCTGCGGTGTGCTTACTGGGCGCAAAACCAATGTTCTTACCAGGCGGCAGAGGATGTCATGCGTAATACTTACAGGCTGGATATCAATGATGACACGATCCGTATGGTTACCAATTACATAGGAAAGGCTGTCTTTGAAGAAGACTGCAGACAGGCGGAAGCCGCTTTTGAAAAGTTTGATTCTGGGAAGGCAGACTTCAAAAACAGCAAAAAAGGGGTGCTTTATATTGAGGCTGACGGAGCTGCGTTAAATACCCGGCATAAAAATGACGAGGGGTCTACCTGGCGCGAAAATAAGCTTGGCGTTGTTTATTCATCAGACCACATATACTACTGGAAGAACAAAAAAGGAAAACGGGAGCACCGCATCACGAAAAGGGATTATGTAAGTTATGTCGGAACTGCGGAGAGATTTAAAAGGCATTTATACCGGTGTGCTTTACGCAACGGATATGGTGATTACAAAGAAACTGTACTTCTGAGTGACGGGGCTGCATGGATTGCAAATATGGCAGAAGAAATATTCCCTGATGCCTGTCATATTCTGGATCTGTATCATTTAAAGGAAAACGTATATGACTTTGCGAGAAACAGATTCGGGTTTGATGAAACAAAATACATTCCGTGGGCAGAAAGGATATGCAGCCTGCTTGAAGATGGAAAAAGCGCAGAAGTATTGAAAGGGCTAAATCCCGATGAGAATTACAGCAATTGCGTCAATCTGTATCACTATATTACGATGCACGGCGGACATATCGATTATCCCGAATATAAAAGAAAAGGATATTTTTGTGGAAGCGGGGCGGTGGAAAGCGGGAACAAGGTGGTATTGCAAAAAAGATTGAAACAGGCCGGTATGCGGTGGGAGGCTGAGACGGCACAGTATTTATTAACTTTAAAATCCAAATACGAAAGCGGCAGATGGGAAAAGGATGTGGTTACATTTTTCCAGACTACATTAAGACAATGAAATGACGAAACGGCAGACGCACAATGATGGAAATGTGCAT
>CASJPF010000166.1 GCA_949383255.1 Lachnospiraceae bacterium | reverse complement strand
TGGGACGCACCATTCCTGTCAAATCAGACACATTGTCATACAGATAACGTGTGGTGTGCCCTAATGGATCCGTCTCCATACCAAGTCATCATTAGGCTTATTAACATGGAGATGCAGGGAGCAATGACTATATTTGCAGTAAACCTTAAACAGATCATTAAACTGATAAGTGAAAAATAAGAAAACATATTCCTTAAAATAAAGAAAAACTTTATCCGAATGACCAAAAATCTATCAGTCGATTTAAAACTGATAGATTTTTTATGTACATTTAGAATTCAATACAAAAAATAGGATGTTTTTCAGTGGGCTTCTGTAATTCAGGGAGCTTCGCAAAAAGCTAATTCAACTTTTTACATTGAGTCCCACAATCGCTAAATGACAAACGAAATATCAAGAAAATCTTGTTTGCCTTCATAATGACAACTTAACAATATTTTATGCCATCCGCCTTATTGAAAACAATTCTTGATATTGGGATATATTTTTGCGGTTGTCCATGAGCTCTATAATATTTCCAAATATATCCCACAATTAACTTCTCTGCTTCCATCCACAAATCAGTCAAAAACTAATTTCAATGGATTGTCATAAACATAACATATATTCTAATGCACTCTTTCATTGTTCTTTCCACTACCAGTTTACCTGATATTCTTCTTTTAACATTTGATCCGCACTGTTTTCTATGATAAAAAAATATATTAAATCTATAAATGGTCCAATACACATCGAATCAACTATAAAATACATATCTGCTGGATTTTTTACACAATCTCCTCCCATTTTTTCATGTATATCCCATTCTTGGCATTCCATACCAAATCCCCAAACCTCCATTGCAAATATAATGTTATATCCTTTGTAATTAACATATATCTTGCTTTTAGCACCTTCTTCGTAAACCTTAATTTTTAAATTAATTTTCTTATTTGAAAATAATTTAAAACTACCTTCATCCGCAACATTCCACATTTATTTTTTCCTCACGAATAAGTATCATAATAATCATCATATAGTCCTGTACAAGCATCCATTGCCGGATTACCTCTAGTTGCCGATTCTATAATTCCCTTATCCGTTTTCCCTTTTTTAATTAAATCTTCATAACTTTTACAATGAGATAATGCCTGATTATAACCAGATGGATTCACTATATTTCCGTTATCATCCATATATGAACTAAGTCTACTCTTATTTCTATATTCAGATACAGCTCTTGCGATTTGTTCATCTGTATTACCTTGATTTCGCATTTCTGATACTAATTTCATAACAGTCTCCTCGTTCCTTTCATGATATTCTATCCTATTCTGTCTTGCACGTTCTACATAGTCAGGATCAGACCAATCACCATCAGCAAAGGCTGCAAGACTACCATCTTCTCTTGGTCTATATCCATATATAGCTGTCGGATCCTCATATGCATCCTTTAACACTTTGGGATTATCAGACGGATTATGACGATAATTGTGACTGTTATTTGCTCTGTTTCCACTAGCCTGATTTTTAATACCTGCTTCGATGCCTTCTATATCTATCCCCATCTGCCGC
>CASJPF010000165.1 GCA_949383255.1 Lachnospiraceae bacterium | reverse complement strand
CAGTCGGTAAAAATATCTGCCAAAGAGAGCTGTTTATGTGTTATCATATAGATACGACTCCTTTACTGGTGGATATGGATAATTGTTATTGGACATTTCAATTATACCACAAACCAGTGAGGAGTTGTTTTATTTTGTAACAAGAAGAATCGTATTTATGTGGGTTCTGGCGTTTCGCAAACGACTAAGGTATATACCTACAGAAAGGAAAATATTTAAAATATCACAACTATTCGTTAAAGTATGCTTTTGCGAATAGTTAAATGCCGCTTCTATTCACAAAAAACTATTTCCATATTCACCGTAAAGCTTTATATATAACGTATCCAGCAAAGCCACCCAATTCTCATAATCTTCTACTGTTATATTTGCGTCTTTTCCAAGTGTATCATATAAAATTATCTGAAATCCAGCCTAATCTTTCCGTAATCGGCATTTCTATCATAAATTTCGCAAAATCATAGTCTATCTTATGTATAGCGATATACTGTCCTATCTTTTTTAAAGAATCCACCATAATGTAATAATTAGACTCTTCCCGAGGTTTTTATCAACAACTCTGAAATGCTGATATTTTCTGCATTTCGGGTACATCTTTTCACCAAATATTACTCTTTTCGTATCATTTTCAAAGTTTTTAGTAGCAAATTAGTTGCAGTACCTGCACTGATAATTTTCCATCAGCTTGATACAATCTACTTTTTTATTACTCACAACGAGCTATCTACTATACCTGCTGCCACTGTCACTGCTACCACACCCAGAAAGATTACCTCATCCGTTCCTGCATCTACAATCGCATCTGCGTTGTTGGCAAGAAAGAAACCATATATCCTCTGGTACAGACCGTCAATGCATTATACCTACAATTACTTGAAATGCAGAAGGCATTTACCTCAAACGGTACCACTCCTGATATACTTCCGTCTTCGGAAACCATTAAGGATTTGCAGACCGAATACATCAATATTCTGACAGCTATCATTGACCTGTGTGAAGGCGACCATCGTAAATAGCAATCTTACTTTTCAGTTTGGTATATACGAACCTGCAACTGATTCTATTATTGTCAACACTGATGAAAATTACATTCTTGTTATCCATTGTAAAGAATGTAATTCCTCTGTTATCTTCGATGCTCCCAGTGATGCAGTCTATCTGTATCATTTAGCAGAAGAAACAATGCTTTTATACGCGAAGCTTGCATTGAAAGCAAATGGCTTACAGGATTATGTAGATGCCATGAACGAATTTAATTAACAGCCTGTTTCCTATCTCCATCATTGTTCTTATGATGGAGATAGGTTTCTTAATCCATTCTTATGACATTCATTTGCAGTATTCTCTAAAATATACCTTATTTTTTGTTTTTCCTGTGCCTTTAAGGATATTCAGCTTTTCAGCCTTCAACAGCAAACGGCTTGCCGTCTTTATTTCAACTTCCAGCAATTTTGCCGCAGCAGCACTATTTATTTCTTTATTTGTTTCCAGATAAATCAAAATAATCTGCATTCTTGCTCTTTCCAATTCAGACATTGATTCGGACATTGATTCGGACATTTTCTCTTTTCTTTCAAAACCGTCTC
>CASJPF010000164.1 GCA_949383255.1 Lachnospiraceae bacterium | reverse complement strand
TAGGCGAAATTTGGTACTGTGGTAGAATCTTGCTCTAAGAAAGTAGCGGCTTCCGCTGTGTGGGCTTCTGCTGATACCCTCGACGGAGAGGGCGGGGTTTCTGGCAACTTTGCGGCGGTATTTCGCTCTCAATATCTTTAGTGCCGCAAGCGGGGATTTTGCCAAAGTAGCGGCGATATTTCTCCCTCTAATACTTCAAACCAGCAAAAAGCAAAATGAACGTTAATTTGCGGAAATTTCCCCTCATTCCTTACAAAACCACGCAAGCCGGAATAGGCGGGAATTTTCAGAAATTTCTTTCTATCCCCTTTGCACGGCATAATACCGACGATTTTTGAAAATGCCAAAAATGGGCGCAAAAAAACAGGAAACCTTTTCTTGATTTCCTGTCTTGGTGTGCCGTTTTATGTAGCGGCGGTTATTCAGTTTTTAGCTGGCTACAATTCTACAAACTGGAAGTTGTGCAAGGGATTTTTGAAAATGCGCAGAAAACTAGCAACAAAGCCAAACTTTGTTGTCCCCAATCAAACACACCATTGATTATAGCATTAGCAGGTAAAACGGTTGCAACCATAATTGAAATTCCCATAAACAAAAGCGGATTTATCAGCACCCATCTTTTCTTTCCCCATGTTCCTTTTATCGCAACACAAAATATAATAATTGATAAAATTATAAAACTTATTGCAGCCAAAAATGCAACACAGATGAATGTAGTAAAAAAGCGTTCACTAATCCGCTTAGCTAATACTATATTCTCTTCTGCTAGTTGATTATATAGCCACGCGGATATTGCGAATACACAATGGTATAATGTTCCTACAGAGACAAATACAATGGATGCTATAAAAAACAGTTTATCATATTTACCGACTTTTTCTTTGAGTAAAACAGATATAGCGTAAAACCCGCAAAACATTAAAAGAAGTGCAATCACGCCCAATAATCCGCCTATAATGAACCTAATAGACGTAGCATTTGACCATTCTTCTGAAAATGCAGGAAAAAGATGAAAAATCCCCACTTTTTCCATAGGGTAAAAGCAACCCAATAACATATCTCCGCAGAAGCAAAGTACGCTTCCTGCGATTGCAATATAGAACAGCTTTTTTATTGTCATAGCGCCTCCGTTTTTTTAACAAAAATTCATGTTCATCGGATTACTCTGTTTTTTCTTCCTTTTGACTTTTCTTCCTTTGAACCAAAATGTGAAATTAACGTTCCATGCTGAACTTTGTCACTTTGTTAATTACTCCCACTTTATCTGTGCTTTATTATATATCCGTTTTCCCAAAAATGAAAGCGATTTCTTATACTTCCTGTTCATCAAAACGGAACTTGAATAATGCGGCAACAAGCCGGGATTTTATGTTGTCCTCCGTATCTCTGTTGATATGCCCGTTTTCAATGGCGGCAATTCGGATTCGCTTGCTGTAATGACGTAAAACCTCGTCCACGGCTTCCGGCTCTCCGCTGGTCGCCCGGACAATCGTTTCATAGGGTAAAAGGTTCGGATTCCCCATGTGAAAGCACCTCCATTTCTTTGTGCAGAAGCTGTAAAGTCCTGCGGATTTGATACCCGGTCGTACTCCGGCAGCGTCCGTACATTTCCCCGA
>CASJPF010000163.1 GCA_949383255.1 Lachnospiraceae bacterium | reverse complement strand
TATATTATTCTAATCGCCTAGTAAATTTTTTGTTTTTTCCACATCTTTTTCTGTCGTGTTGTGTTCGCTATGAATCATCCACCTTTCAAACACTTTGCGTAGACACCACTTCATATCAACTGCCTCAATTTCCCCCGTTGTCACTAGATTGATACGCTTCCACTCCTCATTGCCAACCGCATAGCTAACATAACCAATTTCCTGCCCTTTCATAACAGGTGCTGACAATCCTCTCACCTTCTGCAAAGTGATTGTCACCTTCTCATCTTCCCGCATAAGAAGCCCTTCTGTCCCAGAAGCCTCAGGGGCAATCTCAACTGGAAGGCATATCTTCTCCCCAATGTGACTTCCCTGTCCATTGCTCACAATAATATCCTCTGTCGCCTCCGCAGGAAGTTCCACCTCGTCAAAACTGCGATAATTATAATGTCCCAGTCCATATTCCATCAATGATCTTGTATCACTCCACTTATAAGTCTTGTGATTTGGCCAGCCACATGCTAAAAGCGCCACCACAAAAGTCTTGTCATCCCGTCTTAAGGCACCCACATAACAATATCCTGCCTTCGCTGTAAATCCCGTTTTTCCTGACAATGCCCCTGACATCATACTTAAAAATGCATTGTGATTGACACAAGAAAAGCTCCTTCCATTGGACAACTCTGTAAATGTGTGATTTGGAGTGCGTGTAATCTCTAAAAACATCTCTTTTTGTGGAGATTTTGTGATACAATAAGACATGACAAGTGCCAAATCTCTTGCTGTTGTCGAATGGAATTTATCCCCCTGCACGGCATCTAGTCCATTTGGCGTGATATAATAAGTATTTTTACAGCCAATTTCCTGCGCTTTCTGATTCATAAGTGCTGCAAATTGCTCCACGCTGCCACCCACATGCTCTGCTATTGCCACCGCAGAATCATTGTGAGACTCCAACATCAAAGAAAGTGTTAAATCTTTGAGTCGATATTGTTCTCCCTTCCTTATGCCAAGGTGCACTGGAGGCATAGAAGCAGCATAAGAAGAAACTGTCACTGTATCTTCCAGATTCGCATTTTCTAATGTGACAATCAGTGTCATAATCTTTGTGGTGCTTGCCATAGCAAGCTGTTCATCACCACATCGCTCATACAGCACCCGCCCAGAATCCGCATCCATCAAAACTGCCGCCTTTGCATAGAGTCTGAGTGTTGTCTCATCTGCTTTTGCGTCTATCGAGGGCTGCAAGAGCATCGCTACTATTAAGATAAGGGAGAGAAGAATAGTCTTTTTATGTTTCAGCTCACATTTCATATCATTTTATTTCCTTTTATAAAAGGTTCCATAAAAATATATGTGCCAACCTCTATAAATTATCCCTTATCACACTGACTTCCTATATTTTTAGGATTGCTGTTTTGCCTTTGCATGTGTCATATCATATTCCAGAATAACATCATATCCATAGCTTTTAACAGTTGCCTGCATTTCATCTAACAGCACTTCAAACTGCTGACGGTCAGATGCAAATACCATTTTCCACGAATACTCTTGTATCACACGCCTGCACTGATAGCGTATGGTAGACTGTTCTGATGTCTCTGTAGATGCTGTATAGAGTACTCCCGGAGCTACCAGAAGCATATTATTTTTCTTTAGGTA
>CASJPF010000162.1 GCA_949383255.1 Lachnospiraceae bacterium | reverse complement strand
CCGCCTTTTGAAAAGCGAATGTCAGTCCGTTAATCAGGCTCAAATCATCTTCCAATAGTAATATTTTACTCATTTCTTTCTTCCTTTCCCGTTTTGCGTCGTTTATCAATAGGTTTTTCTGCGTCCTTTGGTATCAGCCACAAGCGGCTGAATTTTGCCACGCCCGGTATGCGGTTTTCCTCACATAGCTTTTGCACCCGTCTTTCTGAAATGCCCCATTTCTTCGCCGCTTCCGGGGCAGAAATATACTCTAACATCTTCATTCACCCTTTCTCTATACTCTGTCATATAATTATATGCGGTCAGGCGAATCATTTCAAGTGTTTAAGAGCTGCATCATGGAAATGTGCATAACTGGCTATGGAACTATGGAAAACCCCATTCACAGCCTGTGGAAAAGCAAAAACAGCTTTCCCACATCCTGCAAACAGGGTTTCCCACAGTTCCATGAACGCAGCCAGTTATACACATTTCCACAATGCCTGCTCCTACGCAATCCATCTCCCTATCTATCACTTATTCAAAGACACCTTTTACATATCTATTCCCGCCATTCTTGCGAAGTAAATTTTCCGCCCGATAAGTTACGACTGTTTTTCTTTTGAAAGGCTCTCAAATACACCTTTATACCCTGTTTCCATCAAAGAAGTGCCTTTTGCCATAAAATACAGCTTCATATCAAGCCATTCCTGCCATAATCCCTCAAACAATGCTTTACTGTCCGTAAAAGTCGCATCTTCTTCAAATCCATGCGGCGGCATATAGTATTTCAGCACCACAAAACCATATCTGCCGACATCAACCACTGCAATATCTGCCATATCATACAGTTCCGCAAACGCATCAGCCACTTTTTGGCACTTCTCCCGTTCTTCTTCTGTGATATAAATTTGTTTATCCATATTGCTTCCCTCCGTAACATCAGATATAAATCATCTCATTTTTCACGATTTCTTCTGCCCGATAGCGGATACTGTTCATTTTCTGAATCCATTCCCACTGATTTTGGGCTTTTAATTCCTCCGTCACTCCTTCTGCAGCTTTCATCTGCTCCATGATAATATCTAACCGTTTCTCTGCCTGCTCGTTCAAATCGGCAAGGTATGTCCACAATTCACAAGTCAGTAATAATGTTGTGTAACGTGCTGAATGTTCCTGCTTCAGATAATCCCGATGCAGCCGACCAAAATATCCAATTGGACGTTCTTCTTCCGGCAGTTTCAAATCAGGAATATAATAATCCCCTACTAGCATATAATCAATCCCATTTTCCGTTATCCGTTCCTTTAATTCACTCATACTTTTCCTCCTCGTACTTTCATGCAGGTTGATTCAACCCATTATTCCCTTATATACTTTTTCAGACGTACAGAATTGTACCAGATGAAAAGAAATAAAAAAGACATGATTAGCTGAATTGCCGGCTGATCGTGTCCCTGTTCCGTTTATTTTTGTATTGGGCAGCCAACTCTTCACGAACAAGTATGGCATATCTTTCCCCAATTTCTGATAGTTGAGAGAGTGGGAGGCTTCTCGACCCCGGCTCTCCCCGGTGTTGTAAGTGTCAATGGTTTCTTTTCCAGGGCGGCGGCTAACTCCTTTAAGGTGGCGGGTTCTTTGCCGCCCAGAAAGATGGAAGTGTCCATATTTCCGATGATGGTGTCG
>CASJPF010000161.1 GCA_949383255.1 Lachnospiraceae bacterium | reverse complement strand
GGCAGTTATCAGCAAGACTACGAGATGAAGCTCGAAATGGAACCATCAGTGATAAAGGGCGTAATGTTGCGCGGCAGATGGGGATAGAGCTTCCAGGAAGAATATTGTATCATTATACTAATGAAAGAGGAATGAAGGGAATCATAGAATCACAGCAATTAAATCCATCTTTTAAAGCAAATAATCCTAAAGATGCTAAACATGGGGATGGTCAATACCTTACAGATATAGAACCAGATAACCAAACTCCACAAGGATTAGCGGCGAGATTTATTAAGAGACCAAATAAGTATAAGTATACACATTATGTTGCAATTGATGTGACAGGTTTGGAGGTAACATATGGTCGCAAAGGTGTATTTGTAATTCTTAATGATTCCCCACTGGATTTAACTGGAAGAATTGTTGGTACAGGAAAAGTTGGTACATAATAGCAGTGTCAAGGAATCTATAAAAATGGGCTAAAAGATAGGCTTAAATGAGCTTTGAAAATTGTGGAGATTGATTCCAATAGACTCTCTGAGAAATAGAAGAATCAATAAGGGGTTAGTCTTTTCTTTTGCTGATAAAGAAATTGAATTATAAAGAATAAATAGGAAATGATATTTATAAGTAATGACCTTTCAATATTTGTATGATAGGTAATGATATTGATATAAAGAGGCATTGCTTAAAAAAGTGATATGTTTCTTACATTTATAAGGTCTGTAAAAATATAGTGGTAGATTTGACCCTACCCATATAATAAATGAGGTGAAGAAAATGAAATACTTTTTATTAGAAGTAGATGCAGAAAAAAATTGGTATGAATTGGACGATGATAATTATGCCAATAGGCAGATAGCTTTGGACGAATTTAATGAATTCATATTTCATGCTTAGAAGACTGGCTGGCAGAAGGAGAGATTAGTGAAAGAGAAATAGAGGACTGGAAAGAAGAGGAATGGCTTGTTGACTTGACAAAAGAAGAATTTGAAAATCTATGGCAATCTATTATAAAAAAATATGAGAAGCAATGGAAGAAAGTGAAAAAGAGATATCCTATTGGAACTATTGTGCGAGGGATAAACAGTTATATTTACCCACAGGGAACAATTATTACAGGTGAAGATTTTTTGGCGGTGTATACAGGAGATGATCCTTTTTACCTTCATAAAGAGGTTTGTTATAAAGTAATATCGTATGATGAGATAAATATGTGGTTAGTGGTTGTGTAATTTAGAGAGTGAACATATTCGGCAAAAATAGTGGAGAACAGTTTGGTGAATAGACATTTTTGTGTCAGTTTACTGTGATGGAAAGATGTTATCCATTCCTGATACACTATGTGTTCAAATTTATCAGCTTATGATAAATGATGAGAAGAGTTGTGATATTGTAATAGTACAAGTACCACTTGACGCAAAGAAAAACACAGAGAAGTATGGAGTTAGTGTAGCCAGAATACCAAAAGGTAACATTTTATTTAAGGAAAAGTTGGTCGTGGCTGGACGCTAAGTTTGTTCAGTACAGCATACATCTATGATGACAGGGTGGAGATTGTGCTGCCAGACAACCCCACAGAAACATTTCTTCTGACAGAAGAAGGTTACAGGAACCGTAGGGGTGGCACAAAACGCATGGAACTGCGTGCAGTAGATGACGGGTATTTGATGACAGAAGCGAAAACAAAAATCTCCCGTTTTTATGATGTACAGGGGAAGCTTTTGTATG
>CASJPF010000160.1 GCA_949383255.1 Lachnospiraceae bacterium | reverse complement strand
TTATTTCAGGGATAAGCAGGGTGAATTGAAGGAACGGTCGATCAAGAATAAGAGATATATGATTGAACGGCATATCCTTCCGTACTTTGAAAATAAGTCCATGAATGAAATTACACCGGCAGACATTATCCAGTGGCAGAACAAAATGCGGGAGGCAGGATATTCGCAGACATACCTGCGGATGCTTCAGAATCAGATGACGGCATTATTTACTCACGCTTCCAACATCTACAATCTGACAAACAATCCCTGCAAGAAAGTAAAGAAAATGGGGAAGTCAGATGCGGATAAAATGGATTTCTGGACTTATGAGGAGTATCAGCAGTTCATTAATACGATTGAGGTGGGAAGCAGATATTATGTGCTGTTTGAGATTTTATTTTGGACGGGGATGCGCATCGGAGAATTACTTGCGTTGTTTAAAAGTGACGTTGATTTTCAGGAGAACAAAATATCCATTTCAAAAACTTATTACCGTACAGGGGGAAAAGATGTCATCACAACGCCTAAGACGGAACAGTCAGTCAGGACAATAGATATTCCAGAATTTTTGACGCAAGAAATCAAGGCGTATTGTGATAAGCTGTATGAATTTCCCGACAGTGAAAGGCTTTTCCCCATTGTATGCGAAGCAGTGCAGCATAAAATGGTAAGGCACATTCAAAAATCGGGAGTAAAAAGGATCAGGGTGCATGATTTAAGACATTCCGCATGTGCGTATCTCGCGCATCAGGGAGTAGCGCCTATGGTCATCAAGGAACGCATGGGACATAAGGATATCAAGATTACGCTGAATACATACGGACATTTATATCCTAACGAACAGAAGAAGGTTGCGGATATGCTGAACCGGAAAAGGAATGAAGCATCAAATGAAAATGCCCCTGCCGGAAACAGGGACATTTCAGATGCAGATTAAACTGGTGGAACAATTTAATCTGTGACATAAAAAGGACAAGCCTCTCTATGAAAATCCTGCAAATTTATTATAGCAGAGGCTTGTCCTGAGCAAAAGAGATTTTTATGCATTATGGAGATTTATTTTGCAATGGAAAGATAGATGAAAAATATTTGCCTAAAAGATATAAAAAATCAGGAGGACAAGCTATATGCAGAAATATAACAGCAACATAAGAATAATTGTCGGCGTGGATCATGGATATGGGAATATGAAGACCGCGCACAGGGTATTCCGGACAGGCGTGGAATGCATGGAGGAAGAGCCAATCGTCAGTAAGAATTTTGTGAGATATAAGGATAAGTTTTATGTGATCGGAGAGTCACATTTGGTATATCAGGGGAATAAAACGGATTCCGAAGATTTTTATATTCTGACACTTGCAGCGCTGGCGGAGGAATTGAAGTTCAGGGGACTTCATGAGGCAAATGTGATATTGGCGGTTGGGCTTCCGCTTGCATGGATGAAAAGTCAGGGCGCAGACTTTAGGCACTATTTGATGAAAGAACAGGAACTGCATTTTGAGTTCCGAAAAGAGAGATATTATGTGCATCTGTGCGGCGTAGAAATATTTCCACAGGGATTTGCGGCTGTTGTTAATTTAGGAGCAATGCAGGGAATGAATATGCTGGCGGATATTGGAAACGGAACTATGAACGTAATGCAGATTGTTGATAATAAACCGTTGGAAAAGAGCCTTGTGACGGAGAAATTTGGTGTGGGCATCTGTATGAAAGAGATACAGAAAGAATTATCAAAAGAAAACGG
>CASJPF010000159.1 GCA_949383255.1 Lachnospiraceae bacterium | reverse complement strand
TGGAGTAAAGGTGCCGCTCAATCATCTAAAACGATGATTTTGCGACACCCCCTTCATTAAGGAAGCCCCCTGTTTCTTTGTTAAATTGCCTTTTCCGCAAGTTCCTTTTCCCGTTCCCTGCGTATTTCCTCCCGTTTCCTCGCCATATATTTGCGATTGCTCACCCATTTCTTCTCCAATCGTATGCGCTCCTTTTCCTGCACAAAAATATGTATTCTGATCAGTCTTTATGTCCTCAAAGCATTTGATTTTCGATTAAATATCTTTCGCATGCTCTGTCATGTTGGATTTTACAACGACCCGGCGTCCCTAGGAAATCCGCCATTCGTGAATGCCTGTATCACCGGTTGCAAAGACTATGTCACTGTCAATGGGCAGCCGGAGAAATGCCCGGTAAAGTTGATTCACCATTCCGCCGTGGGTGACCACAGCCACTGTGGCATCGGAATCTGTTTCCGATATAATTTTTGATAACATATAATCTGCCCGGAAGCGGAACTCAAGTATGGATTCCTGCTCATATACAGAAGCATGAAGCGGAAGTTCTTTAACCAGCGGATACTTCTCATGCGCGACAGCCCGCTCCAATCCGGCAATCAAACCATTGTTAAACTCCATCAATCTTTCATCGGGAATCAGCGGTATACCCATGACTTCGGACAGATACCCGGCTGTTTGACGCGCTCGCATCAGCGTACTGCAATAAATGGCAGAAACATCATAATTCTCTTTTATGTGACAAGCCATGGCGGCTGCCTGTCTGCGGCCCCTCTCTGTCAGTTCAAAATCAGCTCGTCCTTCATGGACATCCAACAGATCAGCCTCTGATTCTCCGTGCCGAATAACCAATATGCGCATTTATTCATCCCCCTGCTCTGTAAAATCAAAACCTGGACCTTTATTTCCAGAACCGCCAACACATGACATGCTAAGGAACATCCAAAATAGAAAATTTTACTTTATATTTCTCCGCAATTTCATCCACATCACAATCCCGGTATTCTTCCAGGCAGCTTCTCATAATCCATGCCAAAATAATTTTCTCCGAAAGCAGCCGCTTACAAGCTCATCATAACTGGCTTTCTCATCTGCCACATGGATATTCTTCGCTATGGTAGTATCTCTATTCATGACCTCACCTCTTGTTTACATCTGTATTTTACCATATTTCGTAATATTAAGTCATCAAAATTTTCAGTCTTTCAGAATAAATCAAAATAATCCAGATCCCCATAGGCCCATGCCCCAAACGGTTCATTCATCTAATTGGCTTGGAATATCTTCCCGGTTCAATCCCTGCTTTTTCCGAACAGTGCAATTTATTTCCGACTCCTTCCATGCTATTCAGATCCGCCTTTTTGTAAATAATCAGCTTATTCTGGTAACACTCTACAAAAACATTGCACCCTGCCTCAAATCCCCACTGTTCCACCCAGTTTCCCTGTAAGATAATCTGCGGCACATTTTTTCTCTTTTTGGCAAATTGCTGGCCCTACAACTATAAGTTATCATTTCGGCAAATTAGAACAGCGTTAAGTTATACACATGAACTCTTCCCTGAATCTATCATAATCAAATTTCCCTTTAGATTTTATTCGTTTTACCGCAGTTAAAATCATTTCTTTTGTCTGTTCCACTTTCCCAAAGCTATCAGCTTTATAATAACTTTCAAAATCCGTCTTAATTAGTGTCTGCTGATTAGGTTTAAAACACTTGATTTTATCGACTTTTACCG
>CASJPF010000158.1 GCA_949383255.1 Lachnospiraceae bacterium | reverse complement strand
GCTTAAAATATTTTACAATCCTTTGATATTGTTCATTTACCGCATGATGAAATTCTGCTCGTGTCAAGTAAGAAACAAAAAAAATTAATTTTTTTATCAATGGGGAACCTTTAGCAAGATTCCCCATGTTACTTCTTTATAATTTTGTTTTCTCGCTATTACTACTGATTATACCATCATCCAGCCTGAAAGTCATCAAAGTTCCATCTGATTTCAATATGCTCGTTATCATACACCAACACATAAGCAATGAGATATCTGATTACTTCTTCATCAAACTCATCCAACTTACTAAGCTTTGTTAGCTGTTCCTGCTTTGCATCAAGAAAGAGATCCTTTTGCATATCAAGTGTTTCCTGCTTCTCTGTAATCAGACTTTCTATCTCTGCGATTTTCTGCTTAACTTCTGCAGTCTTTTTTGCCATCTGATCACGAGTGATATTTGCCTTGGTATAATCATCGTATATCCCGGATTCTCGGAGTTAACATGACGAGGTTGGTACCTTCACTCCGAGATCCTCATATATTTTTGCATGCTTATTGAGAAGTTCTCCAATCCTTAAGGAATGGTTTGCATTTTTCCTCCTTTAATAACATTCCTGAAAAATTTCAAGGATTTCCTTGTGCGTCATTTGTTTATAACTGCCGGCAGAAAGACTGCAGGAATCTGCGATCTGCCTCAAATCCATATTCTCGTCTGCCCCTAAATCACGGAGTGTAACGGGAAGTCCCACTTCTTTAATAAATCCAGCCAGTGCCTCAACCCCTTCACAGGCTGTTTCTTCCTCTGTCTTGCCCCTGTCCGAAATTCCCCATACATTGACGGCAAACCTCCTGAACTTATGACAGCCGTTTCTATAAATATGACGATAGTAGACAGGATGCAGGACTGCAAGCCCTTCCCCCTGGTTGCAGTTTGTATAAGCTGCAAGCTGATGCTCCATCTGACGGCATTGGAAATCTGTCTGTTTTCCTAATTTCAGGATACGGTTCTCCGCCATAGCCGCATCCCACATCAGGTTGCTTTTTGCCCTATAATCCTGTGGGTCTTTGATTGCCGTCCTTAAATTCTGGATTACATTTTTCATCAGCGCCTCCGCAATGTCATCGGAAACATTATCTTCATCTGGTTTGCTGAAATAAATCTCCATCATATGGGATAATGTATCAAAACCGTCAGACACCATCTGCCTTTTGGGAACATGGCAGCTATAGGCAGGATCGATCAACGCAAATTTAGGGTTACACTTGGGATAGTCCCTCCCCGTCCTGACTTTCAACGCCTGGTTCGTAATGACTGCCCTTCCGTTCATTTCACTTCCGGTTTCCGTTTCCGTCACAACAGCGCCCATTGGAACCGGATCAAACTCCATAATTCCATACCTTGCAAAAAAATCATCCCAAAGATCGCCGCCATAAACCGCTGCCATAGAAACGGCTTTACAGCAGTCCGTCACGCTTCCGCCCCCAACGGCAAGAATAAAATCTATTTCATTTTCCTTTGCCAGCTTCGCGCCCTCCAGCACTTTTTCATAAGTTGGATTTTCATAAATGCCTGAAAATTCAACCACATTCTTTTCCGCTTTTGCAAGACTTTCCCGGATCTCATCATAAATACCGTTATCCCTGATGGAATCTCCACCATAAGCAAACATCACATTTTTTCCATAATGTCTGGTCAGGCAGGCAAGATATTCTTTCACACAGCCTTTTCCAAAATATGTCTTTGTAGAATTTTCAAAAATAAAATTATTCATAACCACGCCTTTCCCCCCTTGCTTTTTTAGTATAAAAAAACCGAGGCTT
>CASJPF010000157.1 GCA_949383255.1 Lachnospiraceae bacterium | reverse complement strand
AACGCTTTAATCTATAAAAGTAAAAATAGCAGGATACCTTCCTGCCATTCTTTCCTGCTATGTATATTTATCTTTTTCCATTCGGTTTCCAGTACACCTTTACTACCCTGCCGCAGTTAGGACATTTCAGTGACACAATGATCCATCCGGAACCCGTCTCCCCAATATCACAGGCCCGTTTCTTGCACCGTCTCTCCGGGCATTTCATTTTCCGGATAATACCACCTCCTCTCCCCCAAAATACATCTATTGCTATCTCCCCGCACCGATATGTAGAAAGGGAACCAGACAGGCATATGGTTCTATCTCTGCTTGGTTCCCTTTTATCGTTTGTGTATTATTGGTTTTCTTCCTGCTCCCCGATTCCCCAATCTGCCGGAAACCGGGGAAGCCTGCTCTCTGTGTTTTATTGGAGATATATAATGGATAGCCTTTTTCACTTTGTTTGATATGCTTTTTCTTTCAATTCATTGAAATCCACTATAATGGTCTTTTTTGTTGTAAAAGACTCTGTATCCCTCTCATCAAGAATACTGATACATATATTATTTCCATCAGAGATAGCATTACGAATGCTTTCATCTTGTGATAGATCTAAATTGGTTTCATATAGAGTATCAGAATAAACATCTAAAAGATAAAGCTCTCTGCCATTTCTTACAAAAAATCCATAATAATTATCCTGCGTATTTTTACCGTTATAAGCCATACGCAAACTAGGCAAATTAAGAAAGGTTTTTATCTGGTTATTTTCTATTTCCCCTATCGCACCATAATCTGAAAAATTCCTTATGTATATGTAACTGTCAAAACAATAAAATTCTACTATCCCATTATTGGAAACAAAATTTCTCAATTCAGAATCAAAGTACAGCTTACCAAGTAAATCATATTTTTTATCATCATAAATTTCTATATAAACATCATTTTCTGCTCCCATATTATTTACCAGCACATAAATATTTTCGTTGCTACAGGCAAATGTCGTTATCTGCTCACCTGTATTATCTGTAAACTGTTTTTCAATGCAGATATCCATATCCCCGGTATTCTCATTATATTTTCTGATATAAGTTGCTGTAGCCACATCATCTTTCATGGTGCTTAACATATAAATGTCTGTGTTCATTACAGAAACTGCGTCCATTGGATAAGAATTAAATTCGCTAAATATCATTTCAGATGTGTCAGAATCAGCGTTTACCATCAAAAGTTTATGTTCGTTTGTATTTAAGGTTACAGGCAGAATAACAGAATTATCAATCACTGTAGGTTTTCCACTTGAAATATAAAACTCTTCCACACTTACGATATCTGATTGCCTTTTTGAGGAAAGAACATATCGTCCAATTACCAATGCACCGTCATCATCAATATAGTTATAAACAACCGCATCATCCAACAAAGCAATCGGCGTATGATTATCGATATCTCCTATTTCATTTTCCTGACTGGAACACCCAACAAGCAAAGCCAGCATACAAACCACCCATAAAACCAATATAATCAATCTTTTCATAATATCTTGCCTTCCTGTTATGCTTTGGCTTTCTTTACAAAAACAGCTAAAAGAAAACTTTGCCATTCATGAAGCCTCTCCCCAATCTGCCGGAAACCGGGGAGAAGCCCTGTCCGGCGCAACTTTTGCGACCTCGCTTTTCCGCAGGGTGAGGAACTTATTTCCCATATAGACGTTCTGTGCCGCGTCCTGTTATCTCCATACAAAAACAGCCTTTCAAAAGTCACTCGTAATAATCTAACTGGTGGAAATTGTTAGGAAAAATGTAAAATTCCGTTCCTGTTTTCCCATCTATCTGCTTCCAGACAATCACTTTATAAGTCAGGGCTGTATAGGTCTGTGTCCCACCATCCTCATAGACCTTTTTAACCGGAATCAG
>CASJPF010000156.1 GCA_949383255.1 Lachnospiraceae bacterium | reverse complement strand
CTGATATTTCTCTAAACCGACAATTCTGTAATGTTCTCCTCCAAAACAAACATATAGCCTCTCGGATTCTCCAGCCCTTATTGTCTGCGGCTCTCAAATCCAGTTTTATAAAAATTCCCCCACTTTTTGCCAAAAACACTTGACAAATCATTCTAAAAATGCGGCGCTTCGCGCCTCTTAATTAAAAAAGCACTTTTCATTTCGGCGCAGCCGGTAAGCATTTTTTGATTGGAGGCGATTTTTATGTTACCTGTTAATTATGGCGGTCATACCGCCTATCAGAATACCTTCGTATCTGATTTTCTGAACTTATTCCCGGATCCCTTTGCTGTCCCTAAACAAACATGGGATATTATTGTGAAATTCTGGTATCTTGATCTCTGCGAAACGGATACCATCATGCAGGAGTTTTATCCACTGACTGGCAAACCCGCCACACGTTTTCCATCCTGCCTGCTTCGCTCCTATCTTCTGTCAATCGTAATGAAAGTAGATTCCATTACCGAATGGTGCAGGCTGCTTAAAATAACTCCTTTGTATGCCATCCTCAGTGGTTTCCCTCCTCATGACACTCCCGGTGTTGGAACTTTTTACGATTTTTTCAACCGCCTGTGGCAGTCTGACAAACATAATTACATCAATCAGGTTAAGCATAAAAAAGCGAAGCCGGAAAAAGGTAAAAAACGGGGTGATAAAACTCCCTGCGACACGGAAAGCGCTGCCGCTAAACTCCTTCCTCTTATGCAGCGCATCCATCTTCCAAACAGTAATCCGTTTTTCCTTATCTTCCGGCTGTACAAAGCACAGTTCCTTGATGTATCCGTCCGCAGGGGACTAATAAATTCCGCGCAGCTTTCACTTGCCGGTGACGGAACCCCTCTTGAAACTGCAAGACTGGAACGTTCCAAAAGGATTTGCGGCTGTCCGAAAGGTTCTGGCTGTGGATGCAAACGAAAGTTTTCACAGCCTGACTGCAACTGGGGATGGGATTCTTCCAGAAATAAATATTTCTTTGGCTACCATCTTTACATGCTTGTTGCTGCCGATTCCGAAAATGACCTTCCCGTTTTTCCAATGCTTGAGCGTGCGTCCAGGCATGATATGCTGTCCTTCCTGCATACTTTTTTCGCTATGAAATCTTATCTTCCTGAATTTCATATTGAAAAACTTCTGCTGGATTCTGCCCATGATGCCTACCCGCTCTATGATTACTGCAAAACTAACTGCATTAACCCTTTTATTGACCTAAACCCCGGCCATACGGGATACTTCAAATACAAAAATGACTTTACCATAGACGAAGACGGCGTCCCTGTCTGTAAACTGGGCTTACGTATGCATCACGATGGCGTGGAAAAAGCAAAGCACCGTGAAAAATACCGGTGTCCCCTTGCCAACAGGAAAAAAGGATGTTTCTGTGAACATCCCTGCTCCGATTCAAAGTACGGCAGAACCGTACATATCCAGCAGAAGGACAATCCAAGGCTATTTAACATACCACCAAGGGATAGTAAAGAATGGAAACTGGAATACAACAAACGAACCTCTGTCGAACGATCAAATAAGCGTGAAAAAATAGATTATAAACTAGAAGACGGCAGACACCGATCCTCTAAGATGTGGTACTGCCGCCTTTATGCCATCATGATGCTCCAACATCTTGATGCATGGAAAATGCCGACCCGTGTAGACACGATTTTTACATTCTCACGAATGGCAACTTCAAAATAAGCATACCACAATTTCAAAAAAATCTCATCTAATATCAAGGGAAAAGTGCGCCCTTTTTTCCACATTTATCTGATATCTTTCCAAAACTTCACAATATTCAGTTATCAAAATACAAATCTAAGCCAACTCATTATGAATCCGAGAGGCTATACATATTTCTCAGATATTGATAATAAAAGCGCTCCCCTTTCCCAAAACACTGTCT
>CASJPF010000155.1 GCA_949383255.1 Lachnospiraceae bacterium | reverse complement strand
AGAAAATTATCCAGTAACGGATATTCCTGTTTTTGTATTTCTCGTATCGTATACTCCATAGCTTACCTCTCAATTCTGTATTCTCCATATATTCTAGCATAATTCAGATAATACAGCAACAAAAACTTATCAGAAATGCTAAATTTAATAAAAAAGATAAGTTTAACAAATAGGCTATTGACAATAACAGAAATGTTAAGTATAATTCAAATACAGAGCTTAACAAAAACGCTAAACAAAAGGAGGATATTGAATGAAGAATGAACTATTTGTAACTGCCGGGGAGGTAGCGCAGGAGTTGGGTGTTTCCAAACCATTTGCTTACAAATTAGTACGACAGATGAATGAGGAACTGGAAGAAAAAGGTTTTATCACAATCGCCGGACGTGTCAGCAGAAAATATTATGAAGAAAAATTCTACGGCATGGCGCAGGCGGCGAACTAAGGAGGGCGAACTATGGCGGCATATAAAGATGAACAGCGTGGAACATGGTATGTATCGTTCCATTATTATGACTGGACGGGGAAGAACTGCCGGAAAGTCAAGAGAGGTTTCAAGACCAAAAGAGAAGCTACGGAGTGGGAACACCATTTCCGAATGAAAGAAGCGGCTGACTTGGATATGACTTTCGGGGAATTTGTGCAGGCATACACAAGGGATATGAAGCCGAAGCTGAAGCACAATACTTGGCTGACAAAGGAGCATATCTTACGCACAAAATTGTTACCGTACTTTGAGAATAAGAAAATGTGCGATATTCGTGCAAAAGATATTATTCAGTGGCAGAATGAGCAGATTTCCTATCGTGATGAAAAAGGAAAGCCTTATGCGCCGACTTATCTGAAAACTCTGCAATCCGAATTGAGCGCATTGTTTAATCATGCGGTACGGTTTTACGAATTAAAGAGCAATCCCGTTGTCAAAGCCGGGCCGCTTGGGAAAGGGAAAGCAGAGGAAATGCTTTTTTGGACGAAAGAGGAATATCTGAAATTCATTGAAGCAGTAAAAGACAAGCCATATTCCTATCAAGCATTTCAAATTTTATACTGGTGTGGCTTGCGTGTTGGCGAACTTTTAGCACTCACGCCGCAGGATATAGATTTTGATAACAAGGTCATTCGGATAACAAAATCTTATCAGCGGTTAGAGGGAAAAGATGTGATAACAGACCCAAAGACACCGAAAAGCAAGCGCAATGTCAGTATGCCGGACTTTTTGTGTGAGGAATTAAAAGAGTATCTCGGCAGGCTGTACGGACTTCTCCCGACTGACCGTATCTTTCATCTGACAAAAAGTTTCCTGCACCATGAAATGACGAGAGGGGCAGGAAAAGCAGGGGTAAAGCGCATTAGAATCCACGATTTAAGGCATTCGCACGTTTCGTTGTTAATCAGCATGGGATTTTCAGCGGTATCAATCGGGAACAGGGTAGGGCATGAAAGCGTGGATATTACGTTTCGATACGCCCATATGTTCCCGACAGAACAGATACAAATGGCAGAGTTGTTGAACGCAGAATTTAAGGAGGGTACAGAAGCATGAGCGGCACACACAAATATCCAACAATCAGTTTTCGCATTTCTCCCAGAGAAAGGGAAGAAATCGAAGCAAAGATTTTTGCAAGCGGCATGAAAAAGAAAGATTATTTTGTCCGTTCCTGTATTTACAATCGTGTATGCGTGGTAGGGAAGAAAGAAACGGTATATCAGATTGTGGAAAAATTACAGGAAATGCAGAGCCGTATGGAAGAACTGTCAGAGCAGATAAAAGGCGAAAAGCCGGAGGTCACTACCGAAGAAATCAGAGAGTTACAGACAGCTTATGAGGATATGTTGAAAGCAATTCTTTGGATGTTGGACGGAGCAAAATATCTGTGGCAGGGAAACACCAACGGAGAAGAAAAAAGCCCCGACAGCGGCAACTGTTAGGGCTGTGATAAC
>CASJPF010000154.1 GCA_949383255.1 Lachnospiraceae bacterium | reverse complement strand
TTGTGGCAAAATATGAAGGGCGCATTCCACAAGATGATGTTGATACCATCGTGAATAGGGAATTGTGTTCTTTTATTCTAGTAGAAGAACAGCGCTGGGGGTTTCTGGTGGTGCCTGTGCTGCGTGATGAAGAAAAGCTTATGCTAGGACCAGATAAGTTTTTTCTGTTTGAGACAAAGGGGTGGATGACAAATTTCTTTGATGGAACAAAATAGGAGAAGGAGAAAGATATGGCAGAGGAAGGGAAAAAATATGTGTTGCATGGTATGTATGCAGAGTGTTCTATGGGAACCATGAAAAATTATCTGAATACAGATGTAGGGCATGGGGTAATTTACCAGGGACAGCCACTTTTAAATGCAAATGACCATGCCCCGCAGGTTAATTTGACACATTTTGGGGACTGTAATTCTAAAAAGATTTTTGAAGAAGCAAAAAAACAGGCTGATGAGAAATACAAGGCAGAGTCTGATGACAATTTTTTTGAGCGCGCTGGCAAAGCAATTGCTAAGACTGTAACGAAAGCGGCAGTGACGCTTCAGGAGTGTTTTGCTTCTAATAAGTGCCAGCTTGATACACCATTGCCTTGGAGATTTTGTAATGAAGAACATATGATTGATGGGGCGCCAGCACTTACTGTAGGCAGTGTATGCCCATGTAAGTTTGGCGGGATTATCAGCATTGTAGAAACACCAGAATCGGAAGAGAATACGGAAGTAGAATCAAAGCCAGCACAACAGGCAATTGCGGCAGTATCAAAGGAAACAGTAAGTGTCAGTATGGAACCAGCACTTGCAGAGATGGAAGTACCAGTAGAGACATTAGAGAAATCTTCTAATAAGAAGATAAACAAAAAGGCTCTGAAGAAAGGAGTCCAAGCGGCATTAGAACTTGGTAACAAAATAAAAGAAATGTCTGATACTGTGAAAGTAAATTTAGACAGTGACGTTTTTGATTTTCCGACAGAATACATAGAATTTTTAAAAGCGTATGAAGAGCATAAGATTGTGAATGGCAGATATGTGCTTGATAATAATGGAAAAACAATTGCATTGGGACATGATGTTTTACCAGGTGAAGATTTTAGCCAGGGATTGAGCATAAAAGAAGGTGAACTGTTGGCAATACAGGATTTAAATAAAAAATATGTCAGAATAAAACAAAAAATTGATGAATTAAATTCTGAGAAATTTAATTATAATATTGATAAGAATGGTTTTACCAAACGAGAAATGCTTTTTTTTATTGATTTTGAGTATAATAGAGGGGATGGGCTTGTAAAGCGTGAAATAGACGAGGAGAAGCAGAAAAATAATCCAGAACCATATGGAGATTTGAGAACGTCTATCGCAATTTTAATTGCGGCTGTGGCAGACAAGGATTATGAAAAAGTTGATGAGGTGCTGATGGAGGAAGTAGAGAATAAAGATGGAAAATATTTAGAGGGTTTGAAAAGAAGGCGCATGGATGAGTACGAACTTTTAAGGTTTGGAGATTATGAAAAAGATGATGATATTACAAGGGATTATAAAACGAATCAAAAGTAAAGGAAAATGTGTAGGAATTCACTTCTTTCTACTATCCATGTTGATATTGGTATCAGGATGCAGTGATAGGACAGAACTGCCCACACAGAATGAAGTGTCCAATATATGCTACGGTAAAGCGGCTGGTATTTTATGTAATATTTATAACAATATAGATCTTGCTTCGCTAAAACCAGGCAATGAAAATCTACGCAGAATATTACATGGGATCAATAGAGAATTTGTTTTATGGTGGGAACCGAAGAAAACTCAATTTTATTGTCAGTTTTTTAAAGGCACATGGGAAATAATACGGTATGTTGACTCTGGAATAGATTGGATAGAGGGTGAATGGGGAGAAGAAGAGGAAGCAGAGGAGGAAGCTTATGCTAAAGAAAGTGAAAAGTATATAGGCAGACAATTTATATTAGTGTCTGCTGATTAAGCAAATATTTGCAACTTCCAACTCTTACATCTGCTC
>CASJPF010000153.1 GCA_949383255.1 Lachnospiraceae bacterium | reverse complement strand
GATTTGACGGATTTGAAACTTTAGAACAGATCAGAAAAGAAAGCAGTCTGCCTATTCTTATGTTTACATCAAAAAATGACAGTGTTTCAAAAGTGCGTGGTTTACGAGCGGGGGCTGATGACTATCTGACAAAACCTTTTGACATGGACGAGTTGATTGCTCGTATCCTGTCATTAATCAGACGTTATACCCGTTTTAACTCAAAAGACGGGCAGTTACAGACATTTGATTTTGACGGACTGAGTATTGATTATAACAATCGTTCTATCCATGCGGTAAATGGTGATTATGAACTGCCACCGAAAGAATTTGATTTACTCTTGTTTCTTGCCAAAAATCAGGGAAAGATACTGACAAAACAGCAAATTTATGAAAATGTGTGGGGAGAAGATTATGTTTATGATGACAGCAATATTATGGCGGTTATCAGCCGACTGCGGAAAAAGATAGAAGAAAATCCAGGTAATCCACGGTATATACAGACAGTGAAGGGGATTGGCTATCGTTTCAACAGGGAGGTGTGAGTATTGTATACAGAAGCAGTTACAATGATTGCGCTGGGCGTTGCGTTTGTTTCTCTCTGTGGGGCTGTTTTTATCGTCCGACGTGTAAAAAAGCAGATATTGGAAATATCGGATGCTTTGGAAGATATCAAAAACGGGAATGGAAACAGGCGTATTTTATCAGAAACACACGAGCTTGTATCTCCTCTTGCTTATGAGATTAACGATATTGTCCTGTCTTACGAAAACAGGATTTCTGTCTGCCGCAGGACGGAAGAAACAAACAGGCAGCTTATGACGAGCCTTTCCCATGATGTAAGGACGCCGCTCACTACATTGATCGGATATTTGGATGCTGCACATAAAGGGATTGTTGAAGGAAAAGAACGTGATGACTATATAGAAACTGCCCGCCGGAAAGCCCACGATTTAAAAGAATATATAGATGTGCTTTTTGATTGGTTCAAGTTGGGTTCAAATGAATTTTCAATGAATATATCTACGATTGATTTGACGGAACTGACACGAAACATACTGATTGACTGGATACCAATATTTGAAGATGCACAGATAGATTTTGTAGTTGACATTCCGGAGCAGCCGTTTAGGGTACAGATTGACACTAATGGATATATGCGGATATTAAACAATCTGATACAAAATGTAATTTCTCATAGCCATGCAGATAAAGTAGAAATAGCCTTATCAGAGCTGGAGGGGAATATAAAAATCCTTTTGTCTGATAATGGTGTAGGGATTGATAAGGAGGATTTGAAGCATATTTTTGAACGGCTTTATAAATGCGATAAAGGGCGGTCTGAAAAAGGCAGTGGTCTTGGTCTGTCTATCGTACATCAGCTTGTAGCCAAACTGAACGGAATAATAACAGCAGAAAGCACACTGGGAGAAGGAACTGTTTTTGTTCTGCTTTTCCCACTGGCAGAATAAACCAAAGCAGTTTTTTACAGTGCAATAAAATCTCCGCGTCCTGCGGGGATTTTATTGTTTGTAAAAGCTACTTTCCAAATTGCAAGGTTAATGCAAGGTTCGTGCAAGGTTAATGCAAGGTTGGTGTGATAGAATAGTAGACATGAAAAACTTTTATTTCATAAAAGGGAGGTTTCGTAATGAGCAAATATGTAATTGAAACAAAAAATCTGACAAAACAATATGGAATGCAGAAAAGTGTTGCCAATCTGAATATCCATGTTCAGAAAGGGCGTATCTATGGCCTGCTCGGCAGAAACGGGGCTGGAAAGACAACAACAATGAAAATGCTGCTTGGGCTGACGTCGCCTACTTCGGGGGAAGTGACTATTTGGGGAAAGCCTTTGGCAGCAAATGAAAAGAAGCTGCTGCCCCGTATCGGCAGTCTGATTGAATCCCCCGGCTTTTATCCTAATCTGACCGCCACCGAAAACCTGCGCATTTTTGCTACCCTGCGGGGCGTGCCGAACCGCAACGCAATTAAAAACGCACTTGATCTGGTTGGTCTGCCTTACAAAGATAAGAAGCTGTTTTCCCAATATTCACTTGGCATGAAACAGCGGCTGGCGATTGCCCTTGCCATTATGCATGACCCGGAACTTTTGATTTTGGACGAACC
>CASJPF010000152.1 GCA_949383255.1 Lachnospiraceae bacterium | reverse complement strand
ACAATTACATCCATTGATACATTTTCATTACGTGACAGCTTTGCAAGCGTACCCTCACTGATACCTACCTGCTTACGAAACTCTGTCTTTTTCATCCCTTTATCAATCAGCATCTTAAATAATTTGTTATAACAAATATCCAATTTTCTTCTCCTCTAAACCTATAAACTCCCCAAGCAAAATTCCATAGCTTTCTTTTCGCAAAAAGCAAACACTCCAATATTATAAATTATATCACATACTCCCTAATAATGACATAAAAATATGCAAGTTCTCATAGTTTTCTTCATATTCTTATATTGCAACATTGCTTGTCTATTTTAACTTCTCAATTAAACAATTTAAAAATACCAAGATTTCCAAGTGAAACAGCAAATAACTCCCTATTCTTGTTTATTCTATAAAGTCATATGTACTTTTCTGCATCGGACGCCCTCACTTAAATCATAATTAATACATAATACCCTTTTTCTAATGACAAACCTGCATATATAATAAAAAGTAGCAAGAACCTTTTATTTTGTTCTTGCCACTCTTTGTTCATAAGCAATAAATGATTTCTTCTCTTACAATCTCCTCTGCCCTCGCCCTAATGCTATTCATTCTCTGTACCCAAAGCATCTGATTCTGTGCCTTTAACTGCTCCGTCACTCCCTCCCGCTTTGCCATCTGCTCCACTAGCAAATCAAATCTTTCCTCTGCCTGTTCCTGTATCATCAACAAATGTTTCTTCAATTCGCCCGATAACAGTAATCCCGAATAAATACCTCTCCTATGATTCTCCAAATAGGATTTCCTCATCAGTCCAAATTTCCTCAACTCTCCCTCCGGCTCCGGATCAGGAATTAAGTTCGGAATCAAATAATCTCCACATTTTTCATATGTTAAATTCATAATATTGTCCTCTTTCTTATAAGCTAATATCATGCTTTTTAATAGTTTTTTCTTTTTCCTGCGTATCTCTCTCAAACCCTAAATACTGCCTTATGTTCTTCAACTGCTTATCCGTTTCCATTGCCTCCTTTTCTGCTGTCTGGTATGTTTTCTTCAGCTTTGCTTTTTGCACTGTCATTGCATCATATTCCACCTGCATCTTTTCCACATCTAGTGAAGCAGTCTTTATCCCATATCGCTTCAACATATTTTCAGCGCCGCCAAAGAGAATAATCTGTGTTTCATGACTCCGGAAATAGGCATCCTGATCCTTCGCTTTCTCATATCCCCTCTGGTATTTTCTGTTTGCCATATACTGTTTTGCGTATTTTAGGATTTCTGCTTTGGCTTTCATCTCATGCTCCAAATCCACAATCGCACTTCGTGCCGCTTTTGCTGTAGCATTTCTCTCTGATATTTTCTGTTTCAGTTCCTCTACCGAACCGCCCTCTGCATAACTCGCCGCAGCAATCTTTAAATTCTGTATATCCGCCCAATGCTTTAACGCACCATTTTCTTGAAACTTCTCCTTGTCTGTATCAATCAAAGTCCGCTTTGCATCCGGTCGCTTTGGAAAGGGAAATTTCCTTTTTACAGGAAATTTTTCCTGTGCCATTACACGTTTTTCAATTCTCTCTCTGATTGCTTCTTTCGTATATCCCACACCGAAATTCTTTACATTGACACGTGTAAAACGTGTCTGCCCTGAAGCAGAAAATGATAAATATTTCAGCGCATTATCTCCAAAAGTTTCCCCTTTTACCTCATATCCTTTTGTCTGCATCCGGCTGATAAAATCTTCATAGCTGTGTGCTTCACGAATGGCATCGTCCATATCAGATTTCATCTGCGCTTTCCACGAAGTTCCCGCCTTTGCCATCTGCCACTCATAATGTGTCTTTCCTTTTTGTCCTGATGGAATAATGACCGACAATCCATGTTCCCTGCACAGTTCGTCTGACAAATTCCGTATTTGCCTGTATGTACGCTTACAGTCATTGTATTTTTTATGTTCCACATTATCAACCGCACAGAAAATGATATGGTTATGACAATGCCCTTTATCTATATGTGTTGCAATGACATAACTGTATTTATTTTCTAGCAGCTTGTCCGCAAGCTCTATTCCCACCTGATGAGCCGTATCAAAATCTACTTCTCCGGGTGCAAATGACTGAATTAGATGAAATGCCTGCTTATCACCC
>CASJPF010000151.1 GCA_949383255.1 Lachnospiraceae bacterium | reverse complement strand
CTGCCTTTCCCTGCGCCGCCTTTTCTTCCACCGTTTCCATGAATCCCACAGCCCCAGATTCCGCGCTTCTTCCTGTCTTTCTTGCCGTGTATCCTGTCAGCGGATATCCCGCTGTTCCTATTCCGTTAATGCTCATTTCAGTCCTCCATTTCTTTTTTATTGCAGCCCCTCTGTCGTTCAGAACCGCATCCGCTCCCTTGCAATAAGTCCGAGCGGTTCATTACCTCATAATTACATTTTGCCTATGTTCCCCGGTCAAATTCCATACTGACCTTCATCTCCTCTCCTTGCTCCCCGGTTTCCCAATCTGCCAAAAAACCTACCCTTGCTTCTTATAAAAATATGGAACCTTAGAATTATCTCCACCTCAATCTACTTGAAAAGTTTTTGCGTATTCGCCACAAAACTTGTATGCTCATTCAGTATATCCGCAAATATGCCTATCGCTGTTCCTTTTTTGTAACCAAAACTCTTGAATGCCGCCAAAAACTTTTCTCTTGTCTGCTCCATTATTGATAATGCCGAATCCCGATATTCTGTGTCGAAAAGCTGAATCCTGTCTTGTATTTTTCCTTCATTTTGGGGATCGCTTCTATTGAAAAACCATGAACTGTCCGGATTTTCAAAGGCTTTGTTTGTCTGTTGACAGGTAATATATCCTTCCAGATTTGCCAGACGCATCTTAAAAGCCTCATCCAGTCCCGCCAAATCTTCTTCAAGCGTAAGAAACCTCTTCCCCGTAAGTTCATAAGAAACTTCACGTTCTCCATTTTCATGTTCTTTCACGATTTCATGATACCGGGACTCATATGTATCCATGATTGATTTCATTACATCTTCCACATTATAGTTTCCATCTTTTAATGTCTGGCTGCTGATTCCCCTCATTGCTGTATAATGTTCCCATGCTACCTCATTTGTATTTTGTATTGTCATCTCCCTTGCGTTGACATAATCCGAATCAGTCCCAAATTTGTTTACCATTTCCCGCAGCATATTTCGTCCCTCATCAGAAATGGAGAGATTAACTGGCTGCTGCGTCACTTTTCTGCCTGCATTTGTTTCAGATACCTTTTCCTGCACATGATTTGCAACAGCCCCCATATAACAATAATTACTTCCAATTCCATTAACACTCATTTTTAAATATCCTCCATCTTCAATACAGCGGTCCATCTGTCGGTCAGAGCCACACCTGCTCCCTTATAATAAGTCCGAACAGTTACTCTCGACAAAGGCGCATGGTTTTTGCGCCTCTGCCGGAAAAAAATAATATTTACGCCTTTAAATCGAAACCAGTCACTGTCGGTGCTGTAGACATGGCACTGTTACCCATACCGATTTTACTTATCAAATTCTCTGTAACTTTTCCCATATCTGTTCCCATTACAGTAATATCATACTGCCTGCCGTCTTTCTTTTCTTCCAGCTTTTCCTGCTCGGTCTTCTTTTCCTTATTCTTTTCAAGCAGCTTTTCCCATTCCTCTTTACGCTCTTTGTTTCTGGCCCTCGCCTCCTCAACCATTTTCTTGGATTCCTCTGTGCCAGGGTCAGCCTCAAAAACACCTACGCACTTTGTCGTAATACAGTCCTCGCTGTCTATGCTGATTTCCAAACTGACCAGCCTCGCCCCATTTTTAGCAGAATTTTCACATATCTTATTGATACAGTCCGGCATTTGGGAAAGTGTATTTTCCAGCCATTCAGCCGTTTTGGGATTGGATGCAGCCTTTGAAAGCAGGCTGGAATTGATTGACACGGAACTGTCCTTTGTCGGTGTCAGGCAGGCATACTTATTATTCAGATATTCTGAATATTCCCTCCTGCTCCCGTATGTACTTTTCTTCTTCGTTTCCTTTCTTGATGCCTTTGCCTGCATTTCTTTTTCTGCGTCAGCCTGTTCCACATTGCTATAATTGTTTGTAATCTCCATTGCCATAATATCATCCTCCTTAAAAAACCTTACCTGCTCCTCACCTGTCAATCATAGCCACTATGCCCATAATGTTTATTCACCGGGCATTGCTTTTTTCAATCCGCACTCCCTTTATGCGGTTCCGCCGAAATGATCTCCTCCTGCACGTTGGATTCATCCGAATCCCCGTCCAGTTCATCTTCGTCAAGCTGCGGCTCCACCGCTATCGGGTCATCATCATAGACCGCCG
>CASJPF010000150.1 GCA_949383255.1 Lachnospiraceae bacterium | reverse complement strand
ATCCTTATTTTCAGAAAGCATTCCATCAGTTCCGACTGCCATATCTGTTCAATGACTACATACGCTTAAAATGCGTTCATTGAAAGGAGAAAGGATTATGGCAAAAGGATCAGTGCGGAAGAAAGGTAAAAAATGGTACTACCGCTTTTATGTGGAGGACGCAAGCGGTAACATGGTACAGAAAGAGTGTGCAGGAACAGAAAGCAAAAGCGAAACGGAAAAGCTGTTAAGGCAGGCAATGGAGGACTATGAAAGCAAGAAATTCATTGCAAAGGCGGACAATATCACTCTCGGACAGTTGCTTGACACATGGGCGGAGGAAGAATTAAAGACAGGAACATTGAGCAATGGCACTGTCGGTACTTATTTACAGGCAATTAACCGCATTAAACAACACCCTGTAAGCAGACGGAAACTCAAAACGGTCACTTCGGGGCATTTACAGCAGTTTATGGATTTGCTCTCATTCGGCGGAACGGTTGAGGACTTTGTTTCAAAGGGATATTCCATTGACTATATACGGTCTTATTCCGCAGTATTGCAGCAGTCCTTCCGCTTTGCGGTGTTCCCGAAACAGTACATCACATTCAATCCCATGCAGTATGTGGTAATGAGGCACAAAAAGGACGATATGGATTTGTTTGCGGAGGAAACGGACACTGACACAGGCAAGGTCAAGCCTATTTCGTATGAACAGTATCAAAAACTGACTGCACAGCTTGGAAAACGCAGCAAAGACGCAATCCTGCCTGTACAGATAGCCTATTTCACAGGACTCAGGCTTGGAGAAGTGGCAGGTTTGACATGGCAGGACATCAACCTTGAGGAACAATATCTGACAGTCCGCAGGAGTGTCCGTTACAACGGCGCTACCCATAAGCACGAAATCGGCTCGACCAAGAGGAAAAAAGTGCGTACAGTTGATTTTGGAAACGCCCTTGCTGACATCTTAAAGAAAGCAAGGAAACAGCAGCTTAAAAACCGTATGCAGTATGGCGAACTCTATCACAGGAATTTCTACAGGGAAGTTACAGAGAAAAACAGGGTGCATTATGAGTATTACAACCTGTCAATGACAGAAGATGCGCCGGAGGATTATACGGAAATCTCCTTTGTATGTCTGAGGGAAGATGGCTGTCTTGAACTTCCTGCCACCGTAGAAACAGCCTGCCGGACAGCGGCGAGGAAAGTGCCAGAGTTAGAGGGTTTCCATTTCCACACACTAAGACACACTTACACAACAAACCTGTTATCAAACGGGGCGCAGCCAAAAGACGTGCAGGAGCTTTTAGGACATTCGGACGTAAGCACTACAATGAATGTCTATGCACACGCTACAAGGGAGGCTAAGCGGGATTCCGCAAAGTTGTTGGATAAGGTTGTGGGAATGAGTTAAGCAATGAAAACTGAATAAGAAAAACTTTCCCTTGTAACCTGCTCATAAGGGCAAAAACAAGGGAAAAGGATACATATTTTAAGGTTAGGTATACCATAAAGCCTTGAAAATAAAGGAAAGTTAAGACAGTTAGTAGATAAACTGGAATTTATCTAGCTTCATATCTACAATATCTTCCCGTTGTAACTATATCTCCACCATTGCATTCATAGGGGACTTCCTTTATAAATTGAAATCCTAATTTTTGAAGAACATGACCAGACACCGAATTTTCTATCGCATACGTTGTGCTCATTTCTTTTATTTTCATTATCTCAACTGCATATTTCATAACTGCACTCATAGCTTCGATCATATATCCGTTACTCCAAAACTTCTTTCCCAAATTGTAAGAAATATCCCAATGTCCCTCGTCATCATTAAAAAAAACCAAACATGTTCCTATTATTTCGTTCGTACTTTTCAAACCGATAATCCATCTATTCCACTTGGCATTTTCCAAATTCCCAAGTTCAAACTCCACAAATTCTTTTGCTTCGTTTATATCATCGCTTGCTTTCCACCACATATACCTTGATACATTTTCATCTTGCATCCAACAGTTAAAAATCGCTTCTGTATCATCTGAATGAATTTCTCTTAAAATCAATCTATCTGTTTCCAACTTAGGTGTAATCATATTTTCCTCCATCAATTTCGATTTGTATCTCCAATAGAATACCACAATCACACTCATATTTCTATCAGATTTTCATTAAATTTCTTCCTCCCTCCGTTTCGTTTTGTTCTGTTGCCTGTTATGCTGTC
>CASJPF010000149.1 GCA_949383255.1 Lachnospiraceae bacterium | reverse complement strand
TTAAAGAAAAGTCTGTAAAATCATTAATTTAGGACTTGACATTATAGGAAGGAATGGAAATGACAAAATTAGAAAAAAAACCAGATACAGTATTACAGGAAGAGACAGATCTGGAAGTAAAAAACACGAGCGATCAGCAAATGTCAGACAGTTTGAAGGAGATTGAGCAACCAGAAGAAAGCAAGGCGGATTCAGATGCATTTGATATCACAAAAAAGTTTAAACACAACCAAACTTCTCCAAAGAGGCAGGAAGTAGGAAGAGAATCGCAACAACAAGGGCGAGAAATTCCGAAAAGACGGGAGCTTATAGGTGTCACAGACAAGAAAGTTGAGACAAAGCGGCTTGTATATTTTTTGGCGCTGTGTTTTGGTATTACATGGATTTCAGAAATTTTTGCGATTATTCCAATGTATCGAAGCGGTGAGGTGGAACTGGTAACAGAAGCAGCTAAAATGATTTCTCAGATGATGCTCACCCCCGCATTGGCGGCGTTGGTGGTCCGGTTAATGACGCGTGAGGGGCTTGTGAAATCTGGTTTCCAATTTAATTTTTTTGAGCATAGGTTTTTATTTTTATTTGGATGGTTTGGCACAACGATACTCACTGCTCTAGGAGCAGCAATTTATTTTTTGATTTTTCGGGATAATTTTGACCCCAATATGACAAATTTTATCGCTACTTACAGTCAAGGGGCAGAGAATGCAGGAACGCAGATTGATGCAGTAAATATTGTTGCGGCCTACAAAACAGATTTGCTAATAAAGTTTTTTACGGCAGCAGTGCTTGATTGTATTAACAGTTTTGGCGTAGAATGGGGGTTTCGCGCGTATTTGCTTCCAAAACTTTACCGAAAGTTCGGTGTAATTCCCGCTGTGTTGTTAAGTGGTTTCGCGTCTGGTTTGTGGTATGCACCACTGGTTGCGGTTGGACTTTATTATGGGGAGGGAAATGTTGGATTTCCTGTAGTAAACATAATTGCAATGTGCATTTTTGGCATGGTTACAGGAGTTATCTACTCGTTTCTCAGCCTGCGAACAGGTAGTATTTTCCCGGCAGTTTTTGCGCACAGTGCAATCAATATACTAATGTCGCAGGCAGTACTTTTTACGCATGATGGTGGCAATTTCTTTGTGGGCCCATCACCTACTGGAATTTTGTCAGGATTCCCTTTTATCATTGTGGCGGCTCTCTGCCTTGTGCATTTGTATAAAAATCCAATTCAACCAAGTGAGGAGAAGAAGTCATAACAATGTGAATCCAGTTTGAGAAACATTCTAAAGGTGTTCTCAAACTGGATTTTTATGCCCATGGAGGTAAAAACGAAATTTTTAATTTTAGACCGTTTGCTTGTTATTTTCGCCAAAAAGTCCATTTTACAGCGGGATGATATCCAATTTTTTGATAGAATTCATTATTTCCGCCAGTCATATGTGTTGCGCCCAATGCTTTTGTTCTGCGAAACAGTTCAGATAACGCTGCTGCTGCAAGTCCCTTATGTCGGTATTCTGGAATAGTGCAAAGTGGCTCCATATATGCCAGATGATTTTGAGGAGTCCACCACATTCCAGCATAACAGACATATTCATCCTGTGCGTTTGCAATAGCTACGGGGAGTTCTGGTGTTGCGTGTGGCGCAGTATACAACAGATAATTATTCTGCTCATATTGATGATTCCAAGGACCTTCATTTTGCTCATGGTCAAAGCCTTTCCAGCAACATTTCCCTATTTTGCTCATATTCAAGTCTTGTGGTTTTACAATATGAAAACCTTCTGGCAATGGATAGTTTAGATTTTTTGCAAAATCATATTGCATATCCCAATGTTCCGACTTCTGACAATATCCTAATTGTTGTGCAGCGCGCATCAATGCATCCTGTTCGCCAAAAAGGATTAGTTGTATTCCATCTGTATCTCGGGGCATGTTTTCATCAGCATATGTTATCATTTCCATTGCCAGCTCTTCATATCCTGGTTTCAGACAAAAATAAATATCTGTTACAGGATTCTCATAAAAGCAAAATGCCACAATTTTACCATCACATTCCCAAATACGGTTTTTGTATGAATAGGAAATATCCATCCAGGATGCAAAGGAGGCATATGCGTATTCAAAAAAGGGTGCTGGCACACCGTTTTTCCAATCTTTCGCATATATTTCTATCAAAAATTGGTAGATATTTCCGCAGTCAGCCAGTATATGAAAAGGTCTTGATTTGATATTTTTCATGACGTTCTCCTTTCAATAAAAATTTTTGTAGTCGTTTGCGAAACGCCAGAACCCGCATAAATACGGGATTCTTTTTGTTACAA
>CASJPF010000148.1 GCA_949383255.1 Lachnospiraceae bacterium | reverse complement strand
ACGGGATGTAAGACCAGTTCGGCTCTCCCTTTCCGGTTGTTGCAATGGTAACATCTTTTATGCTGCTGATAGAGCCACTTACTGATACGCTCATGGAATCCACCTCCCCAACAAACAGCCTTTACCCCCTATTATCTGTCACATATGGAAAGGCGTACTGCATTTGCACATTTATATGAAACGTAGCACGCCCTCCAAAATATATACACTCTTATTCTGTTACCTTATCCCAGTTTACTTTTTTAATCTGCTCTACCAATTTTTCTATGCTGTCTGCCTGTACCATCACCGTCTGCCCCGCCTGCTTTTTACGCTCGGCAAATTTTTCTTCCCTTGCACTTTCAATCCGTTCCCTCTGCTGCTGGCTTACCTTTTCCAGTTCGGCAAAAAAAGTCGTTGTTCCGTCCTCATTGATAGAAATACCGATTTTATTTACCTTAGTTCTGCCTGCCGCTTCGCCGGACACTGATGTGAAACCATATTCCTTGTTTACCTGCTCTGACATACGGCGTGCGCCCTGCACTTTCTCCATGTACTCTTTCTCGTACTTTTCATCGGAAGCCATTTTTTCAAGTTCTTCAACAGTAAGTATGACGGAAAATTCTTTACCCGCTTTTGACAGAATATTTTTTGCATTATCCCCCTTGCTGAAATCTGCCACAAAGAAATCCATATCTCCATAAGTTTCTCTTAGTTTTTTCAAAAGTGTCTGCGCTTTTTCCGATAGCTGTGTTTCTCCGACTGTAGCTTTCTTTCCTGCTTCATCAACTGCAATATCCTCAGCACTTCCCTTTTTTGCATCATACGCTGATATGGCTTTTTCCGCTTTTTTGACCAGCTCCACAAACTTTGTACCGAATTTTTCACCGTCGCCGCTATGGTTAAGTGCGTGGTCAAGGACATTCTGCATCAGATCATCCAGCTCGTCACATACATCAGGAACTTTCTCCCTCAGAGTATCATGCCAGCTTACATGCTTGTTAATCTCATCATCTGCGGAAACGATCCGGTATGTACCTTCAAAATGTGTTATCATATCCTCCGGAACCACCCGCTGTTCCGGCGTCCTGGCCATAATCTTATCAAGGTCAGCGCCGCCTCCGCTTTTCCTGCTCTCTACCAGTGCCGCCATTCCGTCACCGGAAAACTCCACGATTGCATCATCGCCATATTGGGACCGGATGTCTTTCATGGCTTGTAAGGTTTCTTCCCGGCTCATTTTATCCATGACCTTATTGCCGTGTTCGTCCGTGGTATTGAACCGATATTTTACCAAGGTATCTTTTTTCGCCGCCGAATTGGAACCATAGCTTTTTAACTGCTCCGTCCCCACAAAAAATTGACTGTAATCCTGATTTACATTTATTGCCATTGTATTATCCTCCTATGCCCCCAAATTTGAATTCACTTACACATCGCAACTATATACTGTAATCAAAGTTATTGCCCACTGCTTTTTCTTCCTTAGTCAACACTTTTTCATTTGTTCCATTTACTGCGTCTTTCGCCTTTTTCAGCAATTCTTCATTTGAGGATGCCACAACAACAACTTTATCCCTTGAAGATTTTACCTGATCTTCTTCTGCTTTCTTTTTTTCCGCTTTCTTTTCATCAGCCTTTTTCTGTTCTCGTGCTTTTTCCTGTTTTTCTTTTATCCTGTCGGCACTCTTTTCACTCTGCTCTGTCAGACCATCAAACATACTGTTTTTCTTTTCAACAACAGAGTAAGAACCCATATTTCCATTTTCGTCAATGTAGTACCCGCAGGATACTAATTCCAATCCATCTCTTGCAAAAGCATTTTTCAGCCAGTTATATGCAGACTCTACCCCGCTTAACATTTCGTCTAAATCTTTCGCTGTAGCCTCATCATTTTCTGCCTTTGACAAATATGCAGAGCTTACCATAACTCCTTGAAAACCTTTACTTGATGACGAAACCTGATTTTTAGAGAAAGTGCCCGCCGTAATGTCAAAATTAGAATACTTATCCTGCAACTGATTTAACAGATCACCTTTATTTTCGGTATCCGTTTTTTTCTGCGCTACGGAAGTTCCCTTTGCTTCTTCCTTTTGTTTTGTTGCGTACACATTCTCGTACACACTGTTGTAAGTGTTCACTCCTGTAATTGCCATAATTTTGTCCTCCTTGATCCTGTTCTTAAAATCCGTTTTCATTTTCGGTGCATGTACTACACCTGCATATACTGCACTGTCACTTTTATTATCGGAAATCTGAACATAAAACCCTATAACTTTATCCCGAGGTACAGATTTTTTCCCCGAAGTACAGATTTTTTTATATTTTTTCTCTAAA
>CASJPF010000147.1 GCA_949383255.1 Lachnospiraceae bacterium | reverse complement strand
AAATACAATATGCTTAGCATTTCGCAAGTGATTTACCACAGTTCGTTGATTAATAGTAAGTCTTTCACGTGGATAGTTTCTCCGTTCAATATAATTATAATATTCTTTTTCAAATTCTTCCATGGACATTGACTCATTGCCATTACTAAGAAGTACCCTATACACCATTTCCGTTTTTGAAACCGTTTGCTTATCTCTGCGTATTGATTCCTCATTCCAAAATGCACTAACTCTCTCTGAGAAACGTCCCATATAATTCTGTACACTTTCTGACGTTATACTCATATCACCCTTTTTGCATTTAATAAATAAGTACTCATATCCGGTTTCTCCACAAGATGGAAATACATTGCAAAATTCCTCTCTCTTCCCGAAGTTTTTATCAATAACTCTGAAATGCTGATATTTCCTGCATTTCAGTTACATCTACTTCACCAAATATTACTCTTTTCGTATCATTTTCAAAGTGTTTAGTAGCAAATTAGTTGCAGTATCTGCACTAAAATATTTTCTATTGGCTTGATATAATCTACTTTTTTATTACTCACAACGAGCTATCTACTATACCTGCTGCCACTGTCACGCTACCACTGTCAAAACGAAAGGAGCATCACTATGAGCAACAAACATAAAAATCTAACCATTAGTTTCAGAATCACCGATACCGAACGAAAACAAATCGAGGCACGCATTCTTGCCAGCGGAATGATGAAGTAAGAAAGAAACCATATATCCTTTAGTACAGACTGTCAATGCCTGCATCTGCAACCCCTTTTACCTGTCTATATTGATTGCCGGGAAAATTCCAACAAATGCTCATCTCGTACCTCCAATAAACTACTTTTATTTCAATTGTTCTTTTTCTTCATATCTCTTGCGATAATAGTTCATAGTACGGTATTCCAAAATATCCTTCATATGTTTCTTAAACGCATCATACCTTATTATTTCTTCCAAATCATCCCGAATTGCAATCGCATAGCCATCTTTTTCAATAAAGAACCCCTTTCCGGAAGCCTTTAAAAATTTAATCGGTATACTTTTCGCCTTACTTAAATGCTGTTTATCGGTCATAGCTTTATAATCAACATATGATACGTCCGCCGCAAAATCTTTCCAATTTGTTCCATTATCAAAGAATGTTTTCCATGCTCCTAACACATCTTCATCTTTAACTGCCAATCGTATATCTCCATCATTATAGAAACTATATAAAATTGGCATCTTATAAATCTTCTGCATATCAGTAGTTTCAATCAAGGAGAGAAATTCTCTTCCTATTCCCGAATATACCACTTTTTCATCTACTGAAAGTTCGTGCATTTCATTTAAAAATTCCATGTATCTTCGAAATGGATTTTCCTTTGCGTGTTTCATACAATATTGATAAATATCATCATCCATATATGTAAACAATTCTATACGAGATGGAACTTTACCATCTAGTAGTTCTTTTACTCTGTAAAATTCCTGCTCAATTCGCTCTTTTACAGATAATGATTTCTTCTCCAGTTCCTTGAATAAATCAATCAGTCTCATATCGAAATCCACAATACAATCATCAGGATACTCAATATCAGCATAATTGTAGGCACTCTTTTCCCCAAGATCTTTCCCACCACTTAATAGTAATGGTGCTCGTCCTGCTTTTTCATAGTTACCAATAAAGTCTAAAACATTTAGATATTCTTTACCTTTACTGATACGAAGCCCACGCCCTAACTGCTGTAAAAATACAATTGGTGACTCGGTTGGTCTTAAAAACATAACCATATCAAGAGCAGCAATATCTACACCTTCATTAAACATATCTACAGAGAAAATCATCTTTATTTCCTGTTTCTTTAGTTTCTCAATTGCTTTATCCCTGTCTTCCGAAAACTCTCCATCCGCATTACTATATACTGCAACAGCCTCAATACCTCTTTTACAAAATTCCTTCGCCATTTCTTCTGCATGCTGTCTGGAACAGCAAAAGCCAAGAGCTCTTTTAGAACGATATTTCATGTAGTATTTATAAATCAAATCATAGCGCTTTATATTGCCAATATAAGTTTCATTTAATTCCTTTTCATCATAACGACCTTTTACAAGATGCAATGATGAATAGTCTGTTTCATCATAAATACCGTAATAGTGAAATGGAACAAGCATACCTTTATTTATTGCTTCTTTTAATGAAATTTCATATGGTACATTATAATCACAGATTTCATAAATGTTTTTTCCATCCATTCTTTCAGGTGTAGCAGTAAGCCCCAGCAAAAAGTGAGGCTTAAAATATTTTACAATCCTTTGATATTGTTCATTTACCGCATGATGAAATTC
>CASJPF010000146.1 GCA_949383255.1 Lachnospiraceae bacterium | reverse complement strand
ACCATAAATCCATATGGAAGAGTTATTTTTTTGATAGAACTTTTTACTCTCAAGACCTATGGAATGTTTAAAAAATGGATATTTCGAGAAACGTGAACGTAATTTAGGAGATTTGCCGACTTCTTTGACTCATTTTCAGGAAAATGATATTGTAATGGCTAAGGTTACGCCCTGCTTTGAAAATGGGAATATTGCTATAATGCAAAAACTGCAATCTGGATTTGGGTTAGGTAGTTCCGAATTGTTTGTTTTGAGATGCAAAACTGTTAATATTCACTATTTGTTTTGGTGGCTACAGAATAGGGGATTTGTTTCACAAGCTTGTTCGACTATGACTGGAACAGGAGGATTAAAAAGAGTATCTCCGTATTTTATTAAAAATTGTACTATGCATATGCCGCCAGAGATAGAACAAGTTCGTATATCAAATTTTTTATATGCACAATGTGAAGAACTTGATAACGTGCATAAAAAAACTTGCGCAAGTATAGAGGAATACAAAAAGTTAAAGCAAGCTGTTATTACACAGGCTGTTACCAAAGGAATACGAGGTAGCAGAGAATTGAAAGATAGTGGGATTGAATGGATAGGGGAAATACCTGTTGAATGGGAAGAACGAAGAATTAAGACATTATTTAATTTGAGAAAAGAAAGAAATTTTTCTCCATTGGAAGAAGTCAATCTTATATCATTGTATACTGACTTAGGAGTGGTACAACACTCGGAATTGGAGAAAACGACAGGGAATAAAGCTTCAAATGCAGATGGATATAAAACGGTATATAGGGATGATATAGTTGTAAATATTATATTATGTTGGATGGGAGCAATTGGTCGTTCTGAATATAATGGTGTAACGAGTCCGGCATATGATGTATATATTCCTCGAAACGAAGTGTTAAGTAAATTTTATCATTACTATTTTCGTACAAAGGGATTTAGTGGGGACTGCTATAAACGAGGAAAGGGAATTATGGCAATGAGATGGAGAACTTATTCAGACCAATTTCGAGATATCAGGGTAGTATATCCGTCGTTAGAGGAACAACGAGAAATAGTAAACTATCTTGACCAAAAATGTGCAGCGATAGATGAACTTATTGCCAAGAAAGAGCAATATCTCTCCGAGATAGAGAATTATAAAAAATCCTTAATTTACGAATATGTGACAGGGAATAAGGAAGTGCCGCAGGAATAGCAAGCATAAGGTGCAGTATTTACCCGTAGCATGAAATAGATTGGAAGGAGACTGGATGGACAACAAAAATGAAATGATAGAAACAAATCAGTCGTTGGATATATTGATTGCTAATTCGATTGATTTAATACAATATGCAAGGCAACTTGTTGCAAAACAGGTAAACTTGGTGCAGCTTATGACATATTATTCCCTTGGCAAATGGATTGTAGAGGTACAGCAGGAGGGGCAGGAGCGTGCTCAATATGGGAAAAAAGTTATAAAAGCTTTGTCTGATCACTTAACAGAAAAGTTTGGCAGAGGGTTTTCAAAGGCAAATTTAGAATTTTTCAGACGTTTTTATTTGAATTATGAAGATCGAATTGCCGAAACAGTGTTTAGGCAATTTGCAATCGAAAAAACTGAAACAGTGTTTAGGCAATTGGAAGAAAATCCGCCATTCATTGTGTCTTGGTCGCATTATTTACAGCTTATGCGAATTGAAAATAAAGAGGAACGAAGTTTTTATGAGATAGAATCTGCTAAATCTGGATGGGGAATCAGAACATTGCAAAGGCAATATAATTCCAGCCTGTATGAAAGACTGGCACTTAGCAGAGATAAGGATGCCGTAATGCGATTGGCAAGAGAGGGAAATGTAATTGCTAATCCAAAGGATATTGTGAAACAACCTACTGTATTAGAGTTTCTTGGTTTGGAGGAAAAAGCAGAATATTCTGAAAGTGATTTGGAAACCGCTATCATCAATAAGCTTCAAAAGTTTTTGCTTGAGTTGGGTAAGGGTTATCTCTTTGAGGCAAGGCAGAAACGATTTACTTTTAATGAAGACAATTATTATGTAGATTTGGTCTTTTATAATCGACTTTTACGTTGTTATGTTTTGATTGATTTAAAAGTAGACAAGCTGACGCATCAGGATATCGGACAGATGCAGATGTATGTGAATTACTATGACCGATATGAAAAACTTGATGAAGAAAATCCGACAATTGGCATTCTGATGTGTAGGGAAGCGAATGATGCACTGGTAGAGATTACTCTGCCCAAGGATGCGAATATTTATGCTTCTCAATATAAACTTTATTTACCGGATAAAAAGTTATTACAGGATAAGCTCAGACAATGGATTGCGGAGGAAGAATCATGAGCATAACAGTTACTACAGAAAAACAATTTGAATCAGATATTGAGGCTTTTCTTATATCAGCCGAAGGCGGATATATAAAAGGAAATGGAACATACAATCCAAAATTGGGCTTATATCCGGATAAATTGGTT
>CASJPF010000145.1 GCA_949383255.1 Lachnospiraceae bacterium | reverse complement strand
TAACGGGCGTTATCGAGGACACAGAAGAAAACGAACACACCATAGAGGTAAAAGTCCGTTTCGACCACCCGCACCAGTGGGGCGATGATTTGTATAGTGATGTATGGGCGTGGGGGCGCAAAATTGACGAGTTCGGCACGTTGCACCATTTGCAACTGCTGGAGGATAAACCGGACTTTCAGATAATGACGGTAGTTTTCAGCGAGCCAATCAGCCAAATAGACCGCAGTGTTTTTGAAGATGTTGCAACGTGGGGTGTCTGTTCCCTGCAAGGCTGGGTAAACAGCTATGAAAGTGTCCGGTTTGTAGCCATAAACGACCATACGGCGGTCATAACGGGCGAATATAACATGGAACAGGTAAAGGTGTGGTTAGAGAAATACACGTCCATAAAGAGCCTTAAAACCAGTTGATAGAGAACGGCGGCTGTTTGCCGCCGTTACTTTCTTCCATGAGCATACCTGCGGTGAAGAAAGTAACAAAGAAACCCATTTATAATCTGCTGAATAGATAATTATTGTATTTTTGTAAAAAAATGATAGATTGCATGAAACATATATTAGAATTATCTCACACAAAGGCATTTGATTTTCTCTTACAGGGAGCTTCTTATAGTACAATCACTTTGCCGATTTATTTTGATTTTAGTAATATTTTATATTTTGTAAAAACTAAAATTGGCTCAAAAGATTTTAGTGTTTGTCTTAAAGATAAGAATGTCTTTCCATCAGATTTTGATAATGTAAATTATCATCTTCTGATGAATAAAGACGGTAGATATGCATACAGACCTTTACAATTAGCTAATCCATACTTATATTATTTTTTGGCACGAGAAATTACAAAGTATGAAAATTGGGAATTGCTAAAAAAACGTTTTGGAGAATTTGAAAATAGAAATTGTGAGGTAGTTAGTATTCCACAAATTAATGATGATAAGGATGAAAATATTACAGCAACGTCAATAAAATCTTGGTGGGAACACATTGAACAGAGGTCAATAGAATTGTCATTAAAGTATAAATATATATTTGTAACTGATATTACAAATTGTTATGGTTCAATATATACCCATTCCATATCATGGGCTCTGCATGGAATAGAGTATGCAAAAGAACACAAAAAAGAAAAAAATTTGGGTAAACTAATTGATACCTATATCATGGGAATGCAATATAAACAAACAAATGGTATTCCTCAGGGTGGTGTGTTATTTGATTTTATTGCAGAAATGGTATTAGGGTATTCTGATTTGTTATTATATGAAGAATTACAAAGAATAGGAATTACCGATTATAAAATATTACGTTATCGCGATGATTATAGGATATTTAGCAACAGCAAGGAAGAACTTGAAAAAATAGCAATGACACTTCAAACTACTCTTGCTAAACTGAATTTTCAGTTGAACAGTTCTAAAACAAAGTTGAGCGAAGATATTATAGAAAATTCTGTTAAAGCAGACAAGTTATTTTATATAGCCAATCTTCCTATTTATAAAGGAGAAGAAACTGTTTTCAATACACTACAACAGGAACTTCTTTATATATTGTGCTTATCAAAGCAATATCCCAATTCTGGTACAATATCCAAATTATTAACTATATTTTTAAAACGTATTTCTGCAAAAGAACACTTGTTGGAAAATGTCGGGGTTCTATCGGCTATAGTAGTAGAAATAGCGATGAACAGTCCTAAGGTCTATAGTTTAACTGTTTCTATTATCAGTAATTTGATTAACCATTTGGACACTACTGAAAAAAGAGAGGCTATGGCTAAAAATATATGTAACAAATTCTCTCGTTTGCCGAATATTGGGTATTTACAATTATGGATGCAACGAATAACTTTCCAAATGCATACTTCAATGGGCTATACAGAGCCTTTGTGTGAAATAGTAGAGAATAAGCCAAATGTACAAATATGGAATAATGAATGGCTAAAGGATGAATATACAGCAGAATTTCCATTATATAGTATGTGTACTAATTGGCTTAGAGATACATTTACTCCTATTATAAATATAGATGAAGTTTCTATCTTTGATTATTGATAACAGAATAAGCCAATGTTTTTCATTGGCTTATTCTGTTTATATTCTCATTATTCAGCATCACTGCTATCATTATTGAACGAGAACGAAAGCTGTTGCATCTGTCCGAAGCTGTCGATGATATAAATGTCAATCGTCTGCTGGTCTGTCGATGCGGAGGTGTAGTAGAGCCGGAACGTTTCTTTCTCCAGCGGGTAAAGGTCATTGGGCAGGAACACCGTGCCGTTATCCATTTCCAGCTTCCCTTTGCCGTCCGGCTGGAAGTACCTTATCTGATAGGTAGTCGGCTGGTAATAGCCGCCACGCACCAACTGGCAGCGTATTTCGGCGGTTTCCCCGACTTTCAGCCTTTTGGGTACTGGCAGTGTTTCGATGCTGAACGGGTACGCCTGCTGAATATCCAAGTTGTCATTACAGGCGGTGACAAGCACGAGGGCGGCCACGATGTAGCAGCCCATGATGATTTTATACATTACATTCTTCATA
>CASJPF010000144.1 GCA_949383255.1 Lachnospiraceae bacterium | reverse complement strand
CGGTAAAAGTCGATAAAATCAAGTGTTTTAAACCTAATCAGCAGACACTAATTAACAAATTAATTTCTTTGTATGCTTCTGTGCAAACCATACAAATTTTCCTTTTTCTCCCAAAAAGGCTTTGAAACTTAAGAGTGCTTTCCGTCATTAGTTTATATTCCCATGAAGCAGGAAATAGTTTTCCTATTATTTGGAATGTTTTTGGAAGAAATTCCATAAAGAACATAATTTCGAAAAGCATAGTAGAAGGTATAAAAACAATAATAGAAAACATGGAAGTCTTTGCCTGGTCTTTTACTGCCAGACCAATGGTACTGGCAATACTAAGCGATACCGCAATAAAAATAGCAAGACTAATGAAATACTTTCCTGGATTTTGCGGTATTTCAGCATGAAAAACAAGTGGTGCAGCTATATATAAAATGATGCTCATAATAAACAAATGAACATATGAAGAAATATTGGTTAAGACAAGACCGAGATATAACGGAATACCGTTTGCTTTCAAAAGATAAAAACAGGTATCTGCGCCAGCACGAAACAGAGCTTATCCTCTATGACGGTGCGGAAAATATGCTGAAACGTCTTGAAATTGACACCAAAAACCTTGATATTGAAAAGCTCCGCAGCGATTACAATGCGCTCTGTTCCAAAAAGCAGGCTTTACAGAAAACCTATAAGTCTGCCGAGAAAGAAGCCGCCGACCTAAACCGGAAACTCGACAACCTTAACCAGTATCTTGACCGCAATTTAGAACAACAAACTGCTGACAAAAATATTGGAAAAAATACCCAATCCCTCTAAATTCGACAATAAAAAAAGAGGGTATCGCAACAAGTTTTCTCTCTGTTGCGATACCCTCTAATGTGAGCAAGATTTATATTTCGTACTATCTTGTACTTTATGCCATGTATTCTCCTGTTTCTTTTCTCCATGTATCTTGCTCCACTTTTCAATCGTTTCCTGCTGTATTCCACACACAATTCCATAAACCGCTTTTTAAGGAAAACAGAAAAATCCAAAAATATATTTCCTGTTTTCCCTTACTGCCAATTTTACCGTCTACCCTTTCTGACCGGTAATTGCCTGTAATAGTCCGCTTTGGAATCTGGCAAGATCTACTCTTTCGGCACACAGGTTCTGCATACACCAGTATACATTACGTTCCCGTCCTATTAAAATACTATCGGGAATCCCAAAAATAATCCTGTCCCCATTCTCTTTTTTGTCCACTCTTGGCAGCATGACTGAAACATAACACAATTTAGATATGATATACTCATCCGCTTCTTCCATGCTCCCAAACGGGATTACTTCTACCCTGAATCTGGAATTTCCATTCCTGACATCCTTCCATGTAGTTTCATAGGAACCCATAATCCTCACTGGAGCAACACTTTTTTCAATTACAAAGCCCTCTTTATCAGAAAATTTCAGCATGGCTGGAAAATACATATCCGTTTTTTCGATTTTTCTTTGTTCCCATGTTTCAAATAGATATGTTTTCTTTATGTTTTCAACTATCTTCTCCACAATCTTTCCTCCCGCTAAACAATTGCTGGCAATGCATGATAGCCTTCCTGTACATCATAATCACAAGAACCCACGCCCTCTTTTGTTATAGGACACAGACACTCACGATAAGAATCGGAACCCGCCTGTACACCTACAAGGCTTGTATGAACTTGTGCATCTGTATATTGTGAAAAACTCATCCCCACAGATACCACATACCCATATGATGGCACCTCTATTTTTAGAGATGCATCATACACCTTATGAATCGTATTATCACTATCATTATCTGTGCCATCATGTCGCATCGCTGTTTCATGGTATACAAAAGCATTATAACTTCCTATTTCCGAATTTCCTATTGGTATGATGGGATTTAATGAAAATGGAGAATCTTTCCTTGTATTTTGCATACGTTCACAATATAAATTCCCTCCCAGCATATTTGCAAAACTCATTACAATCGCAGCACAGTCCGTGCAGTTTACACGATAGGTAGTTTCCTTCCCATCTGGCTGTTCTCTGCGGAACATATCAGATAAGAATTGAGAAAAGTAAAATATTTTATAAACCTTAGAAACCAATTCCACATAATTGGTTATAGGTATATATGACAACTGTTTTTCTGCATTTATGGCTTCGGTTATGCCTCTATATAATCTCTGCATATCTGACAAACCCTTCACTTTTGGTATGATGTATCTCAGCGCATCCGCCCAAATTGGATTGCCATACCATTGACTTTTGGGATTGAACAATATAAAATACAACTTTACATTGATACTTTCGCGCATCACTGAATTGTCACTGCATTTCCATGTTATGGTTTCTTCAATTTCCCCAATCCCTGACGGCATTCTGTAAGATGCAAATTGAAAATTCTCCACCACACTAATTGTTGTTTTTGACGGAACAAAAATTTTCTTTTTATCTGACATGCCATAAAACAATGCCCCCTCTGCCCATACATCAACAGTAGTGTCTATATCTCCTGTATTTTCCAATATAAAACCTGCTCGAACTACTATTGCGGCTTCTTTGTTGCCTAAATCATATGCTGCCACTGTCTGGGAATCCATATTGAACTGCTCCCCGTCAAGTAGACAGTGAAAAAAATATAAATTTTTTCTGCCA
>CASJPF010000143.1 GCA_949383255.1 Lachnospiraceae bacterium | reverse complement strand
CACCAAAAAAGATGCCATCACTTTTCATAGCAATCGCATCTTTCTCATCCCATAGGATCAATTATTCAGTTGTTCTGTACGCCATTCCGATTTGTTTTGGCTAAGGGCATCACGATTAGAACATTATGCTTCACGATAAAACATAACAATCTCCACCATCGATCGGTATGAATTTTATTTTTCCACCTTCACTGGATGGCCAAATCTCTTTTACCTGCTTTGATACTTTTACCTGGTTGCATCCATTTGAATATTTTGAAGCTTTATTTACACAGTCCCCGAATGCTTTAACATCATAAAACTCTCGAATTCCTATCTTAGTAACTATGACACTTCCATAGTCTACGCCAACTCCTATATCTATGCTCCACCGAATTTTTTCTTCATCTAAAATTCTATTAACCACCTTATCAATAACACGTAACATATCTTTTCCACATAAACCAGCTTTTTTTACAGCTATTACCTTAGCCATATCTGATTTTTTGCCACCAAAAAATACCATGATTCCATCACCCATGATATCAACTACTTTGCCATTATAAAATTTTATCACTTCAAGCAATGCAGGTATATATGCATGCATTGTCAAAAAAGTCTTTTCTGCCCCGATTGCCTGCGCCCTCTTAGTTGAATTACGCATATCAACAAATAATACTGCAAAATTATCTTTATCATACGACCCAAACTCTAAGTATTCTGCTCTATATCCTGGAATTGTATCTGATATGGCATCTGCATGTTCAAAAAAAAAATGTTCTATTTCTTGCAAAGTCTTTTTTGCTTGATTATAATGCTCCTTGGTCTTCAAATATACCTCATCAACATCTATTCTGCTCATTAATCCAAACACCACCTTATCTTACATTAAGAAAAACACAAATACACACTATTGCAAATAATACAACAAGGGCTATTCCAAATACACGTATAGTTCTTTTCATCGTTACTGCTTTCTGCCTATATATATCATTCACTTTATACAATTCCGCAGCTAATGCATCTATAACGTCCTTTTCCGTCATCTTTTTAATATCTTCCTTATATATTTCAAATGGATAATCATCTTTCTTTTCTATTATAAACCATAAAGATTTAAAATTTATATTACATCTATGTGCTTTTATGGTCTGCAGTCCCCAAAAATAAACAAGAGCCGTAGCTATGGCAAACATAAACACCAATACGCAAAAGAAAATATGTAACAAACTATATACCTGTAACATCTGATAGGTATCATATATGATTTCCCTGCAATTAATGATTCCGGAAATTACAACCCCTAACGCTACCATAATAATTGATACTTTTGTGTCCAAAAATTTAATCCAACCTGAAACATCGTTTATAGCACTATTTAAAAAGTTTTGTGTTTTCGTAAAATCACTTGTATTTAATACTTCCTTTGTTTTAACGTTCCTCATCTTACTCTTCTTTCCCATTTTCCACCTACCATCATAAACGTGATTTTATTATACCACTTCTGTTGTTCAAAAAAAAGTGCTAATTCCCCAACTGCTCTATTAACCCTTTAATCAAAAAGGCATATTTTTTATAAGTATTGGGCTTTAAGCTCATTTCCCGTTTTATATCCGTCAGTCTTAAAATTCCCCCAGCTATCCTTTTTTTCTCGGCTATCTTTTTGAATCGCCTTGCCAGCCATTCTTCTTTCCCTTCAACGACTTCTTCATACAAACGCTCTTATTTCGGGAAATCTATGTAGCTTCCCTTTTATTTCACACTCACGCAGACCAGCGGTGCTGCAAATCCATCCTATCGTAATACGGCGATCTGAATCTTTTGCAACCATAAAGATCGAATAATCCGTGCGGAAATAAATATCCTCAAAACAGGACAGGCATTCCTCAAAAAACTCCAAATTCCCAAATGTTTCCGGCAGACCAGATGCCTGAAACAGCCATTCAATGTTCTTGGCTTTCTGCTGGTTGATTTCATCCTCTGTTACAAGCTTCCAGTCCACGCCATGCTTTGCCCAGTACCTCCTCTCTATTTCCAGCTTTTCCCTGACCCGTGGATTGTCCAAATCCTTTTTCTTTTTGATGCTTCTTGCCATTTCCCCATTTGGAGTTGTAATCAGGAAATCGCTGGTAAGGACATACGGAAACCCACTCAGGTTATCAAAGGGATAACGGATTCCCGCCTTATCAGCGATTTCCAGTACAGCAGCGATATCCAGCAAAGGATACTGTTCCCGTATATCACAAACTTTATCTGACCAATCGAGGATATAAAAATAGGACAGTTCCATGTTTGACAGCAAATGGTGGATACGTCCCGTCGTGCTGCCAAGGACTCTGGATACCATGCCAAGGCTTGGAAAATCATGGATCATAATCCAAGGCTTATAGGCAGATAATGTCCCTTGACCTCTTCCTTCCTTTATATATCTCTGGTATTTTTGCTCATTCCATGTTCGGTGCCGTTTCGCCATACAATCACCATCCCTTTAGCTACTATTATAAGTTAATTTTGTAAAATTCTCAATGAAATTATAGTTTTTTATTGTCAAATTGTAGGGATTTGCAAAAGTATGAATAATTATTGTAAATTATGCTTTTCTATTGTCAGAGTATAACTATTTATTGTAAGTCAACATCTTTTTTCTTCTCCATTGCGATTTTCTCATGGATATTTGTGTTGTATAAATTAT
>CASJPF010000142.1 GCA_949383255.1 Lachnospiraceae bacterium | reverse complement strand
GACATTGATTCGGACATTGATTCGGACATTTTCTCTTTTCTTTCAAAACCGTCTCTTATGCGAATAATCGCGTTCAAATAGGTTCTTTCCTCATCCATATCAAACTCAGGTTCTGGTGAACCATTTTGTTTCAGTTCTCTTAATATTTTAGGAATACCTGTTCCCTTTTTTCAGATAAGTCAATCTCCTTAAATAATTCCCCAATTCTTCTGTTACGATATTTCCTTCCTTTCACTTTACCTGATACAAAACGTTCAAGATTAATCCATTTCGCAAGTCCGGGATAATTAAGTATCTGAATGCTATCCACATATATACGGATTTCCACTGGCTCCGGCTCGCGATACGACTTATGAAATACTGCATTTACCAACGTTTCTTCCAATGCATTATATGGATAGTTAAAATATCGTTCTGCTTCTGCCTGACCTTGAACCTTTACAACTTTTTGCTCAATCACAGTTGTCTTTATATAATTCAAAGCATCCTGAACTTGTCTCCATATTGGTCCTGTAAATATTTTTTCCGTAAAATCATCCGATGCCTCGGCTTCTTCTGAATGAAATCGAATCAGCTCAATATATGCCCCCGGAATCAGCTTCTCCGGATGTTCCGCAAACATCAATACACCGATATTTCTGATATCTAATTCCGTATCTGTCTCATTTGCAACTTCCTGTGCAAGCAGCAGTTCCTCTAATGAACTGCTATTGAGCTCCATTACCAGACTACTATTACTCTTCCTGATAAAATCTTCAAGATAGCCTCTCATGATATCATCAATTTTTGCCTTTCTATTGACACGGTCATCAAATGGCACAGAATTAAATTTATCAAACAATTCGGATATTTCATCCTGTTTCGCATCTGTAGTAAGCGATGCCGGTCTAATCCAATATTTCAAGCTTTTGTCAGCTTTTTCACCATTTTCAACATACACTGATTTAGGCGCCTGATAAGGACCGCTATCACCTGCTGAACACCATAGATATATCAAATAAATTCCTTCATTCTTATAATCAACCACTTCCATTCTTGGAATGTACCTTGGAATAATCTGATTACAGTACTGAAATATTTCCTGCTGTATGGAATCTAACTTTTCCTTCGGAACACCTTCTAACGGAAATACCGGCATACCATTGCTCTCTTTTACCCCTATGACGATATATCCGCCATTAGTGTTATCATAGTCATTTGCAAACGCACAAATAGAATGAATAATATCATTTGGATTCCAGCCTGTTTTATACTCTACACGGTCATGTTCAACGACACGTCCCTCCAGCAAAGTTTCTATCTTTAATGGTATCATTCAAACGCCTCTCTTTCTGGTATGAATATTTCTTACTGCTTTAAATAAAATCATATCTTTTTAAAACATATATTCAACCATTCATTTTAGAAAAATTCCTCTTGGAACAAATCATTATCATCCAACTCCAAATCCGTATTAACTACAAGATTATCAATATATTCTTCAAATGAATCTGTTACAAATGCCTCCCATAAACCATATGCTTTCATTTTTTCCGCAATCTTGCTTACAAGAACTCTTGTTGAAAAAGTATCATTAAAAAGCAAAGTTAAATTTTGTATTGTCATTTTTCCATTTTTCTCTACCAGCCACTTACATATTAATCCAAAATTAAGTTCGCTATATTCTCTACACAAAATAATTCCGCCAGCTACCTGCAAAGATGCTATCGCTTCCTGTTGTCTAAATATACATGTACACATCCATTCATTATTTTGCAACTTTTCTGAAAAACCTGATTCTGACAGCCTATTCCACAAACTATGTGCATTAAAATATTTATCTTCACAGTTTAGCACCCACTCTTGTAATTTTTTTACATCACTTATAGTAATCCCATATACATATTCCACCTGAGAAATAGACATCAAAATTTTGGGTGCCACTTCGATATATTCTAAGTCCATTTTCTTTTTATATAGTGCTGAATTAAAAATAGATAAATTCACAAGCCGCCGATCTAACTCATTTAAATCCACAATATCTGACGAAAATAATTCTGCATCAAAATAATTAACCACAGAACTATATATGTCATTATATGCATAGCCCATATTTAATGTATACCCTAATCTCTTGAAAGCAGCACTATTAAACGCGTCATCCGACGAATGAATACATACTTTTTCAAACTCTCTTTCAAGTTCATCTGTAAACCAAAAGTTTTTTATTTCCAATACCTCTTTGAATGCAGCAACATCTCTTTCATCAATTGACGGAACATCAATGGCATATATACCTTCTGTATAATAATTCGCCAAGATGCCTGAAATTGTCGGATTGCCTTGCGCACTTTCTTTTCTTACCCCAAATCTTTCTTCATATGCTTCATAATAAGATTGAAAATCAATTGAAGAAAGTTCTTTTAATAATTGAATAGCCTGATGTTCCTCACTACCATCCCCCATCACAATAACTAGAACTCTGCGGCAATTTATCTCAAATAAAGAAGTATTCCAGTTCTCGATAGAAGATTTAATCACATAAAAAAGTTCATATTCATCCCTAATATCTAATTCTTCCATCAATTCTGCATAATCTTGTTATATCAACTCAGTTGATATAACAAGATTCCTATACTGTGTAAAATCAATCTTTTCCCATATTATTTTTAGATTTGCCTCACAATACCTGACATAATTGTTTCTGTCAAATACAATATGCTTAGCATTTCGCAAGTGATTTACCACAGTTCGTTGATTAATA
>CASJPF010000141.1 GCA_949383255.1 Lachnospiraceae bacterium | reverse complement strand
CCCCGTTTCAGTATAACATAAAATTTATGAATATGCAAAAGTTAGTGCTTATGGGTAACAGCACTTTAGACTATTTCCCCTTAGTTGCGTTAGCTCTATAAAATATTAGCTGATAAAAAAATCTACTCAATGTTCCTGTGCCCAGTTTCTACTCATAAGACACAATAAACTTAAAAGTTGTATTTAACCACCCGGCATCATCATTGAAACCCTCCACATAGAAGTAATAACTCCCATCTTGCTCTACTTCTATGGAAGCCGTATCGCCCTCTTGCCAAATAGTGGTTTCTAATTCTAATTTTTCACCATTTTCATCAATAAGTCCTACATTGAATGTTCCAGATACCGAATCATTGTACTTAATATGAAAAATATCACCTTTGTTCATGGGAAAAATACACTTAGGATAAATAGTCATTTCATTTTTGTGGGTAATACCACTAATCCATACTTCTTCATTTGCTTCAACAATCCTTGACGCAGTTTCTATAATCAATCCCTTTTCTTCTTCTGTAAGATTTTTCATATATTTACACTGTTCTGTGACATCTTCCATAAGTGTTTCCATATTGTCAAATGGTCCGACAGAGGTATAACTATCTTTTCGTACCAATACAAACATAATGTTTCCCGCAGAAACGGAAGCAAGGGGCTTGTCATCTTCTCCTGCACCATCACAAAAGATATAGTATACTCCATCTTCTGTTAATATTTCATTCAGTATTTCGCTGTTCGCCCACGTTTTCATACCATTAGCAACAGAAGGGGCGGCGTATGCACCGGTTACAAAAAAGCAGACACAAGCAGCAACCGTAAAAATAGTAGTAATAGCAATAATCACTTTTGATTTTTTCCTAAATTTCATAATCGCACCTAACCTTTCTTTTAACTGTTCTGCTCCCTCTGTCAAAGTGACGGAAGCTAAAGAACTTTTGTAGAGATTGTTTGACTTCAAAAAGGAAATTAGTATATCTCCATACTCACGCCTTGCGGTATCGTCAAGTACAGATATGACTTTTTCATCACATGACAATTCACAAGATTTATTCACTTCCTTTTCCAGCAGATATACAAAAGGATTGAACCAATGGACGCACACAACAATCTGTATCAGCCATTTATAAAACATATCCCTCTGCTTGTAGTGAATTAGCTCATGCACAAAGATATAAGACAACTCTTTATCTTCCAATTCGCCAACAGGCAAAATGATTCTTGGTCGAAAGAAGCTAATCAGCATAGGGGAAGCAATCAACGGATTACAGGATATTTCTACCCTTGTCTTGATATTCAGTTTTTCTTCACAATCCGATAGCAGATTCAATATTTTTATATCCGATACTTCCTTATTTCCTGCTTTGATGTATTGGATAAAACCTTGATAAACCGTTATCTTGCGGACAAATAAAATCAGTGCTAATGGGGTGATCTCCCGCAGTTCGGCAATGTCAAAGAGAGCCAGCCGAGCACCGCAGGAGATGAGGATGGATTTTGCCGTCTTGCCTGTTGCTACTTGTCAAGGACATATTCATCATTTTTCATCACTTTTTCTTGATCTGCCCTGTTTTCCATGCTCTAAATCATGGAGAATGACACGCTTTAACTTGTCCTCTACGCTTTGGGTACTTGTAGCAGAGAAATGTACCTCGACTAAATACCTTGTCTTGTCAATCTTCTGTTCCATGCGCCTTTACGCTGTTATTTTGATATTAAATTGTTGATTATGCCAGTTGCATAACCGCTCTTTCGATTTCTTCTACATCATCTGATGTCAATTCGGGGAAAAAGGCAGAAACTTCTTCCACTTTAATACGTCCTCTTTCTATCATTGTTATCACGTTTCTTTTTGTTGTTTCTCTTTCCATATCTTTCGCATAAGTCCTCATAATCTGCTCGTCATCAAATAAACTCATCATAATCGTTACTACCTCCACTTCCTTGCTGCTTAGATACTGTTTTAAGATGTTCCTGTCCTTGCAAATACGGATTGTTTCTGTAACCGCCTGTTTCGTCATTCCATGCTCTTTTATCTGCTCATTAAAAACTTTGCAAAAAACAATGTACTCATTGATGATGTTATCCTTGTCGCTCTCATATATGACTTTGGCTTTTATCTCAATATCAATATCTGCACCGTCAAAAAACTCTTGCGATAAAGATATTGTATCGGGTTTTCTGCCTTTGTTGCCGGTGTATATCACATATAATTCGGGCTTTGGCATTTTTACTTTCTTGCTCTTATATAGGCTCTGACTGGTTCGCTCAAAATATTCATGGTAACTCTGTGCTAAATACAGCAGTATTCTGATTAAAATATTTACCGTCCAACTCGATTGCGCTTCCAACAACAAAAGCAATCTGTTGTTACCCACCATTATGCCCAAATCATTATAGAGATTATCTGTCAAAACATTGTCTATTGTTACAATATCTAGCGTGTCCTCTGTTGCTTCCGTATCCTCTGGATGTAATGTTTTATACAGTTTCAGCAAATTCTTTTTATCTTGAAAAAGGTCTAAAAACACACTGTTCTTTGCGGTACGTTTTGCCTTAACTTCCTGCGTCTGTTTTGTATCGCCTGACACCTTACCACCCCGATTTCTAAAAATCTGTGACACAAGATACAATATATCCTTCTCCTGCCACACTTCAATTATACAAAAAAACGCCTGTCTTTACAATAAAATTCACATTAAATTTCTTCCTCCCTCCGTTTCGTTTTGTTCTGTTGCCTGTTATGCTGTC
>CASJPF010000140.1 GCA_949383255.1 Lachnospiraceae bacterium | reverse complement strand
TAATTTATTATATCTTATTAGCCACTCCTGTTACAACTTTATTATAGCACTTCATCTAAAAGTTTTTTCTGGTCGTTATTCATAGAAAATCCTCCTTTAATTGTATTCTTTGCCATTATAAAGGAAGACTTGGAGGAAAGCAGTCTCCATGTCGTGTGGTCATCAAAAAACAGTTCAGGGGACGAGTGCCTGCTGGCAGTATTGTGCCGGATTTTTATGGGACTGGAGGAATGATACTGCAAAACGGCGGACAAATGCCGAAGTAAAATCAGAACAACAGGAATCTGTAATGATCCCTTTTATAAAAGAAAGGTCCGAAGTCTCCATGGATAAGAGGGCCCAGCCCAATGTCATTAAGTTAAGACATTGGTAAAGCTGCCCCTTACAGAGCAAGGTATATAGAAATATGTACCCTGCTCTTTTTTGTAACTTTTTTCAAAAATTCTATACTCTAAATTTTCGGGTAGTAAGATTTGCCATTACAGAAGATTCTTATGAATGTATCATTACAAATCTGCCAAAGAAAGAATTTCCGGCAGACGAGATAAAGAAAATTTATGCGATGAGATGGGGAATTGAAATATGCAATTGGGTTAAATTATATGATAGCGATTTATATATGCTGGTATTTCCTATGGAATGATATTTTTTCACCTGATGTTGAAAAGCTAATACAGAAAAATCTTTTGCCTGTCAGGCCTGAGCGCTCAGACCCTCGCAAAGTCAGACACAAGTCAGCGGTAAGTTTTCTGTATCGAGCAGCTTAGCTTCTACAAAAGTATATCGCTTTTTCAGACAGATAGCAACCTGTCTTTTTGTGTTACTTAAAAATAGACCAACATACACGCAAAAGACAAAAATAGGCAGAGATAGGGCTTTCCCTATCTCTGCCTGAAAGAATGTGACCACGACAATGTCTTAACTTAATGACATTGCGCGCAGCAAGGCGCAGTTTCTTGTGAATGCAGTCCTCCACTATATCAACTGCCCGGAAACACCGGATATTGCCATTCCCCAGACCATAGATAGGGCAGCAATCGAAGAAATTGTTGCGGAGATTCTGGCAGGGAAAGAGGATATAAGGCAGAATAGTTCCAGGCCAGATACAGGCAGGGAGCATATGGCGGAACAGGGAACTGTAAGACCGAAAAAGGGAATGGGGGAGATGAGCCGCCAAAAGAAATGGATCAAGCAACCTTTGCATTGATTGCAGATACCATGTCAGCGTTTCGGAGCAGCTAAAAAGCACAGGGAGGTCATTTTCCGTTCTGCGCTTCCCTTTCTTCCAATGCCAGGATAAAACTGTTGATAATATCCTCCATGTGGCAGTATTGTATGGGAGGAAGGTTTGAAATCCTGGAGAGCAAAACGGAATAGTCGCCGGAGTTTATCTTGCCAAGGAGCAGGTAATCGGTGCTGATGTGGAGGGCAGAACAAACCCGGATAATATTTTCCAGGCGAAGTGCTTTTTTGCCAAGTTCCGCAGAGGAAATGGTCTGTGGAGTAATGCCCGCTTTTTCAGCCAGATCTTCCTGTGTCATACGGAGTTGTTTTCTACGGTTTAATATGCGGTTGCCAATCTGCCTTAATAAGTCATCCATTCCATTGCCTCCTTGCTTGCTATGGACTAATTTTATCTGCTATGGCACAAATGATTAAGCGGTTATAGTTGATAAAACTCTCCTATGATATATAATCAGCAGTAAGGGTAAAAATATAAGGAAATATGGAAAATATAACAGAAAAAGGAGAAGTGAAATGTTAAATGATGTGTGGTTGAAAATGGCCCAGTTTCTGGGAACTTTAAACGAAGAAAATATAAAACGGGAGAGTTATGTGCGTACCCCGGAATATGAAGCGGCTCTGGAGGCATGGAAGGAAACGGAGCAGGAGTGGGAAGTGTTTCTGGAAACCCCTGCCTGCAGGAGAGCAAGAGAAGGCAGAGGAAATGAAGGAGCGCCTGGAAGATTTTGTGTCTGCCAAGGAGAAACGAGCCTACATTCAGGGTTATGTAGACTGTGTGCAGGGATTATACCATATGGGATTATTAAAGGAAAATGAGGGATTGAAATGGACACAAACCATAGATGTTAGTTAAAAGGATACTTTAATGACATTGGCAACATTCAGGATGCATTTCACCGCAAAAAGGTTGTTTGAATGATTTAGACAGACTATAATAGCTGTTATTTCTACAAATAACAAGGAGGTATTTATGAAACTGAAAAAGGCAATGATATTATTTGGTACTGTGTGCATATTGAACACAATGATTGCAGGATGCGGTTCCAGCCCGGAATCTACTGCTAAAACAGAAGAAACTCAGGTAGAGGAAGCATCACCAGAGGAATTAAATAATGCGCCACTAAAAGACGTTGATGGGAGCGCAGAGGAGGCACAGGAAAATACAGCAGGAGAATGGCAGGTTTTAGAGCCGGATATTGCCTCCGCTGTCGATGCGGATTTTTTAGGTAAGGTTCGGAAGATGGAAGAGGACTCATTTTTCATTGTCGAGAGGAAAGTGAAAATTCTTGATGATGGTTCCATAATATACAGTTCTCCAAGCTCCGATGCGGATATTCCCGATTCCCAGTTGATTCATGTAGTTTTTGAAGAAGATACTCGTTTTTATTTAAAAGACACTGATGAAAATGAAGAAGGCCATGGGAACAAAGAGGCCGGATTTCAGGACTTGAAAGAGCATATGTTCGTTGAAATGAAAGGCAGCTTTAAAAATGATGAATTCCATGCTA
>CASJPF010000139.1 GCA_949383255.1 Lachnospiraceae bacterium | reverse complement strand
TGATAGAAGCAATACCACTCAATTCTGAATGCATTGTTTTAGTTATCACCAAAGTAGAAGACCCGGAGGAACTTGATACCCGCTTCTCAAAGTTTGCGCCTTCTGTTCACGACGAATATGAGGAGGAAGACCTCGGAAATACATTGGACAGTATGCTTCAGAGTCTCTCTGAAGGTGCTGATGATGTACTTGACCTGTTTAAGAAAATTCATGACGGCCATCTTGCAGAAGCCACTGCCGAAGCATTAAATAGTGTGGAGAAAGCAAAACTCAAGTCAAACACAAAGCAGACTACAAACATTGATTTGACACGCATCTATGGTTTTGAGTCTCTCAATCAAGTGACGCGTCTTGCTCATATATTAGTACAGCACTATCACGGCAAAAATTCCTTGTACAAAAACGAGAAAACTTCAGGTTATATGCTTGTTGTGACTCAATCTGACCACACTCCAGAAGAGTTTAATAAGATTTGCAACATGCTTTCTGAATATGGAAATGCTGAAAAGATTGCCTCTGCAAGCGAAGCCTATATGGAAGAACACTTTGAGCCTGTTATTAAAGACAAAGCCATTCAGGCATTGTCTCTGGTATAGACATTCGGTCTATAATAATTCAAAGAGAACAAAAAAAGTCCACGACTCCTGTCGCAGACTTTTTTTGATTCTTTATTTTCTTCTATGCAAGCGCCGCAATCTTGTCCATCAGCGCATCAATGTCCATTCCGTGAACCATTGCTGCTTCCTCTAAGGACTCACCCTGCGCAGAAGGACAACCTAAACAATGCATACCAGCATCCATAAGTACTGGCGCCACCTCCGGCTTTGTCCTCAAGATTTCACCGATTGTCATATCCTTCGTTATCTCTGCCATCTTCATTTCCTCCTATTATGTCATTTATTTATTCTGACACGTTTCTCTTATTGTGTCTAAACTATGGTAATTTATTCGCTGTTACCTACATAACTATAATATATTTTTGAAATTTAATCAAGTGATTGTTTATCTTCCACATTACTTTCTGTAACAGTTCGGCCCTTGGCTTCCTGTTACAGACATCAAGCCATGCAAAACCACTTCGTAAAGATGCTTCTTTCCCATTTAAAATTAATATATTTTTTCCGTCGTTTAATGTTATTGTTTTCTTGCCTTCCGTAATATCACTCTCTATTACAGATTCCTCTCCATCGCCATCTATCAACACAAGACTACATTTTCCACTCTTCATCTTATAATCTATCTCTAATTCTAGTTCCTTTTCTTCTGACAAATCCAATTCTACAAGTATCTTTTTTCCATTCAGTTTTATTCCTGTCCCAGATAACAGTGTATTACCCATTTTTAAATAAGATAGACTTGAAAATTTTCCTTCTTCAATCTTATTTTGTATATCTAATCCTATTCCTTGCTCTATTTTAGTATTTTTGCTAGTGTCAGATAACTGGTCCTCTTTCTCATTCGATGGCAAACTTAAAAGATTTTTTCCCTCAACAATCTCCTCTATCTCTGTTCTTGCTTCTGTAATATTTTGATCTGTAAAGAATATTTGATCGGATAATATCGTATTTTCTTCCGTTAAACTGTTACTATCAATAACGAGATTTAATGACTCAAATGTAACTGGCTTGCCAACTATCTTAATCTTATTTCACCCTTCCTCTAATACAATTTCTTTATTAAAAATATCCTCATCTTCTGCCAAAACTTCAACTGTTTCCTCTTGCTTTATATTAAGCAATTTATAATTTCCTTTTTCAACATGCACCTCACCTGTTAAAAAAATCGTATCACTGCTTTTCAACTCTATTTCGCAGATTGTAAGGTCTCCCCACAAAACACCGTTCCCCTCAACCTTATAACCTTGCTCACACCGTTGATATACAATATTATCAGAATATCCCACACTATCCTTCGCAAAACTATCATTTTGTTCATATCGTTCAAACTCGGATTCAATATCTGGATTACTCCCATGCTTTACATAAAACCCACCATGTAGTTCTGACACGGATTCCCCTTTAGAATTTTTTGCCTGTTCAACAAATACTGTACACCCTGATAAATGAATTAGGAAAAATACGATTATTATAATATTAAAAATATTCTCGTTTATTTTTCTTCTCATTAATAATCCTCCACATTAAGTTATGTCCACTTAATGTTTGATTTGTATTTATCTTATGAAATTATCATACTAGTAAGTATCTTAAAAAACAAGGGACAGAATCAACAAGTATATTTGCCAATTCTGTCCCTTGTAATCAATCTATTAGTCCTCTATAGTTAAAAGTATCTAAATTTCTATCTATAATAAATGGAGGTATTCTGCAAATGAAACAAACAATCCTAAGAAAAGCACTATTAATGCTCGCAATCCTGTTTTTAATGCAACATAGCATTATTATTTTCCCTACCACAATGGAAGACAAAACTTATTATGAGGAAAATGGGATCTCACCATATAGCAATTATCCTTCTTATGATGCTGTAATTGATTGATGCATTTCGTTCAAATAAACCTTTTCATAATAAGCTTCTTTATAAAAATGACTGAGTATAATGCATTGTTTAATATTCTCAGTCATTTTTTTAATTTCCAGCTCTTGTTCTGCAATTATTTTCTGTTCCTTATCGCTCCACCACATATCATAAAGCAATACATTAACTATATGAAGTCTTCTACTCTTTAATACTTCTTTTAGAACCTTTTTGTCCAGTTCTGTTGCAAGTTGAAATTCACCCATACTACTTAGTGTCTGCTGATTAGGTTTAAAACACTTGATTTTATCGACTTTTACCGC
>CASJPF010000138.1 GCA_949383255.1 Lachnospiraceae bacterium | reverse complement strand
CGGTAAAAGTCGATAAAATCAAGTGTTTTAAACCTAATCAGCAGACACTAAGTAAAAATCAGTCCTTAAGTGTATACTTCCATGCGACAATTTCTTCGCCAACTTTAATAGTTCATCTAAATTTTTCGGACAATCTATCTTGACATCTGGATCATTTGAATAATTTATATATACATTCATGAAATCCCATGTAGTACTATAATAATTATGCCTATGATTTTCAAATCTGTTAAAATCAACCTGTATTAATTTAGGGATTCCGTTAAAATTAAATATCTTATAGTCATTTAAATTTTTTCCTGACTCATCAACCATATACTTTTCTGCAATTATCCTAGGCTTTACATTCTTATAGGGCCATTCTCTTCCTCCATAAAAAAAATTCCCCTTCAATGCTCTATTAAATTTTTTTCTAACACCCTCAATATCAAAGTTATCCTTATCCCTACAAATTACCACACTGCCTGAATCATGTGTACATTTCAACACAAATTGTTTTGGTAATTTTGAAAAATCAATATCATCAAATCGTTCCCACGGTCCTCCGACAAGCGGTATTAAATACTCCTCACCAATTGTTTCCTTAATATACTGTCTGACTTCATACTTATCCACCATTTTGGTGTACTTGGGATTTCTATCATGTAGTTTAAGCCACTGAAGCTTTTCGTTAAACGTTTTTGGATGTCTCAAGTCCAGCTTTTTCCCAGTTACAATTCTATACATACATTTTAAATATATTGTATCTGGTATACATCTTATTACCATATCTGTTATCCACATTTTATCTATTCCTCTAATATTTTTCACATGTAGCAAGAAGGTTCCTTATCATAAAGCAAATGATGTATCCAAAGCATGAATAAAACATCACCCATAAAGCACTAATGACTATACACAGTTATGCGCGGATCCTTAAAAATATTTTCTCCAAGTAGTCCAATATCAGTATATTTTAAACCAAATCTCCACATAACATATGGCAGTGAAAGTTGATCCCGATAACTTTTATAATGTAGAAACTCTCGCCACCACTTATTCATTATCTCTGTAGACAGAGCATTTTTCAGATCCACTGCAATTATCGTACACTCATATAATCCATAATCCCTTGGAAAACCAGACTTATTATACACTTTCATCTGGTACTCTATAGCTTCTTTTTTGCCTTTTTTCCTGTTAATGCAAACTTTCGATTCCACATAAGCACACTGCCGCTGGCTGTGCGAAAAAATGGCAATCCCTGTCCTCACTTTTGTCTTTATTAGATAACTTCCTAGAAACGATTGTATTCCTATATTTCCATCCACATAAATCGCATAATCAGCATCCGGAAACAATTCCTTAGGATGCATCTTTATATACCGATTTAAAAGTATTTTATCGTAATTTGCGGAAATACTTTCTGGTATCGAATGCATAATCCACTTTGTATCTTTCGTCTCTGTAATCTTTTGAATATCGTCTGTAAAACAGATATACTCCACATTTTCAAACCCAAGCAATGGTTCTTTTAGATTATCATATCCACCCAAAATACAAGTATATATTACTATTTTTTTCTCCCTTAGTAACATATAACTCTCATATGTGTCTAGTTCATCAAAATACAGCTCTCCTTTTTTATTATTTTGATACTTGCGAAGTTTCCTATCTATTGCTTTTAATCTGATAGCATCCATAAAAAATTTCAAATCAAATTTACTAACCACATGTATAAAATTATTTATTTGCTGTCCCTTTAGGTAATCCGCACCATAAAAAAGACTGTTAAATTCAGCATTTCTGTGCTCTACGCTATCAAATAAGTTTTTCGTATACTCCATACTTCCTTCATATCCTTCACGTCTTTCACTTGTTATACCAACACCATCAATCCTATATTTCTAATTATACCTGACTTCCACATATGATATCGAATGATATTATATCGTCTTACAAAAAAATTCTGTTGTGGTAGTGACGAAAACGCCGTTGCCATTCTTTTAATATGCTCTGGAAGTCTATCCTTATAAATCTCTAAAAATTCCTTTATTTGCGGGGTAGTATCCATTACAATCTTCCTTTGACCGCCAAGGTTTAAAAGCTTGTTTTTCACATCATTTTTGTATCCTATGCTACCCTGTACATTATTGCTATGCTGCCTGTACTTCATTGTTGGTTCATCAATATATTTTATCTCGCCAAAAGCAGATGCTATAAGTGCCAGCCAACCATCGTGCATTGTTGCTCTCTGGGGAAACTTGTCCAGCATTTCAGCCATACTTTTGTTGAGCATTGTCGTACAACCCTGCACTTTATTTTCCATCATCAAATGCGGAAAATCAAGTTTAGAAACCCAATAATGATTCATCCGCCGAAATGAGCCATTCACTATATTCAGCGCATCATCCACTACACTTACATCAGTGCAGACAAGAAGGGGGATATGATTCCCATAGGCGCTTACCAACTCGTTCATTCCATTCATGGTTTTTTCAATCTTATCCGAATTCCATACATCGTCTTGATCACAAAGCATAATATAATCATCTTTTGTTATATGCAATCCAACTTCATATATTCCATTCAAAAAGTTAATAATAGCACCTTTTTTAACTTGGTTTACTTTAAAAAATATTTTATCAGGATACTTTTTTTGATATGCCTTTATTATTTCCACAGTATTATCATCTGACTGGTCATCCAATATAATAATATTCCAATTCTCTATGGTATTATCCACTATAGACTGCAACTGTTCCCTTATATATTTCTCACCGTTGAAGGTACACATTACAATATAGATCATATATTTTCCTCTTAAAAGTTCCAATCCCAAGTAACATAAAAAACAGTATTTTTCCCTTTTTGTTTTACATAGTGTCTGCTGATTAAGCAAATATTTGCAACTTCCAACTCTTACATCTGC
>CASJPF010000137.1 GCA_949383255.1 Lachnospiraceae bacterium | reverse complement strand
GGAAATTAAAGCGGTATCATATGATATGGGCAGGTGTTTTTCTAATGCTGCTTTCCGTCCTGCTGACGCTTTTTTCCACAACAGCATTGGATGGGACAGTCTGGACATTTTCTTTCTTTACGGAACAGGTAATCAAAAATAATGTTACCATGATTTTTCCCGTGTGTATTGCTTTAATTGCCGGATATATCATAGCAAGGGAAGGGAAAGACGATACGCTGAAAAGCATTTTGACGATACCTGTTTCGTATAGCAACTTGTTGTGGGGGAAGTTGCTTGTATGCGCATTGCTTTCTTTGTTTTTTGGACTGGTAAGTGCGGCATTTACGGTAATCGCTGACTTGATGATGGGATTTCCGGGAATTTCTGTAACATCCGTATTGCAGACATTTATCCAGATTATTTTTAACTGCCTGTTTTTGTATATTGGTGTCATGCCTGTTATTGCATTCGCCGCCCGTATGCCAAACGGACATATGATCGGAACAATTATTGCTTTTGTTTATGGTTATGGCGGTATGTTTGCCTCTGGAAATGCTACGTTAGCCAATATTTATCCCGTTACTGCAAGTTTGGGTTTAATCAGTTACCGAAGTTATGATTCTGCTGTACATTGGAATGTATTAACCTGTTTGCTTAGTATGGTTGCGGCATTGGGAATTTCTGCTGTTTTTGTATTTACTGCAAAAGGAAATGTACCAGTTATAAAAACAAAAAAGTGTAAAAAGGCAATAGCCAAAAAAGGTTGGTAAGTGGAGGATATAGAAATGAAAAAGAAAATGATTGTAGGTTTTTCGGCGGCTGCCGTAATTATAGCAGGCTTTATCTGCTTTTGCATATGGTTCCTTTCGGGAGCAGGCAGCACATACTACTATTCACAAATTGATAACAGTAAAATGGATCAGGTCGAATCGAAAGGCGGCGTGATTAACTTTAGCGGAAGTATGGATTACTCATACACTTTATTTTCTTATAATGAGAATGGAAAGGGAAAAGACATTACATTCGGAACATCAAGGGAATTGAAAGATGGAGCTTTTATCCGTTTAACGGTAATGCCGATCCGTGGTGTCCTTGAATGGAAAGAGGTACAATATGATGAACTTCCTGCTGCTGTGCAGAGCAATTATGCGGCATCGGCAAATGAGTAAAGTTAGTTGTCTTTAGATAAATAAAATAACGGAAAGGTTGATGATATGCGCTATAAGAAAAAATATATCTTTTTTCTGCCAATGGGCATTCTGACGTTGAGTTTGTCACTTGTGGGATGTTCAAAAGATGAAATTCTGGATCAGTATAATAATGTTGTCCAATCAGCCGGAAATGCAGCTCTCACAAGTGATTTTTCACTTAAAGGAAATCGGACATATGGGGATGACTGCTATACCGGAACCTATACAGCAGATTATAAGGATTTTTCTAAAACAGAATATCTTTTTGGTGGAACTTCTATCGAGCGTGAAAATGGCAAAGATATTTCTGTTTCCTGCGACTTGGAGATTACCGAGGGAACAGCGCAAGTGTTTTGGGTTTCCGGCAGTGATGATCCGGTAATCCTGCTTGAAGCAACTGACAGCTATTCAGAAACAATAACATTGCCGGAAGGCGGAAACTATATTGGTATTACTGGAAATAACTTTACAGGGCATTTAGAAATGAATATAGAATAATAAATTATAACCTAAGATCCGTAAAAATTGTAATGAGTCAGTATATTCAAGGGGTTGAAACTCTCGATACAATTCGATGCGGAGTTTAAGTTATAACTATATGGTGAAAAGATGGAATTAAAATGGGATTTGGAGCGCAAAATGTTTGTTTGGCTTTAAGTCCCATTTTAAAATTACAATGTAAAAAGTATCGACTAAATATGTAAAGAAAAAATTACATGAATAAGCGGTAATGTTACATTAAAAATTTAAGCAGGTCATATTGTGCTATTATGAAAATATATAAATTTTCATGGAGGCAGAGTATGAAGAAAAAAATACTACTTTTTTTAAACGTGGCAATATTGGTTATGTTGTCTTTTTCCATTGAAGCATTTGCAGAAGATGGAGAATCAACTGGAGCTGAACAGGAATATTTTGAACAGGATAAATTGATATCTGTAATTAATGAAATTCTGACTATTCGACAGCAGAATCCAGAGTACACGGAGGAACAGATTATTATTCAGATGAATGAACGGCATTCAGAATTTGAAAAAGGCAGAGGTGTTATAGATATATGGAACGCACTTACTGATTCTGAAAAAAAGCTATGTGTCCGTTATCCATTTGATGTGCTAAAGGTAAATACCGCAAAAAATATAGCAACATCAAAAACAGAAGCTAAGTTTGGTTTTAATGGATTGGGTGATAGGAGTGATGCCTTTCGTCACGGGATATGGAATGCTGAGATGACAATACTGATAGGCGAGGAAAAGGCAGAGCTGTTTGCTACAGCGCATGAGGATAAGGATATTACAGGATATGAACCTGACGGATATCCTAAAACAGCCCACAGGGACATGGACTTACATAATAATGAACTGGGGAGGCGTATAGGGCAGAAAACGCAGGTGTGTCAGAAGATGAGATGGCTGATATTATTTACAGGGAAATTAATTCTTCATCAACACAGTTTATATGGTTGCATGATTAAAAGAATGAGCAGTGCGATTTTTTGCACTGCTCATTCTTTACATTTTGTATATCTAAGTAATTGATTACTTGTATAAAGCGTATCAATATAACAAAAATGAAGTAAAATAATTGTATATTGTGTTTATGAGGTAATCAATTATGGAAAGTCGTATCAAGGAACTACGTGAAAACAGAAGGTTAATACAGGCAATTCTTGCGTCAGAATTGAATATTACACAACAGTCACTCAGCAAATATGAGAGGGATATCACTACCATTAAAATTGATATTCTCAAAAGTATAG
>CASJPF010000136.1 GCA_949383255.1 Lachnospiraceae bacterium | reverse complement strand
AGTATGGAAAATCCATGGAAAGAAATTTCATTAGCTGATTATGAAAATCATATGAAACTTGATTCGGTTATGCAGTTACAGATTATGAATGAAATGATGAAAGGTCAATTTTATACATATCCCGTATCAAGTATAATGATACTTGGTATTGCGGGTGGTAACGGTCTTGAACATATCCAAAAAGACAGGTTTGATAAAATATATGGCATTGACATCAACTCCTTTTATCTGCAAACAGTCGTTCAAAGGTATTCTGAATTGAACAGTTTCCTGGAATGTCTGTGTATTGATTTGCTAAATGAAACGGATAAATTACCAAAGGCTGATATGGTCATTGCAAATCTGTTGATTGAGTATATCGGATATGATTGCTTTCAGAAGGTTATCGTACAGACAAGCCCAAAGTATGTTTCATGTATTATTCAAATCAATATGGAAGATAGCTGGGTATCAGATTCCCCCTATCTTCATGTATTTGACGGACTGGAACAGGTGCATCATCAAATGGATGAACAGTCATTGCAGAAAGCAATGTTTAAAATTGATTACCATACAATCAAAACTTTAGAACATATGCTGCCTAATGGCAAAAAACTGGTACAAATAGATTTTGAAAAAAATCTCTCTATTTAATATTTTCATTCCAGCGGTCACGCTTCGCAGCATGACCGCTTTCCTATATAGGGAAAGAGCAGAACAGTGCCAATGCCCAGCCGTTGGTGTGTCAATTTGTTCTTTTCGTTATATTTATCCAAATGGGTTAGATTTGTCATAGTATAATTAAAACAACTATAAAGTAGATTGATTTGACAATGACACATTATTTATGCCAAATTTAATGTGCTTATGTATCATAAAACTTGACAATAACACATTATTTATATACAATATAATGTGTATAAAAAAGGAGTGACTGTCATGAAAACTGAGAATACAATAAAAACTCTTTTGGAAAATTCGCCGGATGGTACTATTACGACCAGACAGATCACAGAATCCGGAATGCACCGAAGCATATTGCAGAAGCTTGTAAAGGATGGAGAATTATATCGTTATGGACGAGGGCTTTATATACGGAGTGATATATGGGAGGATGACATCCATCTGTTGCAGTGCAGGTATGGACGTGGTATCTATTCTCATGATACAGCGTTATACCTTTTAGGATATTCTGACAGGACACCGGCAAAATATACAATGACTTTTCCAAAAGGGTATAATGCGCCTTCCCTTAAACAGGAAAATATTATTGTGAAACGAGTTGTGCCAGATAATTATACACTTGGAATCATCGAAAGAAAGTCTCCCTGCGGGAATCCCATCAAAATATACAATCTCGAAAGAACATTATGTGACATTGTGCGTGGCAGCGGCAGTGATATTCAGATCGTAAATGGAGCAATGAAACGGTATGCGGCTTCTAAGGAAAAAGATATACACAAGTTGATGAAATATGCGGAGCAACTTAGAGTAAAACCAAAGATATTACATTACATGGAGGTGCTGTTATGATAACCAGAAATCCAATGTAGCTGAAAGCATTCATTAAGAAAAAGGCAGCAGAGAAAAATATTTCTGCCCAGCTTGTCATGCAGAACTACATGTTGGAACGGTTGCTGGAAAGAATTTCGCTATCAACATATAAAAACAATTTTATATTAAAAGGTGGATTCTTAATATCGGTAATTGTTGGGCTGGATACCAGGACAACGATGGATCTGGATACAACAATAAAAGGCTTTACATTAACCCATGAATCAATCCGAAAGGTTTTTAAGGAAATATGCGCTGTTGAAATAGAGGATGATGTGAGCTTTACTTTAGAAGATATTTATGATATTCGTGAAACGGATGATTATCCCGGCATACGTGTTTCTTTAAAAGCGAATTATCCTCCCATCCGTGTACCTCTGACGGTAGATGTTACGACTGGGGATATAATCACACCGAAAGAAATAGAATATACATTTAAACTTCTCTTTGATGACAGGACATTAAGTATATTGGCTTATAATCTGGAAACAGTTCTGGCAGAAAAAATAGAAACTGTATTATCACGCAGCATTGCCAATACCCGCCCAAGAGATTTTTATGATATACATACCATCTTTGCTTTACGTGGAAATGAATGCGATAAAAATATTTTGAAACGAGCATTGGAGCAGACAAGCGCAAAGAGGGGCAGTAGCCAGGTGATGCAAAATTATGTGGAAATCATTAAGGAGATCAGGGATAATCCACAGATGCAGAACCTTTGGAAAAAGTATCAGAAAAATTTTGATTATGCAAAAGATATTACTTTTGAAGATACTTGTAATTCTGTAAAATATATCATGGATTACATTATGGCAAGGTGAAGAATACTTTAGGAAGATATTGAACCTAATTTGTGCAAAGAAAGAAATGTCATAAATCAATATTTGACCTTTACAAAGATATATAATGAACAGGTGAAACTGCATGGAAGGACCAGAGAAGCAGTCCTGGAGAATCCGCATCTGCAAGGATCAGAATGTACTGGGTGAGTATCTGTCAGGGCGTGAAAAGGAGGTTAAAGCCTTGTCCACAAGGCTTGGATATATATGATGACGTTGTTTAATGAAGAATATATTTTAAAGACTTATGTGGAAAGCAGAGAAAAGGAAGCATCTGAGAAAACAAAAATTGGGACAGCTCAGAAATTGTACAAAAAAGGAAATACCATAGAGGATATTGCAGATACTCTTGATGTCTCTGCGGAAGAGGTGGAACAATGGCTTGGACTTGTTAGAGCTTAATGGCATTGTTAATTATATAATCTAAAACAGTCAATGGAATATGGTTTTATATTTTTTTGTCTTATCATGTGATAGATTTTGTTGGATAGTGATCTACTCACAAATTATATTACTGGTATAATGACAATTCCGAGAATTAGTGTTATAGTGATTACAGTTAGAACAAAGCGGAC
>CASJPF010000135.1 GCA_949383255.1 Lachnospiraceae bacterium | reverse complement strand
GTACAGCATGTGATGAAACGCCATGCGGATAAAGCGGGAGTCAAATATATTCGCGTCCACGACCTAAGACATTCAAGTTGTGCCTACCTTATACATCTTGGGGTTCAGCCTATGATTATTAAAGAACGCCTTGGACATAAAGATATTCGTATCACATTGAATACTTATGGACATTTATACCCGTCAGAACAGGAAAAAGTGGCGGATATGCTGGACAAGATGGCAGGAATAAAAGAAAATGCCCCTGCTGGTAACAAGGGCATTTCGGAGTAAGCAAAGCAGAGCCTTACTATACTCACATCGCAATTTCAGTATAACAAAGGCTCTCTTTGAAGTAAATAATAAATTGCGGAAAGAGGGAAAGGATGGGATATAAAAAGACATTTCGGTATTCAACGGGAAATCCCATTGTGGATGAAGTTGGAACCATGAATTTTACAGGAAATGTAATTCCTATGGTGTGGTTTAAGACAATCAGATACCCGAATGGTGCGCCGCATAATAATGCGATCCACATTTTGGCTGATATCGTATATTGGTATCGACCAAAAGAAGAACGGGATGAGGAAAGTGGACAGTTAATTGGTATGAAAAAGAAATTCCGTGATGATTACCTACAGCGTAGCTATGATCAGATGGCAGACACTTTCGGATTATCGAAGAAGCAGGCAACAGAGGCGGTAAAAGCTCTTGAAAAAATGGGAATTATCAAACGTATCTTCAAAACGATCCAAGTAAGAGGACAGATTTTGAATAATGTGCTGTTTATAGAGTTAATTCCTCAAAGGCTGTATGAAGTAACATTTCCGGAAGAGATTGAGGAAAATACACTCTCCCCACCAAAGGAGATCCCTCTATCCGTAGAAGGAGAGAGGGGTAGCCTTGAAAAGAGGGAGGGTACTACTTCAAAGGTGACAGGTATCTCCCTGAAAGGGGAGACAAATACAAAGAATACTATAGAGAATACTAATAAAGATTATCGATCCATCAATCAGGGAGAAGCAGATACGGATCAGATGGATATGATAGAGATTTATACGCAGATTGTGAAGGAAAATATAGATTATGAGATTCTGAAAGCAGATATGAAATATCAATACGAATTGCTGGACGAGCTGGTAGAAATCATCGTTGATGTGGTAGCAGTACATAGAAAAAGTATCCGTATCGGCGGTGCAGATTATCCATATGAGTTAGTCAAAGGGAAATTTCTAAAGCTCGATTCGGGGCATATCCGTTATGTCTTAGACAGCATGGAAAAGACTACCACTCATATAGCAAATATCAAGGCATATCTGCTGACAGCACTTTATAATGCGCCGAACACAATCAGTAATTATTACAGCGCGGAAGTAAATTATTATGAGTACGGTAATGGAAGAAACGAGGTATAGAAAGCAATCTCGTATTGTAGTAAGAAACATTAAAAAAATTGGAGGAATTAATCATGCAGGAATTATATTATAACGGAAAATTGATTTTAGGCGTGGATCATGGATATGGAAACATGAAAACGGCACACAGAATTTTTGCCGCCAGCGTGGAAAAAGAGGTGCAGTTGGGAGCAAACGCATTAGAGTACAAAGGAAAAGAATACGGAATCGGTGGCGGGCATAAGGAGTTTCAAGTACAGAAAATCAATGATGAGGATTATTGGATTTTAACGCTTGCGGCTGTTGCAGAGGAACTCAAATTCAGAGGAAAAAATGAGGAAATTCTTCATTTAGCAGCCGGAGTGCCGCTGTTTTGGGTAAAGGAACAGAAAGAAAGTTTTCGGGAATACCTGCTGTGTGAGAAGGATATATATTTCAAGTATAATGGAGAATCCTATCACGTGGTTATTGCGGATGCGTCCATTCATCCACAGGGGTATGCCGCATTTATCAATTACGATGGAGATATCAGAGGGAATACCGTGCTGGCAGATATCGGCAATGGAACAATGAATGTGGCATTTATGCAGAATAGAAAGCCTTTAGCGGGCAAAATCTTTACCGAACAGTTTGGCGTGTATCAGTGTATGAAAAAAGCAAGAAATGAAGTTATGCGAAACTGTCAGTGCGAGGTTCCAGATCATATTATTGAGGAAGTGTTTCGGAAAGGAACTGCCGATATTCCCGAACGGTACATACAGGCAATTTCAGAAGTGGCAAAAGATTATGTAAAACAGGTATTCAGTAAACTGCGGGAATATGGCTATAATCCCGATCTGATGAAACTGTATGTAATAGGCGGTGGCGGCTGTTTGATAAAGAATTTTGCAGAATATGATGCGGACAGAGTAGTGATTATTCAGGATATCTGTGCAACGGCAAAAGGATATGAGTTACTGGCGTTACAGACCTTGAAACGGACACAGAGCAGAGGAAAGGCATCATGATAAAAAATATCAATATCCGCTTCAATCTCGATAAAGAGGAACATAGGAAAGCATGGGATTATATGCAGACAATGGACAAGTCGGTGGAGAAGACTTATTCAAAAGTCATTATCAAGTCGCTGATTCGCTACTTTGAAAATGCGGATACAGAGAATAAAACGGAGATGTCCGAAAACTATTGGGAGCGTTTCAGAAGCGAGATGGGGAATCTGTTGCGAGGGCAAACTGCATTGCCTGTGGTAGAAATGGAGAAATTGGCAGAAAAAGAGGACAATCATCTGCCAAAAATCAGTGAAGATGTGTTAGATGCACTGGAGGATTTGTTTTGAGGAAAAAATAGCAGAAATAAGAGCAGTTTTAGCAGACGAGGCAATAAGTTGGGGAAATGGCTGATTTTAGGAACTGTCCAAAGAAATCGGGAAATATGTTTCTGGACTTGTTGCTCTCTTTGTTTAAGGTTTTTGGAAGAATATCAAGCACTGGATTCGGATATCCAAATGACGATTTTGCGCCGTTTACACGTTTGCAAAATGGATATCCAATCCGCTTGTAGGGGAAAAATCCCCTAACCCCTT
>CASJPF010000134.1 GCA_949383255.1 Lachnospiraceae bacterium | reverse complement strand
TGCTTATTGTAGGAATAATCCAGTAAGCTATGTTGATCCAAGTGGGAATATCTGTGATTCCGCCGCAGAAACAATCCGGAAAAAGATATTAACTAATCAGGCTACAATAAATGAGCGGAAAAAGTATGAGGCATACATCAGAAACAAAGCGAGGAATGGTATTGAATTATCAGACAGTCAGATATTAGCATATCAAGAATCATTGAGCAGTAGAAACGCATATAAAGCAAGTACGGCGCTTTTACCAAATGAATTAATACCTGTTGAGATACGATTTACACCTGGAAATCTAACAGGTGATGATTATAAGGCATTTGTATCGCATTTAAAAGAGCAGGAAAGTGAATTGAACAGGCTATCATTATTATATACTTCTGATTTGGAGTTAAATCTGCTTTTGTTTCATAATGATCCTAATAATATAGTACATATAGCTCTTGATGATGCAAGAGGAAATGCAAGGTCATATTTGCCATCAGGTCCTGGTGATGTGGCACATCCATTAGATTCATGTGCAGGTGGATATATATATAATATTCCATATAAAAGACCATCAGAGCCACAAAGACAAGTGGGAAGAAATTGGGGAGGTAGAAAGAATAATTGGAAAAAAATAGTACCTGGAAAAAGACATATATTGATTCCTGAAAATGAAGGATATGTACCACCTAAACCAAAGAGGAAAAAAAAGAAGAAATAAATGTAAAGTTAAACGTAGTACCTATTATATTTTAAAAGTCTGTTATTGATACACTTATATCCCTCAGCAGAGCTGGGGGATTGTAGATGTTTGTAACGATGAAAGGAAAAGATATGGAGAAAAATGAGTATTTGGCTTATTATATGGAATTTGACAATAAATACACGGGAAAATTGAATAAGTATGGTGGATTACCTACACATTTGCCACCACAATGGCCTATGGATGAGCGTTTTGGTGAATGGACATTTTTGTGCCAGTTCTATTGTGACGGAAAAATGCTGTCCATTCCAGGTACTTTGTGTATTCATGTCTATCAGCTTATGATAGATGGTATACAAAGCAGCGATCCAGTGGTTGTACAAGTACCAATTGGTGCTGAAGAAAATAGGGAAAGAATGGGAACTGCTGATGATTACTTGCAGGAAAGTGACATAAATTTTAAAGAGGTTTGTGAGGAGATTACAGAGGAAAGCTATAGAAAATTAGAAGATAAAAATGGCAACAGGCTAATGCATTCTAAATTAGGAGGATGGTATCCATTTATGGAAGAAACAAATTGGCATTTTTTCACGGAAACAGAGTGGAAAAACAAGTGTTTTCTAGGGGCAATACGAGATGAATTCTATACGCCATTTTGTTGGGGGTGTGACTATAGTTTGGTTATATTTTTAAATGAGCTGAATCAAGTGGAGTGCAAGTTTTACTAAGTTAAACAACAGATTTTTATGAGAATATCTTGTTAGTATTTTCGAGTTTATATAAAAGAAAGCAAGCAGAAGACTGTTGTCCTTTCATTATGACTTAAACGGCAAGCTTACACATCAGACAAATGTGACAGGTAAAATGACAGAATATCGCTATGATCTGACAGACAATATTTCGACAAGTGTGGGATAATAATAAAAAAATATAATAGTACGAGTACGATGCCGACAACACCATAAAATATCTGAAAAACGGCAGTCTGTATATAGAATATGCCTATGATGCAGATAGAATCTGATGGGACTAAAGACTTTGCAGGGGACAGATACGATTGTAGACAAAGAAAAGAAAGACGGCAGTTATCAGCAAGATTACGAGATGAAGCTCGAAATGGAACCATCAGTAATAAGGGACGCTATGTTGCGCTTCAGATGGGGATAGATGTAGGTGCATTTGCATTATTGCGAGGAGATGATTCATTATATTCAGATATTGGAAAAAATAGGATTCGAAAATCATATATATCTAGTGAAGGAGACTTAATGCCTGCTAATGTTACAGGAATCTATAAAGGAAGACAAGTTAGTGTTACGGAGCATATATTAGGAGGATATAGAAGGGGTGCAAAAGGAAATAGTCCGTATACGAGCTTTACATCTAATCAGAGTATCGTTTCGGGATATGGCAACAATCTAATTTCAGTAGATATTTCTAGGCTAAGAAAAGCAATACAATCTGGAGAAGTTACGGGAGTTGCTATTTTGTCACCTAAACAAATTCAAAAACTTATAAGAAATGATAATAGCCAAAGTGATTATTGGAAGAGCAGGGCATTAAGCTGGACGAAAAGAGATTCTGAATATTTGATAAGAGGAATAATTCCTCGTGAATTTATAACGATTAATCAGCAATGAAAAGGAGATAGGTGTATTATGGAATTGCTTTTTAAAAAGAATGTCATTGGATATATTGATAATATATCCAATGAGGATAAGTGGTTTCACGGAGTATTTACGCAAAATGATAATTTTTACTATTATGAGAATTTTTTTGAAGCAATTGTATGCGAAGATGGATTTGATAAAACACAATTTGATGATGAACTTTTGAACGATAATAATTGGAATATAAATGATAATGGAGATATTATAGGTATTTATATTCCAGCTATATATACCGACGGGGATATATTATTCCGATATAGGTAAGAGATTTTATTATCTCATAATTTGGTAGGTTTAAGAAAAGAAAGTAAGCTGTAGAAGACTATTGTTCTTTCAGTATGACTTAGAAGTTGTAGATAAATTACCGCTCAAAATACAAAAACTTTGATTTTTGTATTTTGAGCTGCTAACTTTCTATGGTTCTTTAAATGGGCAATTTTACCCATCAGACAGATGTGACAGGAAAAGTGACAGAGTATCATTATGATTTAGCGAACAATATCTGTGAAGTGTGGGATAACGGCAAAAAGATAGCAGAGTACGAGTACAATGCCGACAATACCATAAAATACCTGAAAAACGGCAGTCTGTACACAGAATATGCCTATGATGCAGACA
>CASJPF010000133.1 GCA_949383255.1 Lachnospiraceae bacterium | reverse complement strand
TAAATGTCATTCAGCGGTATCGCCTTTCCCTCGCCGCCATACTGGATCACAAGTTTTTTCTTCCGCTGCTCCGCCTCGGATAAAACCTGCCCCGCCGCCCGTCCGAACACCTCTGCGAATTTCTGTTCGTCCACGGGCTTTACCAGATACTGGAACGCCCCTACGTCAAATGCGTCATACACATATTTTTCATACCCTGTTACAAAAATGATGATGGGCTGTTTCTGCGCCTCCATGCCCCGGATATGCCTTGCCAGCCCCATGCCGTCCATACCTGCGCCGGAGCCGCCCATCTCTATGTCCAGAAAAATAATGTCATGCTCCTTACCGTCCGAGAGGTACGCATCGGCAGAGGCATATTCCGTGATGCCGCATTCCCCGCCCTGCTTTTTGATGAGCGAAACAAGGTAAGACCTTATATTTTTTTCATCATCACACACCGCAATTTTTATCGTTTCTGCCACCTCCAGTCCTCAACTAACTTATCGGAAAAATCAGGGCGATTTCTAACGTCTACTTCGTGAATGGTTAATCTGGCTACGTGAATCGCAGATTTTTTGTTTTTGAAAGCCCAAATCAGCCCTAAAGTTTTTCGCCATTCGTCCGATATAGGGGAAACGCAAACCGCCGTGTAAGCATATTAACTCTGATTTTCCCGCTTTCCAACTTATTATTTTCTGAACCGCTATAAAAATATCTGTGAAATTTGAAATGTAAAGAAATGAATTGTGAAATCTTAAGATATGAAAAAAAGGACTGCCGAAACAGCCCTTTTCTCACATTATCACTTATTCATTTAATTTTTACCGCTTTACTCATATACAAACACGGAAACTCTGAGGGTAGGGTAACTTTTACATGGGGTTTTACCCCACCCCATTTCGGAATGGGTTCTTTCTATAATAAGGGGGTCTTTTCTGCGACTATGCTATTCTCCATCCCCTATCTGATTTAGCATCTTTACCAATATTTGAGGAAGCGGCACTCCAAACCGATTTATATTCTTTAATATAGCAAACCCTTCATTTGAAATGTAAAACAGAATAACTGTCGTCCGAATTGCATAACTGCTTTCAATGATTGTACCTACAATATTGGAGACAATCACCAAAATAAATATCGCTGCTTTCTTAAACATATTCTTTAGCAAAAACACATTGGAACGCTTCTCCTCCCCCACGATCACAAGAAGCATTTCTGCTATGTAATTTATTACCATAAATACAATCAGCGCAGATAGAAATTTATCAACCCCTCCCAATAATTGAATAATGTAGTCTGCCATATTCATCCCATCCTTTCTCATAATAATCTAAATATCATCTGCATGGCTTGTCCCATATCATGTTTGCACATATAAAATAGCCAGAGCAAATTATCTGGCAGGTTTTATACCCTGTCCCAATAATCTGCTCTGGCTATTAGTGGCTGTCCTATCTGACGCCCTGTTGCTCAGTCAGCAAACATTCCCTTATTCATTCACAACCATTTTGTAAACTTCTTTTTCCCGCAAAGTTGGCTCTGCGGTCATTTTATCATAATCCACCAACAAAAATGTATGACATTTGCTACACTGAATAGAGGATTTTCCTGCAGCATCTTCATACGCTAAAATCTTCCCCTTACTGCAGCAAGGGCATTTGATTACCCCTTTTGTTTTTATCCCTTCCATTCATAACACCTCCTCAATTAAATGGCAGTTCTTCGTCAATGCCATCTGGTATATTCATAAAACCATCCGATGCATTGTTCTTTTTAGGATTTAAATACCTATCAATCAAACTTTTTGCCGATTCAGATATTACAAAATCTGATTCATGCAACTTGACAGATTTAAAAAGTTCATCACATTTTCCCTTCAATTTATTACTCTTATCATCAAAAGTTGAGCAAATCAACTCTAGGTCTGGGTCATTACTATCATAGTAGTTTTGATTATAATCCTCCCTGCCTGTATAACGATACAGTTCATATCCCTTTTCACCAAATTGATCTTCAAGCGGCAAAAGATAAAGTTGGCCTATACTGGTTTCTGCGGAAAAAATGTCATCCATAAGCCCTACTGCCTTTGTTTCATTTGCATTCCCATCTGGAGCGTACTTATACCGCTTCGTTCCGTCCAGTCCGCCTTCTTCCAATTCCCTGAAAAATATTCCTACATGATCTTCTTCCTTATTACCTTGATTGTTCCAATGAATCGTTGCTTCATCAGTCTCCTGCTTCAATTTCTTAAAAAAAGCAATTACATCACATAGAGATTGGGTAGGAATCTGAAAATCAATATTTAAAAGATCATCGACATTAACTTGAAAAATCGCCGATATTTTCCAAACAATATCCACAGATAATCTTTTCTTTGAATCCGGATTCACTGTTCTGGAAACATACCCTGCGCTCACGCCTAACAGTTCCTCAAGGTCAGAAATCCGCAGACCATGCATCTTTAGCAAATAATCCAAATTACTGCCTAGAAACTTGGAATCATAGTTTGCCTGTGCATTTATAAACCCATTAATAAAGTTTTTCTGCTCCTCTAGCTTTTGTTCTATCTCCACAATTCTACTTTCTAGTTTAGGTGTTTCTTCATCATCCAATTCCAAATCCAACTGTAACGAACTGATTTTTTTTGTCAGTTCCTCGGAATTCCGTTTTGCCAAACCATAGTCTTTAAAAGATTTAATCGGATGAACTTTAATTTCCTCACTCATATTTATTCCTCCGCCTTGCTTGTTTGACTATAGATTATCACAGTCCTATTATATTGTCAATGGTACGAATAAACTTTTTTATTTGAATTATTTTCTCTGTACGCTGACCATTCATTTCAATAGCCATAGTCATTTCTACACTTATCTACACAATTTACTAAACTAAATTTTTGTTGCAAATCCTTTAAACAAACAGGCAAAACCCCATATTATCACGGAAACTCATATACAAACACGAAAACTCTGAGCAGTTTCCGTGTTTGTA
>CASJPF010000132.1 GCA_949383255.1 Lachnospiraceae bacterium | reverse complement strand
ATTTATTATATCTTATTAGCCACTCCTGTTACAACTTTATTATAGCACTTCATACCTTTCAATAAAAATGAAGAAGAGTAATCATGGTTTGTCCCAGATCACTACGCCACCCGAAACCTCGCGTTATGAGCATTGCCCGGCAGAAATACCCTGCTGGTGGCTAGATACCGGGATGCAGCATTTGTGTAATAAGTCTTAGCGTAGCGTTAGGGCTGCAGGCTTTCTTGGCAATAGCAGAAGCTTTGCTGGAGCGATAAAGCAGTAACCATAGCTACAGTTTTTATGAATCTTATTGTAACATCTGGGACCATGACTATAAAGAACCTTATTAACCAATAGACAGAGAATGGATGAACCAGCATGATTGAAGAAGAATCTTCGGAAAGGATGTTTAGAATTATCCTTCTGTCTAATCAAAAAAGAATAAGTCTGTAAGCTGTTTTTCTTGCTTACAAACTTATTATACGAGGAGTTTTTGCATATGAAATCAATATTTGAACAGTTGGGCGGCACATACCACGAAGAAAATGGGTATCTTATTCCAGATTTGAGATTACCCGCAGAAGAAGAACAGCCGATAGGCACATGGGGACAGCGGCATCTGGACTATCTGAAGCAGTACCAAAAGGTTACATACACTAATCTTCTCACAAGCGGCAGGTTGAACACTTACCTTGCCAACATTGACTGGCAGGCGCAGGAACGCTTTGAGTGGCTCATAGAGGGCATGAAACAGGCACAGGGCATAATAGAACAGCTAAAGGAAGAAAATGCCTTAGAATGGGCAGGACGGCTATACAACATAAGGGCTTGTACAAGGGAGATTGTAAACAAGGAAATTATTTATATTTAGACGTTGATGGCGGTAGAGAGAAATCTTTGCCGCTTTTTATTGACTTTCAGACACATATGTCGTATAATAGTTTCAGACACGTTTGTCGGAAAGTAGGGTTGCTTATGAATAAAAGAGGACAGGAAACAAGGAAACATATAAAGAAATGTGCATGTTCTTTGTTTGCAGAAAAAGGTTTTAAACAAGTGACAATGAAGGATATCTGCGATGTGGCGAAATTAAGCAGGGGCGGGTTGTATTGCCATTACGAAAGCACACGTCAAATCTTTCAAGAGATTATTGATGATATGACAAGTGAGCAGGATAATGAGATTGATTTAAGGATAGAACAAAATTGTTCGGCAGTAACTATTTTGGATGAAATTTTAAACAAGTATGAGAATGAAATGGTTGACAGCCAATCTTCATTAAGCATAGCAATATATGAGTATTTTAGCATTCGTGATATTGCAAATCAGAGTAATACGCTATATGAACAATATTTAATTTCAGCAAATACATGGAAGAAGCTAATACAATATGGGATGGACAGGCATGAATTTAATGAAGTGGATATTTCTGCGATATTTGATTTAATTGTGTTTTCGTATCAAGGGGTAAGAATGTACAGTAAACTTATGCCTATGGACAAAGAAACACCTTCCAGAATAATAAAAGAAATAAGAAGAATATTAGTGAAAAGCGGCAGTAATAGCGATATTGTTTAAATATTTAACATGAATGATAACGCATTATTATTTCTTGCAATTCATGCGATAAGGTGGTGTGAAAGATTTGAAATTGAAAATTATTGGTAGCGGCGGCATGTCAATTATTCCGAGTTCATTTTGTAAATGTAAAATTTGTGAAGAAGCCAGACGAAAAGGCGGCAGGTATGAACGGTTAGGGCCAAGCCTGTATATTGACGATATAAAAATGTTGATAGACACACCCGAAGATATTGCGGTAGCCTGCAACAGACAAAGAATATCGGAAGTGAAACACCTTTCCATTTCCCATAGTGACCCAGACCATGTCAGGGGTATTCGGATTGTTGAAAAGATAGGCTGTGACTTTATTAAAGGAACGAGTATGCCTATTGGCTTTTATGCTCTTCCAGAGGTCATTAAAGATATAAACCAAATGAACCGTGACTGCTTTAAATATTATGGTGATGTTCTTCATTGTATTTCTGTTAATGAAACACCGCATATAAAAATAGATAATATTGACATGGACTTAATCAACAATAACCCAAGCAGAAATATCACTTTTTATGTTCTGAAAGAGTATGAAAAAAAGGTTATCTATGCTTGTTGTAATCCGAAACCTTTTGCTCATAATGACTTATATTTTGATACAGATATTTTGATTATAAGCATGGTTTCTGATGATGGAATATTAAATGATGGAACGAAGCTTATGGATACGCCTTTGAAAGATGAAATATTCACTTTGGATGAGGTTATAGAACTGAAAAACTATTATAGAATCAAGAAGATTATAGTTACACATATTGATGAAATATGGGGAAAATCATATGGTTATTACAAGGAACTTGAAAAAGGACTTGATAATATTTTATTCGCTTATGATGGCATGGAAATCATGGTTTGAAAAATTAAAATTTATTAAATGGAGGAATGAATGATGGCATATGAAGAAATACGGCTTGTAAAGCCAAGTTTAGGATTGAAAGATAAAGCACTTGAATACCGGCAGGAGCATTTTGATTTTGGAGAACAGATAATCAATGGGAGTGAATTATTTGATAAGATTCCTTCTTATGAGGAATGGTTTAATAAAGTCATTGCCAATTCAAGTACGGAGACTGTTGACCCTAATTGGGTTTTAACAGATACATTTTTTGCAGTTAGGGTGTCAGATAATAAAATTGTTGGCATTGTTGATTTGAGGTATCAATTAAATGATTTCCTAAAAGATTTTGGTAATTGTGGATATAGTGTAAGACCGTCAGAAAGAAGAAAAGGGTATGCTACTGAAATATTAAGACAAATATGTTTTGTTGCGAGAAAATACGGTCTGAAACAGTTGCAGTTATCAGTTGAAAAGGATAATGTTGCTTCAATAAAAACAATCGAGAAAAATGGTGGAAATTATTGTAGGAGCTTTACTTTTGATAATGAGGAAGCATATGTATATTTGATAAATCTTTGAGGAGGATATATGCGGGAGTTTGACACCTGAGCATTTAGAAATAACTCACAAAGCCAGTAATGGCT
>CASJPF010000131.1 GCA_949383255.1 Lachnospiraceae bacterium | reverse complement strand
AACGCAAGGCAGAGAAACGGGCATTTACCGCAAGGAAGAAAGCGGGGCTTCTCACGCCGGAGGAACAGGAAGCGGAGGAAAAACGGCTTGCACATAACCGGGAGTGGCAAAAGGAATGGAGGGAGAAACGAAAAGCCACAGAGCCGCCCAAGCCGCCTAAGAAAAAATCCATAAAGGAACTTATGGAACTGGAAAAGACCGGGGCAGAGCTTACGCCGGAGGAAACGGAACGGCTTGCAGAACACCGCCGGAAAAAAGCCGCACAGCATAAGGCGTGGCGCGAAAGGCAGAAAGCCGGACAGCCAAAGACAAGGACGCTCAAAGAGCTTGCCGCCGCCCAAAAAGAGGGGGAAGCCTTAACGCCGGAGGAATCGGAACGTCTGGAAGCCCACAAGAGCCGGAAAAAGATAGCAAGGGAAAAGCTGGTACGGCAAGCCGAAACCGACCCGGCAGCGGCGGCAGAGCTTGCAAAAAAGCGGGCGTATGCTTCCGAAGCCACCAAGAAATCCCGGCAGAAAATGTATGAGGAAGCCGCCACTGGAAACCCCGAAGCGGTGGAACGCTATGAGAATTATCTTGCCGCAAGGAGGGAAGCATACCACAGGAAAAAACAGGAAGCGGAACTAACCGCATAAGGACTGAAAAACAAAAGGTGCATTGTGGAAAAATCTAAACTTTTGGATTTTTCCACAAATCCAAACTTATATAAAATCCAAACTTTTCTAAAAACAGCTTGATAATTGGGGATTCTTGCCGGAAAAAGTTTGGATTTCGTTTCACAAAGTACAATACTCCAATTATGACAAAATGCGTAAAACATTGCTATTTAGCTCTGTTTCAATCAATTTATTCTCATTTCTGACAAGAGAAGTACAAAACAAAATCCAAACTTTTATATCAGAAAATGCCTTGAATAAAGGATTTACAGAGGAAAGTTTGGATTTCTTCTAAGTTTGGATTTGTGGAAATGTGCATAACAGGCTATGGAATCATGGATAACTCTGTTCACAGCACATGGAAAAGCTAAAGTGCAGCTTTCCCACGTCCTGCAAACAGAGTTACCCACAATTCCATAAGATAGCCAGTTATACACATTACCACCAATGCCGACTACTACGAAACTCCTCAGTCCTTATATCATTTAAAACAATAGAAAAATTCGTTTTCGTATGATAAAATAGATTGCGAAAAATGCGAGAGGTATAATTCAAATGAGAATACAACGTTTAATTGGTTTAATATGCGTTCTTGCTGATGTTGACAAAATAACAGTTCAAGAATTGGCAGACCGTTTTGAGGTTTCTAAAAGGACTATTTTTCGTGATTTAGATACACTAAATCTTGCCGGGATACCCATAATTTCCTATCCGGGAATCGGTGGTGGTATTTCAGTCATTGAGGGATATAAAATAGACAAAAAGATTTTATCGACTGATGATACAAGGAAAATATTTACAGCATTAAAAGGACTGAAAAGTATTGACAATGACATCTCTGTTAATAGTTTAATTGCAAAGCTAATACCAGAGAAAGAAACTGATATTTTTTCACAAAGCGAATATGTTATCAATTTTTCTGCATGGTTTGAGGACAGCATAATACATGAAAAGGCAATCGCACTACACAAAGCAATATGTAACAGTCATTGTGTTTTGCTTGATTATGTATCAAGAAATTCAAGAGAAAAAAGATTTGTAGAGCCATATAAATTGATTTTTAAACAATCAGACTGGTATCTATATGCTTTTTGCAGGAATAGAAATGATTTTCGGTTGTTCAAACTTAGACGTATCATTTCCTATGAAGTTTTGGAGGATAGTTTTGAGCAACGACAGATAGGTAATATTCAGCTTGAAAAAGATTATACGAATAATCTTTTTTCAAAGCGGAATAAAAGAGGTTCTATAAAAGTTGTATTGGAGTATGACAAAAAAGACGAATTTGAGATTACACAGAAAATAGACGCTTCATTTTTTCAAGAAATCAACAGTCAGACAGATACAGGACTTATATGTTTCTATACATCAAGCCTATCGTCTGTCAGCAATCTAGTCTTTGGAATGTTAGACAAGGTGCGAGTGGTTTCACCGCCGGAATTTTATAATGACATAAAATGTCGATTGAAAATTGCACATGGATTTTATAAAGGGTGACACATTAGCTGTCACCTTTTGTATTGTACAATAAGCTGCGAAAGGTGGTAATGAAAATGAAAAAAGAAATTTTAGTTTTTATCTTCAATGGATATGCGGACTGGGAGCCTGCATATGTGTGCGCTGAATTAAATTCCTCTGATACAGATTATATTGTGAGGACAATCAGCCTTGACAAGAATCCCAAAGTTTCAATGGGAGGCTTTCACGTTTTGCCTGATTATGCCGTGGACGACTACCCCACAAAATTTAGCCTGTTGATTTTGGCTGGTGGGAACGCATGGGCAGAACAGAAAAACAATGATGTTTTTCCCCTTGTTGAATATGCGGTTAAAAATCATATTCCAGTTGGGGCAATCTGTAACGCTGTAAACTTTATGGCAGAAAATGGATTTCTGAATGAAATTAAGCACTCCGGGAATACCCTTGAATTTATGAAATCACAAGCACCACATTACAAGGGCGATAAGAATTTTTTAGAGGAGCAAGCTGTTTGTGACGCAAATATTATTACTGCTAATGGTTCAGGTACTTTAGAATTTGCGAGGAAAATCTTAACGTTACTGAACGCAAAATCAGAACAGGCTATCACGGATTGGTATAACCTCAATAAGTTTGGTTTTTATCAATAAAGGCAACATCTAACAATGTTCCCCATGTGGGAGAAAGGAGGATTTTTCTATGGCTTGCACAGAAGCATACAAAGAACATATCGTGTATTCTTTCAACGCCTTTTGCAAAGTTGTCATACGCTATGCCGCTATCAACGCATGGCGCGACAGGAACAGGCGGCGGCAAAAAGAAATATCCTTTGAATACCTCACAGAAGAAAAGTTCTACCCTCTAAGCACATCAGATGAATACTTCACATCACCTTATGAACAATACCCCGTTACAATCTGCGGTCAGACAATCATACTCACCAATGGCGAGCTTGCTG
>CASJPF010000130.1 GCA_949383255.1 Lachnospiraceae bacterium | reverse complement strand
CGTAAAACGTATAAAAATTTACAGCATACTTTTGATGCGAGGATTGAGGAGCATATAAAAGAATTTCTTTCTCTAAAGGATAAAATCTCGCCAGATGAAGAAACCGCTCTCAAAAAGGAACGTGAAACGCTGCATCCTGATACAATCGCACAGGCAAGAATACACCTACAAGTTGCTTATAAAAATAGGTTTAATTACAACCAATTTGCAGAAGCTAAGACATACATTTCTGATTTACTTGACGAAACAGAACGAGAGTATTCTATCAGGCAACGATTGGAACAGGCAAAGGCTCAATCTAAGCAGCAGAATCACCAACAAGTTAATAAAAGTCAGAAAGTTATACGTTAAATAAAATTACCTCAAATGCCATGTGTCTTTATCGCATAGCATTTGAGGTCTGTTGAGGTCTACTGATTTTCGTTTTTTTCTATTGCATTGTTCCTAATTCCTTCTGGTTCACACAAAGATTCATTTGATAACCTGCAATTTTTTTCAATACCAAAAATCTTTTTGACTTTGACTTATATTTCCTTATTGTCTGTGCATTATAGGTTTATAAATAGGAAATATATAAAATTTATTACAAATTTTGCCAAGCGACGGTTGTAATCTAACATGATTTATTGTGCTTCCTTGATAACAATACTTTGGAACACTTTGTCTATTATATCTCTGTTTTCATTGTAAATACTTTTCGGCATGTTAAAACTGACACCATAGAAGCCTGCAAGCTCCGTATCAAAAACAATCCTTCCCTGTATTGCAGGATTTCCGTCATCAAGCATATATTCGTCCCAAGAATACTGTCCTGTCAACCCCTGTGATGTCTGAAAAGATTTTGGTCCATTTGAATAACCATCGGCGGTCAGCGTTCCATGCTGTCCCAAAATACTAAAAATTGCATCCTCCCTTCCTTGCACTTTAACAGAATATCCCCAATCAGGGGATTCCTCCTCCACATCCCATAGTGTATAGTTCCAATCCTCCGGCATCTGCAAGGATATTTCTACCGCCTGTTCATATGGTTTAAATACATGAGCAATATCCATGTATTTTACTTCTTTGACAGGAGCCATTTGTGTTGTTTGTGTTTCCTGTTCGCTGCTATGTTCTGGCTCTGACGCGCTTTCCGTCTTTGCTGGTTCTTCGTTTTGAACAAATGTTTCGAGCTGTATTTCATTAGAGGTTATTGACTGTGTTTCATTCGTAGCTGTTGTTTGTTCCTCTGCAGATGAAAGTATCTCATTAACAAATGTCTCACTTGGTGTATCCTGTACTTTTTCTTTTGCGCCACATCCGCTAATTAAGAACGCTCCCATTGTCGCCAGCAATAATATGGACTTTTTTCTTTTTTTCATCATTTCCAACTCCTCATTATACAAAATTATTTATAAGTTCCGTGTATCATCAATGATAAATACCCTGTGTCGTTCGTCAAGGTTGTTATACACGAAACGACATTAAATTGGTTTTTTTTGCATGAAAATAATAAGCAGTGTACCCAAATTGATACTTTTATGTCTTTTCATGTAACTGTCTTGCGGGAAGAAACTGTTACTATTATAATAAGGAAAGGTGTAGTGGTCAAGCTTTTTTGTAACATTTGTGGCTAAAAAAATCAAGTCACTTATCGTTAGGAACTGTAGAAAAATAACTGACACATCTTGACTTGTCTATTTCTCCGATTACGCATGTCAAAAATCCTCGCCGTAGCCCGCTACGACTACGTTTTTTGACATACCTTCTCGAAGAAATATCCTACGCAATTGGTATCACTTATTTTCCTACAATTCCTTAGGATGAATGCGGTTTCCGCCACCCTTGACACCCGCTCAAAAGGATGTCGTCAGATGCCTGCCGACGGCGATGGACTTAGGCACAGACTTTCTTGCACATCCGCCGACGGTCTTGGGGATGTAACCTCCCTTTGGGTGGCTGTCAAGGGCATGCCCCATATGCACTAACTTTGTTACTGTAAATCCATAAAATTCATGTTATAATCAAAGAGGGTGAATTTTATGGATACAAATGATTTAGTAAAACTACTGCCATCAGGCTATGAACAGGCATGCTTTGAGAAAAAAGCGATTACGAGAAAGCGGACAATTAAAAATCCTCTTGATCTGCTGCGCCTGATCTTATTTTATCTATCCGGCAATAAGTCATTAATTGATGTAAGCCAGTTTGCTTTAATAAGCGGCATCAGCAAAATAAGCGATGTCGGTTTTATGAAAAGGTTTATAAAATGTAAGGACTGAATTATCTGGCTTATACAGCATATTCTGCCGAATCCAGTCATTCAGTATAAGAAAACCGAATGGCTGAAGCCTTACCAGGTTCTTACCATTGATGCGTCAGACATTGTAGAAAAAGGCGCCACAGGAGAAAGCCTTAAAAATTTTACGCTCGCCACAGGATGCCTTGTCATAGCTGACCGTGCATATGGGACGATAAAAAGCATAGAGCACTGCCTGGCGTCAGGAGGAGATTTTATTATCCAGATCAAAAATAAAGCTTTCAATATCTATGATGCCAGCGGCAGGAAGCTGGTTTTTGCTGACTGGCTGCGTACAGTTGGAGAAACTGCAGAGGAATGAAACGCATATGTCAGGAACAGTGAAAAAAAGCTGGTTCCCTTAAGGATCTGCGCCTGTAAAAAAACAAAAGCGGAAATCGCTGCTGAAAAGAAGCGCATCAAAAAGATGGAAAGCAAAAAACAGATGAAGCTGAGTGATGAAACAGTGTTCACGCACAACTATATGTTTGTGATCACTTCTCTGCCAGCGGAAATATCCGCGGTGGAAATTCTTTTCTGTTACCGTTTGCGCTGGCAGGTGGAACTTGTATTTAAAAGACTAAAGTCGCTGCTTCAATTAGGAAGTATCCCAACAAACACAGAAGAAGCTGGGGAGGTCTGGATTAATGGGAACTGCTGTCGCTTCTCACTGAAAAATATCTTGGGGATATTGATTTTTCCCCCTCTTGGAACATCCGCAGGGAACCAGAGCATATGGATGGAGACGAAACTTGTATCCTTTAGGAATTGTAGGAAAATAAGTGATGCAGATTGCGTAGGATATTTCTTCGAGGA
>CASJPF010000129.1 GCA_949383255.1 Lachnospiraceae bacterium | reverse complement strand
ATCCTCCGTTTTTGGAACATTATAACATATGGTGTAAAAAAATGGAATAATATAGCACAAAAAAGAAATCTGCTGCGACAGATTTCCTCAATATGATTTAGAATTTTACAAATACTATTTTGTCACCTTTATAAGAAAAAATGAACATTTACATATCTATAATTGTTCACACTTACTTCCAAGACATCTGCAACTTCTTCTTATTCTTTGCACAATCCGACAAATACAGATTGATAAGCGTCTGGTATGGTATGCCCGATTCCTCGCTCTGCGCTTTGAAAAAATCCACTGTATCGTTATCAATATTTATCGTTATCTGCTTTTTCAGCCTTTTTACATATGGGTTTCTCCTAGGATTCAAATTCTCAATATCATATTCCTCTCTCATTGATTTCACCTCTTGCATATCTGTTATATGTTTTTGTTTCACTTTTGGTTGCTTTCCTTGCTGAAATGATTCTGATGATGTTATCATCGCCACGGTAGCAATGACTCACAATGCACAGGTTTTCATGTTTGGTAATTCCAAGTATTAGGAACCGCTCTTCCTCCATAGAGTGTTCTGGGTCATCAAACATGATTGCATCATCATCATAAAATACTGTTGCCGCTTCTTCAAAATCAATTCCATGCTTAGCTTTATTGATTTTGTTTTTATTTTCGTCCCATTCAAAACTTATATATTCCATAATTGTATTATAATTATTTAGTAATTATTTGTCAATACCCAAATTAAAAAAGACAGCAGTTTTTTCTACTGTCCTTCTTTTCTTAGGAAGCTGGCTAACTCACTTAATGAGATTTCAATGTATCTGTTGTATCATTTATTCAGTTGTCACAAAATTCAGTATAATCAATTTGAACTTTTACCATATTCTAATAACGCCGCCAATGGACGACTTCACACCGATGCGTCCAAACTCCGAACAATCCGGCATTTTCTTATTAATCACATATGCCAATGCCTGCCCTTCTTCCAAGTCCTCACGATCTAACTCCCACTCGGAATTATCCCGCTTCACATACAAAAGGCTATATAGATCGCCAATGTTCGCAAGCTGGTGGATAACATGATAAACAACCACCTCATGCTTCTTCTCGAACTCATTTACCATTGCCTGTTCCTCATCATCTAGCCAATTTGAACCTCTCACGACTAAAGTCGCGAGATTCCTGCTTCATCGACTTTGTAACCTCCATCTCCACAGGCGTTACTTTGGGCAGTCCCTGCCCTATAACGGTTTATACCGTACATTCGTACCTTTCCCTGACTTCCTCTATTTTTTTGATTTATTTTACAATTGGCATGAGAAACGACGGTAGATCAACACCGCAATCAATATTACAATAATAAAGGAAATTGTCCTTTTAATATAACTTTTTCCATGTCTCCCGTGTGGCTTTTCCTACAATTCCATCTACCACAAGTCCTAACCTGCGTTGCGCCTCTCGAATTGCCATATCCGATTTGGAACCGATAACACCATCAATTTCAGATTTTTCTAATAAGCCAAAACGCCACAGATACCACTGTACCCATTTTGCACCTTCTCCTTTTGTGCCTTTCCTTATATTCGTTGTTGGTTCTTTATATGGATTACTTTCTGGTGTTATCGCTGCATTTGTTGGTGTTGTTTTCACACTAAGCCGTTCATTCACTTGTTCTGCAATATAACTATGCAGATTATACAGGTAATTCCCTGGACAGGCTTTCGCTGCAAAATCTCTATGTACAGTCATATTGCAACCATGCAAATGGTTTATTCTATCCGTTTTATTTGTACTCCATACTAACTTTTTGATAGAATTTCTCTTACAAATATCCGTTACAAGTTCAATCAAGCTTGCTATAGCCCTATCAGATACATGCCAATCGGGGGCTCCACCATCATTTGCAACTTCAATAGTAACTGCTCTATGGTCATTTTTCGCATTCGACGATGCCCATGACCTGTCTTTTTCCTCAACATACAATGCAATTCGTCCATCTGTTCCTATCCCATAATTAGAAGATGCTTTTCTGGAAGACGAAGCAAATACATTTCCACATGTTTCAATAGACAGATTCCCTGCCATACAGTGAATTGTAATAGTGTCAATTTTATGATTCCTTGGAGATGTCTTATTGGGACTTATTTTTCTATAAACTACCAGCGGACTATTGGTAAATCTCATTTCTTTTTTCCTCTCTTTCTTATATCTGTCTAATCCTGTTCAAAGAAATAGGGTGGCAATTTGCCACCCTGAACTATGTTTCATTATAATAATTTCAAATCTACTCTCGAATTGTCTTTCCTTTTATTCCCCTATTCTTCATAAAAACCATTTACAAAATCCTTGACAGCCTTATTGCTCTCCAACATTGTCCTCATTTCTTCAAGAGCATCATCAACCATCATGCTTACCATTTCAAAACTAATTGCATTTCTAAGCCAAGGAAACTTTGTGATAAACATATCATAAACATACCTTAGTTTCAGTTTGCCAGTACCAGAACCTAATTCTTTCTCAGCCTTTGTTACAGCCCATAGCGTCCATTCCTTCAAAGACTTCAGTTGTTCCGTGCTTGGCTTTTTAATAAAGATATACACGCTATATCCACCCCCCGCCAAAACAACGATAGCTGCAACCATCACATACCAGTTATTAATGAAAAAATCCACAACTTCCTCCTATTCTGACATGGTTTCTTGAAGACTATTATCATTCTGTTTTTCCATGCCTTCTTGATACTTCCTATCTTCTAGTTCATACTGTCGTTCTTTCTGTCGCTCTTTTGTTGTCTTAATCCACCCCATGATGCCGCATTCCCCTCCACACACTGTAAACACACAAGTGCATAAGGTATCTGGGATTGCACCAGTGATGTAATATAAAACCAGCATTATAACAATAAAAGCAAGCAGAAATACAGCAATAAATATTAGAATAATGTCCATTGTTCTTTTCTGTTTCTTCACTCTACCTGCCTCCTATAATCCAATTTTTGCAAAAACAATGGCAAGAACAGCACCAAGTATGGCAGTAGCAATATACGCCATTGCCTTACGCCACTTCTCGCCGTCCCTGTTTTCAATTTGTACCAAACGATTGTTTTGTTGCTCTTGAACTTTGAGCATGTTTTCCATATTATCAGCCAGCTTTTGCGTAGCTGCTGTTAAGTTGGAAATCTCCTTAATACTTTCTTCCAAGTTATTGATGCGGTGATTCTGTCGGTCATTTTCTTCCTTAAGTCGGTCATTTTCCGACTCCATAAGCTCCTTAAATTGCTCTAATTCTCTGTGTGTTACTGGATTATCCATTCCTTTTT
>CASJPF010000128.1 GCA_949383255.1 Lachnospiraceae bacterium | reverse complement strand
GGACCTTTGTCCTATTGGAATCAAGATTTTGAACTTGTTTCGCAATTGCCTATATCTGGCAATTATTATATTTTGTATTTTCTCTATCCAATTGACCCTTTCTGTGCACAGATTGTCAATCTGCATTTCAAAAAAATATATCAGTTTTATAATATAGATAAAGTTACCAATACATTATATCATTGCCCGATTGTATATATGTTAACTTATACAATTTTCTCTTTGTTTTAACGTACTTTTTGTTGTTTCTGCATATCTACATCATATTTTTATTTATTTGCTTTTGCGAGATACGATTTTTTGATTTTTTTGCATTATTATTATATTGTGTTGATTTTATCTAAAAAATGTGCAAAAATAAATAAAAAATATCTAAATTTGTTGTATAAAATAAGACACTGCTTTTAATTCACAAATCAAATTTAAGAAAAGAGTAGATGCATATGCAAAACAACTTGTCAAAAAAAGACTTATCAGAATCAGACCTGTCCCAAAAAACATTACTATCCTTTGTACAAAGTTTGCTGGAAAACAACCGTATTCCTATTCAATTTACCTCGCCTTCCTGTGAAAATTTCACACAGATGGACTATGGATTACGCGCTACGATTCTACGAGATTACAAACCAGATACAATGTTTACATTTTTAAGTAATTTAAAAGATAAGACTATTTATCACCTAAAAGACATCTTTCAGTGTTCCTACAGCATTTTACGTCTGCCAGACAGTGATACGCTGATGATCTGTGGTCCAGTTCTTTTTGAAGACATGCGCTCCTCCCGCCTAAATGAAATTGCAGCAAAACTGCAATTGCCACAAGACCTATACACAATTTTGCAAGGTTATTACTTGCGTCTGTCCTCTTTTCCTGCCCCAGCGTTTTATTACAGTCTTTTTCTGACTCTAGGCAATTTTTTGTTTGGGGAAAATCAATTTGAAACAATTTATCAAGATTTAAATGATATGGATGAATGGTATGAATTTTATTCTCATCAATATCAAAGTGCGGAAAATTCCATGATGAATATTGAAATGATTGAGATGCGATATGCCTTGGAGGGACAAATGTTGGAAGCTGTTTTCCTAGGCAATGAAGCCAAATCAATGGCGCTTGTATCTAAGTTATCCTCACTGACATTACCCCACCGCATGTCCGATGAGCTGCGCGATTATAAAGACTATACAATTGCTTTCAACACACTCTTTCGCAAGAAAGCAGAGGAAGCTGGTGTTCATCCAATTCATATAGATATGTGCTCCAACCAGCACATCCAGCTTATTGAGCAGACTGCAAGCAAAGAACAATGCCACTCTGTCTGGTCTCACATAGTACTTAATTACTGTCGTCTTATTCGCAAGCATACACTTAGAGATTACTCACTGCTGACACAGAAAATTATTACGTATATCAATTCCGATCTAACGGCTGATTTAAGTTTGAAAGCAATGTCGGATTGGTTAAATGTCAATGCCAGCTATCTGTCAACGCTGTTCAAAAAAGAAGTTGGCATTCCGCTGACAGATTTTGTGAACCGCCAACGTATTGAACAGGCAAAAAAACTTCTGATTGTGACAGAACTTCCTATGAAAATCATCGCACAGCAATGCGGGATTCCAGATATTTACTACTTTAGCCGCCTATTCAAAAAACGCACTGGTGTCACGCCCAAACTTTATCGAGAACATGCCACTCGGGAACATGACCCATACCAGAATAAAGACGCAAATGTAAACTGAATTATTTACTTCTGCGCTCTAGTGCTCCATCCAGACAGAAATTAGAGTTGTGCACTGCATGGTTCGTGTCAGTGCTAGGCAAAATTTCGACGGCGATGCGGTGGCATCGTCTAGAAATTTTAACGACGCAACGGTGCGAAACAGGCGGTTCACGAATCTAATTTCTGACCGGATGGAGTACTAGTACATCGAATAATACTTAACTGGCACTCAGACAAGCCAATGTGTCAGAATTTATTATTCGATGTACTAGATGAAGTTCCTCCCTCCATCTGTGCGCTTTTTTTAATTTGATCAAAACGCACTTTGTATTGGATATTTTTATGACTGACATGATAGAACATCAAAGAAATTACCACAATTCCCACTGCTATGCCAAGTGCTATCACCAAAGTCTCCATCGCATAAATTTTCGCGTCCTCCCCATTGCCGTCCACAATGGCACGCATTGTGTAATAAAGCCTGCCCCCTGGCACCAATGGTATAATGGACGGAATTAAAAAAACTGTTGCCGGCGCCTTCACAATCCTTGCAAGCACCTCCGCATACAGCGTCACTACTGCCGCCGGAATCAGATTCTGTACCAGCAAAGATAATTCTGCATCCACGCACACACAATACAAAAAAGTTGACACCACCCCACCGATACAACCATATACAATCTTATTGCGCTTTACATTGATATTCAGACAATAGCCAATTGTACCAATCGCAGCCGTCAGTATCATCACAAAATACTTTTCCCAAAAAATCCCTATCATCCCAACAGCCCTCCAAACAGCATAATCGCAATACCAAACCCTACCGCAATCGCTATCGCCATCATCAGCGCCTCTGCAAGCCGAAGAATACCTGTAATAATATCCCCACACATCATATCCCGCAGTGCATTCATCAAATTGATGCCAGGAATCATGAGCATAATGCTACCAATCATAACCTTGTCTATATTCTGTCCAATCCCAATCAGCACAGAAAAGCAGCAGAGTATCCCTGCCACCACAGAGATTACTAGGCTGTATACCACTCGGTTTCTGCCATGTGATGCAAAACAATAATCCCACAGATACATCAGTATTGCCACGGCTCCAGCCGCCAGTCCATCCCGCAGATTCCCTCCAAAAAACAGTGTAAAAGCAGATGCCAGTAACACATAGCCCGTCATTTTTGATTTGTAGATGCGCCGTTCTTCCGGTGCCATAATCGCACAGATACTCTGCTGAATCTCATTACATGGTGGTTTCTTCTCACAAATATATCTGGAAAGGGCATTCAAATCTTCCAATTTATTCAAGTCCGTTGGATGCGGATTAATGCGCCTTGTCAGTGTATGGTTTTCCCCGGTATCCGTTTTCCAGCTCAAAATAATCAGTGACAGAATGGTAAACACATCCACAATCCCACCGCCATATGCAGTACAGATGCGTGTAATCGTATCCTCAACTCTTAAAATCTCCGCACCACAGCGCAGCATTGTCTCCCCCATATCCAGCGCGCATTCCATCACTTGTATCGGAGTCTCACTAGCTGTTTTTTTTTCCATATTTCCTCCATTATTCCTCCCAAAGAACATGTAATTACACCGTTTTCCCTTTTTGTTCTTTTATTATACGATCCTACAACAAATTTAGCAATACACGCAGAAGTTCCTCTTCCAAAATTCTAGCCAACTTATATATAGATAAGCCTGAAACAGGTTACAATTCAGCCTCAGGACTTTGCATTACGCTGCAAAGTCCGTGAAATAACGTAGTGGTTGAGATGCATCAAGCCACCACGAAGTGATTTTGCATAGCTTGATGCTTGTAATAGGAAACCGAAGGCTGAATTGTTATTGAAACAGTAATAATAATCGCCTACTACCTTGACCACCGTTTTTGAAAGTGTTATTATTTTAACATAAAAATATATAAAATGATGAGGTGTTTCAAATGAGTAAAGGTTTTAAAGATTTACTGCAAAAGGTTTATGAGT
>CASJPF010000127.1 GCA_949383255.1 Lachnospiraceae bacterium | reverse complement strand
ATTGACGGGGAAATCTGCCTGCGCCTTGACAAGTCCGACTATTCCACTTATACGTTCATGTTCGATATGTTCCACGCATGGCAGGAACAAGCCGCCAAGTTGGAACAGGGCGAGATTACCAAAGAGGAATACGACCATTGGCGGTACAAATACCCAGAACTGGACACCTCAAAACATTGGGCGAAAGTTCCCTCACAGGCGGTCAGTGATATGCTTATGGAAGAATTAGCAAAGATAGAAAAAGAAGAAAAGAAAACATCTAAAAAGAAAAAGCAGAAATAAGCATAAAAAAACCTTGCCGATATTCAGTTACATATCTGAAAATCAGCAAGGTTTCTCTATGCCATTGATGTAATTATCCAGTGCGTAATGTTAAAAATGTTGCCAAATCGTTGCCAATGCTTAAACAAATTTGCTTGCAACCCGCATAAACACTAGGTTTCTAAATCCCATTTCATCACTCGAACTCAATCGTCCCGGGTGGTTTACTTGTCAGATCATATACTACCCGATTAACCCCTCGCACTTCATTAATTATCCTGCTCATCACCCTCTGCAATACCTCCCACGGTATCTCTGCGCTCTCGGCGGTCATAAAATCCACCGTCTTCACAGCGCGCAACACCACTGCATAGTCGTACGTTCGTTCGTCTCCCATTACACCGACAGAGCGCATATTTGTCAACGCTGCAAAATATTGGTCTGGTTTCCACGGCACTATCACATTATGCTCTTTGGCATATAGCGCAGTTGCCTTGTCCACCTCCTCGCGATAAATTGAGTCCGCATCTTGCACAATGCGCACCTTCTCCGCTGTGACTTCTCCAATAATCCGAATCCCAAGCCCCGGCCCCGGAAAAGGCTGACGGAACACAAGCTTTTCAGGAATCCCAAGCTCCAATCCCACTTTACGAACTTCATCTTTAAATAAATCTCGAAGCGGCTCAATAATCTCTTTAAAATCCACATAATCTGGTAGTCCGCCAACATTATGGTGCGACTTAATCACCGCGGACTCCCCGCCAAGACCACTCTCAACCACATCAGGATAAATCGTTCCTTGCGCGAGGAAATCTACTGTACCGATTTTTTTCGCCTCTTCCTCAAACACACGGATAAACTCTTCCCCGATAATCTTGCGCTTTTGCTCTGGTTCCGTAACCCCCGCAAGTCTCGCATAATATCGCTCCTGTGCATTGACACGGATAAAATTTAAGTCAAAATCCCCATCTAAGCCAAAGGCTGCCTCAACCTCATCACCCTCATTTTTGCGCAGCAAACCATGATCCACAAATACGCAAGTAAGCTGTTTCCCAATTGCACGCGATAACAATCCCGCCGCGACTGAGGAATCCACCCCGCCAGACAGCGCAAGAAGTACTTTTCCATCTCTTACTTTTTCTCGAATCTGCTTTACTGATTCCTCCACAAATGAATCCATTCTCCATGTACCTGCGCAGTCACAAATATTGCGCACAAAATTATAAATCATTTTCATTCCATCAACAGTGTGTAATACTTCTGGGTGAAATTGAATTGCATATAACTTTTTGTCAGAACACTCTGCCGCTGCCACTGGGCAATCTGCTGTATGCGCAGTCACACAAAAACCAGGTGCAATTTCAGAAATATAGTCAAAATGACTCATCCAACAGATTGTGGTCTGCTCTACATTCGCAAGCAATGGTGTGGTCGTATCCACATAAACTTGTGTCTTTCCATACTCGCGAACGGGAGCTTTTTCAACTTTTCCGCCAAGCACAAACATCATTAGCTGGGCACCATAGCAAAGTCCCAATACCGGAATCCCTAATTCAAAAAGCTCCTTTGTATATGTAGGCGCATTTTCTTCATAACAACTATTGGGACCACCTGTAAGTATAATACCTTTTGGTGCTATTGCCTTAATCTGTTCAATGTTCGTTTTATAAGAATAAATTTCACAGTAAACATTACATTCCCTGACACGCCTCGCCACAAGCTGATTATACTGTCCGCCAAAATCAATAACAATTACCTTTTCGTCGGAAAGCCCTCTCTTCATGGAATGTTTTTTTTCCATTTCCATTTTTTATCCTCCTCGCCATCATTTCTATCTGTATTGCCACAAATATATGCTTTATGGTATCATGAAAAAAGAATGAAATCAACATCTTATAAACATTTCGTTTTTTGCATATAACTTATTTCCAAGTTACTGAAAATCCATCTTGTAACAGATTTTCATCCATTCCTACATGTATGTTAGAAATCACTACGACGCTATAGCGTTGTATAACTATTAATTTAAATCTATAACTTCATATCCCAACTTCACTTCCTTGACGACACTCTCCTCTTGCCGCATTAATTCCATCAGTCTGCGGACTGCCAACTCACCACTTTTTTCATAAAAATAGCGAGCTGTAATCAACGCTGGAACAGCAATTCTTGTAATTTCTGAACCACCATGCCCTGCTACCAAAATCTCCTCTGGTACTGCAATGTTATGCTCTTGAAAATATTGCATTGCACCAAGTGCCATTGCATCTGTAGCACAGATAAGTCCATTTAGAGTATCACACTTGCCTAGAAGCTCTCTCGCATTCTCATAACCGGAAGCCACTGTAAAGTCGGCAGTCACAACATTATCCGCAAGCATCTTATACCCCATGTCACGCACCGCATCACAAAATCCTTTGTATCGTGCCTCCCCTGCTGCTTTATCTTTCCATATTGCACTCATGTAGCCCAACTTTGTTCTACCCTTTTCTAATAGTAATTTTGTGATGTCATAACAAGCATGATAATCGTCATGGTATACACAACAGTAGCCTGACAGATACTGCCCCACAATTACTACTGGCACCGACAGACTCTTTAGTGCGCGCCTATGTTCCGCCAAGAACACTGTCGCAACTAAAATCACACCATCCACTTGCTTTTCATTAAAAGCAGAGAGATACTCTACTTCCTTTTGGGGATTATTCTGCGTGACTGCGAGCATCATTCGGTACTCGCTTTTATTAAACTCATAAAGCATCCCCTCCACAATTCTTCCAATGGAAGAAGACGAAATCTTTGGCACAATTACACCAATCATTTTTGTCTTTTTGGTTCGCAGCGTTTGCGCCTGAATGGAAGGACGATAACCCGTTTCCTCCACAACCTTACGAACTGCCTTTTGCTTTTCCTCTGAAATGTATCCGTTATTGAAATATCGCGAAACAGCTGCCCGTGACACACCTGCCATCTTCGCTATATCCGCTATGTTCATCTATATCGCCTCTTTTACAGAACTGTTTCAAATAAAAATTTATCAAAAAATAACTGGCACAATCTGACTTATCATGGATCGATTGTATATTGATAGGGAAGTTTCTATGCTGACAGTAGCCCTTTATCTATCGGTAACATTCAACCTTCAACTTCACTGTCACATCTGATGCACACAAAATACCTCAAAGTCGCATTTTAGCCCTCGTACAACACACAAAATTTCATAACAACCATTGCTGGTAAGAACCTTACTCCCTACATTTTTGGAAATACAATTCTGAAGAAATATGCTACACAATCGGCATCAGTTATTTTTCTACAGCACCTAACTTAAATAACAATTAGCTTTTCATACATTTAAGAACTGTATATAAATAATGCAAAAATTTTTGCCTAATAATGTCACTTTATATACAGTTCCTTAATTAATACAAAACAAACTTTTACATTGTTAAAACTTATATTATGTTACTTTAACACATTTTATTTAACACTTTTTTATAATAACACCACTTTACAACTTTTTGAGAAATAAAATAACGCACAGGACACTTTCTA
>CASJPF010000126.1 GCA_949383255.1 Lachnospiraceae bacterium | reverse complement strand
TTAATCTTTGCAACTCTTCTATCCATATGCATAATTTCATACACGTTTTTCTCTGACATTTAGCCACCTCCAATTAAAACAGCATTTTATACCTATTTTACTTCCCTAATTACAAATATGAGGATTGATAAGATCAATCCCCATTATCAATCACTATAATGTCCCTTACAAGATTTCACAATTATTTGATCATTAACAACCTCATAAACCAGCCGATTTGCATCGTCTATCCGTCTACTAAATGATCCTGACTTCCCATACTTTAACGGCTCTGGCTTTCCCATCCCCTGTAGTACTCCGTCCCGTTCTATACTTTGTAACAACTGGTTTATCTTCTTTACTATCTTTTTATCCTAAGTTTGCCAATAGAGATATTCACTCCATCCATCTTCTGCAAAAGTAATTTTCATAGACTATCCTCCATTACCAAAAGTTCATCCATAGTTTTCGTTATCACATGTCCATTTCTAATCTGTTCATCTGCCCTGTTCAATTTTGCTAAGTATTCAGCATTCTTCTTAGCTTTCGCTAATTCGTTGTATTCTGTTTCTGAAATAATAACAACATTTTTATTCTCTTTGCGAGAAACAATCACTGGTTCTCCATTAAACGCCATATCAAAATACTTTTTTATATTTGCTCTTACATCCATCTGTTTCGTTGCAATCATAGTGCACCTCTTTCTGTACTTAAAACCGTACTTTTTATCGTACTTATATTATATGCTGCTATTATGTACAAGTCAACAAAATTTATTACTTGAAAGCAACATTTTATTAACTATCTGCATATTCATCCCATTCAGCAGAAAATCTATTCAATAATTTTTTATAAGGAATTGTAGGAAAATAAGTGATGCAGATTGCGTAGGATATTTCTTCGAGGAGGTATGTCAAAAAACGTAGGCGTAGCGGGCTGCGGCGAGGCTTTTTGGCATGCATAATCGGAGAAATAGCCAAGTCAAGATGCGTCAGTTATTTTCCTACAATTCCTAACTATACGTTGAATTAGCAATCATAAAGTCAAAACAAATAAATACAACGGTATAAGTAAACTAATATAATTTCCATTCTTTATATTATGTATTTGAAATAAAATATCCCACTTATTGCAACACTTAACAAAACCATCTCGTGATTAATTAACCACGCAATTAAACTATAACATGTACATTTTCCCTCATTAACTACATTAGCTCCCAACTCAAATTACATATCTTTCTGTCCAAATTTTCTTAAAAAAGAATTAATATGTGCGCTTGCTAATCTGTAATATGATATGCATGCTGTAAAAGGAATGATTAATAAAAATGGTATTAAACAAATCCAAGCACTTATCGAGTCCATAACCTCAAACCCATAAATATCCTCTATTGTCTCGGAAATCTGGCGTGTGGTCATACCTTTTGCGTACATGGAGATGATCTTGTCATCGATTGCAAAGATATCTTTCTTACGCTTTGGAATAATTTGAGACTCAAAAGAGCTTTGGCGGTCTTGGGGAACCTCCACCTCAAATTCACCATATTTAGTTTGGACTTTGTGCCATTTCTGTAATTGGGTTCTTCAGAACGCTCATATTTCCCATAGCCAAGGTGGTTATCCATCTCGGCCTCAAGCATCCGCTGGACGGTACCAGAAAGCAAGTCCTTGAGAGCATCCTGGATATCCTATGCAGTCTCAATGTCATACTCTTGTAGCAGCCCCTGGATAAGGCTGCGTTTTCCTTCGGTCATTGGTTTTGGTTTGTAAACTTCTTTTTTTCTATTTGCCATAATTTAAGGCCTCCTATGATTTAGATTTTATCATAGAAGACCTTATTCTTGTAAATTATCATCTGGCAGTTTAGGTATCCCGTCTGTTACACCTATTCTTGAATTCTGCCAAGCTTTTTGCATTCCTCCATGGCAAGTTTAATCATTGCAGAGCAATGCCCTTTTCCTGCTCTGAAGGTCTAACACCATCTCCAATGTGACCGCCATTTAACAACAACTTATTGTTTAGTCTATGCTGAGTATTCACTGCACCGACAAGCTTGTCCTTATCCATATAGAGACAAAAATATATAGAATCTGGAACCGGCTGTTTATCACTCTTTTTCACATCAAGATGAGTTAACTAGAATCATGAATCGCCTATCTCGCATCAGTGCTTCATTAAAATTTCTAGACGATACCATCGCATCGCCATCAAAATTTTGCCTAGCACTGGCACGAACCATGCAGCTCACAACTCTAAATTCTGTCTGGATAGACACTACTCTATTGTAAACATTATCTGCCTGTAAAATATTTCCTTGTGCAAATCTGTTATAAAACTGTCTAAATCCGCTGTATCTTCAATTACATACGCCCCACTTAATCCCTCAATCCGTTGATTTCCAGAAGGGTATGACACCAGATGACTGGCTATACAAGCCAGTCTCCGTCCTTGATTAATAGCATATCGAACTGTATACATTGTACCGCTATCATATGCTGCCTCTATCACAAGCACTCCGTCACTCATTCCACTTTGTAAGCGGTCTCTCTGTACATATTGATATTTCTGTGCCGGTATAGAGGGAAGGTATTCACTAACCAGGCAGCCGCCATTTAACAATATTTTTCTTGCAAGATCCCAGTTAGAATATGGTACAATCCGATCCAATCCACATGGCATCACAGCAACACAGGTCCCACCCGCAGCAAGTGCCCCATGCAGTGCATGTGTGTCACAGCCCAGAGCAAGACCATTCACCACATTTATGCCTCTCTTTCCCAACGCGTATCCTATTTGATATGCCATTTTTATTCCCTTTTCGGATATATGTCGGCTTCCAACCACCGCAATATTTCTTTTTTGATTGATGACTTGAATATTACCTTGATAGTACAAATAAGCAGGTGCTCTCGCGATAGAAGCTAATCGTTGGGGATATTCCTCTTTTTCTATTTCGGTCCATCTGATTGTGTATTGCTGAAATATTCCTATCATCTCCCAACTAAAAATTTGCTAATATTATGTTTGTTTTTCCTCAAAACTTCTACACCACTTTAAAATTTGGTCAAAATAGATCTGCAATTTTCCCTTAAAAATAAAAATTGGAACAGGTTGTTTCAAATCATAAATTTGTGCATAAATATCATTCTCAAAGAAAAAGACCACCAACTGCTTTTTATAAGGGTCAAAAATCCAGTACTCACGCACTCCGGCATTCTCATATTTCTCTAACTTTTTAAAATAATCTTTTCGTTTTGTGGCAGAAGAAATAACCTCCAACACAAAGTCTGGAGCGCCGAATACTCTTCCTCGTAATAGCTTTTCATTATTGCACAGAATAAAAACATCTGGCTGCACTATAGTTTTATTATCACAGTTAAGCTGCACATCAACAGGAGAGATACCTACCTCACATTTCCCATTATTTTCTATTATATAATTCGCAATTTGCCTGTAAATCTCGCCCGCAATTTTCTGATGTTCAAACGTCGGAGTTTTCAAATCATACATTGTACCATCAATCAATTCCACTCTAATTTCATCTGGTGTAACAAAATAATCTTCTATCGTGCATTCATTCTGGTTCTTCTTTTGAGAATTTCCATAAGAAAAAATAGTGCTATCTTTCAATACCATATCATCTTTCTGTTCCTTTAGTACCTGCTCCAACGCCTGTAGCGTCGCATAGCGTGGATGTGTTGTCTCCCCCGAAAAAATCTTCTGTATAGTGCCGAGTGGAACTCCTGATAAATTAGAAATCTGAGCATAGCTATATCCCTTCTGCAATTTTCTTTGTTTCATTTCTTCTATAGTCATAACTTCCTGCTACTCAAAATATGGACAAACCTATCCATACCGAGATGTTTCCTGTTTCAA
>CASJPF010000125.1 GCA_949383255.1 Lachnospiraceae bacterium | reverse complement strand
ATTAAAAAGTTCCTGTACTTCTACTGGCGCAATGGCAAAGTCGATGAGAATGTAGGACTCATATTCATTACGGGCAAATTCTTCTGCAAGTGTGGACTTTCCGATTCGTCTTGCTCCCTGTATAAGAATGGCTGATTCACCGTTCCGCTCCCTCTTCCATTTGAGCAATCGGTCGTACATCTTGCGCTTAAATAATATTGCGTTTTTCTCCATGTTCGTTAATTTTGGTATGCAAATATAGTACTCTTTGCATTTTCCACCAACTTTTGTTTGTTAATCATGTCAATATCCACTGTTTTTTTTATGTAAATTCTGCCAATATCCACCAGTTTTATTTAATATACTAGATTGGTTAATAATTTGACACACTTACGATACTTCAATTTAATCAGCCATTTGCAAGGTCGATATGTATTTGTCCATTATCTTTTTGAAAGATGTCTTTCATTTACAACTTGAGTAGAATGTGCCTTGAAAGTAAAACAGACAGGCTTACGTCGTAGGAAATATAACATAAAACAAAAACTACAGCGAAAAGAGAAAATATGCGGTGAACCTTTCTTCTCTTTTGGCTGTATATTTTGCAAGTGGTCAGATTATGGAAATGCGTTGAAAATTCAGTTTAGTTTGTGCATTAGCCTTATATATGCTAAATCAAAGTAAACTATATTTAGGTAGGCATATTTGCCTTTCTATATGCCTATGGTTTTATAGAAGCAACTACCTTTGCAGAAAACACAAGTTTCAATGAAGATATGAGACAAAGACCACAGCCCATTTTTTCCTTTTTTGGCTGCAACAATTCATCGATGAACTGCCGAACGGCATTCTTCGGATAAGAGGTCGATAATCGGAAAACTGCTTTGAAAAGCACTTTGAATGCGATCAAGTGCAAGGGATGAAACTAACTGAAATACGAAAAACCGAGAATCGCTTAAAATATTGATTTTGTTTCTATATTGTTCCTTTGACAAGATAGGAAAAATGTTATTTTATTGATATACAGAATCTAAACTTTGTTTATTGTAATATTTACCAGATTCTGAAAACGAGATAATATCCTAAACGCTTCTACGTTAAATTTCTAATATGTCAGTGCAAAGATAATAGCTTTACTTTGATTATAAATGTTTAGTTGCATATTTTATTTTGATACAGATGATTTTGTTGATTAACCGTCTGGTCTAGAGATTATTAACTATGATTGTTGTGCCAATTTGAAACTGGAACCGTATATTTGTACAGTTAAATAGTAATTAATATGAAAACAGCAGTAATTTTAGCACGAGTAAGTACAATGGCACAAGATTTTGACCGTCAGGTTAATGAACTGAAATATTATGCATTGAATAACGATTTGAATATAGTGAAAATATTTGCTAATAAAATTAGTGGGGCTAAAAGTAATGATGAACGTTGTGAAATCATTGAACTGATACAGTATGTAAAAGAAAACCACGTTGATAAAGTATTGGTACTTGAAATAAGTCGCTTAGGACGGAATACGCTGGAGGCTCTGAAAGTGATTGAATTACTTAACCATGAGAAAATTTGTTTATGTGTAAAGAATTATAATATTGAAACGCTGGATAGCTTGGGGAATATTAATCCAATGGCACAATTTCTTATTACTATTTTACTGGAAGTTGCTAGAATGGAACGTACTACAATTCGACAACGAATGGAAAGCGGATATGTGCATCACATACAAAATGGTGGGGTTGTTGGACGTAAAACTGGTTATCGTAAAACTGTATCGGAGATGAAAGAACAGTATAAAGAAGAAATTAAACTATTAAAAAGAAATTACTCTTTGAGAAATGTGTCTAAATTGACTGGTACGAGTGTAAATACTCTTCGTAAATTAGTCGCTTTAGTATAAATTAACGTAATAGGGTGGCAAAATAATCTATAAGTCGTATATTTGCTTGGAAGAAAGGTAAATCCACCGCGAAAGATACTTCAAATTCAATTTTATTGTAACAAGTTAGGAGCAGGAAGCACGTTCATGTATATGCACTTCCCTGCTCTGTGGATTTTGCATGAACGTGTGAAAATAAGTTGTGCAATGGCATGGCAAATAATCCTTTGTAACAAATGTTTGATGAGGATGAATTGAAAGTTTATGATAAGAAATTTCAAGCAATAGGTATTTTAGACAAAGAAGAACAAAAAAAGATACTGGAGTTCTTCTATACATTAGGTGTTATTACGTTTAACCTTTAATTTAATGATTGATGAGTAAGAAAAAAAGTAAAGAGAAAGTAGTAGAGTTTTCTAAATTGACAAATAAAGTAGCTGCTGTATGGACGCGAGTGTCAACGGAGCGGCAAGCTGATACAAATGGCAGTTTAGAAAGTCAGAGAAGGATATGTACGGAATATGCAGAAAGTCATGCTATTCGTATAAAAAAGTATTATGGCGGTACGAATGAGAGTGCAAAAGTTGAAGGTAAACTATACCGTGAAATGATTGCAGAGGTGGCTAGAGATAAAGAGATAAATATAATTCTTGTCTATTCATTTGACCGTTTCAGTCGGGCTGGTTATGAGGCGATGATGACAAAAGCATATCTCAAAGCTAAAGGAATATATGTGGTGTCTGCAACGCAGGCTACTGACCCAGATAGTGCGGCAGGTGGATTTATGGAAGATGTTATCTTTCTTTTTAATCAGTTTGAGAATAACCTTCGAAAGGATAAATGTATCACAGGTATGGTGGAGTGTTTACGAAATGGCAACTGGTATTCAAAACCTCCGCTAGGTTATGATAAACTAAAAGTAGGTCGAGAACACGTTCTTACAGTGAATGAAAAAGGCAAGATACTGCGTAATGCTTTTATCTGGAAAGCAACAGAGGGGATTAAAGATATAGAAATAGTTCATCGGTTAAAGGGGTTGGGGTTATCCATTGACCGAAAGCATTTAAATAAAATTCTTCATAATCCGTTTTATTGTGGGTATATACAGCATAGTTTGTTGGGTGATGAAATTATAAAAGGTAATCAAGAGATATTAATTGATGAGGCTATATTTAATAAAGTGAATGATATATCGAATGCAGGATATGAACACAAAGAAATTACTGAGCCGTTCCCATTGAAAAGGCATATTATCTGTTCGGACTGTGGTGGCTATTTAACTGGATACACAGTGAAAGCACGTGGACGGGATTATTATAAATGCAATAAGAAAGGGTGTAAAAGTAATCATAGCACAGAGAAACTGCATCAGAAGTATATCAATCTTTTAAATGAATATAATATACCAGATGGACTTATCCCGATACTTACAGACGTTTTAAGAAAGGTTTTTGAAGAATACAATCAAAATAAAGGTGAAACAAAGAAAGTTCTTTTAAAACGGAAAACAGAGTGTGAAAATCGAATTAATACAGTCAAAGTTCGGTTTGGTCTGGGAGAAATTAATAGTGAAATATATACGGCTACTATGAGCGAATTAAATTCGAGATTAGCAGAAATCAGACGAGAGCTTGAAGATGCAGGGAAAAATTTATCGAACATGATGAAATATATCAATCAAACGATTGAAATGTCCTGTAAATTAGGTGGTTTGTGGAGTGATAGTAATTTCTCTAATAGGCAAAAAATACAAAATTTAGTCTATCCCAGCGGAATTTACTTCGACAAGGAAAATGATGATTATCGAACAGAAAACGAGAATGAAGTTTTTAAGATTTTCCGCAGATTTACAGCAAGTTGCGAAGGTGGAAAAGAAAAAGCGACAACCGATTTTGCTCGTTTGTCGCCTTCTGTCGGAATGAGGCGACTCGAACGCCCGACCCCTACGTCCCGAACGTAGTGCGCTACCAACTGCGCTACATTCCGTTTCTGTTTTGCGAGTGCAAAGGTAAGGCATTTTTTTGAAATCAAAAAGAATTTCACAGAAAATTTGTAGAAAATTTGTAGAATCAAAAAATATGTCTACCTTTGCAACCACAAACGAGAAGCTAAGGTTTTTTATTGAATGTGCTGAGAAGTAAGTTCCTATGTGCTTAACCACTGACTTGGTGCCATAGCTCAGTTGGTAGAGCAAAGGACTGAAAATCCTTGTGTCCCCGG
>CASJPF010000124.1 GCA_949383255.1 Lachnospiraceae bacterium | reverse complement strand
ATAAAAAGTGATTTTTTAGCCATAAGTGTTACAAAAATGCTTGACCACTACAATCTCTCTACTCAGTCTGTTAATAATAACAATATTTAGTTTTTCCCGAAGGGATTTGCAACGAAGTTGATTCATCTTGTGAAGCTCTGCTACAAGCAATACCCAGTACTTAGTGGCGAAACGCCACTAACTGGGCAATGGTTGCACCCTTGACCGGCTAAGGCGCTTCGCCCTTAACCCGAGCAGAGTCTTTCCCCTGCACCTTGCATAAGGCTCTGTCTTTACAATCCGACAAACAGGAATTGACCGAGCTGAAAGAGAAGGATGCTTGTTGCCCGAAAGACAAGAAGATGGAAGTAGAAGAAAACAAAAAATAATTTTTTATATGAAAGGCTGGTTGCAGAATGTCAAAACAAAATATTTATGATAATGATTTATTTTACGAAAACTTCGAGAAAATACGTAGCAAAGAAATCAATTTTAATGATATTATTGAGACACCAATAATATTAGGAATGATACCTGAACTATATAAAAAGAAAGTATTAGATATTGGATGTGGTATGGGGCAACATGCACTTCAATATTCAAAGAAAGGGGCGTTATCCGTTCTTGGAATTGATATATCGGAAAAAATGTTAGCATATGCAAGAAAAAATAATGCTGCCTCTAATATTGAATACAGAAGACTGGCTTTTGAAGAATTGGATGATTTAGAGGAAAAGTTTGATGTTATTACAAGTTCATTGGCTTTTGATTATGTAGAAAATTTTGAAAGGCTTATGAAACAGATTTATAGTCACTTGAATGAAAATGGCAAATGTGTTTTTTCGATGTCACACCCAATAAGTACAGCATATGATGGGACTTTTGACAGATATACCAGAACAGAAACTGGAGAAAGATTATATGCTAATCTACGAAATTACGGAATAGAGGGTAAGCGTGTTATTCATTGGGTAGTAGATGAATATGAACTTTATCATAGAACGATTTCAACATTAATAAATGATATTGTTTCTGCTGGATTTATTATTGAGGAATGTCAGGAATCAAAAGTACCAGAATCAATTAGAGAAAAGCGAACAGATATGTTTGGAGGAGTTATTCATCAGCCAGACTTTATTTTTTTTAGGTGTGGAAAGAAAAATTAATATTTTATCTATGTAAAGAACCCGACAAATTCCTGTTTATCTACTAACTGTCTTAACTTTCCTTGATTTTCAAGGCTTTGCGGTATGCCAAACCTCAAAATATGTATCCTTTTCCCTTGTTTTTGCCCTTATTGGCAAGCTACAAGGGAAAGTTTTTGTTATTCAGTTTTCATTGCTTAATTCATTCCCACAACCTTATCCAAGAGTTTAGCGGAATCCCGCTTAGCCTCCCTTGTAGCGTGTGCATAGACATTCATTGTAGTGCTTACGTCCGAATGTCCTAAAAGTTCCTGCACGTCTTTTGGCTGCGCCCCGTTTGATAACAGGTTCGTCGTGTAAGTATGCCTTAGTGTGTGGAAGTGGAAACCCTCTAACTCCGGTACTTTCCTTGCCGCTGTCCGGCAGGCTGTTTCTACGGTGGCGGGAAGTTCAAGACAGCCATCTTCCCTCAGACATACAAAGGAGATTTCCGTATAATCCTCCGGCGCATCTTCTGTCATTGACAGGTTGTAATACTCATAATGCACCCTGTTTTTCTCTGTAACTTCCCTGTAGAAATTCCTGTGATAGAGTTCGCCATACTGCATACGGTTTTTAAGCTGCTGTTTCCTTGCTTTTCTCAAGATGTCAGCGAGGGCGTTCCCAAAATCAACGATCCGAACTTTCTTCCTTTTTGTCGAGCCGATTTCGTGTTTATGGGTAGCCCCGTTGTAGCGGACACTCCTGCGGACTGTCAGATATTGTTCCTCAAGGTTGATGTCCTGCCAAGTCAGTCCTGCCACTTCCCCAAGCCTGAGACCTGTAAAATAGGCTATCTGTACAGGCAGGATTGCATCTTTGCTCCGCTTGCCAAGATGTGCAATCAGCTTTTGGTACTGCTCAAATGACAGTGGTTTGACTTTGCCGTTGTCGGTGTCCGTTTCTTCCGCAAACAAATCCATATCGTCCTTTTTATGCCTCATGACCACATACTGCATGGGATTGAACGAAATGTACTGTTTCGGAAACACCGCAAATCGAAATGACTGTTGTAATACTGCGGAAAATGACCTTACATAGTCTTTGGAATATCCTTTGGAAACAAAATCTTCAATCGTGCCTCCAAAAGACATGATATCCATGAACTGCTGTAAATGCCCCGAAGTGACTGTTTTGAGTTTTCGTCTGCTTACAGGGTGCTGTTTAATGCGGTTGATTGCCTGAAGATAAGTACCGACAGTGCCATTGCTTAATATGCCTGTCTTTAATTCTTCCTCTGCCCATGTGTCGAGAAACTGTCCGAGGGTGATATTATCCGCCTTTGCAATGAATTTCTTGCTTTCGTAATCTTCCATTGCCTGCCTTAACAGCTTTTCCGTTTCGCTTTTGCTTTCTGTTCCTGCACATTCTTTCTGTACCAAGTTCCCGCTTGCATCTTCCACATAGAAGCGGTAGTACCATTTCTTGCCTTTCTTCCGCACTGATCCTTTTGCCATAATCGTTTCTCCTCTCGATAATGGGCAATCGGAACTGATGTAATGCTTTCTGCGTGTAAGTATATCATAACTCCGGCTGCCAAGCTATACCGATTCGGATTCTTCCCCCGATACCATAGAAAGAAGATTTGCAAGCCTTACGGTGGCTGTTTCGGGATTTTTGGAATAGAGCCTCACAATGTCGCCCATATCATTGAACATATTTACGGTGTGGGTGATTTCCCGAAGGAACATAATCTCGTTATATTCCTTATTCGATTCAAACCCCATTGTTTGGGCGAGTGCGGCATTTTCCGCATTGTCCTTGAAATTCTTACAGGCAAACTGAAAAGAATCCACGAACAATTCATACTCCTTTAACATCAGTAGCAGTAAATCTTTGGAAAAATCCGCCTCATCAGGCTTCATTTCATAGGGGAGTTTGTTTACTATGGAACTCATCACATCCCGAATAAATAATTCCCTCTTATCCGAAATGTCAGTTTCGTATTTCTCTGTTTCTCCCTTTAACCATTCCACAGATACATGGAGTGCTTCTGAAAGACCTTCCAAGACCAGCTTCTTTGTGTTGTCGATTGTTCCTGCCTCATAACGCACTATTGTGGAAGTCGCTACACCCATCTTCTCTGCGACATAAGGCTGGTTCAGTCCCAACTCAACCCTCCGCTGTTTTGCCCTGCTACCAATCAGCTTGCGTAACTCTTTATCTTTCATACTGATACGCCTCCTTTGTCGGTATGGACAAAGTATAGCACAAAAAAAATAATAAAGCAATATGCAACTTAAAAATATTTTTTAAATTATCATAATGCTTGACAAGAGATTATAAAAGCGTTATAGTAAGCATACTATCAAAATTGCGTTATGCAACCGGAAGGAGGTGAACCAATGACCGGAACGAAAATTGCACTATCCATTGAAGAAGCTGCCGACTATACAGGTATTGGGAGGAATACCCTGCGGAACCTTGTGGAGTGGGGAAAGCTGCCTGTCCTCAAAGTCGGGAGAAAAGTACTTATTAAAAGCGACATTCTTGAGAAGTTCATGGAAGTGAACGAGGGTAAGAACCTGCGGGATAAGAATGATGTAAAGTCTGTTACAAGAAAATTAGCAATATAAAAGGCGGCTTCTAAGGAAACCGCCCAATGGTATGTATCAGACCGAAGCCATGATATACCTACACGCAAATAGATTATATCATGTGCTTCCTCTGATATGCAACCGATTTTTGAAATGTGGCGGCATTTTGTGGCATTTTTTGCGCTCATGGTGGCGTTTTTCACTATTATATGTGATATTACTTTTTGCCATCATTTTAGGATGAGTGCCATCACTTTTTACTATCATGCCACTATTTTTTACAGGTGCGATTCAAGCATTTTGGAAGAGATACACTTCTCTTTTAAGCCCTCGGCGTTTGAGAGCGAAATACACCCATTGCACAAACTTCGTTTATGCAATGGGGATTTCGCCCTTGCAGGGGGCATAAGTC
>CASJPF010000123.1 GCA_949383255.1 Lachnospiraceae bacterium | reverse complement strand
CCGAATTAACGCCTGTGGAGATAGTAGGTAAACCAAACAAGTTTGGTTACGAGGTCGATGAAGCAGGAAGCCCATTGGCTTTAGACAATGGGTAGTTCACCTTTCGGAGATAAACACTACACAAACATATTTGATTACTAAAGGATATGAAGATTTAATATTTTCATTTAAAGATGTCAGTGCGCCAATAAACTTTTCTTTACGAACCGAAAATGAAGATAGTCATTGTGCGGGATTTAGTGGTGCTACCAACATAATATATATTAAGACTAATCCCAATTCTGAATATGAATTTAATTGGTCACTTGGCTTCATGGATTGTAATGATACGGCTAAACAGATGGATTTAGTCGATTCTAGCAGTAGGGTCTTAGAAATTTTCAAAGTGGTAAAATAGAAGACAGTAATTTAAAATAATATAGTGCTTTATCCAGATAGAAATTAGAGTTGTACACTGCATGGTTCGTGTCAGTGCTAGGCAAAATTTCGACGGCGATGCGGTGGCATCGTCTAGAAATTTTAACGACGCAACGGTGCGAAACAGGCGGTTCACGAATCTAATTTCTGGTCGGATGGAGTACTAGTACACCGTTTTTTAATTCCTCATATACCAAGCACTCGCTATTTGCATCATTGCCGCGTTGTCGTCAGTCAACGATGCCACTGCGTCAGTCAACGATGCCACTGCATCGCCTCCTTTCTCCGCCTTGCACTGATACGAATATCAAGCACTTTGTATACGAAGATAAAAAAACGGTGTACTAGCACATTATTGTTAGTTTCAGACTGTAAACAAACTGCTTCAAAAGTCATATCATGAAGCAGTTTTGTTTGCTTTTTGGTTGAAATTAGGAGTGCCAGAATTTTCTTGTAACTATTCGTAAAATGTCTGATTTACAGGATTTCATGAAAAAACTTACACAGAAATCTGACATTCCTTTGTAAAGTGGTGTAATAAATACCTATCTCACTCAAATATTAGGTGCATATTCGTATGTCGATTCAAAGAGTTTTTATCCTTCTCAATATAATCCCAAGTATTCTGATATGTACCTGGAACAGCAACATTTGAAGCCGATATAAATTCTATAAACTCATCTGATTTTCCTTCATACTTTTCTGCAAAGTCATCCGATAATATTTGTTTCTCTTCGTCAGAATAATCTTTTAGCTCACCATACAATACATGTTCCAAATTGCAGGAATTAAAGTAAATTCGATAAGGTATGCCATTGACTTTTCCTGTTTTCCTAAGCTTATACAGAATGTCACCTTTTCTTCTATTTCGTTCTACGATTATGCTTGTACTTTTTGTATCAATATGATCTTCATAATATTGAATTTTCTCCACATCTGCTTCTATAATATCCATATCTGGAATGTATACACCATCCATATCAACAATGTGGATAACCTTTATAAAATCCTCCTGACTGTATCGATACCTGCTCTTAATGCCTTCAATCTGTTCATTAATTTTTTTCAATATACTGTCATCTGAAACGTAATCTTTCAATGTGATATCACCATGTACAACAATAAACTGCACTTCATTACTGGAAAAGTATTCTTTCATAATTGTTCCAAGTGCAGCTTCATCACTTGGTCCCTCTACTATGAATACAACAACTTTCTTTTCACTCATGCTGTATCGTTCTACCTGCCTTTCTAAATGCCCGCGCAATTCTCAAACTGTCTGTTTCCTCATAAATTATTTCATCCTGTCCGCCAAGGGTAATGCCTCTAATATACGTATCCCTTAAATTATTTGACGCTTTTACATTTTTCATTCGGATATATCTTCTTTTCGGATTCACCGTAGAAAACATAATATTGTTTTTATCCAGCATTTCTAAAGCGCGCAGATTATGTGATGTGAATATTAACTGCCCTTTTGCACTTTTATTAAAAATATCAAGTAATTCTCCAAGCATATACTCAAAAATACCTGCATCTAATTCATCAACTGCAAGGCAGATTGAAGGATTTCCGAACGCTTGAATCAAAGCATTTAAAATAGAAATAATTTTAATAATTCCTTCTGATTCCATTCGGATGGGAATAGGCGGCATATTTTCCCGAACAGAAACAAGCTCCACCCGATAACCGTTTTCCCCGGAATCCGTCAACTGCATTCCATAATCATAAACATCTATTTTCATCCCCGGAATAATCGTATACAAAACCATGTTAATCTGCTCTACAATCGTATCTAGGACTTTTTTCCTTTCTTCGTTTAAAACGACAGGTTCTGTCAATGGAACAGCAAAATCTCCTTTCATTCCGATTTCGTTCTGTTCAATTTTAAATGCCATAGGAAGTAAAAAATTTGCAGAAATCACACCAGAATGTGTATTGCGAATTACAAATAAATCCTTTAAAGCAAATTGAAATAATGACTTAATCACTTCTGAATAATTTTTAAAATGATTCTCATAATCCCGGCAGAAAATTTCCCTGCTCCCCTCTCCAAAGATATAAGAGCAGTTACTCTTCTCAGCAATCTTTCTAGCGACAATCAGATCTGTTTTATTTTCTGCATTTGTTTCTATAACTTCATCTAATCTTTTTTTTGGAACAAACACACTTTCTTGTTGTGAACGCTGGTAATCCATAAACACCGTTTTATTACTTCTGGAATCGTCTTTATTGATAGCACAGCTCAATGTTTCTCGAACTATATTTGCACCATCTCCATTTCTATGCAAAATAATCCTATAACTTACCTCATAGATAATTGTTTCTATAAAAATGTTAAAATCAGCTATAATCTCTGCCTGATTACTAGCTACATCAATGTAATCTGCAATTTCCTCCTCAAGAGTACTACCAATCATAATTTTTTGTAAATAATACAATGTATCAATAACTGCAGTTTTTCCGGAACCATTTTGACCATACAATCCTAACACTTCTGCGGTTTTATACGTCAGGTGCGTTTGACAGGTATTTGGCATAACAATTTGCCCAGCTCTAACATTTTTAATATTAGAAATCTTCAATGAAGATAATCTCACAATGCTTTCCATAATCTTTTACCTCCATAAGCTTCATTTTAACACCAACTCTGCTTTATTTCAATTATTTTTTCTGATTTTGCATTTTTTATTCCTTTTTTAAAAAAATAAATGTATAAATTCTATCTAAATTTCACTATATATTATAACCACACATAGTCCCAACAACCTTCAAAAGATTTATTGTTTTCTTGCCAGTAAACAAAGAATTAATATAGCAAAAGCAGGACATTTCCATTTGAAGAACTCCTGCTTTTATAATTCACTGCAAAATTAATTATATTAATGTAAATCGTTCGCAAGGCTTTTCATTATCTGCAACGGCAACTTTATATAGAATTTCTTAAGCCTTTTTCTTGCGATTTCGCTGTACCACCGCATTCTTAAATGCATTCATCATAGCTGGTGACAACTCCTCATAATCCTCATCAAAAACAACAGGACTTTTTTGTGCTTCCTCAACTTCTTTTAATTGTTCCTTTGTAGGATTTTGCCCATTCTCAATAATGAATATCTTAGTCATAATAAAGACGCCTTTCCACATTTGTTACAAGTCTGGCTGAAATCAATCGAATCGTATCCTTTCTTTCTGTAAATGCCACAAACAATACATCTCCAACCTTACCTATGGTGATATAACGATCTTCATCAACACTATGTTCAAAATCAAACATTTCAATATAATAAGGCTCATAAAAAACCATATGAATAGTGTACATCAATTAACGAGTGTATCAATCACATTTTCTGCCCATTATTTTACAATATATCACAGCTACAACCGTACTAAAAAACGTTGCCACAATCGCAGGCGCAATCACTGCTGTCGGATTGGCACTGCCATACTGGCTGCGATATGCGATGATATTTACCGGAATTAGTTGCAAAGACGAGATATTCATAACTAGAAATGTGCACATCTCATTGCTTGCCATCCGCGCTCCACAATTTTGCAAACCGCCCAAGGAACCTGTCGCCGTTGTATCCATAAATTTATTGTTCCCACGCTCCCGTTCCAGCTCCTCCAAATCACTCATCGCCCGAAGCCCCCCTTGAGTCAAGGTAGTGACACGTACTTTTTGAAAAAAATAATGAAATCGGGCATTTTTTGCTTTTTTTAGGCATTTTTTTATTTATTTTAGGCATTTTTGACTTCTGCTTAGGATATCATATAAATTATTCCCCTTCCCGTTTTAGCTTGTCCTCTTTTTCCTTTTTAATCTGTTCTGTCCGTTTCACATCTACAA
>CASJPF010000122.1 GCA_949383255.1 Lachnospiraceae bacterium | reverse complement strand
GAATTTTTGGAATTTTCTTCAAAAAACACTTGACTTTTTATTAGCAGGCTTTCTTTTTACTAACAAGTGCCGAGTTTTAGGGAACCTATTGTATTTTCTTTTCCCTTACTTTAATATAGTTACATTGTGATTCGTCAAATTCTCAATATTTGTTAATAGCATTTTTCGAACGTACAATTTTTTGTTCTGACGTACAATAAACAAGTTTGAAATCGCTTAAAAGATTGAATTATCTCCAGAATTGTTAAATCCGATTTTTTAGTTTTGCTTACCGACATGAGAAAACTGTATATTGTTCCATTTGGAGTTTGATTATCTTCTTCTAATTATTTATAATCCTCTTGAGTTGAGCTTCTTTCCTACCCAAGAGGACTATTGTTTAATTTGCATATGCTTCACATGTTACAATACCTTATCTAACAGCTTTAATAACTGTAGCATATTTTTAATGTAAATGTTGCAGTTGAAGCTGGATAGATGTTTCCGTTATAAGATACACCATCATTTTGAATCCATATAGTCCATGTTCCACTTGGATTTTCGCCTTCAAATACAGGTATGATAATGGACCCACTGCGAGTTGGTCCAGGGATAGATATTATTGTTCCATCCGGACTCTCAACATAAATTGTATACGGGTCTGTTCCACTAGCCACATTACAGTACAACTCCAACTTCGTAATGGAAGGACTACTTCCCGAAACACTTCCTGATGTAATTGAACTATATGAAGTTCCACCATTAATTGCATTTAGTTTTACTGTTGTTTTACTGAAACAATTGGTAGCAGCAAGCACAGGTGTCGCAAACATCAAGCAAGATATCAAACAGACCATAACAGCCGTAAAAACCCTCTTTGTTAATCTTTTCATTTTGCGACCTCCTAAAAATTTGAAGTATCTGCCATATAAAACAATTTTCGCTGATAAAAACATCATTGTATATATAACTACATCGTGACTTGGCAAATACTCCAAATTAGTTAATACCATTTTTCAAACGTACAACTTTTCGTTCTGATGTACACATTGGCAAGCTTAGGATTGCTTTATAGATTGCAATTTTCCAAAAATAGTCAAAAGTGTATCCATAGTCAGCCCAATTGTATACAATGCAATAAAATACTTAGCCCTTAATCCGAGTGTTGCAATATAGACTACAGAAAAAATCACTGATAATATTCTGAGCCTATGCCTAAAGCAGACTATATCCTCTGAATCCAAATTCCTGTTGCTGTTCTGTATCGGCGACAGCTTTAGCAATACGATTATGTCAATAATTGATATCGTTGCTGCCACCCACCAGCTAATGTTTAGTTCTGTTGCAAAAAGAGATAAAAAAACCATGGTACAAGAAAAGAAGAAACACCCAATTCTCGTTTGAGCATGAAAACCTCCTGTATTGCGCCGAAACAGAATAAAAACAGCAAAAATAACGAAGAACTCAAAAGTTTTCTTCATATAAACTGCCATTATCAGATATGAAACAAAATGTATACTCTTTAATAATGTAACTTCTGTACCAAACCTGTACGCATCAGCATCTTCGGCACTAATAAGTTTACTTTCTATTATGCTGTACATAATTTTATCTACAATATGTTCATATAGTGTTTTCATTTCTTACCATTCTTTTTAAATTTTTTCGCAGATTCAGGCATTTTGGGCTGATATCCCCAGAAGGCACAAGCGGCCTCGGTTTCCGATTTAATATTTACATTTACTGCTTTTACAAATAATTTTGATAATAACTCTTTCATATAAATTCCTCCCTTTTTTGTTCCATTTTATTTAAAACAGACTATTTTAACAATAATTTTTTACTAATGTACAGTTTTTTGTCGTGACGTACAACGATATTATACTTGACAAAGCATTTTATTGCTATATCAACAACAAAAAAGGATTTCAATCATGAAATCCCTTTAATCATCTCTTTTATTCAGTAAAATATCGCATACTAACAAATCACTTATATTTTTGTATGTAATGCTTCCAAAATAATTGTCAATACAATGTTGTATATTCAATAGTCCTATTCCGTTGCTTTTCATCGCAATGTAATCAATTTTACCATTATCTATTGGGACTGGTTCACATACACTATTTTGAATTCTGATTGATAACATATCCTTGTACGCATTCGCATTTAACCCTATATATCTTTTATCTGCACACTTACTACTGGCTATTATTGCATTGTCAATCAAATTTCCAAATAGTGTGGTAATGTCAATGGGCTCCATAAAATTTACATCAATGGAGGCGACATCTATTTGAAAATCAATTCCCAGCTTTTTAGCGGACCTTAATTTTTCTGATAATAAACAATTTAACGTTGGATTATTCGTATATTCTAATGGAATCAGAGGCCTAAGCATTTCATTGATTTTGCCTACATATTCAATGGCCTCTTTCTTAAGATCTTCTTGATATAGAGTCTCCATCATTTTTATATGTTTATCAACATCATGCAGAATTGAAACTGCCATAGCGTATTGCTCTTTCTGTATTTCATATCCTTCATATTGTATTCTCTGTTGCTGCTTCATCATTTCGACTTGCAATTTGTAATATTTTCGCTCATCATAAAATCTAATAAAATGTAATAAATACATATTAGCAAGGAGTGTGCAGCATATATTAAACATCAATATTAGAGGTTCCTCTCTATCAGATATCACCGCAATCGCCAAAATGTTTGCTACACTATATGCGAACAATACTATATATAAAATATATTGTGTTGTTGTTCTTATAAAATTCTTTTTCCATAATCTACTAAATATTGCATTATAAAGTATCAATAAAGTTATTTTAGAAAATACAGTTTCAATGCTCTGTAATATTTCTTGATTTCGTGGTAAAACATTCAATGATTCTAGAAGTGCATCTATTAAAAAAACTCCTAAACCTTCTAATATGACAATAATAATATATAATATTTCCGTTTCTAATACCCTTATAAATTTCTTGCCATTTTTTTCAAAGTAGAATATAAAACTTATAAGGCCAAATAATATAATATGCGCTCCCCCATTTAAAAATGGATTCATATACATATTTACGAACGTAAGTAAGCATGCGCTTACCAGATATACGATCACATATATATAACGCTTATTATAGCATTTTAAATAACGATCATTTAAAAACTGAAATAGAATGCCAACTATTATGACACATGATATAAAAGAACAAAATAATAAAATTGCTGCTGTCATAATTAATGAAATGAATCACGTATATGATCATTTATCCTTTCTTTAAATTCTTTGACTCTCCTTTGTGACAGTGGAACTTTTCCACCCGTATCTAGCAGAATATCATACATCTTAATCCTCATGACTCTATCAAGATTAACCAGTATTCCACGACAACACATCTCGAATCCCAAAGGGCGCATTCTCTCCTCCAGTTTGTTCATTGCTTCAGTATATATGTACTCACCTGAAGTTGTGACAATCTTTATTTCCTTCTGCATTTTTATATACTCGAAATACACGATTTCCTTCACTGGGATTGATAAAATAGATTTTACCACATCTTTCCCGGCAAGGCTATATTGAACATTATGGAAATCCACCAAAAGATCCTGCATTCCCTCGCTGTTCTCAAAAAACTCCTTAATCTGCTCCTCTACAACGGATACATCTAAAGGCTTTTCAAGAAAAGCAAATGCATGCGACTTATTGACAGCCTCCTTACAATATTGACCGAAATTTGTTTGGAAAATAATCTTTGTACCTTGACTTTTTCGACGCATTTGTCTGCCTATTTCCATACCGTCTTTTCCATTCATAACAATATCCAAAAATATCAGATGGAAAAGTGATGCTGCCTGCATCAAGCTCTCGCCTGATTCGTATTCCTGAATATCATAGTTCATGGAATATTTATCCATTACCTCTTGAAGTATGGATTTCAAATGTACAATATCCTTTTTCTCGTCATCGCAGATTGCTATGTTTATCATATTTATTCCCCTATCACAAACTAATGGCATTTTTTACTATTATACATTTTTAATCTACATATTTCTACATCTATTTCAAATTATACTAGCCATGTAATAATGCAAAGGGGAATACCACAAAAAGGCTCCCGGTTCCTAAAAACCGAGAGCCTTTCTTTTATACCCTTTTTCTTAAAGCAACGCAGGTAATGGTTCCGATTACGCCTACAGCCAGTGCCACTATTGCAATCTTCGCTTTTTTCTTCATTATTCATCTTCTCCTTCCACAATAATAGTAACTTCTTTTGCAACCGTGCGTCCTTGTTCGTCTTCGTCCTGAACAAGGGAAACGGTCTGCCCTGCCTTGAGCCTCTTGAAACCTTCCATGTTGATACTGGAGAAATGAACAAAGCAGTCTACGCCGTCTTCATCGGAAATAAACCCGTATCCCTTCCTATAATGTCAAGTCCTAAATTAATGATTTTACAGACTTTTCTTTAAATTTTTACCTCATAAAACAGAGCCAAAAGTGTATGACAGTCATTGTATCTTGTACTGAATAGTTAAATAAGGGTATAATTTGTAGTGGTCAAGCATTTTTGTAACACTTATGGCTAAAAAATCACTTTTTATTT
>CASJPF010000121.1 GCA_949383255.1 Lachnospiraceae bacterium | reverse complement strand
TAAAACAAGTGCTTCAGAAGCAAGGGTATCATTTATAAAGTTGTAAAGTCGTGTACACTTATTTAAGTGTAATTTACTGCAAAAAAAGAACGTGTTTACTTTTCACGTTCCATCTTCTCCTTTGCAGCTTCTCTAAAAAAGCCATTTTGGGAAATATTCTTTTCTTTACAATATAAATCAATCTTTTCAGCTTCTTCTATTGGTAAAGCGATATTCATTCTTTTATAATTCGCCTCATTCCATTTTTATTAGCCTTTTTCTTTGCATCTGATATTGGTGAAATCTCTACCGCCTCCCTTTAAATATCCACTTCATCAAATAAATCATCAAATGTAATTTTAATATTCGGAAAATGAATAATTTTTAGTTCATTTTTATTTTCTTCTTTTATTGTCTTCCACAAATAATAATTAGGTTTTTCAAATTCATCATAATCAAGCTCATAAATTTCCACTTTTTTCTCTTTTATGTCAACAATCCAAAATTCTTCAATTTCCTGTTAACAATACAAATTCATTTTTTCACCACGATCATATTTCTCAGTTGAGAGACTCAAAACTTCCATCACAAAACGCGGTGCATCAATAAAAGTATTTCCTCTACGCGATCTTGTACGACAATTTATAGATGCGTCTGGTATAACCGTTTTATTTTCTCCTTCTTCTGTTTTGAATCTATATTGTACATTATCAGAAAATACATAGCACATACTATCTTTTAATTGTTTACGTACAGCAGCAACAAAATTTACAATTACTGTTGAATGTTCTGGTCTTGCTCCTGTCATATCTGTAATTTGTAAATTTAGATCCATTTAAACACACCCTTTTTATTTATCATTATACCAGATTCCACAGCTTTTTCAACCTCTTTGTTATACTCCGTTTTCTTCCTATGCGACTTGTAACGCATCATAGGCACGTTATAACAAAACCTCCATATCTGACAAGTATACGCTTTATTCGCTTAACTCACTTGCTATTTTTTCACTTAATGGGGTCGCGTACTCAAACTCTGTTAGCTACCCGAAAAAGCGTGATATGCGATTGTTCACTATATCGTTATACATATTACTTTACGATACTTAATTGTCAATGTACAAATGCCCAAACAGGAACTCGAATCCCGTGTATGTTGCTTGCTCCTGATATACTTTTAAGGGCTTTATCTACTGTCTGTATCCTTGCTTTCTTTTACAAGTTTTATAACAAATTGACTACAATGTAACTCTATATTATATAGTCTCTCGCTTCCGTCATTGTCGGCTATACATCACTCTGGATCACGGTTTCTGAATCAGCAATCGCCAAACTCTTGCAGTAATCCGAATTATATCAGTACTTGCGCCTTCCTTCATATTATAAGAAATTACATTGTCCTGGTTTGGAATGGTTTTTCCGCCATGTCTGATAGTATTTCCCTTTGTTCGCCCCGTACAAGTAGGCTTTTTACCAATTCGACTTACAAGAATTTATTTTAAGACGCTTGTAAGATTTACGCTTAAGTTTGTACTATTCCCAACTCCCATTGGATACCGCCTCGAATGTGGTCAGTATATCCAGATAACATAAGAAACATTTTCACGCTGTTTACTCTTCACGTTTTGCATTGACTGCAATTTTTAGGATTTCAATTATGATTTCTCTAACCTCACTTACAATCTCTTGTTGATTTACCTTATATTCTATCCTGTCAGCACTCCACTTTACAAGACATTTTGCAAGTACACGCTGCCTGTCGCAGCATCTTTCAGATGTAAATGCAGGTTACATTTTTTGTTTTGGGATTTTCACGGCTTGACATAGCCTGAAGCAATGTCATTAAGTTAATAGCGAACTGCCTGAAATGGTTAGATTCTTTTTATAAGGTCTAACCATTTTTTCCTTTTTTTAAAAAAGGGGTTGACAAATCCCCTGGAATGTGCGGCCGCTCTCGCCGCTAATTGTACTTTAAGAGGCAGCGAGAGCGGCCCTTGGATTAGGACGTATCAACATTCTTTATCCAAGGAGGTACATACCATATGCCGCACAACAAGATCAAAAATGCTTTTTTGTCTGCCGTGGATTCCGTTATTGCAGACCCGCAGCAGTTTGCCGTCAATCCCACGAAGGATTTCAACAGACAGCGGAAGATCACTCCGGACACCCTTATTTCGTTCCTTGTCTCTAAAGGCTCTTCTTCTGCCAGGGTGGAGATGCTGGATTTTTGGGGGCTGGATCAGAAGATGCCATCCCTTCCCGCCCTGAACCAGCAGCGTGCGAAACTCAGGCCGGTGGCGCTGGAAGCCGTCCTTGCAGGCTTCAACGATTCCGTCAGCAGGGATGCAGGATTCCCCGCCACGGACGACGGATACCGCTACCTGGCCACCGACGGCTCCACGACTACTTTCTTCAGCAGCCCGAAACTGGCCACGCCGGAATATTTCTGCTCCCCCGGCCACTCTGCCAGCGGTGTTTACAGCATACATATCAATGCCTTTTTTGACCTTGATGCACACATCTATACGGACGCAATCCTCCAGCCTGTGCATGAAAAAAACGAATTCGGCGCATTCTGTGACATCGTGGACCGGCATGGGACTCTTCCCGGCAGGAAGAATGTCTACATTGGCGACAGAGGCTACTGCTCTTACAATAACATGGCACATGTGGTGGAACAGGGAGAGTGTTTCCTCTTCCGCACAAAGGATATCCATTCCAAAGGCCTGGTGGGAAATTTTGAATTCCCGGAAACGGAATCCTTTGATATTGACGTGGCAGTCACCCTGACGCGGAGCCATTCCAGGAAGATCCCTATCCCCCCGGGAACCTACAGACGTTTCATTGACCGGGCATCCGCCTTTGATTATATCGAATATGGCTCCCTTGACACATATACGCTTGCTTTCCGTATCGCCAGGTTCCCCATTGGCGATGGTTCCTGCGAATGTATCGTGACGAATCTCCCGAGGGAAGAATTTCCTCCTGAAAGGCTCAAGGCCCTCTACTACAGAAGATGGTCGATCGAATCCTCGTTCCGCAAGCTGAAATATACAATCGGCCTGAGCAACTACCATTCTTACAAGCCGGAGTATGTCAAACAGGAAATATGGGCAGACCTTATTGCCTATAACATAACGGAAATGCTGGTCAACTGTGCCGTCGTCGAAAAGAAGGAAACAAAACATGCGTACAAAGTGAATTTCACCATGGCTGCACATATCTGCAGGGTCTTTCTCCGTCTGTCCACGGAGAAAGACCAGTACAATGTGATGCTCCTGCTGCAGAAAGAACTGATCCCCATACGGAATGAACGCCGATACCCAAGGCTACAGACGGCCCATTTCCGTAAGCCACGATACTTTATCTACAGGGCAGCCTAAGCATCTATATCATCATATCATTCTTTTGGCAGATGGGCAATCTGTCCGTTTGGCATGCCCAAATGTGTCTGCGGCTGCTAACATTAGCCTACGGGGAAGCCGGGCACCCTGCTCTTTCTATCTTTACCGCAATAAGCCTTATGCTGCTGGCGTTAACTTAATGACATTGTAGCCTGAAGAGATAAGTATAATAAAGATGCAATGGCTATATGCTGTTGTGAGTGTAGGAAAGCAGTGATTACTTGGTAGGTAGAAACCGCTTTTCGCATTTCCCTTAACTTGATATAAGTATATCATAGAGGTGCCTACATTTTAAGTCGTAATTATACACAACTTATAATGCCTATATAGGGGTGCTTATTGTATACTGTACATAATTTATCATAGATTTGTTATCACACCTATGATGATAATATATATTCATATTTTACCATGTAAAAAAGAATATATATATAATTCTAATTCAAAAATTGCAATCACTTCCTTTCTTGTTACCATGTTATTATATACGATAACTAATATCAAACCAAAAAAGAACTGGAGAACCAATCCTTTAAATATAATAAAAGCACAATTATTTTTGGATGGGCGGTGTATCCATCATCTCAGGTATTCTTGCGAGTGTGTCGGGAACCATTTCCGACCTCAAAAATAATCATGCCTATTACTATCTTATTCTCTTTTTTACTGTCTGTTCATCCCTATTCAATACTTATCCCAGCAAAATCAATTTCAAAATCTTCGTATATTCCGGCTTTTACTTTATCCGAAAAAGTATATTGTTCAAAACTATCATGCTCAAAATTGTAAACCATTATCAATTGTTTTATTGGATCAACTATCCAATACTCTCTGACTCCTGCTGTATGGTACTTGAATAACTTCTTATTGTAATCCATAGAACGGCTTGTAGGTGATACAATTTCAATAATCCAATCCGGTGCGCCCTTGCATCCTTCATCTGTGAGTTTATCTTTGTCACATATAACGGATATATCAGGCTCAAGGTAAATATCATTATTTTCATTTAAAAATACTGCAAATGGAGCTAGATATACTTCACAATCTCCGTTTTTACCATGGATATAATTTCCTATTGTCCAATCCAAAAAATGCACAAGTTTTTGATGGATTCTGCTAGGCGTTGCCATCATATATAATTCGCCGTCAATCAATTCTGCTCTTTGTCCGTCTGGTAAGTTGTAAATATCTTCGATTGTATAACAATCTAATTGCTTTGCTACTGCTGCATTCATTTGATCACGCTGCTACTCAAAATGTGATAAAATGTACTCACATCGAGATGATTTGCCTAAACCTCACGGTTTTAGGTTACTG
>CASJPF010000120.1 GCA_949383255.1 Lachnospiraceae bacterium | reverse complement strand
CTTGGAGTAAAGGTGCCGCTCAATCATCTAAAACGATGATTTTGCGACACCCCCTGTCCTTAACAGTTATGCCCTTTCTCATATTCTCATTGACTGAAACAAAAGAGAAGTTTTTTGCCGGCATTATCCTCTCATACAGGAAAGCCTTGTCTGCTGTTACCTGATAACTGCAAGGCTTGCCTGTATCAGAGGATAACGTGGCGTTTCCGCCACATTACCCCTCTGTCCAATCTGAAAATATCAGATATTGCTCTCGCTGGTCCCCGAACCGGGTAACATACACTGGGACGGCTTATATCCCACGCTGCGCCTCCATCATGCCCAACCAGACGGAATCCACAGGCAGCCACTCCCGGAAAATGCTTTTCGCTGAAATTCCGGCGCTGTTTTATCTCATTATCTCTGACTGCCATGCCAGTAGGCACAATCCTCTGCTCCATACCTTCACGGGCAACAACGTTATCCATTGCAGGTACATCTTCGCACGAAACGGAATTCTGCCACCCCTTTATCGTCACGCAAGCGTAAACGGACAAAAAGGCGAAAATAAAATCAGGTGTATGCGTGTCCTATTGAATTGTTTTGGCTTTTTCAAGCCTGCAACTATCATAACTGAAAAGGGAAGATTTTCAGAGTGCCAGATTGCACTATTTATAGCTGATATATGCCACCTCTTAGCACATAAAAAAATCAGCCTCCGAACTGTTATAGTTCAAAGACTGATTTCATTTAATATTATCCAAACAAATGTGTTTATAGGGAATATGTATTCTATTATTCTAAAATATAATTTACTGTAATTTTAGGTCTTGAATATTTTGTGCCTCCAATAAATGCAGAACCCGAACTCGGAGACGCAATATTAGTCCCTGTCATGTATACATACCATGTTCCGGCTGCTTTTTCAGCGACGAATAAATTGGTAGTAGTTACATTACCCCTGCCCCAACCAACAGTATGCGTTTCTCCGCTTGGACTGGTAATTGTAATGTTCTGCGGCAATATTGCGCCTTTTCCACCGATTACAGATGCATTAGAGCAATCAATTTTAACTTCTTTTACAATCGCATTATCCGGCAGACTGTTAAGATTAAAGGTAATCGTATTAGAATCTCCTGTAACACCCGGCATCAATGCAATCGACATATCTTTATTTGCTGTTTTTGTAACTGAGTCTGTGCCTGCTGCAAACGCTGTTACCTGTGAAGCAAACAACATTGTGAATACCAAAGCAACCGCTAGTATTCTTTTTACTTTCTTCATTGATTTTAACATAATAGCATTCCTCCTGTTTGTCAAGTTCCCCTTATATACATTTGTTGGATTACATGCTTTATGCTTTCATATCAAAATTACTTTGCACTACAACATTTTCATTTGTGATTTCCACATTTGTTCCGTTGTTCAAAGCGTTTCTTGCATCGTGATATGCCTCATAATATGCTGATTTTAATGCTGAGTGTACCCCTGTTTCTGCTTTTGTTTCTTTTTCATGCCACCCAACTCCTTGAGTATATGTAAGAACTTCTTCTCCACTCTCATTATAAATATGAAGCGCAGAACCTGTCCCCTCCCCTTGATATTCTGCCTCATATGGTATCCCGAATAAAATACAAAGCCACCTTTTATCTGCTTCTTGTATTTTTTTCATATTTTCCATATTTCCAGAAACCATTGACTGGTTAAACTTCCCGATCAGTGCAGCACGGTCTGGTGCCACTTTAGCAACCTCTGCTTTTCGCAAACTCATGAACTCATTTCCCATATACATACCGTTTTTTGCATCTTTCTTTGCCAATTCAACAATTTTTTCTTTTAACGAATCCGTTAATTGCCACTTATTTTTTTTAGAAGTTTTTTTAACACTACTGCCATAACTTCCAGATACTTTTAACGCATTGATAGTATTTGATATATCCATCTCCATAACCTCACTTTAAAATTTGTCCTTAATATATACGATTTGGCAAAGGTTATCAATATCTTTTGCAGAAAATGAACTCTTTGAGCAGAAAACGGGCATATCAAATTACAGGCATCAAGTTCTCATAATATGATGTATTATTATTTGAAGTTATGCCCTTTGTTCTTTTAACAATGCTCATGTTTGAATTAGAGATGTTATATCCAACTTGAAAATTTGATATACCACGCATTCCATACATTTTCTCGTAATCTTTAAGGCGATATATTTTATCACGCAGTTCTTCATATCTCGCATTACTTTCTTGTGAATTTAATAATTCACACATTTTTGCTGGTAGTCCACTAATTTTACCATTTCCATCAATTTTAATATCATTCCATGTATATTTTCCATTTGTCGAGTTTCCAAGAAATTGGTCTAAATCCCTATAATCATTGATATAGTTAAATTCACTTGCTGTCATGTCTGAAGCCTGCATATAATAATCCCATAACATATCAGACAAATCATTACCTATTGCATCAGAAATCATCTGTTTTGCTTCTTCTGGAATTTCCCCTGTAATCATAAGTTTTCCTGAAATGTCTAACTCAATTCCCCATTCTTTTCTACCCACATCTATTTTATTTTTTTCAATCTGCTCCATAATTTTGGGATACAAAACATTATATATCTTTCCTGAAGCCTCTGCTTGTTCGTAATCTGTTAAATTCGCAAAGATTTTAAGATAGTTCATTTCTTCGTTTCGGAGTTTCTCACCAGAAGCCATTCTTTTTAATAATTCCTCGACCGTTTCAGTTCCCATATATTTTTCATTATCTGGTAATGACTCATATTGTTCTCTATGTAGTTTTTCTAACTCTTCTAAATAGTGTTTTTCATACTGTCCCTTTACTTTATCTCTCTCTTGTTGATTATTTGCGCCAAACATACCTTCTGCATGTTGTACACTGTTGCTATTAGTAGTGCTTCTATTTTCGCTTATTTTTATTCTATATGGTTCATTACTTTTTACATCAGTCCCATCTTCATTCTCGACCCGAATAATATACCTATCTGTAACACTATCCCAATCAGGTAAAACCACTTCTTTTGAACACATACCATCCGTTTTTGCAGTACCTATCTGATTACCATACATATCGTATACAATTAAATTGTAATTGCACCCTTCGGGTATATTCTCTAATCTTATCGTTATTTGGGAAGAAATCCCCATCCTAGAATAAAATCCTTTTTGTTGATATGAAAAAGAATAGTAATCTACATCTCCATTATGACTCAATGTACCTTCCAAATAACTATCTTTATTTCCAATGAGTGTATTCAAATCATAACTGCTATGATACTGATCCATTTTATCATCATATTTCGTATGTTGACGGTAGTTGTCATTATTATCTCCTTTTGTCTTTTCTATCAAAACAGTTTCTTCATTTAATTCCTTCATTGGCGACGCAAAAGATTTTCCTGTATTCCCTACATAATAGCGCCTTCCATCTAATAATCCTCCACTAACCATATGCGAATATCTTTGCATTGAATTTTCCTCCTAAAAACGGAAGGCATTAAAAAAATCTTTTAATGCCTTCCGTGGCTACGTTTACACTTTTATAAACTCATTACATCTACCCAACAATTATTCCAAAAGGCACTAAATAGTCAAGTGTCATCTGTGTCATTGTTGTGCAGCGAGCATTAATGTACGAAATATTGTCTACCCAATGTACAGTTACTTTTGTCGCATAACTTCCATCTATTGAACCAGATGGAGGTGTTGTATCAACCAGATCACTCCACCAACCACCAGTCTGGGTTAAATGTATTGAATACCCTGCTGTAGCAGGAGTGTAATAATAATCAATGCTTGATGCATATGTATGATTTGCAAATGGCTTGGACTTATCAATAAATTTTACTCCGGTCAATGCATACTCCGTTGCTGTTCCACTCGGACAAGTTATAGTTAAAGTCTGAGTTGTTACTGTTTGGCTCATTGAACGATTGTCCCATTTAATAGCAGCATAATGCGTCGGATCAGAAAATGATGTTGTTTGTGCTATTGGCAATGGCTGTCCAGAATAGAATCCATAATGACAACCACTGGTTGTTGTATCATCTGCTGTTTTAAAAACAAAATAATAATTTCCAGTTGTCATCCCCAAACATATAACTTTATTTGAATTGCCTGCTATTGTTTTTTTTGTTGAATAGTAACTGGTAAAATAACTGGTGACACCTGCCTCATCCGTAGATCTGTATATTAAATTCAAATCATTATCAAAAATAAACACATGTGCGTTTGACTCTAACATGAATGTAACATAATTACTCCCTTCGGAAGATACCACATTCTGATAAAAATGACCTTGATCAGCAACATATGCGGAATCACTCAAGTATCCCTCTCTTAATGCGACATTGTAATCTGCTGGTCCTTTAGGATTCAATAAAAACCCACCCATTGCAAAACCTTCTGAGTTTTTAGGATATGTATTGTATACCTCCCTGTTACTTGACCATGTTTGCCATGAAAAGTCATAAGCACATGTATTACGATTCCACATATACTTATTTGATGCTCTTCTTGTTTCAGCCAACGCACTTACATCATCGTCCCCGGTACTCTCGGTAAACTCATACTGTATTTCATCATCCATGAGATCTGAACTTAACTCTTGCAAATTAGCACCTTCTGCTTCGAGATTCAGTTGACTAATCCTGTCTACATCTGCTGCATTGGCAGTTATCGCTTGACCGCATAGTAGCGTCACTGTTAATAAAGTTCCTAACAATCTTCTTACCTTCATTTTTATAATCCGCCTTTCTGCGAAAGGCACCAATGGGGTTATGAAACT
>CASJPF010000119.1 GCA_949383255.1 Lachnospiraceae bacterium | reverse complement strand
CCTTGGAGTAAAGGTGCCGCTCAATCATCTAAAACGATGATTTTGCGACACCCCCCAAATTTTAACGATAGGAATTTTGTTTGTATGTTACGGCAGGAGTAAGGTGAAAATTGTATAATTCGGCATTTCGGGGCAAACTTGAGCATAGCGTGGCAGACAAATAGTACTTGGACTATGGTAAGACTACGAATGAGGAAATAAAAAACAGGAAATGTGGAGAAATGTTAAAAGATAGTGTGAAATCGTTAAATTGTGTTCGTATCGTTATAAAGTATAAAATGGAAATAGTGAATATTATGAATGAAAAATTTAAAACTGAAAATGTAAAAGTTAAGGCTCGGAAATTAGTTACTGCATTTCCGGGCTTTTATTGTTCCGAAAATGAAAATATATTATTCCGTATGGGTTGATATTATTCCGAAAATGGAGTATACTATTTGCGGAAGAGAGGTGTGATCTTTATGTATATAACGGTAAAGCAGGCTGCAGAAAAGTGGGGGATTTCTGACAGACGGGTGCGCATACTCTGCGCAGAAGGAAAAATTTTGGGTGTCACCCGTGAAGGGCGCAGTTGGATGATTCCCTCAGATGCGCAAAAACCAGAAGATGGACGGTTTAAAGCAAAAGAAAGTTTACTAACAGCGATAGAGAGGAAGAAAAGAGAACTGGATAGCAGACGCCCGCTGACAGAGGGGGAATTGGAACGTCTGACAGAGGAGTTTATTGTCGAATACACCTATAATTCCAATGCAATTGAGGGAAATACCCTGACCTTGCGTGAGACGGATATGGTTTTGCGTGGTCTGACAATTGACAGGAAGCCGTTAAAAGATCATATGGAGGCAGTTGGGCATAAAGAGGCATTTGATTTTGTGCGGGATCTGGTAAAAGAGCGGGTGCCTTTATCGGAGAGTATCATCAAGCAGATTCATTATCTTGTATTGGCAGATAAACGAGAGGACCGTGGAGTTTACAGAAGAGTGCCTGTCAGAATTATGGGTGCGAAACATGAACCAGTACAGCCATATTTGATCCAGCCTAAAATGGAACAGTTGCTGGAGGCTTATAGAAATGGCGCGGGGCATATCATTACCCGGCTTGCACTGTTTCATATTGAATTCGAGGGGATTCACCCTTTTATTGACGGAAATGGCAGAACTGGGAGGTTGCTTGTGAATTTAGAATTGATGAAAGCCGGATATCCGCCAATTGACATTAAGTTTACAGATCGGATGTCCTATTACAATGCGTTTGATGAATATCATGTAAAGCATAATCCTGGTGCAATGGAAAAGCTGTTTGCAGAGTATGTAAATAAAAGGTTAGATAGCTATTTAGTGATGCTGCATATGTAGTAGATTAAGGAAACCATACGAAAATCACAGGAGGTTCTGTAATGATTGTATCGCAATTGCAAATATATAATTTCCGGAGGTTCAGGTCTATGGATGGAATGCCAGGTCTTTCCATTACATTTCACGAAGGACTGAATGCTTTAATTGGTGAAAATGATTCGGGAAAAACCGCTATTATCGATGCGTTAAAATTGGTATTACTTACACAGAGCAATGAATATATTCGTCCTGCAGAGGATGATTTTTATACTGATGAAACAGGAAACTCTGTAACAGAGTTTAGAATTGATTGTGTGTTGGAAAAATTTACAGATAATGAAGCAAAAAATTTTATTGAGTATCTCACATTTACAAAAGAGAATGATTCCTTGAAGTACACTTTAAAACTTTATTTTCGGGCGTGGAGAGAGAATCATAGAATTTTTACAGAGTTGCGAATCGGACAAAAGGATGATGGCATCATTATGGAAGGGAAAGCCAGAGAATTGTTAAAAGCTGTTTATTTGAAACCGTTACGGGATGCGGAGAGGGAAATGAGTTCCGGAAGGAATTCAAGAATATCACAGATTCTGATGAGCCATCGTGTATTTAATGATCGAGATGGTCATAGGTTAAAGGAAATACTTAGTAATGCGAATAGGGATATAGAAAAATATTTTGTAGAAGAAGATGGAAAAGTAATTTTACAGACAATCCGTGATACGCTTTCTGTTTTAAATTCACAGGATATGTCAGATGAAGCAAAATTGGAAACATCAGATATTCAGTTGAAAGCTATATTAGAGAGTTTATCGTTGAGCGCACCTGAGATTCATCCAGGCTTAGGAGAGTTAAATTTACTGTTTATAGCGGCAGAACTACTGCTCTTAAAGCATGATGAAACGGGAGGATTGAAACTGGCACTAATTGAAGAATTAGAAGCGCACCTCCATCCGCAGGCACAACTTCGATTGATTGATTATTTACAAAATGAATATAACAAGTCAGGGGCACAGATTATTATATCTACACACAGTACAATACTTGCATCGAAGATTAATTTGAAAAATCTGATATTAATGAAACAAGGACGTGGATATGATTTGACATATGGTGAAACAGGACTGGAAAAGGGAGACTATCTTTTTTACAACGATTTTTGGATGCGACAAAATCGAATTTGTTTTTTGCAAAAGGTGTGATTATGGTTGAAGGGGATGCAGAAAACCTTTTACTTCCAGTATTGGCAGATATTCTTGGCTATCCATTGGAAAAGTATGGGATTTCAATTGTGAATGTTGGCAGCACAGCGTTTCTTAGATACTCCAGAATTTTTACCAGAAAAGACGGTAGTACAATCGGCATACCTGTTTCTGTTATTACAGATTGTGATGTGAAACCCTGCTACGAAGAATCAGCAGAAACTGGCGTAGAGGAATTTAATTCAAAAGAGCTGGAATCATTGGATGTGGTAAAGGAAAAAGAGAAAAAGTATTCTGTTGGTACAGTAAAGGGATTTATAGCTCCAAGATGGACATTGGAATATTGTCTTGCCATGAGTTGTTTGAGTGAGAGGTTTCACAGAGCAATTTATTATGGGAAGAAAATTAAAAATACCGATACATATTCGTTGACCATTAAGAAAATTGAGAAAGCAGATAAAGAGGCTGAAAAAGAATATAAACAGTGGAGCTTAATGAGCAGGGAAGAGCGTGCATATAAAATGTACCAAGTGATGTTAGATAACAATGATAAAAGCGGATTAAAAGCTATTGTTGCACAGAGTCTTGCCTCTTTGTTAAAATGGGATATCTCCAGTATTCCTGATGGAATAAGTAAAGAGCAGATGTTTGATTTAGATTTATATCAGTGCCTGGTTGATGAGAAAAAACGGGAGGCTTTAAAAGAAGAGATTATGAATGATAAATATATAGAGTATTTGGTAAAACCTATTCAATACGCAGTGGGTGAGACTGTATAATAAAGAAGTTTGACGCATGAGAGTGGAGGGGTGGATATTTTGAAAATTGATGATAAAGAATTAGAAATTGTAGAAAGCATTCTCCTTGCGAAAGGCTGTCATTTTGCCAATGATGCGAAGAATATGATTCGATGCTGGGAATCTGTAGATGTTTCGGCATGTCCAGGAAGTGGGAAGACAACGGTGCTTTTAGCAAAACTTAAACTATTGGCTGACCGTATGCCGTTTCCAAAAGGTTCTGGCGTTTGTGTATTATCACATACAAATGTTGCTGTAAATGAAATAAAGACGAAACTTTCTGATTATGCTGATATACTAATGAGTTATCCTAATTATGTTGGTACGATACAATCTTTTATTGATCAGTTTGTAACGAAACCATATTTAAAGCAAAAAACAGATATAGGTATTCAGGTTGTAGAGGACTCCGTATATGCACAACATTTGTATAAATTATTATGGAAGGATAAGAGTAAAAACTCACCATATCAAAAACTAAGGTATTTTATCAAATATAATGTTAAAAATAGTTCTGGACAATATGATAGTGAATTGAGTTATATGGAAAATCTCTATCAAAAGGATGGGGCATTGTATGTTTCAAAACAGAAAAAACCACTTGCAGGAGCAGATAAACCTTCAGCAAAGCAATATGAAGCAGCAGTTCAAGAATTACTCACTTTAGAGGGCCTGATTCGGTATAACGATGCGTATCAGTATGCGGTTGAAAGTGTCAGAGAACTATCGACTGAATATACAGATTTATTTAGCAGAAGATTTCAATATGTATTTATTGATGAATACCAGGATTGTAATCAGATGCAGAAAGATGCGCTGGATAAACTGTTTAATCGGAATAAATGTTGTGTTTTTTATATTGGAGACTTTGATCAGGCGATTTATAATTCTGATAATAGCGAAATAGAAGATTGGATACCAAGTACAAGTTGTCTTTCGATGGCATCATCAAACCGATACGGACAGGAAATAGCAGATGTTTTGACAAATCTTAGGACGGATAAAAAAGTGATAAACGCATCTTCGGGTGAGACTGGTTACATTCCAACTGTCATCAAATTTGATGACACTTCAATACATAAAGTGATTGGGAAATATATTTTGGCTTTAGATGAAAATGAATTATATGATCCTAATGGGATTTATAAGATTATAGGGGCAGTTAAAAAAAGAGATTTGAAAGGGTTGAAGATTGGCGATTATTGGTCAGAATATGATGATAGTAACAACATTAAAAGTGAATTTAACTATTGGAACTATGTAAGGAGAATTTCGGAGGGACTTTCGGCTGGAAAACTTTATTATGTGGAAAGTCAATTTAGAAGATTGCTGTGTAAAATACTTCATTATGCAGGTGTTAAAAATAAAGTTTCTGGCAGAGAATATACATATAAAACTATTAAGAAAGGGATAGATGAAGGGCATTCTGAACTTTATAGAAATGATTGGATTATTACAAAGATGGAATCTTATGATAAGAAATCTGTCGACGCAGCGATTCGTATGTTGATAAAAGATTTAATTGATTTTAAAGGAAAAACACCAGTTTACAACTTTTTGAAAAATAAAAATACAAACTCATCATTTTCGTTG
>CASJPF010000118.1 GCA_949383255.1 Lachnospiraceae bacterium | reverse complement strand
TGCTCTATTGGCCATTGCTGATACTTTAGAAATCAGAGAACTCTTTCCCATTCCAGATGGTGCTTTAATTGCAAATAATCGAGTATCCGTTTTTCCACTTATAACAGCTTCAAAAAAGCTAAATATTTCTTTAATACTTTGCTTTCTACCCACAAAATCTTCTGGTCTTGCCGGTCTATAATCATTCCATGCGTCTCCTGTAATGACAGGTACAACACTTCTATACTCATTTAGCAGTTCCTTAGCTACCTTATCATCTTTTTGCTTATCCAAAATCCATTCATACTCACTATACTTATTTTTTCTACTCTTAAGTTCTTCTATAACTTTTGCATCTACAATGCGTTTCCCTGTATTAGCATCAAATACCATCACAGATGTAATCAATCCCGAATTTTTAATTGCTACTGGAACAATCCAATACCTCCCAATATCTGTTATAAATAATAATTCTGTTTCGCCCCGTTCATATTCGCCCTGTAAATCTATATTTGAAAGAATACATTTTCTGATCAGTTTAGTATCCAATAATAACTCAATTATTCTTTCCGCAGTATAGAACGAAAGCATCTGCCTTCTTGCAGTATCCTCCCTTTCCCATTCTTCTTGTGCCCCCTTTGCATCTTTTGATAATGCTCCTGTTGTAATAAGCCATCCTCCATCAGCATTTTTCATAACTACATTTCCCAGTAATTTTGTAATTACATCTGCTGGCAAAGTACTGTCCCATGCTTTGCATTCAACAAAAATTGTAGAATTACTAATTTTATGTCTGGCAAGCAAATCTATTTCCATTCCGGTAATCCGGACAGTCTCTGTTACTTTATATTGTTGCACTTCAAGAATTTCTCTGGCAAGCTTTTCCAGTAAATTGCCCTTAAAAGTTGTCGAATCTCCTTCTTTAGTACATACTGCAATCTCATATTTCATAGTGTTTTCCCTTCCCATTTTTCGTTAGTTTCTACTTATTATCCTTCAATTTCATCCAACCGTCTTGCTATCTCTTCCGGTTTAGGTAATAATTCACGCATATCCCTTGGTAATTCATTACTGATCTTATAAGTTGCCACTCCCATTGGCACCGTTGCGCTTTTTAATGCATATTCAACTACAGTCCTATTCTTACTGCGGCATATAATAATTCCAATGGATTCATTCTCTTCCGGAAGTTTTTCCTGTTCATTTAAAGCTGTTAAATAAAACTGTAATTGTCCCATATCAGATGGTTCAAATTTACCTATTTTTAATTCTATAGCCACTAAACACCTTAATTTTCGATGATATAACAATAAATCTATAAAAAATTCATCGCCTCCCACAACTATTCTATATTGGTTTCCAATAAACGCAAACATACCTCCCATTTCTGATAAAAATTTTTGAATATGTTGTATTAATTGCTGTTCTAATTCACGCTCACTATGTTCCGCAGACAATTCCATAAAATCAAATGTATATTCGTCTTTCACTGCTAATTTTGCCTGTTTTCTATATTCCTGCGGCAATTGTTCTTCAAAATTGGTCTGATTTAAAAGAAATTTCTCATAAGTTGTTATCGATATATTATGTATCAGCACTTCTTTTGTCCAACCATACTTACGTGTCATCTTAAAGTAAAATTCTCTTTCCTGACTATTTTTACATTTTTCTAAAACCAGATATATTTTGGTCCAACTTATTTCTGCCACCAAAGGTGGCACTTCCTTGTTATCCTGAAATGTAATATAAAAATTTCTCATCCTCCATAAATTTCTTGCAGAAAAACCAGATTTCCCCAAAAATTCTTCCTGTAATTCTACCGACAGTTCTTCAACAATAGCTTTCCCCCAGCCATATTCATTCTGCCTCACACAAATTTCCCTGCCTATATCCCAATATAAACAAATCATATTATAATTAACAAATTTCAATGATTCATACTGGGCATTCCTAATTTTTTGAATAATATCAGAAACAAACTTCCTAAATTCTTCTGTTGTAACAATATTCCCCATATATTTCCTTCCCAATTCTGCCACCATTAGCGGCAGAATTTCATCTATTTTACTTCTTACCCCAAATATGGACTCCACAAGTATAAATTTTATAATCCCTCAATCCATAATTGGTTTTGTTAAGTTAACTTCTTTAAAAAACTTCTTTAACAACACATATGCCTCTTCCCTTTTTATAACATATTTTTCTTTTAATCTATTCAAGTCTTCACTATACCGATCATCAATTTTTTCATTTAAAGTATATGGTTCAATAAGCCAATAGCTATCACTGGAATACACTTTCTTTAATAGATTAATTGCCTCATTTAACACTGATTGTGCGGTTCTTACGTTTGGATTAGTTTTCAATAATATCCTTGCTTCCAATAACTTCGCCCGAACTTCCTGCCGTGTATCTATTACATCCCCTTGAAAATAAAAATCTTTATAAAATTTTCGGATATAGTGCTTTGCATCATTATAATTACCATGACCGTAAAAAAACAAGGCACATATATACCAAGAATGATAAATGGTTGTTGACAATTCAGGATTCATGTTAACGCGTCCATCCACTGCACTTATATACCTTTGAATATCTTGATCTTTATAAAGAAGGACATCCAGTTCAACCTCTACATTACATGATGCATTATAGTCCTTACTAACTTTATCAATAATTTCATATCGATATTCATTTGCCAACTTTATAAAATCATCAGCAAGCTGATAAAACGTCAAATCCTTTGCCAAAAGACCAAAATCAAAAACACCAGTCGCCCACGAAGCCATCAATTTATGCTTCATGTTTTTAATATCAACATGTTTATCTCGTTCATATCGAAGTTCATTTATATCATCATCTATATTGTTTCGTTTTAATCGTATTACCTCAATATATGTCTGTATAGCACTAAACGGATCACATTCTTTTTGATATAAAGCATAATGTCCCATAGAACCGGCATAAAGTCTCGGATTTTCATCAATTAACAGCTTATACTGCAAATCTTTTTTTGCATATTTTACTGCCATTATATAATTTTCATCACGTGCCATTAAAAGAGCTAAATTACAATAACATTTTGAAAGCAAACTGTAGGGTTGCTCCCTTTCATCAAGCGATTCAATAGTTGAAATTGCAAGATTTAAATACTTTCGCGGTTTTTCAGTGTCAAGAACAAACGTCCCCCACGCCCCAATCGTATTGCACAAAATGACACGCTGATGCATTTCAATTCTCTCATAAGCAGTATCTAATAATTCGATTGCTTGATTATAATAATCCATAAAATGACGAAATCCCATCTCATTCTCAAATTGAATCTTACGATTTAATTTGTCAGCAAGTTCCGTAAGTTCCTTGTCGGATTTTCCCTCTATATTTAATGGATTAGAAACATATACTATATGCTGCTTTTGGAGCATCGACCTAATATCTGTTTCCCGCAGAGCTGCATCTGAAAAGCTGTTAATCAGGCACTCTCGAATATCGTGTGCAGACTTGATTCCTGACCTCGACAATATATTGAACATATTAACACCACTTTACAACTTTTAAGCTAAGCTGTTTCTTCAAGACATAGCTTTCGTAAGGCTTTGATAACAGCCATTGATTTTATATGGGTTTCGATGTACTGTACCAAGTTTACATAAAATATCTGCCGCCTTATCTGCTCACTGAGGGCAAATCGGAACTCCTGTACACTGCAGCCCCTGTACTGTGACATTGTTTCCTCCATATAGGGCAGTAGTTTCATGGCACAGTAACTGATATTGATAAGGTTCACCAGCGTTTCAATTCCTCTGCGGCTGCGAACCATGTATGCGCATAACGACCAGAAGGATTTCTGTTCATAATAGCTTACCTCAATGTTCCACCGGAACGAATACAGGAACAGGGGGATATATGGCATCCATCCGCTTCCTGTCTGGTTCAGCGGCGCTTTTTCCTGCCATGCACAGAAAATTTGGAGCTGCGCGGGGGAAACCGTACTGAAAAACAGCCTTCTTGTGCCGTTTTCCTTCCCAGTGGAAGTCACATAAGCCATGACTTCTCGTGACCCAAAGATATTTGTCAGTACACGGCGGTAACCCGTATAGTAACCGCCCACCTTTTCAGCAGAAAGGATAAAGTCGCTGTCTATGGACAGACGGCGGCCATGCTTTGCCGGCCTGCCCTTTTTGCCTGTGGGCTGAGGTGCCAGATCGTATATGACGGAATCAGCCCTTGCATTGCCGATCAAGTCAAGGTTTTCATATTCCTCTATGACGGACACAAGGTTCTGCTTTACATACCAGCTGTCACACAGGATGATGACATTTCTCTGCGCGGAAAAGTCAGGCATTACCTGACGTACCATGGCTGAGGCAAGTTCCAGTTTTGATTCCTTCTTTTGCCAAATGCGGTATCCGAGAGGAACTGCAAGGTAAGAGATCCTGTCCCGGTCCCATACCGGCACACACAGCATAAGGCTGACAAAACAATGCCCGTTGAGGTAATTGGAGCCATTATGCGCTGCATGGTCAAACAGTTTTGACACATCCTCAAATTTCTTTCCGAATTTTGAGACCATAGTGTCATCTATGCACAGGAAAAGCGGCTGAGATCTCAGGTCTGCCGGAACCAGCCGCAGAGCCAGCTTTGCGGTAACATTCATAAAAACAGAGCAGTCCGCTTTTGCATAAGAGCAGGCATAGTAAAAAGCATTAAGCGATTTTGCAGTTATGCCGGACAAAAAATGTCTGTACAGGGATCGGATGGAATCTGCGGACTCCATTGCCAGTATAGATAATACCAGCAAAAACAGGCTTTCGGCGGTAGGAACAGCGAAAGTAGAAAAATAAGCGTAAAAATATCGAAAAAGCCTGCCAATTATGTGCTTGTCGTTGTATAATAAGGTTGTCGTATGAGATCACTTCTTTCGTGTATTTTGGTTTGCAGGCTTATTATACACCAAAGTGTCTCATACGGCATTTTTGTCTAAAAGTTGTAAAGTGGTGTAAATGATAGTAAAACACCATAAATG
>CASJPF010000117.1 GCA_949383255.1 Lachnospiraceae bacterium | reverse complement strand
CGTTTGCAAAATGGATATCCAATCCGCTTGTAGGGGAAAAATCCCCTAACCCCTTATGAAATACATATAGAACGGAATGCAGAGCAAGAAAACAATGGTATCAATTTTTAGTTAATCTATGAAACGCTGGAGGTTGAGAATGGAAAAACGAAATCGAAAGAATCAGCTCATTTTGCGCCTGAGTGATGATGAGAAGTATATTTTAGATGCCAAATGTAAAAATGCAGAATACAGGAACAAAAATGATTATCTTCGGCACTTGATTTTGTATGGATATACTTATTTTGTAGATTACTCGGAACTGCATGACTACAATGTCAATCTAAGCAGAATCAGCAAAAGCCTGAATCAGATAGCGGCAAGGATAAGTTCTACGGGTAACACTTATCAGGACGATATAGAAGAAGTAAAGGAGCTGATGAAACAGGTATGGCATACACACGAATCCATGCTGTCAAAGCAACCGTACAGAAAGCATTAAAATATACCTGCAATCCGGAGAAAACTGACGGACAGATTTTGATAGATTCCTTTGCCTGCGGGATAGAGACAGCGCATTATGATTTTATGGATGCGTTGTCAAAATCTTCCGGTGTTGGGAATAAGCAGGCATTCCACCTAATCCAGTCCTTTGCGCCGGGGGAAGTGGATTTCGATACGACTCATCAGGTGGGAATAGAGCTTGCGGATAAGCTGTTAGAAAATAAATACAGTTATGTCATTGCAACGCATATAGACAAGGAACACTGTCATAATCATATCATTTTCTGTGCGGTTGATAATGTGGAACATAAAAAATACAATGACTGCAAACGCACTTATCGTCATATTAGAAATCTGTCAGATGAATTGTGTAAAGAACATGGACTGTCGGTTATTATTCCGGCAGGGCAAAAAGGCATGACACATTATGAGTGGCAGATGACAAAGGTGGGAACTTCATGGAAAGCGCAGATGAAATCTGATATGGACAATGCCATTCGTGAAGCACACAGCTATGAAGATTTTATCAGCCGGATGCAGACAAAAGGATATGAGGTAAAAGGGGAAACTTTTGGAGATAATGCGCTGAAATATTTATCATTTTCTGCTTCAGGGCAGACACGTTTTACACGTGTCAGTGAAAAGAATTTCGGTGTGGGATATACGAAAGAATTAATCAGAGAGAGAATCGAAAAACGTGTAAAGGCACAGGAAAGATTCCCTGTAAAAAGGAAATTTCCCTTTCCAGAGCGACAGGATGCAAAGCGGACTCTGATTGATACGGACAAGGAGAAGTTTCAAAAGAATGGTGCGTTAAAGCATTGGGCGGATATACAGAATTTAAAGATTGCAGCGGCGAGTTATGCAGAGGGCGGTTCCGTAGATGAACTGAAACGGAAAATTGCAGAGAAAAATGCCACAGCAAAAACGGCACGGAGTGCGGTTGTGGATTTGGAGCATGAGATGAAAGCCAAAGCGGAAATCCTAAAATACGCAAAACAGTATATGGCAAACAGGAAATACCAGAGAGGATATGAGAGAGCGAAAGATCAGGATGCATATTTCCGAAGTCATGAAACGCAGATTATTCTGTTTGGCGGCGCTGAAAATATGTTGAAGCGGTATGGAGTAAAGATGGCATCTTTAGATGTGGAAAAGATGCAGGCGGAATATGATACAATGACAGCGCAAAAGGCAAAGCTAAGGAAGATATATCAGACAGCCGAAAAAGAGGCGGAGGAGGCAGATAAGCAGTTGAAGAACATAAGGCAGTATTTAGGGATTGAGAAAGATAAACAGGAAGCGACAAAGCAGCACAAAAAACAAGATATCAGTCTATAGGGAAGAGAGGAATAGATTATGAATTTGACTTATGAAAAATGTGGAGATTATCTGATACCGAACTTAATTCCAGATCCGGAGCCGGAGGGAGAGTTGAGGAAATTTGGATTGATGCGGAAATCTTATTTAGAGAATCATAGGAGAGGTATTTATTCGGGGTTATTGTTATCGGGTAAACTGAAAGAGCATCTGCTGATGATACAGGAACAGGCGGAGGAACGGTTTGATTTACTTGTGGAGCAAATGGCAAAACAGGAGGGAGTGACGGAGCAGTTAAAGGCACAGGATCAGATGCTTTGGGTGCGGAGAATGAATTGCATTAGGGTAAGGGCAGAGGAGATTGTGAGGGAAGAAATTATTTATTGCTTGTGAGCAAAAAGTAGCAGGAACAAAATAAAAAAGTTCTTGCTACTTTTTATCATATATATGCTGATTTATCATTGGAAAAAGAGTATTATGTATTTATGATGATTTGAAGGAGGGAGTTTGATGCAAAAAAGTGTGCAAGAGCTTATGAAAAAAATAGGAATTAAGGAGTTATTTACAGTTCCACACGGGAAATTGCAAGGGAGTACAGTTCTTGCTACAAATGGAAAAGACAATTTGACAGTTTCACAAATGCTGAAATCAGCAGAATATTTAATCAAATTTATAAAAGATAACTTTGATGTTGACGAGGATCGATATTCAATTACTATAATTTTCTTAAAATCCGTGCAATTGGTCTTAAATAATGGAAGTGCAGATAAGCCGACTAAAGAAGATGCACATATCATTATAGATGTTATGCATGAGATAGCTGACATACATGCTAAGAGCGAAGGCGAAAAGAAATTAAATGAAGAAATAGCGGTAGCATTAAATCTTTTGATTGAGGCATTGAAGTAGAAAAATATTTGAATTTTAAATTACAGTATTTGAATATTCAAATTGATTATTTGGAAAATTAATGCTATGATTTTAAATATATTATGAAACTCTGATTTGTAGAAAGCAAGAGGAACTATATTATGGCAATCAGTTATAACGGACTATGGAAGTTATTGATCGATAAGGGTATGAAAAAGGGTGACTTATGTAAAAGCACGGGGTTAAGCTCAAGCACTATGGCGAAAATGACAAATGGAGAGTCTGTGAATTTATCTGTTTTGGAACGTATATGTGAAAAGCTGGATTGCGATTTTGCAGATTTGGTAAATTATAAAAGAACGCAGGAGGAAGCTGATGGGGATGAGCAACAATAAAATCAGTGATGTTGGAATCAATATAGCAGAAAAAGCGACTGTCATTTGGAATGTGGCAGATATGCTTCGGGGACCGTTCAAGCCGCATGAATATGGACTTGTTATCTTACCGATGACAGTGGTTAAAAGATTTCATGATTGCTTACTGCCTACTCATGACAATGTGCTTGTGCAGTATGAAAAAGTGAAGCATTTGGCGGTTATTGATGGTTTCCTGACAAGGGCATCCGGCTATCAGTTTTATAATACAAGCAAATTTACGTTTGAGACGCTTTTGGCTGATCCGGATAATATAGAAACGAATTTTAAAGACTATTTAGCCGGTTTCTCTGCAAATGCGCAGGATGTTCTTTCCAAGTTTGACTTTGATAATATTATTAAAAGAATGGTGGAGAGCAATACACTGTATCTGATTATTAAGGAATTTAATTCTGAAAAAGGGTATTTAGGCGCTGACAAAATTAGTGCCGTGGATTGCGGTTATATTTTTGAAGATTTAGTGCGCCGTTTTTCAGAGTCATTTGGGGAGGAAGCTGGAGCGCATTTTACCAGCAGGGACATTATTTACCTTATGACGGATTTGCTGCTTGCGGATGCTAATTTAGACGCCGGCGGAATGACTGTTTATGATATGACAATGGGAACATCTCAGATGCTTTCCTGTATGGAAGAGAGAATCCATGATTTAAACAGCGATATAGAAGTTACTTGTTTTGGGCAGGAGTTTAATCCGTCTACTTATGCGATAGCAAAAGCGGATATGATGATTCGTGGCGGAGATCCGGACAATATGCGGTTCGGCGATACTTTGTCAGACGACCAGTTTGCAGGATTTACCTTTGATTATTGCATTTCTAATCCGCCTTTTGGAATTGATTGGAAACGCGAACAGAAAAAGGTGGAAGAAGAAGCTACAAGAGGGGAACAGGGCAGATTTGCGCCCGGGCTTCCTAAAATCAGTGACGGACAGCAGCTGTTTGTGTTAAATGGGCTTTCCAAACTTGCGCCGAATGGAAAAATGGCAATTATACAAAACGGTTCTCCGTTATTTTCAGGAGATGCCGGAAGCGGTCCGTCAGAGATTAGGAGATATATTTTAGAAAATGACTGGCTGGATTGTATCGTGCAGCTTTCTACGGATATGTTCATGAATACGGGCATCAGTACATACATTTGGATTTGCTCCAAGAATAAACCGGCATATCGGGAAGGAAAAGTGCAGCTTATAGATGCCTCTCATTGCTATGAGGCAAGGAGAAAGAGCATTGGAACGAAAAGAAACGATATTACGGATCAGTGTCGGGAATTGATTGTTAAGGCTTATGGTTCTTTTGAAAACTGCGCTGTGTATGGAGATAAGAGCGGAATCTATTGTGAGAGTAAGATATTTGAGACCGTAGAGTTTGGATATAACAAAATTGTGGTGGAAAGACCACAGCGGGATGAAAACGGGGAAATTGTCCTGAAAAAAGGAAAGCCTGTAGCGGATGCAAGCCTGCGTGATACGGAGAATGTGCCGCTTACACAGGATATCGACAGGTATTTTGAGAGAGAAGTGCTTCCTTATGCGGAAGATGCATGGATTGATAAGAAAAAGACGAAGGTAGGGTATGAGATACCTATGACAAGATATTTCTATGAGTATCAGGCGCCGGAAAAGGTGGAGGATATCGTGGCGCGGATTCATGTGTTGGAGGCTGATATTTCTGCTTCCTTGGAGAGGCTGTTTGCGGAGGAGAAATAAGTATGGCTAGGGAGATGAAGGATAGCGGGATTGAGTGGATTGCGGAGATACCGAAAGAGTGGGAAATAAAGCGAATAAAGTATGTTGCTGAATTTGAACCCAAGTGCAATATGAATGAGTTGAATAATGACAGTATAGTTACGTATTTACCTATGCTTGTGAGTAAAAAGTTTGCGCTACTTAAGAAGCCCGTGAACCCCAGTAGGTTCC
>CASJPF010000116.1 GCA_949383255.1 Lachnospiraceae bacterium | reverse complement strand
ATGCCATAGATGCGGTTAAAAAAATGTCCGCCGTCCTTACGGTAATTTTAGCCGCGCTTATAACCGTGCTTATGGCGCGTTCCTTTATCGCAAAGGAGCAGGCGGAGATCGCTCTCATGAAAGCCATAGGCATCAGGAACGCCCAAATATACGGACAGTACACGTTAAGATTTATCATTGCGGTGGCGACGGCTGTACTTCTTGCGGAGCTTTTGGGTATGCCCATTACAAAGCTTTGCTTCGACCCTATTTTCAGGACGATGGGGCTTGAAATGGGCGTAGAATATATGCAGAACCCTGTGGAGATATACGCAGTATTCCCCGTTATCGTTCTTACCGCCACAGCCGTCAGCGCATTTTTGACTTCACTTTACACCAAAAAGATCAAATCCTCCGATACGGCAAGTATCGAGTAAGAAAGGAGCTTATTATGAATATTTTAGAAGTAAAAAATCTCTGCAAAACCTATTTAGTAAACAAGCGTCAGAACAATGTTCTGAAAAATGTAAATTTCACCGTTTCCGAGGGCGAAATGACAGCAGTTATGGGACCCTCCGGTTCAGGCAAATCCACCCTGCTTTACACCGTGTCCGGTATGGACGGCATCACATCGGGGGAGGTTTTGTTCTGCGGAAAAAATATCACCGCAATGGGAGAAAGAGAGCTTGCCGATGTGCGTCTTGATGAAATGGGATTTATCTTTCAGCAGATGTATATGCTGAAAAACCTCACCGTTCTGGACAACATAATCCTCCCCGCGGTACAATCAAAAAAGAACAGGTCGAGCCGCAGGCAGACCGATGAGCGCGGCAGAGCGCTTATGCGCAGGCTCGGCATCGATGAGGTGGGCGGCAACGACATCAACGAGGTGTCCGGCGGACAGCTTCAGAGAGCCTGCATCTGCCGCAGCATGATAAACAATCCCAGGATGATCTTCGCCGATGAGCCCACAGGCGCATTGAACCGTGCAAGCTCTGACGAGGTCATGAACGAGCTGCTCTCCCTCAACCGTGACGGTACGACGATCATGTGCGTGACCCACGATTCAAAGGTTGCCGCCAAGTGCAGCAGGGTGCTTTACATTGTGGACGGCGGTATCGTCGGCGAAAAAGAGATGGGACATTTTGGCGGCGGTGACAAAGAGTTCCGTGATCGTGAAAGAGAACTGAATCACTGGCTTATGGAACAGGGCTGGTGATACTTGAAACAATACTTGCAGGTGGTGATTTTATGACCGATATTCTGATTGTGGAGGACGATAAGGAACTGGCGGACTTGCTGACCGACTTTCTGCGCGAGGAAGGATATGTCGTATCGAGCGTGGACAGCGGAGAACGTGCCGTACATCTTTTTGAACGATATGGCGCAAGGCTTGTGGTGCTTGACATCAATCTTCCCGATATGAACGGCTTTGCGATATGTTCAAAACTCCGGGAAAAGACGGATACGCCCATATTGATTGTCAGTTCAAGGACGGGCAGGGAAGATAAGCTGAACGGCTATGACCTCGGCGCGGATGATTATATTGAAAAGCCCTATGATATAGATGTTCTGATCGCTAAAATTAAGGGTATATTCAAACGGCGGTATCAGCATGATCTATTATCGGCGGATGGTGTGACGCTCAACCTTGCAGATAAAACGGCGGTCATTGACGGAAAGCCCGTGGAGCTGCCCGCAAAGGAGTTTGATTTGCTGGCGCTTTTGATTGAAAATCAAGGCAAAGCCCTGAAAAAATCGTACCTGTTTGGTACTGTCTGGGGCAGCGACAGCGATTCGGAGCTGCAAACGCTACATGTTCATATCAACCGCATTCGCCAAAAACTCGGTGATGACCCTAAGAATGCAAAGCGTTTGCTTACGATCTGGGGCGTGGGGTATAAGTTTGTATGAAAGCTTACAAAAATCTGTGTATCGCGGTGATGGCCGTATTTCTTTTACTGGCGGCGGCATTGAACATATTTCTCATGGGATCAAAAGATAATAGTGAAGGTATTTATCGTGTGGAAGCCAGGCGGCTTGCGGGTGAGATAGCACAGACAGGCAGCTATGACATTGAAAAATACCCCCACATTACAGGCGTGTTTACGGGTGATGACATCTACCGTTCCGATGAGCATTATCTTATCATAGAAGCGGGCGAAACGCTTTATCGCGTTGAATATACCGTGGGGAACGGACAATATGACATTGCTGCGGTAAACTGCGTATTGGGTGCGCTGTTCCTGCTGCTGACAGGTCTTTTGTATTATATCCGCAGACATATCATCGTACCTTTCCACAGGCTGAGTGATGTTCCTAAGGAGCTTGCAAAGGGCAATCTTGCCGTGCCGATAAACGAAGAAAAAAGCCGTTTTTTCGGCGAATTCACATGGGGAGTGAACCTCTTGCGTGAGAGCATCGAAAACAGCCGCAAAAAAGAGATTACGATGCAAAAGGATAAAAAACTCCTGCTGCTCTCCCTTTCCCATGACATAAAAACACCTTTGTCGGCTATCAAGCTGAATGCAAAGGCGCTTGCCAAGGGATTATACAAGAACGAGGAAAAACAGCGTGCCGCAGCCGAGAACATCAATACCCGCGCGGATGAGATAGAGCGCTTTGTCAGCGAACTCTCAAAGGCGGTAAGCGAGGACTTTATGAGCTTTGAGGTCACGCCCGGCGAGGAGTTTCTCAGTGCTATCATCACGAAAATATACGCAAGATATGCTCCCCAGCTTTCCGTGTCGGGAACAGAGTTTTTGATTCGCAAATATGATGACTGCATTCTTTCCTGCGATCCGAACCGCCTTGCGGAATGTTTTCAAAATCTGATTGAAAACGCAATCAAATATGGAGACGGCAGACGAATTGAGATCGGCTGTGATAAAATGGACGGCTGTGAGCTTATCACGGTGTCAAATACGGGCTGTACACTTGAAGCAAAAGAACTGCCGCAGATATTCGAGAGCTTTCATCGCGGAAACAATGCGGATAAGGTGCAGGGCAATGGGCTTGGACTCTTTATCTGCAAACGGGTGATGTCACTTATGGGTGGAGAGGTGTTTGCGGATATTCGCAACGGATGCTTCTTTGTGACACTGGTGGTGAAATTGGCGTAAAGTAAAGACCGCTTAGTTGAGGGGGGATTCTTTGTTTTATGTTGTCCAATTTCTGACATGGTTCTTCTATCTGCTTATGTTATGGAATTGGGTAACAGTGTTATCTTAGCCGCTTTAACAATCGCCTGGAAGTCATTGTAATTGAACTTTCTAATACGGACTTATAAAATCAATTTATAGAAAACTGAATTATAAATCAATCTGCCGTACGACGAAAAAAGAAAAAAGTCGTCGTATGGCAGACATATTTTCGTGCACTTATTATTTTTACGGCAGCTTTGAAAAATCAAGGCTGTCGTTTTTTATTGACCTCAATTATGTAAATAAGCTGATGAAAAGGAATTAAACTATGCGGAAGAGAAAACCGAAAATATTTAGGTATCGAATAACAGAAACAAAAAAGAATGCGGAGCATTCTATCCATCGAGGTGTATTGCAATGAAGATTGAAACTAAGTTGCAGTACACCTTTTTTGATGTCGAAATTTGATGGTTTCTGACAAATGACACAGCGGCTTAGGAATTGTAGGAAAATAAGTGATACCAAGTCAAGATGCGTCAGTTATTTTTCTACAGTTTCTTACTGTTTCATGCAGGGCTGTTTTGTGAGCATGGCTTTCTGTATTTGCCATACCTTGTTCATTAGTTTTTTTACTTCTCCACATCGGCTTTATATACATTGCCTGTGGCATTCATGCGCTTTGCTATCTGGTTCAGGTCATTTTTGCGCTCACGGTTTGCCATTTTTTATCCCCTTCTGAGCAGGGTTTTTGAAATGATTTTACAAAATCTACAATCCTGCCGTGGAGGATGTTCGTGCAAAAAATGAGTGAAAAAACCAGAAATCCCGGCAGGGTGTTTCGTGGTTTTTGAACGCAGAGGGAGTTAGGAGGAAATTTCCTATACGCACTAACTTTATAAAAACATAGAATCTGCTGCCGGACGGTTTTTCGCTTCTCAATAAACGACATCTTTACCAATTCCAAAATATCAAAAGACACTGTCTGAATGTTTGGCAGTATCATCATAAAAATTATAAAGGATACAAGTTTCGTCTCCCTCCATATGCTCTGGTTCCCTGCGGATGTTCCAAGAAGGGGAAAAATCAATATCCCAAGATATTTTTCAGTGAGAAGTGACAGCGGTTCCCATTAATCCAGACCTCCCCAGCTTCTTCTGTCTTTGTTGGGATACTTCCTAATTGAAGCAGCGACTTTAGTCTTTTAAATACAAGTTCCACCTGCCAGCACAAACGGTAACAGGAAAGAATTTCCGCTGGCAGAGAAGTAATCACAAACATATAGTTGTGCGTGAATACCGTTTCATCACTCAGTTTCATCTGTTTTTTGCTTTCCATCTTTTTGATACGCTTCTTTTCAGCAGCGATTTCTGCTTTTGTTTTTTTACAGGCGCAGATCCTTAAGGGAACCAGCTTTTTTTCACTGTTCCTGACATATGCGTTTCATTCCTCTGCAGTTTCTCCAACTGTACGCAGCCAGTCAGCAAAAACCAGCTTCCTGCCGCTGGCATCATAGATATTGAAAGCTTTATTTTTGATCTGGATAATAAAATCTCCTCCTGACGCCAGGCAGTGCTCTATGCTTTTTATCGTCCCATATGCACGGTCAGCTATGACAAGGCATCCTTTGGTGAGCGTAAAGTTTTTAAGGCTTTCTCCTGTAGACTGTCTGGTTATTTTGAACTGGCTGCAGGTTAAGGAAAATATATCCACCGCGTAATGCAGATGCCACAGTTTTTTTACGGCGCCTTTTTCTACAATGTCTGACGCATCAATGGCGAGAACCCAGTAAGGCTTCAGCCATTCGGGTTTCTTATACTGAATGACTGGATTCAGCAGAATGTGCTGTGTAAGCCAGATAATCCAGTACTTACATTTTACAAACCTTTTCATAAAACCGACATCGCTTATTTTGTCGATGCCGCTTATCAAAGCAAACTGGCTTACATCAATTAATGACTTATTGCCGGATAGATAAAATAAGATCAGGCGCAGCAGATCAAGAGGATTTTTAATTGTCCGCTTTCTCGTAATCGCTTTTTTCTCAAAGCATGCCTGTTCATAGCCTGATGGCAGTAGTTTTACTAAATCATTTGTATCCATAAAATTCACCCTCTTTGATTATAACATGAATTTTATGGATTTACAGTAACAAAGTTAGTTCATATGGTGCAATTCCCATGAGGTTATGCTAATAACCGTCCGATTAAAGCCTTTGATTTCTTGAATAGTGGACTTGCTGCTATTCATAGACTGTATTATATGTTTGCGAAAGAAA
>CASJPF010000115.1 GCA_949383255.1 Lachnospiraceae bacterium | reverse complement strand
TTTACTGGCTCCGCGGCTCACCTCCGACTATTCGAACTCGGCGTGTTCTTTGTTGCTATTAACTATATTTGTTTAATTTTTATGCAAATACACGCCTGTTTTTACTTCAATTACATCATTTATAATGGCTTGCTGATTTTCTGTTGCCAAAATGTTGCCACAGATTCATTTTAATTTATGTTGCAAATAATTGCAATAACGATATCTTCCAAAATGGAAAAATGTTTCCTGTTCTACTCCTAAATTCAGTTATTCTATCGATATTTCAAGTGGTAAATATGGAATAATAGCATTTTTAATTTCATCCGAATTTACACTATGAAGTTGCCGAATAACGAAATCGCAATATTCATCATTTTTAAGTCCAAAATAATGACCTATAGTTTTAGCCAATTCTTTACGGTTAAACTTTGACAAAATTTTTGAATATTCTTTGGATTGTAAAATTTCTTGGAAACTTTGCTCAATAGAATCTTTAACAGATTCGTAAGTTATTTTCTCCATAACCTGTTGTAGGGTCTGGCTGGCTTCTATTTCATTTTTTTTAGAAAGTTCAATTATAGACAATTGATATTTTATTTCTGAAACTACAGCTTCACATATTTGGCGATTTACTTCACAAGAAAATCGGTTTTCTATAATATATTTTTTAATATTTTCAACAACTCTATTATCTGTAATAGCAAGTAAATTAGCTACAACATTTAATAATTCTTCAACAAGAAAAAGATTTTCTACTTCTGCCACCTTTAATGTATATATATGGTGTTCTCTATATGCATTTATTTCTGCTTCGCCTCTATAATCCCGATCTATAATTCCGAAACATTCAATGTCGTGTAATTGAGGAGTATCTCGCATTGCTTTTGTTCGTGCAATTACATTACTACAACCACCACAAGGAATAACATAATAGCTTTTATATATTTCTGAATATAATTTTGTATCGTAACTTTCGTCTGTACCCTCTACAAAGATCACTTTTTTCCTGTTTCCCATTATATCTAACATTAATTGTTCTGGTAGTTCACTTGAATTTATTTCCTCTAATGTCCATTTACATCCATCATATTCCTTTACCCATATTTTCTTTGCCTGCGAATGTAGTGCAGCAAAGTTTGTATCATGTGTTATGTATATAAATAAACAATCAGACCTTTTCTTTTCCAATTCACACCATAATCGATTCATTATAGAACGATGTAGATGTAACTCTGGCTCATCAACTATCAATACCTTATTTGCAGGAACTGACAGGCATTGGGCAATCAAATATAAAGCAACCCTTTCACCATCACTCATTTCACTTCCCTTATATAAAGTATCTTTATTCTCTGCTTGCTTAAAAGAAGCAATCACTTTTGAATCTTCTATTTTTATCGAACGTTGCGGAAAAACTGTATCCCAAATTTCGAGCAATTCATCAATTACGGTTTTAGGTACTTTAGGATATGTAACACCTTCTTTTTCATTTCGTTTACACTCTTTCACAAAATCTTCCGTTTGTTTACTATTTAAAGCTATAAGTGCAGCCAATACATTCTCGTAATCATTAAGCAACGTTGTTGTCAAATGTCCCCAATTCCAGCGATATCCTTTATTATGTTCTTTTTCATTACCAAAAAGTACACTATTTTTTGCTTGTTCATAACTTTTTAGTGGAATATACTCATTAAAATTCAAATTCCTCTGCGCACCTATTCTATGTACATTTTCCGTATCATTTTCTTCAATCCAAGCCCCTAATTTACTTTTTCCCGAACCATTGGCACCAATTATTATGAGTGAATTTGAATCAATCTCCTGACTTACAGGATTATTATTTTCATCTGGTAATGCATATTTAAACATTTTATCACTATTCCTTTCAACAAAATTAAGATATACACTTTATAAGCATACTGCAACTTTCAAAAATTCTCAAATATAAATTGGAATTACTATCTATCCAACAATTCTTGACAACTCACGTCCACCACTTTTGCAATAACTTTCAACTCAAATACTACTACCCCAAATTAAAACTAAGTTGCTCATAACTTTCCTCTGTTTCATTTTGCTCCAAAGCAGAATATACTCTTTTCAATATTGGCTTTCCATTTTTATCTCCTCTAATTGGCACACCTCCATGCTGCAAAAAGAAAGTATTCCCTTCTGCTGTTGGTTTACTTACTCCATATTCCACAACAAATAATGGCTTTCTATTTTTCAAGCTTTGCTCGCCCGCATTAAATGTTCCACCTTCCATCCCGGATTCTATCAAAATCATAGCATCTGCCAATCCAATTATCGTATTATTGCGCTTCATAGCATTTGATGCAGACCATGTAAGATTAGGCAAAAATTGAGAAACAAATAAATGATTCTTATCATCAAGAAGTTCTTTTACTTCACTCTTAATTCGATTTTTTAATATACCTTCCACTATTACAAAGATTGTACTTCCACCTGATTGAAGCGCTGCTCTATGTGCAGTAATATCTACACCCTTTGCATATCCACTCACAACCGCAATGCCATCCGAGGATAATTGTCTTGCTGAACTGTCAGTTATTCGTATTCCTGATTCAGATACTTTTCTCGAACCAGTAAACCCAACACACTTGTTCTTCAATAAATTATAATTTCCCTTATAAAATAATACAGCGGGAATATTCCCCATATCCAATTTTCTAAGTCCTGTTGGATAATTGTCATCACCTATCCAAAGCATATCAACCTCATTATTATATAATTGCTCTTGCAAAATCAGAGCTTTTTCCTTGCTCTCACAAATATTTCTTGCCACCTCCTGATTTATTCCTATAGAACACATTATCTGCTGACTACTACAAATCTCGCTAAATGAATATGGCGAACCATTACGAATATACTTACTAATTCTTTTTAAGTTACTATCTCCAGAGCCCTTAGCCATTATTACTTTCAAAACATCACAATTTATCATGTATTATCACTATCCTTTAAAGATTTCACACAGACAACACCGAAAACCCTTCTAGCACCCATTTCTTTGAGAAAGCTTGCATATTGCCATATTGTTGTACCAGACTGAAACAAATCATCAACTATTATTACATTTTTACCTCTTACATTCTTATCAATTTTTACTTTATCATTATAATAAATCTCTCTCCAAGTCTCAATTTTTTCTTCTATCGAAAGTTGTTTCATTTGAGGTTTATTACATTCCAATCTAGCATTTATAAACGAAATGCCCATGCGATGTGCAATCTCATCTGCTAATAACCATGCCAATTTCTCTTTTCCTGATTCTAATGCAGGCATAGGAGACAAATACCAGTTAGCTTTGTTGCCAATAGGTATATATCTACAATTATCCATCATTTTATTAATTATAATATCAGCATATTTCGCCTGCTCTGATTGGCTTAAAGTACTAACGTTATATTTCAGCTGATATTCGGCTTCCCCAATCTCTGTTCTACCATTGCCGTAAACAAAGTTAAAGTCTGATGCAATGCAAAAATCTAACTCATCATCAAAATATGGAGATATATTTTTATTTAAATATAGCCATAAAACGTCTTGTGTCGCACCAAAACACCAATTCATAAAACATTTCACAACATTTTGATCATAACGTCCTTCTGGCAACCACAAACTACTATATGCTTCACTCTGCCTCCATTTAGTCGGACTATCATTTTCAAACATTGGAAAAAAGAAATCAATAAGTTCAACATACTTATGACTTGTTGATATATTATATGATGCATCATCATTTTCATAAATAGTAACCCAAAATTCACTTCTTTCCCTTCTATATTGATATTTCATAACATTTCTCCTTTGTTAACTCAATACAAATTATAATACACCATATTAGTAAAAACCTTAACAGCATTATCTACCCCTATGCTTTTCTTTCCTTTTCTGCTGTTTCAGTTCAAACTGTCGCTGTTTTTCTGCTTCCCGCTGTTCCCGGCTCACAATCTTACGTTCAGTTTTCAATTGCTCCTGCTGTAGTTTCAAAGCCTGTTGTGATTTTGTTCCTATCCCGATATTTTGTACCTGTTTCTGCACTTCACGCTGTACCCGTTTAGGATTGCGACCAGCTTCTTTTACATCAGTTGCCACAGCCGGACTAAATCTTAACCGATAGTAATTTTTCAAAACGAAGTCATATACCTCATAGTCTTTGGGTTCTGCGCCAAACGTAACCTTACATACAGATAACTTTCCATCTGATACACGTTCAAACACTCCCACCCAAAAGGGTTCTTCAAAAAATACTGTCAACTTTCCTGATACTTTGTCCATGACAATTCCTCCTTAAAATAATTGTAATGAACAAAGAACGGACGACCCTAAGGAGGGAGGGCTACTTACACCAAATCGGTGCGACTGGACTACCTACCAGTTCTGCAAGATTGCCTTGCGTTGTGTTTTTATCTTTGCCCCTATATATTACCACATAAACGCCCATTTTTCCACAAAAATATGGCAATCCGCCTATAACTGCAAACTGCCATATTATCATTTCCCTTACCTGCATTATCTTACATGGCGCTAGCACCATGTTCAAATCATCACTAAGGAAAAAACTTCTATCTTTTTTACAGACAGGAAGTTATAGAAAACTGTATTTCCGCACAAAGGTTGCCAATTATTCCAAATTCTCAATTCGACCTGATTGAATCGCTGCGATGTTTTTCTTAATCCTGTTTTCAGACCATTCCCACCAACGGAGTTTCAATAATTCAGAAATCACATCGTCCGAAAACCGTTTTCGTATCGGTTTTGCAGGAACACCTCCGACAACTGTATAAGGTGGTACATCTTTTGTAACAACTGCTCGTGTACCAATAATCGCTCCATCTCCAATCGTGACACCAGATAGAATAATCGCTTCAAAGCCAATCCAAACATCATTACCAATTACAATATCGCCTTTGTTATCCCATGCGCTTGTAATCTTCTTTATATCCAACCCCCATTCCTCAAAAAATATTGGAAATGGATATGTTGAAAGTGAGGACATTGTATGATTTGCACTGGTAAACAAAAACTTTGCTCCACAAGCAATAGAACAGAACTTACCAATTTGTAACTGATCTCCATTGATAGGATAATGATACAATACATTATTCTTTTCAAATTCCCGTGGGTCATGCACAAAATCATTGTACATTGTATAATCGCCAATTTTAATTCTGTTACTGGTAATCACGTCTTTCAAATAAACTGTTTGAGTATCTCCTGTCCGGGGATAAATTTTATTCTCCGATATAGTCATTTTAAAATCCTCCATCTTCTGATAGTTATTATGCGACCATATCGGTTACTACAATGCAGCGTTTCACTTTTTTACCTCCCAACCTAAATTTACAGATTTGATTATACCACTCCCTTTCTACATTTACCAGCAAAATATAGGGTACAGCAACCGCCACGCCCCACATTTCTTATCGTTCCAACGACTTCTCAATCTTTTGTTTCTGCCCTTTCAAGTCATTCTGCTTATCATACAAATCATTGCGCTCTTTACAGAGTTCTTTCATGCGCTCCAACTGCGCCCGCACTCCCTCCCGGCAATCCGGCT
>CASJPF010000114.1 GCA_949383255.1 Lachnospiraceae bacterium | reverse complement strand
GGTAAAAGTCGATAAAATCAAGTGTTTTAAACCTAATCAGCAGACACTACATATATGTTCTACGACATAAAAACTTAAAATAAATATTTCCTATTGTCTTTCCCCACAGTATCCTATGTTTCTCAAACATTAAAATCGTCATCCGTATTACTTTATCATATATATTAGGCATTCTAATATTCCGAAGTTTCCTACCATATTCATCATAGTATTGATCCACAAGCTGATTATATTGCATTTTCCTTTTGTTGTCCGTTTCACCTTTCCAAACCTTATACCATATACTTTGCATATTTAAGAAACAGCCAACAATATGTTTCTCAAAAGCTTCTGTTAAATGATTTCGTTCCAAAAAACGAAGCACCTCTATTCCTGCCTGAACCGATTCATAGTGAAACTCCTTTGGATGAACAGATGATGATAAGTTCGTATATACACGTCTGTGCAAATACATTAACCGATTGTCAAACAACACTGTATTAGCACGGTAAAAAAGCATTGGAGTAAACAACACATCCTCAAAAAAAACCCAATAAAGACTCTCCCTATATGGAAGTACATCGAGCCTAGCCTTCTCAACCAGACCCCGCCTCATCATTTTCCCCCATATAGGCTGCGCCAATGGAAAATCAAGCTGATTCGCATATATTTTATTGCATGCGTCTTTTCCGGCTAATATAAATGTATTCGCTGTATCTCGATTCCACACAGGTGTTTCCATCTCTTCCTCTATCTTGTCCTCCCCCCGGATACATATCATGTCAACTTGTTCATTCTGTGCAAACTTCATCATTTCTTCATACATGTACGGCGCAATAAGGTCATCATTGTCTATAAAACTTACCCATTCACTGTTATCTGCATAAAATCCATCTTCCCTGGAAATAGACAATCCCCGATTTCTGTCATGATGTATCACATGCACCCTTTTATCGCGCAAAGCATATGCATCACATACTTTCGTAGTTTTATTATCTGTGGAATTGTCATCTACTAGATATAATTTAAACTCTGTATATGTTTGGCATAGTATAGAATCTATACATTTTTCCAACGGTCCTGCACTGTTATATACCGGAACAATAATGCTCAGCTTCTGGGAATTCATGTTTTCACTTTCCTTTTCGTCTACTCAATAAGTTTTGTATTTTCACCACAAATGTTCCATTCCAGTCCAAAACAGCCCCTTGAAAATAAATCTTTGCCATCTCTAAATTGGTCATAATCGGGCGAACTTTTATGTCAATCTTAATGCCGTTTCGTCTACAAAGCTTTGCTCCTTGCTGCATCCATTTACCCTTTCGTACACCTTCCTCATATGGAAATTCATAATCCAACGCAACAAGGATTGGCTGCTGGTCTTCTATCCTATCATCATTTATTTGTAAAGATGCAATCCGCTCGAAATCCCACGCACTCCAATCGTCATCTATTGTCTTGTTTAAGAAACTGCTGTCCCAGATACCGATCTGTGTTGCAAACGAGTATGCCCTTCCTCTTTTATAATATCCTATGTTTTTATGTCTTTCCCAATGTCCATGACAAGCAGGAGACTCTATCATCCTCATATTTGCAGCATTATATTTTATCGCCCGCCTAAGTTGCTTCTGAATATCCTCATTGTGTACATAATCACACAAAAGATAATCGTCCATCCACAAACTGACATATGGCGTTTGGGCTTCATATATAGCTGTTTTTATCATTTTTCCCCATGTGTCATCTATTTGAATAATCTTGGTAAACACATACTGCTTATCTGTACTATGATATGCATCTGTCACTAAGATCACCGGATATGGACAGTCACTCCAATATTTTTGAAATAATTTAGAGAATATTTCCCACATATCCCTGTTTTTCCAACAGGAATATATAATAATAGATAATTTGTTATTCATATTATAATAGTCCTTTGTTGATTATTTAATCTTTCCCACAATCCGGCTATTTTTCAGCACATTAACTGCATATATCAATGCAACATGAAAGCAGATAACCGGATGAAGAAACCATGCTAACGATGGGAATTTAACAAATCCTCTGATGCTATCTATAATTGGAATGATAAAAGTTGTCATTGTCAATCCTAATTTTATCATCTTCGGCATTGTCAAATTATAAGAGTATGTCCTGTACTGATCGCCTCTGCCAAGCTGTGTAGAATTTCTCTTAATCTTTCCTATCAAATCTTTATAGTTCGACGAATGATTATGCACAACTGTGTCCTTCATTATAATATAATTGTTATATCCTTGCTTAATCAACTCAAGATTTGAATCAATATGATAAAAAAAAGGTTGCCACTTTATAAGATACACATATTCTTTTTTAATCAGAAATCCTTGTGAACCTATTGTGGGCAAGGTTTTACTATCAAACTGAATTTTAAAATATTTGTCATTATCATTTAAAACTACTCCTCCAAGATTCCATCTTTTCTCGGTCTTCATCATATGATCCCTGCGATGTAGATAATAGACTGCCGGATCACAGCAACCATAAAGCGCCATATATTTGTCTGAAAGACTTGCCTTTTGACAGTACGCAAACTTTGATACTTGCCCACCTACACAGTTTTCATCAACTACAGCCCTCACTAGATTTTCAAGCCATGCTCTATGCGTTAAAATATTATCATCGTCAATAAAAAACAAATACTCACCCATCGCATGTTCAATTCCTATAGATTTTCCACGTTCTGGATCATGAGTTCCATTTCTGACAATTTTCGCTCCAAACTGTTCTTTTGCTATATTAACAGTATGATCCTGAGAATCATCATCCACTATCACTATTTCAATTTTTTCTTGTGGATATGACTGTTTCCTGATACTTTTTAGACATTTTGGTAATCTTTTTTCGCCGTTATATACGGGTATAATTACAGAAATAAGTGGAAATTTTTCCATTTCCTACCTCCTGTTGTGAAAAATATCTGTGAACTTATTAATTTGGATCAACGTAGTTCCTTCTCTACTATATACTATTTCACCAAAAATATCCATATATAATATTCAGAAATAAAAGAGTTCTTTAAAATATATATGCAAAAGTTTTTATCTTCTATTGTAGCAATTATTTATAAACTCCTCCAATTCCTTTCCAATTCCGTCCCATTGGAATTGTGACGAATACCAATATGCACTTTCCCTTTTTCTGTCATATATCACTTTATCAAAAACAACCAATTGCATTTGCGCTGCCAATCCATTTATAGTCTTCTCGAAACACAGATATCCAGCCTTTCCGTAATTAACTGCCTCTCTAATTCCGGGTGAATCAAATGCAATACTTGGAGTTCCAACACATCCTGCCTCTGTAATAGGAATACCCCATCCTTCTCTCACAGAAGGAAAAAGAAGCGCCCATGAGCGACTCAAAAGTTCTAGTTTTTTATCCTCTGAAACAAATCCCCAGCTCACGACATCCCCTGTCGGATTGCTATCCGTTGCATCCTCCCATACTAAATGATTCCTTTCACAAATAGACATTAAATTCCTTTCCACATACTTCTGATCTTTTTTTCCAATAATCCACAATCTCGCATATGGATAGTCCTTTTTCACACGGGCAAGCGCCTCAACAGCTATGTCAATTCCCTTATAAGGAGAATATCGTCCTGCATATATAAACGTAGGCATGCGTTCTTTGGCACACCAATATTCCTGTTTCCACGGTTTAAAAGAAACACCATTGTGAATAATTTTTATTTTACCCGCCTGATAACCACGTTTAACCAACTCTTCTTTTGTAGATTCTGATACTGTAATAACTGGATCATTACGATTTAATTGAAGAAAACTTTCTTCTAGTAATTTCCCAACTTTATTTAATGGAAACCTAGCACTATAGTTCCATATTTCCTTAGTCAACTGATGAATATAAAATATCCTTTTTTCCGGTTCAACCCAAAGCGGTGTAAAAAAGCGGTGTGTATTGCACTGATCAATTACAAAATCTATATTTTGTCTATTTAATGAATAAAATCTTATTGCTGCAAAAATTACTGTACTAACATTTCCATGTCTCAAATAAGTTACACCATCAATTACCTCACTCTCACATTGTCCTTCCATTCGTGTTGACAAATGATAAATTCTAAACTTGCTTTTATCTACACGGCTAAGCATCTCATGTGTATGAACCTCTGCTCCCCCTGCATTTGGCGATGTAATATCTCTCCATGAGAGTGATAATACTGTTATTTTATTACTTTTCTTAAGCTTTTTCACAAATGGTTAATTCCTTTCACAAATTTTATTCATATTATATACTAAAGCATGTTGGAAAATGCTTTTCCTTAGATATGCATCAAAATTTATAGAAGCTTTTGTGTCAATGAAAGAAGTCGTAGCAAACTATGGCAACTGAATCTAGTGCAAGTATCACAAAGCAATAAATACAACTCTTTAATATCATATTTTCTCAACATTATTTATCCTAATATTCCAGTCTTCCTAAACCGAGATTTAAAGAAAATATATAAATTATGCACCCTCTTCTCAAATATTCCAACTCCAGTAATTCCTAGAACCAAATAATAAGGTGCATAAAGCAATAAGTATCGTGAACGTCCTTCAAACATTAACGTAAAAAGAGTAATTCCCACAACTGTTATAGAAAGAACAAACTCTGTATCTGAAATTTTTTTCACAAATGAACACGCAGCAACAAATGCCATCATTAAAATCATAAGCCATTGTATCTGCAATACATTGTTCATAATCTTGTTACCTTTTCTGAAATAATAATATCTTAATATTCTGCTTGCCGTATGGTTTGGTGGATCACTTTTCCAGTTCACAGCACCTCCTTCCTTTCCAAAAAAAAATGTCCCATCATTATAATGCATAATTAATTTTTTATATTCAAACATTAATAATCCTAATAATCCTTTTTCTTGTATTCGTTCCTTAATAATCTTAAAATTACCCTTTTGTCTGTCAGACAAATTATCAAAGGAATAACTATATTGCACATCATTATTGTTCCAAACTCCAGTGGTTTTTTCATTTAACCCCATCATAGCATAATGCAGTGGTGTAAACTCCAAATTAATATTCTGTTCAAAACCAATATAGCGAGTCCCAAAATCTGCTAACACACTAGAAAATATATAAGAAATCAAAATAATAAGTACGCCTTTTACAATTCTTATCTTCCCTATATGCCCATCCATTTTGATACACTTAAAAAATTCGCATATTCCAATAGCAATAAAGCAGATTATTACAGTTGCCTTTACATGATATCCTATTAAGGCCGTAATACCAATTGCTAGCCACTTAAACCAAGCTGCTTTTCCCTTCCATGTATATAAATAAATTACAACCGCATTAATTGCCATCGCATAAACATCTGTATAAGGTACTGAACTTTGCGGAGACAATGCCAGAAATATAGCTGCTGACACAAAAGTGCAAAAAGCATAATATCTACCTTTAGTATTTTTCACAGTTAATGTTATTAATATGCAAGTCATATTAACACATAAAGTTCCTACCATAACACTAAAATAGTACATATCCTGTATCCCAAAATGATTACTTAGTGTCTGCTGATTAAGCAAATATTTGCAACTTCCAACTCTTACATCT
>CASJPF010000113.1 GCA_949383255.1 Lachnospiraceae bacterium | reverse complement strand
AAATAAAAAGTGATTTTTTAGCCATAAGTGTTACAAAAATGCTTGACCACTACAACCATTCTCTGTCAGGGTTTACTGTCTCAATCCAAAGGAAGTCAAGAACTACAAGAAGTCCTTTATCGACATCGGAAACAACGATGGCATAGATTCCTATGTGATTGCTGATTTTGCCCGTGTAGGACGTATTGCAATCAAACCATGGCGTGGTTCCCAATACCTTGCCTTGCAGCGTCTTACCAGACACCGTATGCACATCACTGAATGTATCGCAAGAGAAAAGACTTACATGCTTAACAACATTTATCTCAAGTTCGGTGAATACGCATTACTTCGTGATGGACAACATCCATTCGCAAACAAATATGGTGCCACAGATGAAGCCATTCTTACTGAGTACACAACGAATGAAGATATTGTAAACTCATCAGTAGAAGACCTCGTCGCCTTTATTAACTCTAAGAGCAAAGGCCGTATTGCTGATCCAGAAGAAACAGCAAAAATCTTACAGGCTGCAGCCCGCAACTCATACCGGCTTGATAAATGCCTCTATGAGCCGCTTACTATCTCAATCACTTCTTCATTTAACTGTACCAGTTCTTTCGAAAGGGAACTCAAAGCGATTGATAAAGCAATCCTTCAAACAGTTCAGGGACTAAACCCTGACGAGTACACTGTACTGAATTCCATTCCCGGAATCGGTAAAGTTTATTCAGCCGGTATCTTAGCTGAGATGGGCTCCATTAAGGCTTTTCCTAACGCCAATGCCCTCGCAAAATACTGTGGTATCGTTTGGAACGATAATGACTCTGGCGACTTCGTAGCCGAAGACAAACACATGAGCAAAGCTGGCAACAGATATCTGCGCTACTACATCATAGAAGCTGCCGGAAGTGTCATAAGACACTGTCCTGAATACAAAGCATTCTATGACAAGAAATATGCTGAAACCAGAACACATCAGCATAAACGAGCACTCGCGTTGATTTCCCGTAAATTTATACGTCTGCTCTTTGGTCTGCTGGACAAAGGCCAACTCTACTCTCCGGAAAAGAGTAGGTAATCCATTTGTATCCTGCTTGATCCCTGCCATTGCCAACAATACATAACAGCAAATATCCGTCTGCTGCGCTTTAGGCATTCCGAGCATTTTCAGAAGTTCTCTTGCCTCATTAATTTTATCCACAATATCCCTCCAATATCATATTGCAATTACTTTCTGACATATCCTTGCTTTTCATTAGTGTCCTGCCCATTTCCTGTATGCTTTCTAAATCAGGCACAGGCATAGCATTAATTTCCGTCGAATTTACCTGCGTTGAACCATTCAAAATCCTATAATATTCATCATAAAGAGTAGAATTAAAAATTACATATAATCCGTACACAAGACATTCTGACATTTCCGTTATCAACCCGTCCACAAAATTAATTTTGTTCTGTGTACTGATTTTCTTATACTGTGGATATTTCTTTGATAAATATACCCCGCACTGCAGTCTGCGCCTTTCTTCTTTTGCAGTAAAACGCTTAACAAATAAATAATTTCGATTATCCTGCATCAGTCCCTTTTGATCTGTTACCACATACTCGTGTTCTTTCTGAATAGGAAACTGCACTTCTCCTTGTTTGATATGTTGTGAGTAAAAAAGCGGAATCGCACCTTCCTCTGCATCATCACGAAGTATCTCACGATTACGAAAATCAACTGTCAAGCCCGTTTTCATTTTTAACCCAATATCCGGCAATGTTTTATCGAATCTATGTAGTGGTTCCAACACAGAAACTTCTTTTTCATCTGTTACTAAATAAACATAATAATCTTCTCCCGAAACCACAAGGCTATATGGCACTGTCAGCGAAGTCAGATTATCAAAATCATTATTTGACTGCGAAGAAGTAATTGTAACCTTTTCTAGTGTTTGATTTGTCTTTTTTACTTTTATTATGATTGTTTCCTGCAAGACATCTTCTTTATCAAACACTTTATTCCTGCTTACAAATAAGTGAATATGCTCTAATTTCCCTTCTGCCAGAAAATACTGTCTAAATCGCTTAAAATAAGCCCCAGAAGTCCATGAGCGGGGAATAATATACACCATCTCGCCATCAACATCTAGATTGAATAATCCCATTGCTGCAAAAATAAAATATAAATTGGGCGCGCCATAACATACGTCCGGCATAGCTGTTGCTTCCGGCGCATCTTTAGGTATCTTCATATATGGAGGATTGCCAATAACAAAATCATATTTCTTAGGCTCGGAATTGCCGCCTAACATATGATGGAAGTCCAAATACTGGCTTGTAATATAATTATCTGTGATAATATTAATTTGAATGTCTTTTTTGAATTTGCCTGATAAGTATGCAGGTTTTCTCTTAACAATCCCAAAATATTGTCATCATTCTCATAACAAGTTAATTCTATTGTTTGAACAAAAGCCATCCGCTCCAATCGTTCTAAAAGTGTACACGACAATATACCTGAACCTGCTCCTGCGTCTAAAATGGGAACCTTGAACAAATTTTCAGGAATAGTATATAGTCCAGCCATAAAACGTGCTGTTTCTTTGCTTGTAAAAAACTGACCATATTTTTTACGCTCTTTTTTAGGCATATCGTCAATATATTTGTTTGTGCGCTCAATAATACAATCTAACATCTTCTTCCTCTGCTTTCATACATTCCACTACAGCCAGTTTTTATATCTCATTATATGCCCTCTCCAATAGAGGCTTTGCCCTTTCAAAATCCGCTGCATTTTTAATCGTTATCTGCAAGTCCCCTGTGCCATAATGTCCAATGCTACGCATATCTCTCGTAAATCCGTTTTCCAATTCGACAGTTTCCGGATTAAGCTTCAAAAATAATATAATCTGTTTGTTGTATATTTCGATACATACCATGTTTTGAACCTTCTTATATGCCAAATATAATTTCAATTGATTCGATACAATATCATCTCCTAAAGATTCAATAAAATCACATATAGAATGGTAAAGATTTTTCATATTTTCAGAAATCGCCGCTAATTTTTCCAAGTGGGTTTTCTGCGTACTATTTTTTGTACCATTTTCATCTCCCACATTTTCCATAATCGGCTTTACAATCGGAGTATTTAAATGTTCAAGAAGGAGCATACCATTATCATACCTGCGATAACTTACCAATTTAATATTCCTCTGCATTTGGTTGACTGCATGCATATCATATTTTGTAAAATCATGCGCAACACAAATAACACATGGAACAGACCAGTCTATGTTGTCAGCCGCTTCCATTCCCAATTTATCAATAACCAATAATTTAAAATCCGCCTTATGATCTAAAAGCCAATCAAGATAAAATAATCCCTGATTGATTACGTTTTCATTCTGACTGCGCTTATATTCAAATATCACAGGGCTGTTATTTTCATCAATTCCAATACTGTCCATACGCCCATTGGTAACAGCATACTCACTTTTTAAAAACCGCACCCCAAAGAATATTTCCATATTCTGCTCTATCAATGTCTGAAGTTCTTTCTCCAAAATCACCTCAGATGATGTACATTCCTTTACTCCTTCATTCAAAGAGAATAATTTTATCTCTGCCAATGCTTTTACCTCATTTCATAACGATGCACGACTGTCATAAACATCTATAGCTATGTTCTGAAAGTTCTTGTTCCTTTTTCAATTTCTTTAATTCTAACACATTTGTATAGACTTTTCCACTGATTTCAAAAGAATAACCGTGTAAAGTTACTGTCAAGTAATAAACATTACCGTCAGAATATTAAACCTCCACATAACCGTTATCCATGTTGTATTCACAACCCACAATATTTTCCATTGAATACTGTTTACCCCTATTTCCGCTATCCATCCTATCAATCCGTCCTTTCTTATCTGCCCATTCCATACGCTCTGTTCTGCTGTTTTCTGCTTTGCGCAATTCGTTCCAGTTCTCTCGCATTCGTCACAATCGTTTCAATCTTATCTGCTCCGACATACTGTTTCACACGTTCAAAATCATCCACTTTTTTCTGCAACTGCTCTAATTTTACATACTGCTGCTCCACCTTGCTTTTATAGAAATCAATATCCTCCGCCTGTTTTGTGATTTTTGATTTTAACTGTTTTATCTGCTCCACATAGTTGACGCATTTTATCGTAAGGCTTTTTACAATTTCTTTCAGCCTTTCCACAAGCGGCATGGCGTTCTTCTCCCGATAAGTCTTTGCGCTCATTAGCGCAGTCGGCTCCGGCAACTGCCATTTTGTATCTTCATCATAGGCGTGTATGTTCCGTTCCAATGCCTTTTTTGAATCAGACATTTTTTCAATATCCTGCTGTAACTTTTTCTGTCGCTGTTCCAATGCTTTATTATCAGACATCAGCTTTTCTCTATTCTCCATCAATCCATCCGTCTGCTCCCTTAATAAATCATTAGTTGCGGAAAGTTCCATTGTTTCCTGCCTGACTGCTTTATTTTCCAGCTTTATCTTCTCCATTTCATTTTCAGTCAAGACTTGCTGATAAATAATGTGGGATAGTTCCGCTTTATTGCTGGATACTGCCTTTTCTAATTTTTCAACTTCTTTTGCCCTCTCCTGTTTTTCAAAATCCAACACGTATAAATGCTTATTATGCGTTCCTAACTGTTTCCACCGTACACCATATCTTTCCGCAACCTTTGAAAGTTCCTGTTTTTCTGACTCCATCCATTGATTCCACTCCGTTGCGCTTCTTGTGCCGCCTTTAAATCCCTGCTCTGCCAGTGCGCCTTTCAGTGATACTCTCGTATCAAGTCCACGGTTGCTATTACGGATAAAAGGAACAAAATCAATATGAATGTGAGGCGTTTCCTCGTCCATATGCAGATGCGCCGAAAACACATATAGATTCGGATTTCTTTTCTGAAAATCTTCCATAAATTCTATCAGTATATCTTTTGCAAGCTGTCCTTCTTCGCTTTTTGCATTCATATCATCTTTATTTCCAATCTGAAGAATAACTTCATGAAACAACTTCTCCTGCTTGCTCTGCCTTATCTTCTCATAATAATCGTCAATTTTTCGGTCACTCCGTTTCTGCTTTCCATTGTAACGCTCCAAGGCTTCATCAAATAATTCGTGATATACCTTTTTAATATCCAAATGACAGAACTCCACATTATATTTGCTTCGTTCCTTATCCACATTCTTTGCGCTAAATGCTCTCGTATTATGGCTGACAGAACCTTTTCCCATCATACCGCTAATTGTCCTCTCCAATGACCTCACACCTTCCTATCTTCTCTATTCTTATCTGCTATTTTGTGCCGATAGGCACAGCCTTTGTTACTTTCCCGAAAGTAACGCAAAAGCACTTTCGACACGCTCCGCTTTATCAAAAGTGCCTTTGCGCCCTGCCGGGGGCAAGCTGTCCGTTGGACAGCATACCGTCCTAACGGACGGGGCGGCTTTTCGCCGCCTTGATACCGCCGCTTTCCGGCTTTCTCCCAACAGCGCAACATTGCAATGTCTATAATTTTTGCAACCTTGCAATCTTCAAGAGCGCAATTCCAAGACTGCAAAATTCTAATACCCTGCATTGTTGCGCTGTTGCCTTGCCTGTCCGTCACTGTCTGATTTTATCCAGTTCCCAATACCATGTGTTGTT
>CASJPF010000112.1 GCA_949383255.1 Lachnospiraceae bacterium | reverse complement strand
TAATGACAATTCCGAGAATTAGTGTTATAGTGATTACAGTTAGAACAAAGCGGACCGGATGAGTCCAGAAAGGAAAGGATCATGGCAACAGTTAATTTCGCAGCGAATGCTTTCGCATATTATCTGCATAGCGAACATTATGAGGCACTGTTCAGTAAAGAAAAAGAACAGAGTCTGGTTAAAATGCGCTCATGTAAGGTAAGGAAAAGGCGAAAAACTGTGTGATATCCGGAAGGCAGGATTATAAAGATCCTGCCGGAAGCAGAACATGGATTTGTGTACCGCTTATCTTGTATGAGGTAGGCGGTATTTTTTATGCTCCATTAGCTCAGATGGGATGAGCACAAGGGATAAAGAACATCCCTGACTTTTAATCGAGTGGCCATGGGTCCGAGTCCCATATGGAGCATGACCGCCTGGATATTGAATTTTGATAACAGGAGGTGAAAGGCATGGTAAATCTGCCAACCATAGATATGACGGGAACAGGACAGAACATCAACAGGCTGCGGAAGCAGGCAGGATTGTCTGTAAAGGATTTACAGGATATTTTTGGTTTTGCCACACCGCAGGCTATATACAAGTGGCAGCAGGGCGCAGCTCTGCCTACCATAGATAATCTGGTAGTGTTGGCGGCAGTCCTGCAGGTACGACTGGATGATATTCTGGTCATAGATGCGGCGGCTCAGATACAGATTGGCGCATGAATAGAAAAGAAAGAGAATGATTGATTAGCAGGCTGAAAATGCCTGCAGTAAGGTCCCCTGGTCTAAAGGTCAGGACACCGGCCTTTCAAGCCGGAGGTATTGGGTTCAAGGTCTACGCTCCGCTTCGGTCGGTGCTAAGCGTGGTCCACTGGACCACAGCACCCCATGGGGATCGTTATGGCTCCTTAGTCTAAAGGTCAGGACGCCGGCCTCTCAAGCCGGAAATGATGGGTTCAAGCCCCACAGGAGCTACTGTGGCTATAGGACAATGGCAGTCCGGCAGATTGTGGCTCTGTTTATGGGGGTTCGATTCCCCCTGGTCACCCCATGGATGGGTATGCCTAGTGGCGAGGGCAGCGGACTGTAAATCCGTCACAAAGAAACACCGCAGGTTCGAGTCCTGCCCCATCCACTTTCCGTTTGCGTGTCCGAGTGGTCTATGGTGCCACACTGCTAAGGTGGTGTGCGGCAACGCACCGAAGGTTCGAATCCTTCCGCAAACGCTTTGAGCCGGAGCAAATACATTTTTATTTTGGAGGTTATTTATCTTAATTTTTTATTGATTCTTATATAATAAATTTCTTAATTCTGTAACAGTAATCTTTCCTTTTGTATATTGTTCCCAGATATCATCATAATTCAGATTTCTTATATGGGCAACTAATTTACCAGGAGATTCATTGTGTAAGCATGTGGATAAACCTTCATTTATCTTATCAATGATGAAGTTCAAGGCTTTGATTCTGAATTTGTCTTGAAGAATTTTTCTGTACAATATATAACTATCTGAAAGACCATCATTTCCAAAACTCCAGCCTATGGATTTTGTTTTTTTTTAAAATTTAAGCCGCTTTTTCTTTAAATGAATATTAAAATCATATCCATCGGTATTTTCAAATGATAATAGTCCAACAGATGTCACATCGCATTTTCTTATTTTTTTACATAAGTGAAGAAAGTGTTTTTTCCTATATCCGAGTTCCCTGATATTTAGGCTAATCAGTCCATCAGCCATAAGCTCTGTTTCTATAATATTTCCATTAAATCCATAGGTGTAGAAAACATATTTATTTCCGATTCTTTGTTTAATAACTCCCTTGACTTCTCCAATATCCAGAGAAGAAATAGTTTGTTTCACAGGGATATTTTTATTTTCTTCTGATTTTTCTTGGGTATACTGCGGTTGAAGGTAAATATATGCTTGCCCATAACTTAACAGACTATGCATTGTACTACTAATAGTTTGCTCAAGTTTATAGTTCAAATTGTAATGAGTTGTAGCATTTAAAATAGTTTCCGCAATACATCCTTTTGGTTCAAAAGCGAAGAAATCTTTAGTTTTATCATTTTCACCTAGAATAAAAGAGAAACCTGTTGACAAATCTTCAAAAAATCGGTATGAATATGGGTTATTTGATAACGAACGATATAGCCTTTTAACACTTTTTTTCGTTTTAAATGGATTATACATTCAGCTTATCCTCCCAGGAATATCTTGTACGAAATTTTTTCTCTTCTGGCAACATTGGATTGATGCAAAGTACCCAATATACTTCTGATGGATCTGTAATAAATCCCATACTTTCAAAGTTTTGACAAAAAGCATTTAGTAATTTGCTTTCTGTTTTTAACTTCATGCCAAATAAATCATATTCTGTTTGATATATTTCAGAATTTTTAATTGCCTGCGCTACTCTTTGCTTCCATTCAGTTTCAAGAAAACCTCGATATCCAAAACCAATCCAAGATTTATCTCTGTCTTGAATGTATTTGATGAATGTTTCAGCAAGTTCTGTTCCTTCAGAATCATCTGTAAAAATTTTCGCAGTAACAGTGTTTACAATTTCTTTCCAGTCTTTGTTTGAATTGAACTCACCCCACAATATGGCCAGTCCACCTATTTGAGCCCATTCTGCTATTGGGGAAGTAAATGCGTAATATACAAATTCTATTTTATACACATCCTTTTTCTTTATAAAATCTGTTCTAATATATTCTTGATATAAAAGCATAAGCCGGGACAGATTTTCAAAGTCTACTTGAAACTGCGAAATATTGTTTTGAGTAATGGCGTTTATAGCATCATCACAAATGTGGTTATAGCTTTCACCAAGGAAGTCTGGATACTCATCTCTCTTTTCCCATGTTTTAATGGAAAATTCACTTGAACATTTAAGTAATAAAGACGGAATCGTATTTTTCCATTTTTTAATTGTTTGCTTTAAAATTTCGATTTTTAGTTCATCCCAAACAAGTGCCTGATCAATATGGTATTCAGAAAATTCTTTTTCTTTAAGCTCTATTACTTCCAAAAGTCTTGAAAGTTTAGATTCATATTCATAAAATCTCAGAGAAATTATACAGGACTCAAATAACATTTTCTTTTCATAAAGATACTGACCTAATCGGAATGAGTTATCGATACCCTCTCGGATTGCATCTATTAAGCTGTTAATATATACATGCGCTTCTTTTGCTACATTTTGCGCAATTAACCAATCCGGCGTTAGACGCTTTTTTTCGACTTGTATTTCTGTTATGATTTTATTATAGAAATCTAGTTGCTCTTTTCCTCTGAACAGTTCACATTTATCGAGAGGTTTACCTTTGTCAATTATACTGATTGCATTTGATATAAATTTTTTTATATCGAGGTTTTCACAATATTTTTTAGATTCCAAAACAATACCTAAATAAAGCAAAGAGATTTGTTCTACAATTCCAGCAAAAATTTTGTTTTCCTCATCATCTTGTTTTTCGATGTCTGTTGCTAACTTTTCTACAAGTTCCCGCAGGTAGTTAATTTGATTGACAAAATAGTTCACTTCCTTACTATTTATTGCAATTTCGCATATAGTGTCAAAGCATGATAAATATGTATATAGTGAGGAATAATTACTGGTTTTACACAAATACAAAATACATTTCCGATTTATTGAAAATATTTCATTCTCAAACCACCAATAATCATGTTCTGCTTTAGAAGGTAAAATTGTTCCAGTTCTTAGTGCAGTGGAGGTCTCTATACTGTCTGTAAGATGCCATTTCTGATATTTTTGAGTATTTCTGAACCAATAAGAATCTCTTGGAATATACCTCTTTATTTCCCAATAAGCCTCCACGAGTGCAAGATTTTTACACATGAATTGTATCATTGTAGCAATATTATTTTCAGCTAAAGACTCTCCAAAACGCTGGATTTCATTTAAAAGTTTAAATTGATTCTCACAGATTTTTTGAAAATGGTTTTGGAAACTTGCATCATTTGAATATATTTTTTTATTTAAGTTATTCGAGATAATTCTATATAGGAGTCTATAAGAATCATCTGCTACACTATAAACGTCTGCTAACTGATAAGCTCTATTTCCTGCCACACTATAAGATATAATAACTACAATAGACCACAATATGATTGTGAAAACGGTTCTTAAACTTAAAGAACAATCTATAAGGATTTCTACAATTACAATAAATCCAAAGATAATATAATCAATAATTACACTGATGCATCTTTGGGTTAATCTGTCGCATTGAAATGCATTTGATACTGCTGCAGGGGCATTTGCATATTTAGATGAATATATGGAAGAAATATTAGCACAATATAAACCCAATATGACACCTGCTATGCTCAGACAACCAATAACGACAGCTGTAAAAATACTACCATCAATTTTGGCCAAACATTCCGCTTCCAATAGGATTCCATCAAGAAACAATAAAAAAAGTGCAATAATAATACCCTTAATAAGCCCTAATATTGCTTTCTTGGCAATAACAAGGCTGAAAGGGGCATAATCTTTGGGAATACTAATTATACTAATACTTCTATATATGATGGTTTTGAACTTAAAGAGTATACTTAACATTCGTTTCCTTAATTTCCAATATGTTTTACTGTTCATTGCTACCCTCTTTTAAATCTCGATTTATAGCTGTAATTATAATCTATGTTTAGTAAAAACTCAATTCCGAGTTAAGTAAAGGTCACAGGGTTAAGGCGATTTAAAGTCAAAAATAAAGCTGCAGAATAAGATACGGAGCCACAACACTCAAGGTGGTGGCTCCCTATGCTTTATATATATCTATGGAAATATCACAGATTCTGCCGGATAATCCGGGTAATGATCCCCACAGCCACGCCCCGTTCTTCATCAATCCGGGTGACGGCAAAGCTCACATCATCCTTCTTGCCGGGAGTCCGGTAGTCATAGCAGGAGTGGGCCACAGCGTTCACGCCGTTGGACAGCCGGATATAGACCACGCCTTTATGTACGTCCGTGACCTTGCCGGCATACTTGCTCTGGATGCGGCATTTTTTCAGGTTGTCATGGCTGGTGTTCTGGGACACGCTCTTGATGTCAGCCTTAATTCCCATATCCTCCAGGCTGTCACGGCGCACGTTCAGGATGCGCACAAGCACCTGGTCGCCCACGGAAAAACGCTCATGGGCATCCCCGATCCACTCCCAGGCCAGGTCGCGGGCCATGATGGAGCACTCCACTCCGAAAACCTCCACCCGGATGACCTTCTCTGCCACGGCGATCACGCGGGTCTGGGCAATGCGGTCCTCGTAAATGCGGTACATGCCTGCCGCATCCGTATCCAGATAGAAGGTCTGCCGTTTTCTGAGCATGGCTTCCTTCCGGCTGGCGACCACGCTGCGGGTTTTGGAATCAATGCCTTTTACGATAAAGTCGATCTCCGCCCCCAGCATGTTGCCGAGGATCTTGTTCTGGCGCAGCATCAGCTCCGCATATTCCTGTCCGGAAGGGCTGCGACCTACATTGATCATCATTTCCTTTAAAGGGATCACGATCCGGAAGCCTTTATAGTCTACGATGGTGATGGTCTTGCCGTTGTCCGTCTGCTCGATCCCGCCAAGCTGTCCGGTAAGGATACGTCTGGTACGGTAGGCATTGTGGATCTCATGCCAGATGGCATCCCCACGGGATTCTTCCGTCTCCACTTCCCCGCGCACCTCCAGTGTCAGTACCGGGGCCTCATCTTTCCTGCCTCTGGCGGCGGTACGGCGGGAGGGGGATGCCGCAGTGAAGTGAAGTGGTAAACTAAAATTGGACACGGAGGGGGTAGAAATTAGACAGGGCAGA
>CASJPF010000111.1 GCA_949383255.1 Lachnospiraceae bacterium | reverse complement strand
GCTGAGTTAAGCAGGATCACCGCAGGAGCTGGAGAGGCAAGAAATTCAGGAGGAGTTCTTTGTACATCTACAGCGGAATGTTATTATGGTACAGCACTTAAGTTTTGCTGTCCAAAAGGCTGATGCTGTGATGTTAGTGTAACATAATAAACGTAAGGAGTTTTGCAGACAATGCAGGTACGTATTGTGAACTGATAGTAGTAAATTCTTTTGGAGGATAAGAATGAAAGAAATAAGAAAGTATTATATTAAAGAACGAAAATATAGACAACGGGACAAGATTGATTTGAAAATATTGGGATATTGGAAAACAATATTGAAAGATGTAGACTTATCTGTATTCCCCCAAATATATAAAATGGATTTGGAAAAAATTTTGTTTTCGGATAGCATAGATGTAATTAATACTGTGGAAATCAAAAGAATATATGAGTTAGAGCGACAGTTTGAAGAATGGAAAAAACAATATAAAGAAAGAAAGGTAGAGAAAAAAAGAAATATATACTTTGAACCTTTTTATAGCCTTTTTATACAGTTTGCACTTGATGTATTAAAGGATAAAGTGTCAGATTTGGAAGATGAGGTTATCAGAAGTTTTAAGGATGCTGTCTTAGAAAAAATAGGTAGTGTTTCTTTGAGGATATTGATTCAGGAATTGCATATTTGTAAAGAAAGTATGCCATTGCATGGAAATGCAAAAGAACAGTATGAGGAATATTGTGAAAAGTATTTATCAGATATTGAATATATAAAAGAATTATTTCATATATATCCTATATTGGAGAGGTTAGTGTTTGAAATAGTTTTGTTATTGAGCGATCGATACCATGAATTTATTTTGCGGTTCAGAAAAGACATAGATATCATTAAGGAAAAGTTTTCATTAAGTGAGGAAGAGTTGCATATGACATATTTAAGATCCGATACATCAGATTCTCACAATAAAGGTGAAACTGTCTTTATAATAAGTCTATTAAATGGAAAAAAATTAGTATATAAATCACGGTCATTAAAAGCGGAGATTTATTTACAACAGGTTATTTCTTTTATAGAAAATGGGCTAAGTTGTAAATTAAAGAAGATTAATCTTATAGATTGTGGGGATTATGGGTGGGAGGAATTTATTCAGACAAGAGAATGTCAAAGTGTATTAGAGTTAAAAAAATATTATTATAGATTTGGAACGCTTATTTTTATTAGTTATATATTAAATGCAAATGACCTGCATGAAGAAAACATTATAGCAAATGGAGAATTTCCAGTGATTATAGATGGCGAAACAATTTTGGACAACTGGATGATTTCAGATGAGATGAATGCAAGAGACAATATCAATGATATTATCAGAAATTCTGTACTCTTATCAGGATTGTTGCCTAAGAGGAGTTATACTAAAAAAGGTAAAGGAATAGATATGAGTGCATTAGGCGGACAGGGCGGACAGGAGTTTCCATTTCAGATACCAGAAGTGGTAGATGAATTTACATCAGATATGCATCTGGAATATATCAATCCATGTAAAAGTGAAAAGAATAATCTGGTGAAGTTGCAAGGAACGTATTATTCTCCGGCAAAATATGTTGAGGATATTATCTGTGGATTTTCAGATGCATATAGCTATGCATTTGAAAATCAAACAGAGCTATGTAATTTGATCAAACAGTTTGGTGATTTGGAAGTGCGGCATTTAGCACAGGATACTCAGAAATATGGAATGTTATTGCATTTGTCATATCACCCGGATTTTATGCAGGATGGTTTGCATAGAGAACTTTTTTTGTGTTCTTTATATAAAAATGCACTATTGATGAATAAGCCTTGTGAAATCATAGCGGCAGAAATAGAAGATATGCTTCATATGGACATACCATATTTTAAAGTTAAGGCGAACGAAACAATTTTGAGAAATGGCAGGGGGGAATTTATTAAGGACTATTTTAAAGTAACAAGTATAGAGAAAGTCTGCCAAAAAATCATGCAATTAGGTATGGAAGATAAGAAACAACAAGAGATGTATATTAGAATTGTACTGGATGATGCAGAAAAAACGAAAGAGAGCAGTGGGCGAATAATATATAAATATAATAAAAATATGATTACAAGCCAGACTCATGAAGAAAATTGTATTACAGCAGTACAGAGAATTGCGGATTGTTATTTAGAAAAAGCTGTTTGGGGATATGCTGGGAATGAAGTAAACTGGCTCATAACAACGCCTATTGGTGATGATGATGATTTTTCGTGGGATATTCGAGGAATGTCTGTGTACCTATATGAAGGATTGGCTGGAATTGCAATTTATTTTGCAGCAATGAATAAATATTTTGAGAATGCAAAGTATAAGGGAGTTATTGATGGGATAACAAGGACATTATTTGAATATACAGATGATTTACTGCAAAGTACAGAATGCGAGGGGAACAGTGGATTATTTAGTGGTGAAGCAGGATTAGTATATATTTACATTCTTTTGTATCAAATATTAAAAGAGCGAGATTATTTGGTTTATGCTAAAAAACATATAAAAATACTTGTAAAGTTAATAGAACAGGATACAAAATATGATATAATGTATGGCAATGCCGGAGCCATACTGTCATTGACAGGAATGTATGAACTTACATCAGACAAAGAATATTTGGATGCAGCATTTCGCGCGGGTGAACTGTTGGTTGAGGCGCAGAAAGAGGATGGTGGGTGGCAAAGTAATCCTGATATGTGTTCATTAGCAGGAATGTCGCATGGTGCTGCAGGAATGGTTTATGCACTGGCAAAGTTATGGAAATACAAAAGGGATGACACTATTCTCTATGCAATAAAGAGGGGATTGGAATTTGAAAATTCTCTGTTTGTACAAGAATATGCGAACTGGAAAGATGAAAGATATTATAAAGGAGAGAAGATATCTGAATCTAACAATTATACAGCGGCATGGTGTCATGGTGCTCCAGGTATATTGTTAAGCCGTATTCGTATTCAAAACCTGATGGATGGTGAAATAGTGGATATCGCTGTAAAAGACATAAAACATTCAATTGCTACAGTGCATGATAGCTGCATGGGGGTTAACAATTGTCTCTGCCATGGAAATATGGGAAATTCAGAAATTGTACAGGAATACTGTAAAGTTTTTCCAGACCAAGAGATGAAAGCAGCAAGTGAACTTACAAGGAGAAATTTAATAGAAAAGATTTCTCAAGATGAGAATTTAGGGATAAAGCCTTTCTATGGTTTTCAATCCCTTGGTTTCATGAACGGTCTGGCAGGTATAGGGTATTCCATTATGAGAGAGCTGGATAAGGAACTGCCTTGTATAATGGCACTGGATTTGAGGTAATATTATCATGAAGATTGGAAGAAAAGTCCCATTAGTCAGACAGTTGGGAATAACTGACTGCGGTGCTGCGTGTCTGACAATGATATTTCAGTATTATGGATGCAGGGTAAATATCAACGATATCAAACGAAAACTGGATACAGGGCGAGATGGACTATCCCTTATAGATATGAAAAAGGTTTCAGAAACTTTTGGCTTTCAATTTACGGCTTACGAAGATTATGTCGATGAAGAAAATATAATAAACAATCTTCCGCTGATAATGGAGACAAAAAATAACCACTATTTTATCGTGGCAGATAAAATAAAAACAGGTTACCTGATAAATGATCCAGTAAGAGGAAAAAAGGTTATTTCGTTCCATGAAATAATGGAAGAATGTGAGAAATATATTATTAAAATTCTGCCTGCTGTAAATATCCAAAAAAAGATTAGCACTGGCAGACCTAAGATGGTGTTCATTAAAGTGAACCCAATATTAATGGTCAAAGCTTTGTTTCTTACATTGCTGACACAATGTATAGTTCTGATTCCTTCACAGATTATACAGATAATCATTGATTCTGGGATGAACATTGGGACATCAGCAGACTACATAGAATATTTTTTATGTGCGATAGGGATTCTTCTGATATTTTATGTGTTGAATTTGCTAAAACAGGAAACTATATTGACGATACAGAATGGACTTTATTATGACACAATGCATAAAATGATAGATAAATTATTTCATATAAATCTTAAATTTTATGAAAGTCATTCGTCAGGCGATTTACAGTACAGGTTTAACAGTATTAATGAGATTTATGATTTCATTTCCGGCTTGCTTATTACCACTGTTATTGAGATTATAACTGCAGTAATCTGTGGATTTGTCATGTTGAAACAATCGGTAATTTTGCTTCTTGTGACTGTAATCATTATTTTTACCCAGCTTATCTATATAAGCTGTATCAAGAGGAAATTAGATGATCTGATAAAAAATTATATGGCAGAAAGAAGCAGATTAGAGGGCAGAATGGTTGATACATTGGTTAATATCCAGCAGATACGCTGTATGCATTTAGATAACAAACTTGCTAAGGATTTGAAAGAAAATTATGACCATGTATTACTGCTGCTTCGGAAAAGAACAACTGGAAGCAATGTTTTAGCTTCTGGCATTGGTGCAGTTGAGATGGTCACGCCTCTGTTAATCTATATTTTAGGACATTATTTTGTTACAACGGGAACCATGACAATAGGGGGACTGATTGCATTTGTCACACTGTCATCATATTTTTCCATGCCGTTCAATACTGTGGCAATTGTTGTTCCGCAACTGCAAAACTTAAAAGAAACAATCATAAGAGTAGAGGAATTTCTGGTATATAATGATGAAAAAAACGATACAGGGAAAGATGCCATAGAGGAATTTGAAAGTCTGCGATTAGAAAGTGTAAGTTTTTCTTATGGCAGTAAAAAAGAAAGTTTATCCAATATTTCAATGGAGCTGTTAAGGGGTGAGAGGATAGCGGTTGTCGGTGCATCTGGAAGCGGTAAGTCAACCCTGTTAAAGCTGATTATGAACCTAATGAGTAATTATAGCGGTAGGATAGCCATTAATGACATCAACATGGCTGATGTCAGAAGAGAAAATGTTGGCAGGCTTTTTACAATTGTTACGCAAACTCCGGTTGCGCTTAATGGAACAATTAAAGAGAACATTGATATTATTGGGAATATTTCCAAGGAGGAGCTTGACAAGGCACTTTCTCTATCAGAAGCAAAGGATTTTGTGATGGAATGTCCTATGGGGATAAACACATACATAGGTGAGAACGGACAAAATATATCCGGCGGACAGAAGCAAAGAATAGCAATTGCAAGGGCTTTGGCACAAAATCCAGAGATTGTTGTTTTTGATGAGGCTACAAGTAATTTGGATATAATTACCGAAAAGAAGATATACGATAATATCAAAAAGGAGGGAGTCAGTCAGATCGTAGTAACTCACAGATTACATACTGTTCAAGACTTTGATAAAATATATGTGATGGATAAAGGTACAATAATTGAAAAAGGAACACATACGGAATTAATAAAAAATAAAGGTCTTTATTACAAGATGGTCTGTATGGAAAAGTGATATTAAGAACAGCACAAAATAAGAACAGTAGTGGAATGATATGTATGGTTCTTGTTTTGTGTATGTTCTTTTTTTATTAAGGTTGTAATTATGGTATCATTTATATATAATAAAGTAAACGTTGAAATTGGGAAAACAAATATGAACAAAATTTTGATTATAGACGATGATAAAGAACTTTGTGAATTGATTAAACAATGTGTTTTACAGGAAAGCATAGAGGCTGACTGTTGTTATTCCGGAAAATCCGGTTTGCTGCAACTTAGGGAGAAAGAATACCAGCTTGCCATATTGGATGTAATGATGCCCGGATTTGACGGATTTGAAACTTTAGAACAGATCAGAAAAGAAAGCAGTCTGCCTAT
>CASJPF010000110.1 GCA_949383255.1 Lachnospiraceae bacterium | reverse complement strand
GCAGATGTAAGAGTTGGAAGTTGCAAATATTTGCTTAATCAGCAGACACTATTTACAGCCTAGAAAACCACTCATAGCAACAATTTGGGGCGATATCTTAAATTTCGCTGCGCAAAAATCGTCCCTCACCTCTCAATCATGTCCTCACAGAATGTACATTTCTCCCCGTGAACAGGTAACCGCAATTTTGCGTTTGCTTGTTCTACATTCATTTTGGAAAGAACAAAAGTTATAATAAGACTGATAATCATCGGAAGCCAGAGATACATAAAATATAGCATTTGAATACAGGAATCTGGCTGTGTCAGTGCAGTCCCATCAAATCCACTTGCTGCAAGAAGCCATCCTGCAATTGCTGTTCCAAGACCACCTCCTAACTTTACTCCAAGCGATGTACAGGAATACATTGTTCCATCTACCCGCTTGTGTTTTGTTAAATAGGTATACTCAGAGCAGGAAGCGATAACCGCGTTCATATCTCCCTGCCACGGTCCCTGTCCGGCTGCTGCCATCGCCGTAAAGAGTAACATTAAAGGAACACTTTGCAGATATCCTGCCACAATCACCAATGCCCTGCCAAGGGTTCCAAGCATATAGCCTCTAAGATTTAATTTGTACATGCCATTCCATCTCGCTACTAGTGTTGGCGTAAATACAAGCGCTATAATCAGTGGAATATTGACTGCCCATGAAAATATTCCATATAGATTTTCATTTTGTAAGACATAAGTCATATAATAAATACCCATATTAATCATGGCAGTATATACTTGCTGTAAAATATAGACACCGCAAATCATTAGATAATATTTATTAGAAATTAAAAGCTTTGCCGCATCAATCAGACCATATTTTTCTGATAGTTCTGTCTTGTCTGGTGTTGCATCAATCAGCTCCTCCTCTGGAAGTTCTTTGACAGACAAAACAGATATTGTGTTGACAACTAGACCAATAATGGCATAAATAATAGCGATTGTACGCCAACCTGTTGCCCCGCCGCCAAAAGCTGCCACAGCGCCCACTGTAATAGATTGTATCAAAAGACTTGTCGCAAAGGCAAAGATAAACCGACAAGACCCCATCTGCACTCGTTCCTTACTGTTTTTCGTCACCAGCGCAGTAAGTGCAGAATATGCAATATTATTTGCTGTATAAAATACTGCATTTAACAATGTATATGCGATAAAAAACCAAACATATTGTGAGGTTTTTCCCATATCAACTGGAATCGCAAAAATTGCGACCAGCGTCACCGCACAGCCAATATAGGCGTAGAGCATCCACGGTCTTGCCTTGCCAAGTCTAGTCTTTGTCTTATCAATCATTGCCCCGAAAAAAATATCTGTCACACCATCAAAAAATTTTGAAGCCGCAATGAGCGAACCGACAATACCCGGATTTAGCCCCACTGTATTTGTCAGGTAAATCATAATGAAAGAAGATAGAAACGCATATACCACATTACCTGCAATATCCCCAGAACCATATCCCACCTTGTTATACCACTTTAAATATGTTTTATCCTGCATAAATAAAATTCCTCCTTTCAGTATATGTTTTAAAGCTGCTCATCCAAATTCTTTTCATAAAATACGAACTTTAATGCAAACAAAAATTCTTCCTCACTCAATTGATATCGCTCTAATACCTCCGGTCCACAACTATTTGACCCAATACCGTTTTGTGCGTAATCAAGACACAATATCATACTCCCAGATTCTTCTAAATCATAATTATGTGCTTTTTGCTGCAATTCCTCCTGTGTATAAAACGAAGCATTATAGGAAAAAGTATGCTTTGAAACTGCTGCGAAAACAAACCTGCCATCTGATGCCAAAACATAATCACAATCCATGTGACTGCCATTCTCCTGTGGTCGAATATAAGGTTGATATAAATCCGCCACCTTTGCGCAATACCGTCCGTGGCTAGCTGCTCTATGCTTATCTACATAATTCTCCCAAGGTCCCATGCCATAATATACTATCTGATTAAAATCCTGTTTTAAAAACAATCGAATGCCAAACCGCGGCAAAACGGGAAATTCCATATTGCGTTTCACCAAAATATCTACATAAATTTCTCCATTGTTGTCAATTCGCCATGTCATTTGCAAATCCATCATACGCTGCACAGAATCTGCCAACATTGATGCTGTACTTCTGATAATTACATATTCTTCTGTCTGACAGACCTCCGTATGATACGCTCTTGTATACGCATAATCATAGCGCGCCCGCTGCCATTCCTTTTTTATGTACATATCATTATCTGTTGGTGCCCTCCAGATATTCAACTCCATTGGACGATCTAGATATTCCTTTCCCGCATATAAAATCTGCGAGAAAAGTCCTGTGCACTTATCCAGTGTATAGATAAAATTCTTACCTTTACAGCAAATTTCTGTTTCCATTTCCTGCACAGTAACCTTTTCCTTACTCAACTCGTTTTGCTCCATTAATCGAACTACAGTTTGATTTCTATTGTCCTCTGTGTACAAAAGTACCTCATCAAATCCTAACAAATAACCTGCCGAAACCAATTCTGTTGCCCGACGTAAATAATAAGAGACTTTCAAATAAGCTCGACCCCGACGTGGTATCACAATGCTTAGCCATGTGCTACCAATCTCACCTGGCTTTACAGAGAATGGCATTATCACACCTGAATCCACACAGTCTCCATCACAGTTTACTTCATATCGAATTTCAGCATATACTGCCAAATCTGTAAATTCCAAATAATTCTTAATTTTCAGTTCCTGTGTCCTCTGCTCAAAAGAGATCACTCTAGCCGGACGATGCACATTTTTATATTCCAAAAGTCCTGTATGCGGCGTGCGGTCAGGGTACACCAACCCATCTACACAGAAATTTCCATCATGAATTCTCTCGCCGTGATCGCCACCATAAGAATAGATTTTCTCTCCTTTATCGTTCTTGCCATGCGCAATCGCATGGTCACACCACTCCCACACAAAGCCACCGCACATAAGCGCATTTTGTTCTATCAACTGAAAATAATCCTCAAGGTCCCCGGGTCCGTTCCCCATAGAATGACAGTACTCGCATAATAAAAATGGCTTTTTTGGTGCATTTTTCAAATAAGTCTGAATCTCATCTAAGGAAGGATACATTCTGCTGTATAAATCCAGATTGGAATAGTCATACTTCTTATTCCTATTGCGGTATCTGGCACTCTCGTAATGCGTTAACCTAGTGTTATCAAACGATTTTGTCCACTGTAAAGCACGCTCAAAGTTGCATCCATATGCACTCTCATTTCCCATAGACCAGATGATAACACAGGGACGGTTCTTATCCCGTTGAACGCAAAGCTGTACGCGGTCCAAAATCGCCTCCTCCCACACAGGATTATCTGCAATTGGTCCATTCCAGTGATGAAACTTATTAGAATCACTAAAATCTCTATGAAAAATCTCAGAAGGTCCATGACTTTCGATATCTGCCTCGTCAATCACTAGAAAGCCATACTTGTCACACAACTCATAAAAAACGGGGGCATTTGGATAATGACTTGTCCGAATCGCGTTGATATTATGTTGTTTCATCAATACCAAATCTTTTCTCATCTGTTCCAAACTGACTGCTGGGCCTGTCACTGGATCGAAATCATGTCGGTTTACGCCCCGAAACTTAATCGCTTTTCCATTCAAATAGACACATTTGTTCTTAATGTAAATTTCACGTATCCCCACGGCATTCGTAATTGTTTCATCCCCTGTGGTAATCACCAATGTATAAAGATAAGGCTCCTCCGGATTCCACAAAATTGGATTGACAATCCGCAAGATAATATCCGCTGTATTTTTGCCCGTTTCCTCCTCCATAACCCTCTTTGACACTAACGCTCCATCTGCGCTGTAGATGCATACCCTTGTTGGAATAACTTTCTCAAAATAGGTTAACTGCATCAAAATCTCCGCGGTTCCCCTTTTGCTCCCTGTCCCAATTGCAGTCCTAACAAAATAGTCTCTAACCGCCTGCTTAGGACGTTTCAGCAGATACACATCCCGAAAAATCCCACTCATGCGAAATTTATCTTGATCTTCGAGATAGCTTCCGTCGCACCACTTTAACACAATTACTGCCAATCTGTTTGTACCCTCCAAAACTACACCGCTCACATCAAACTCGCTTGTAGCGTGAGAAACTTGACTATACCCAACATAAGTTCCATTTAGCCACACATAAAAGCAGGAATCCACCCCCTCAAAATTCAGGTAAACCTTTGACGCTCTCTGGTCTGCATGGTAGTCAAAATGATATATGTAGGTCCCGCAGGGATTGTCCTGTGGTACATATGGCGGGTCAAATGGAAACGGATAGCGAATATTCGTATACTGGTGAAAATCATATCCTTCCATCTGCCATGCACTGGGAACATTGATTAGGCTATCCTTGGACGCATCATAATCCAGCGCATAAAATACATCTTTTAACTCATTAATACTCCTATAATAGTGAAAATTCCATTTGCCATTTAATAATTGTACACGGTCAGATGCCTCGCGCTTTCCGGCAAATGTATCTACTTGACTCGAAGCCGGAATATAATATGCCCGCGCGGGCATTGTGTTTTCATGTAGTATACTCAAGTCTTCAAAATGTCTTGGTATTATCATTGCACATCCCTCCTATAAATTTTGCATCTGCCCTTTTGACACCTCTACACAAAGCGTCTTTCGACTGTTTAAAGCATATCCAAATCCACTTAGCATATTGTATCGTCTAGGTTAATGCTGTTTTAAGTTTGATTTTATTATAATTTCTTATTATTTAAACTTCCATAAACTACATTAGACAAAACATGCACATAATGATACAATGAAATCACACACTTTCCGCGAAAGGAGTATGCTAATGTACATTAACTCAGCGTATCTAAACAATTCACTGATAGACTTTATGGATAAAAGCAAACCGCTTATTGTTGGCAGTTGCGGGACCTACCATTTATTTACCCACCCTCGCCTGCCAACCTACCGCCCCAAAGGGCGGCTGGACTTTCAAATTTTATATGTAGCATCCGGGAAAGCGCACTTTTACTTCAATAATGATGGTACAGATACTGTGGTAAACGCTGGAAATATGGTGATCTACCGTCCCAAAGAACCACAGAAATATGAATATTTTGGTATTGATCAGACAGAAGTGTATTGGGTCCACTTTACAGGAAGTGATATCAAGAATATGCTCCGCAAATATGGTATCTCAGATGATATGCATGTTATCAACACGGGAACTTCATTAGAATATACTCGAATTTTTAAACAGATGATTTTAGAACTACAGCGCCATCAGTCCGACTATCCAGAGATGTTAACTCTGTTGCTGCGTCAACTTTTAATATTGATACATCGTCAATTGACCACAGAAAATAAGATTAAGAATGTATTTCTGGACACAGAGATGGAAAAGGCAATTGCGTACTTTAATGACAATTATAATACAGAAATTAATATTGAAGAATACGCTGCATCAAGAGGTATGAGCGTGAGCTGGTTTATCCGTTGCTTCAAGCAGTACGCTAGTACAACACCTATGAGATACATTGTTTCTATACGCATCACCAACGCGCAAGTACTCCTTGAAACAACAGATTATAATGTGACAGAAATTGGAAATATTGTTGGATATGATAATCCTCTATATTTTAGTAGAATATTTAAGAAACAGCGAGGCGTGTCGCCGTCGGAATATCGGGCACAGTTAAAGACAGGAAACTCACATACTATTTTAGTCTGAGTACTTCACAAAAACGTGTTAAATCTTCCTTTGTTGTTATCTTAAAATTTTGCACGTCCCCACGAATCATTACAATATCTAGCCCTGCTAGTACCGCTGGCTCTGTGGAACCTTTTATTTCCCATATCCGGTCTGGCAGGAGACTCTCATTCGCCTTAAAGTATGTTCCTATCCGAAACGTTTCTGGCGCCTGTCCTGCATAAATTTCACTTCGATCCAATAGCGAACTAATATTCTTTCCATTTTCGCTTCTGTAGACAGTATCCTTCATAGAAAGTACAGGAATTACACCATCATGTCCTTTTATTGCCTTTAAACTATCTGTTATTATTTGCTCAGAAATTAAAGGTCTCGCCG
>CASJPF010000109.1 GCA_949383255.1 Lachnospiraceae bacterium | reverse complement strand
TGCGGTAAAAGTCGATAAAATCAAGTGTTTTAAACCTAATCAGCAGACACTATATTAAATGAAGAAAATACATTTGAGGTAACACCAGGAGGATTTATCTATAATTATGATGACCTTCTAGCAACTGTAAGACTGCCTCCAACTTTGGGGATAGAACCTCTGTGTGTGGGAGCAATCGTATCGTTGGAAGGCTGGGAGACGAAAGGAAGTAATGCGCTATTCTTATTTATTGATAGCAATGGAAAAGCATATTTTGTGATGGATGGGGGTTTTTTCTTGGTAGAAAGGATAGAGGAAAGGATACCAAGTAAAGAGTTATATTTATGGGAAGAATGGGCGGATAAGGATCGGCCGTGGGACCCATATTATTGATGGAACTGGGAAATCATAAGAAATCTTTTATGATAAAAATACTATTTGATGGGGGAAATACAAATGCCTGAACTAGATGAAGAATTAATGAAAAAGCGTGAATTATTAGAACAGTTTGAACGGGAACGATTCTCACAAGAAACGATAGAGAAAGAGAAGGAACAATCTATTTTTGAAGGAGCAATCAATGTAAATATGGTTCCTGTAAACTTTGCGGAGAGATTATTTTTAGACGGAAAAGTGGCAATCTGGATGCCTGCGGATTTTGAGGAACTTACACAGGAGGAGTTAGCAGTTTCCTATCCGCTTGGAAATAAGCCGGATAAGGTATATTCAAACAGTTATCTTGACCTTGCTGTAGGCTACCATTACACACAGCATGAAGTTCCAGACGAATATATGGGAGATTTCCTGAAAATTGCGCGGCTTGCATTGGAGAGAACAGGACCGAAAGTAAGAATTTTATCAGAGAATGTGAAAAAGTCAGAAAAGCACACAATCTCAAGTATTGAGATGATTTCACATACAATTACAGAGTCGATTTATAATTTGATGTACTTCACATCACTTGACGGCAGAGTTTTGCTGGGCTTTATAAATTTTAACTGTAAGAATAGAGAACGCTACAAACCAATTGCGCAGGAAATGTTTACATCTTTTCGATTTACAGATGAAGAGCAGATAAAAGAGCATAACAATGAAAATTAAAAATAAGGAGAGGGGGCAAGCGCTGTGGAGACAATATCTTATGCGAATCTAAAAGTAGAAGGTTTTCCATTTAAGAAGATTACGGCTGTGCAGATCATTCACAGACCAAATGAGCATGGGGTGGCAATTGTGGAAGGAGAAGTAGATACCGAACAAGCAAAAGACATAATGCAGCGGGTAGATGAAACGTTGCGTATCAATATTGCCACTACTGCAGACGGACAGCCAGCCAGACTGTTTAGTGGCTGTGTTAAGGATATCGGATTGCGGCAGGAAAATGAGTATAGTATTGTGACATTAAGTCTATATACGACAAGCAGGCTTCTTGATGTGACAAAGAAAAAGAAGACTTATCAGCAAGTGTCTCATACATATGGTCAGATTATTACGGATAGTATTCAAGAAAAAGCAGATTTGCACATGATGGTAACAGACAAGGCAATCGGTCAGTTAATTATGAAATATAATGAGACAGACTGGGAGTTTGCTATGCGAATGGCTTCACAGCTGGGGGCACCCCTTGTTGCTGATATAGCAGCTCCAAGATCACAAGTGTATGTTGGCTTACCTCCATCACGGAAGACTGTTGAGATTGAGAGCAAAGCATTTTCTTATGGAAGCAGCGTGGATAATCTTGCGAAACTTTCAGGTTCAATGGCACAAGATTTTGCAGCAGAACAAGCGCAAACCTATCAGTATGCATTTATTGGAGATATTGTATTAATGAACGGCAAGTCAGCACGAATAAAAGGAATTAACGCAGTGCTCACAGATGGAATCCTCCGTATGAGTTATGAATTGATGCAGTCAAATGGAAGTATGGAAGGCATTGCTGTTCCAAAGACTGTGAGCAAGGCTTCTGGAAAGATGATGAAAGGAACTGTCAAAGCTGTAAATATGGATAAGGTACAAGTTCATATTACAGATATTGACAAAGAGTACGATGGTGGCGGCGATTGGTGGTTTCCATTTTCCACTGCCTACTCGTCGAGTGATGGCAGTGGGTGGTATTGTATGCCAGAAGTGGGAGACGAAGTACGAGTGTTTTTTCCGTCGGGACAGGAGGGAGAGGCATTTGCAGCAAGTTCTGTTTTTTCTTGCCCACCCCAGAATCCAAAGCACAAAAGCTGGAAAGCGCCTGGAGGAAAGGAGATTTTGCTTACAGATGAGGGAATGTATATTATAGCGAAATCGGGAAAGATCTATATTAATTTGACAGATGAAAAAGGCGTTGAGATTTATTCTGACAAGGAGATTAGCATTATGTCTGATACAAAAGTCAGTATTAGTGCGGCTAGCGAAGTAGATATTGTGGCTTCCAACGAAATTATTATAGGTACGGAAGAAGCATATATTGATTTAAACAAGAGTAGTGCAGTTCTGGCAGCCAGTGAAGTGTTGATCAATTAGCAGGAGGTCTATATGGGAGATACATACATACAGATATTTGAAGAGAAGGTATATCCTGAAATATTTGCAACTGCAGCTGAATACACAATAGACCTCTTTGAGCAGCAAAAGGACAAGATCACAGAAATGTGGAAAAAAGTTCTGCAACAGTATATGGAACAGCTTATCCTTATCCAGAAGGATAGAAAAGTACCACCTGTGACTGAAATTGACTTGTCATTTTTGTACAGTTCTCTTCAAGAGGAGCATCCTAAATATAGAATAGACAGTTATGGGGAAGGAGGACGTGTGTTTGGAGACAGTTTTCTTATAGGATTTTTGCCGGCAGACTGGATGACAGTAGGATTAGAACAGCTTACACGAAATTTATCGGAGCGTGCAGTAGAAGAAAGTTTACGCCGATATATCCGACCTGCCATGATAGAGACACTGCGATTACGTGCCGTAAGAAGCTTGCTGTATTATTTTTCTATGCGTTTCAAATATTTTATAGAGGATATGATTGACTTCAGGCTTATTGCCCAAATTGAAAAAGCACCACATTTTTTTATACAGATTGGGGAGTACATGGATTGGCAGAAAACAATCTATGCAATTCGTCCTGCAGTGGATATTTTTAACTGTGAGCAAACTGCCGATTTGAGATTTCGTAATTTTCCCGCAGTACTTTATAAAGAGAAATATTTTCGAGAATTAGATTTGAGTCATTCCGTTTTCAAAGATAGTACTTTTGAAGATAGCAGTATTGAAGATTGTATAATGAACGATTGTGTGTTTGATGGCTGTACCTTTGAAAATGTAAAAGTGGAGACAACAAGAATGATAGGGTGTATTTTTTCGGATTGCGTATTTCGACAGACAAGTATTATAGAGAGCATATTTTATGAGGAAGAGTCTAATATAAAGAATCTGCAATATTTTGAGCCTGCCGAGTTTCATGAATGCAATTTTGATGGTGTTGCTTTAAAAGGCTGCGTTTTAACAGGATGCCCTGTAATCAATTGTGATGCACCAAAACTGAATATAGATGTTGATACCAAAATAGAATATTCTGGTTTTGCAAAATTGGTTCAGGAGACTGCAGATGAGGGGGCGCAAGATGGAATATTATGAATTATCCCAAAGCAAAAAGGTTGAGAATCCAATAGAACTGATGGGATTGGATCCAAATACATACTGTTATGCAATGGCAAAAAAGGATTTTGAGGCTTTGGATAAGATAAAAGTAGCATATTTCAGTGGTAATGAGGCAGAGGAAGTATGCGATATTTTAATTAATCCAACTTTTATGGTGTCTGATCGGTTGAAAAATTTAATTGCGTTATATGATAAGGAAACAGAATTTAAGGGGATTCAGCTTTTTCCGACATCTGAGGGAAGCAAGCAGTATCCAATATACTGGGTGCCAAGTTTTCCGGAGATAAACTGTATTCATGAGCGCAGTAAGATTTATGATAATGGAATGGTATCATCGCTTGTTCTAAATGAACAAAGAATTGGGAGAAGGAATATCTTTCGATTGTCGGGATTGCTGGAATATAAAATTGTCGTATCACTGCCTATGGTGGAGAGTATTCTGCGCAGGAGATTATATGGCGTGGAGTTGATAAAATTGGAGGTGGTATAAATGATGTCAGAGGAGGAGCAGCTTGATCTTGGTAAGTTGATACTGTATACAGGACTGGATGTACTGTACATAAAGGATGTATATATTCGTGAAAATGTCAATGAGCATGGAAAGATGACAGTTCGCTTTATCACAAAAGCGGGGACGGAATCAAATGATGCAATTCGGCAGCAGGGATCAGAAGTGAAGCTGGTGACAGTGGATGGAGAAAATGTATTCTGTGGTATTTGCACACAGATACGTTTGTTTAATGAAAATAAATATATAGAGGCAGAGCTTACAGCCTCTACTGCGTCGATATGCACAGACAAGGATTCTGTAACGCATACATTCCAGGGAACCGGTAAGACACTGGAGAGTGTTTTTGTACAGGGAATAGGAAAGACGGCGCTAATGGCGTTTGAATCGGGTGCAGGAAGCCTTGTAGTCAGTGAGATGCTGTCACAGGAAAATGAGACAGACTGGATTTTTGACAGGCGCATTGCAAACCAATATGGAAAGCAGTTACTTGTGGATAGCAAAACGGCGGGATGCCATATCCATATTGGGAATATGCCATTTCAAATAAAAAATCCAGGAATTATTCTTCATGAATCTGTTGGGCGTGATGTAGATAAGGTCAGGGCATTACAAGGAAACAATAGTCCAAGCGCTTCTGTATTTGAGTATGAGAATACTGTACTTATGGTGAGTAGTCTTACAATTGGCGTAGGATATGCTATAAAATGGCAGGGGCGGACACAGACTGTGGTAAAGAGTACAATTACTTGCAGGCAGGGGCTTCTGCGCAATGAGGTTATACTTGCAAATGCGGAGGGGCTTTCCCCTTCTGCACAACAGACTTCTGCAACAGAAAATATTTCGAGTATATTGACAGGAACAGTTCTTGCAGTAGAAGGAAATAATGTGAAGGTGGATTTTGGATCTTCGGGAGACGAGCCTAGGTGGATACCTTATGCCCATGCGGTCAGTAATTATTTTTATTCTATGCCAGATCTAGGCGATACCGTCTTTGTGTACTATGAGACAGGGGACAGCAGCAAAATTCTGTGCCTTGGGAGCAAACATGTAAATGAAAGCCCGGATTTTGGCAGATACCAAGACAAGATGCTTACCGCTGATAACCGCATGGTAAAATTTGGAGAAAAAACGCTGGAACTAGTGGGCAATAGGGCAGAATATGATGGTTTTGGCGGCGGACAAGCAAAAATTATATTTAATGATGAATTTGGCATTGAGATACAAAGTACAAGTGAGATAAGTATTCGTGCAACAGATGGCGGAAAGATTACGATTCAGTCCGTGGGACAGGATTTTGAAGGAATGGATGCACTTCGACAGACATTTGAACAGATGTACAATACTGGAAATGACAAATATGTGGCAGACGGCGGAGCAGATATGGGATTCGATGGTCTGGAACTGATACAGTCAAGAAATCTGCAGGCATTAAAGCAGAGTATTGAGGGAAGTCTGATGGCACCGTTTCAACTGATTGGTACATTGGAGGAACTGGCAGGTCGAATTGGCGGTGGGGCTGGCACAGAAGAGGCAGCAGAAGCTGTAGAGCCAGAGGCATATACAGATGGAGTGATAGATATTTTCGGTATGGACTGCCTAGTATTGCGTGTGGGAAATTCCAGCATCACTTTTGCAAATGGCACTATACAGATCAAGTCAGACAGCTTTATGGAATTAGGAACAGACCGTTCCATCACTTATGAACATTTGGAAGATGCAAATTACACATGGAAGGATATGTTTCTCGATGTGGCGCAACTAGCACTTGATATTGTAGGCGCCCTCCCCATACCGGGTGTTTCTACGGCTGCAAACTTAATCAATGCTGGCGTATCGCTTGCAAGAGGCGATTATGTAGGAGCGGCGATGTCGGCAGGGACAGCATTAGTGTCTCTGATACCAGGTGCAAATTCGGCAGTTGCAGCAGGAAAAGCAGCGGTTACTGCCGCTGTAAAAGGATCAAAAGTGTTAAAAACCGTGGCGGCAGTCGCAAAAGTTGTGAGGGCAGTCAAGACAGGTGCACAAACCTTGAATTCGGCTTTGACTACAGGAATGGCACTATGGGACGTAGGAACTGGTATTATGGATGGAAGCTTTGATTTGAATGATCCTCAATGTAGGCAGGATTTGTTCACAATTATAAATTCAGGCGGAAATTCCCTTCAAAAGCATATTAAGAAGAACACAGTCACAGACGAGAACGGTACGCGGTTTCGTACTAAGAAAGAACGAGATGACATTAAACAGCACCGAAGGCAGGCAAGACGGAATGCGATTAACAATGCAAAGGAGAGAGTACGTGCAAAACTAGATGCGTATTCTGCAAACCGTTGTAAGAATGGCGAACCAATTGATATGGTTACAG
>CASJPF010000108.1 GCA_949383255.1 Lachnospiraceae bacterium | reverse complement strand
TTTTGATTTCCATGTCCCCATAGCGAAAGTATAGCACAAACCGCTACTTTTGGCTGCCTTAACCCACCGTCTAAAGCCAGTGGGATTGCGGTAGCCTTATTTTCAATTCCTTCATGACAGCACACTGTCCAATTTACAGCTCGTCCACAATCGCAGCCGATGACACAAATGTCCCGACAACAGAGAGCACAACCGCTAGAATAATAATCAGCATTCCGCCCATCAGGAGAATCATCGCTCCACCACCATTGTCCTCAGCACCATCCACCTGCTCTTGCACCGTGTTTTCCACTGCTGTTTCCGCCGCCTGCACCGTATGCGCTCCAAACGAAAAAGCTGTGATAAATGCCCCTAAAACCATGACGAGCAACAGCTTCCAGATTTTGCAGACACGATTTTGTTTTATCATTCATTCCACCTTCTCTACTTCCATAATTTCATATCCAATTTACAGTCTACCATACAATTGCCAAAATGTGAATTGTTTTCCGCAATTTTACAGAAAAAGGAGTTACAGTAACAAAAAGGACACTGTAACAATAGGTTCTCCCTCTTCAGCCCATTGTTACAGTGTCCTTCTCTTCCATATGATAGGAGCACTATTCCTCTTCCTCCACAAAATCCGTGTGGAACATCAACAGAAATTCCGCTCCATTTCTGATCGTGAGCTTCATCACAACACCCTTGCCATCCACTGATATCTTTGCATTTACCTTTTTTACCGTGTTCAGGTTAAGCTGGACTGTCGTGAACATATCATCACTCGTCAGACACATTACCCTGCCGGCAACCTTCACCTCAGAGCAAATCACAGAAAACGACATGTTTAATCCGGTTCCGTCTGTCACGTCCTCTATCGTTGATAGTGCGATTGGAATATTTTTTACGTCCATCAATACTGAAATCAAACTATCAGCGTCATTGACAAGCAGCAGACGGTTGCGCATAACTTCCAAATAATTTGTCCAGTTCTGCATTCCATCCATACTCTGGCCTCCTTTGTATTACTGTGTTACTCCCCTTTTCCGAGTTCTTGCAAAATACAAGGCCTTTGTTTATACTATTATTATACTTTTTTCGCAAAAATGTGTCAACAGCTAATTTGTGTTCTTTTTTTTCAGAATATTTTCTTTAATTTATCAATGTTCAACAAAAATTCCATTTTTTTCTGTTCTGTTGGATGGATCAGGCATAATCGATATGCCAGAAGTGCTGTTCTATGAATAGAATATACTTTTGACAATTCCTTTCCCCGCGCAGAACCATACTTCAAATCGCCCAGCAGCGGAAATCCTGCATGTGCCATCTGCACCCGAATTTGATGATGCCTTCCAGTGAACAGCTCAATCTCCAAAAGAGAAACGTCGTCATTGTACGCCAAAAGTTTCCACGAAAGCGATGCCTCTTTCGCTCCTGGTGTATCCGCCAAAACCACCTTTGAGAGATTGGTTCGCCCATCCTTAACTAAAAAATCTGTCAGTACACCCTCTTGTGTCTGCGGCACTCCCGCAGTCAAAGCCACATATTTTTTGGTAAGACTGCCTTTCTGCAAACTATCGCTAAGCTTTCTGGCTGTGCGCGCATCCTTTGCAAAGACAAGAAGTCCCTCCACTGGCTGATCCAGCCTGTGTACTATGCCAATATAGGTGTCTTCACCTTTCTTCTTTCGGTAATTTTTTAATTCAGAAACAAGGTCTGCCTGCCCAATCTTTGCAGTCTCCGTCGCAATTCCCGCAGGTTTGTGCACGATCAGCAAAACAGAATCCTCATACACTATCATCTTGTCCATTTTTTTCATTCCTATTCGGAGGAAAAATTAGAGCTTAAAGCGATAACCAACACCCCAGATCGTTTCAATGTACTGTGGTTTGGAAGTGTCCGTCTCAATCTTTTCCCGTATTTTCTTGATATGCACCGTAACCGTCGCAATGTCACCAATCGAATCCATATCCCATATTTCCCGAAAAATTTCCTCTTTTGTAAAAACATGGTTTGGATTTTCTGCAAGAAATGTCAAAAGGTCAAATTCCTTTGTGGTAAAATTCCGCTCCTCACCATCCACAAACACGCGTCGCGCTGTCTTGTCAATACGAATACCGCGAATCTCCACAATATCATTCTCCTTGGTATGACTGCCCACCAGACGATTATATCGCGCCATATGCGCCTTTACACGCGCCACAAGCTCACTGGGACTAAACGGCTTTGTCAGATAATCATCCGCTCCTAGTCCAAGCCCTCGAATCTTATCAATATCATCTTTTTTGGCAGATACCATCAGAATTGGAACATTTTTGTCCTCCCGAATACGCTTGCAAATCTCAAACCCATCAATTCCTGGAAGCATCAAATCCAAAATAATCAAATCGAACTCCTCCGCCAACGCTGTGGCAAGTCCAGTGTCACCGCTGTTTTCGATTTTTACCTCAAAGTCATTTAACTCCAAGTAATCCTTCTCCAGCTCTGCAATTGCTTCCTCATCCTCAACAATCAAAATCCTGCTCATATACTCTATCCTTTCTTAATTTTAGTAATTTAATTATAGTAATATTCAAGAATGCTATTGGCATTCTTGCTGTAGGTGCACAATAGATAAACCAAACGGTGTCCTTTATTTTCTAACATTTCCTAAATGACAACTTCATCTGTCGGTTCCATGTATTTGCGCAACACAAAATGCATACAGGTCCCTTCTCCTTCCTTGCTGGTAGCCCAAACATAGCCTCCATGATCCTCAATAATTTTTTTCACAATGCTAAGTCCAATTCCACTGCCGCCCTGCAAAGAATTACGTGAGGAATCCGTTCTGTAAAATCGCTCAAAAATATTGCCAATATCCTTGGAGGCAATTCCTTTTCCATCATCCTCAATCTCAATCTTCACAGACTCACTCTCATCTAAAATCCGAATATCAATCACACCGTTATCATGTCCCATATACTTAACACTGTTGCTGATAATGTTGTTAATAACCTTCTTTAACTGCTCTGGGTCCGCCACAACACAAGTATCTGGAGATACCAAATTCGTAAAATTTAAATGAATATTTTTGGATTCTAGGTCAAGCCCCACCTCCTCAACACAGTCTGAAAAATAATCCGAAACATTCAATATATGAAAATGATACGGAATCTTATTGGAGTCAATTCCAGAGTAAGTAGTCAATTCATTGATAAGTCTATCCATATCATTTGCTTTATTGTAGATGGTCTTAATGTACTTATCCATCTTCTCCGGCGTGTCCGCCACCCCGTCCATAATCCCTTCAACATAACCCTTAATAGATGTGATTGGTGTCTTGAGGTCATGGGAAATATTACTCACAAGTTCTTTGGATTTCTTCTCATTTTGTTCTTTCTCCTCCTCGCTCTCCTTCAACTGAAGTCGCATCTGTTCATAATTATCGTACAATATGCCAATCTCATCCTCACGTTTACCATTCATATGATAGTCAAAGTCACCCACAGAAATATGCTGCATTGCCACACTCAACTCTTTGAGCGGTCTGTAGATATCTCGATTTAGCCATGCTGTGATAATCGCACTTGTAATGATCAAAATTACCACCATAGCAATCACCAAATATTTCATAAGGCGCCGGTTAATCATAGCACCAATCATAATCTCATTTTTGTTCAGCTCATGTATCACATCAATATTTTCATAGTATCCATAGCCAAAAAATACCATTATTCCACAAGTAAGCGGAACCAAAATAATTGCTAAAAAAAGTATCATCATTTTTGTTTTCAGTTTGATTCTCGGTCCTTTTCTCATCTCGGTCCGTCTCTCTTTCATTAACATTATTAGAAATCAGCAACATAACATATCTTTATTGTAGTATATCATATCCCATTTGAAAATATAGTGGTTTTGGCATTTCTTTATTGTTTTTTAATGCTAGTACACCGTTTTTTAATCCTCGTATACAAAGTGCTTGATATTTGTATCAGTGCAAGACGGAGGAAGGAGGCGATGCGGTGGCATCGTTGACTGACAACAACGCGGCAATGATGCAAATAGCGAGTGCTTGGTATATGAGGAATTAAAAAACGGTGTACTAGTACTCCCAGAAATTAGATTCGTGAACCGCCTGTTTCGCACCGTTGCGTGTTAAAATTTCTAGACGATGCCACTGCATCGCCGTCGAAATTTTGCCCAGCACTGGCACGAACCATGCAATGCACAACTCTAATTTCTATCTGGATGGAGCACTAGTATTTCAATTTCTATCTGTATAAAGCGCTAGTGTTTTATCTAATAATAAGTTTTAGGATTCCTTTATTGTTTTTTTATTTTTGATTTGAAGTTTTGTATTGACAAGCTCAAAAAAACAAAATATAATAACAGTAATCATTACTGATTTTTTAGAAATGATTCCAGGAGGATAGGGGGTTTTTATATGACTATGAAATACAGCCGCCAACGAGCAGCTATCCTCTCCTACCTGCAGTCCCGCAAGGACCACCCAACAGCAGAGGCCGTTTATTCAAGTGTAAAGGAGGAGTTTCCAAATATCAGCCTTGGCACCGTGTACCGCAATCTAAGCCAACTAGCAGATGCCGGTATGATTGCAAAGCACAGTTTTGGAGCCCTGGGAATTGATCGTTTTGACTACAATACCAGCCCACATTATCATTTTATATGCAACTGCTGCAACGCTGTCCTAGACCTACCGCTGGAAAATAATGCTTTTTCAGCAATTGAAGCACAAGCGTCTATGGGCTTTGACGGATTGATACAAGAACATCGGCTATACTTCTGTGGTATTTGCAAAAACTGCCTGGACAGACAGGCAAAATAATTCATTGAGATTAGCAGTGCCCGCGGATAGACTCACGGGTGTGCTCAAATAATATTAAGGAGGACTTTCAAATGAAATTTGTATGTAATGTATGTGGTTATGTTTACGAGGGAGATAGCGCACCAGAGAGATGCCCGCAGTGTAATGCACCTGCTGAGAAATTTTCAGTACAGTCTGGTGAGAGAACTTGGGCTGCAGAGCATGTTGTTGGCGTAGCGAAGGGTGTCAGCGAGGACATTATGGCAGACTTAAGAGCAAACTTCAACGGCGAGTGCACAGAAGTTGGTATGTACCTTGCAATGGCAAGAGTTGCGCACAGAGAAGGCTATCCTGAGATTGGTCTTTACTGGGAGAAAGCTGCATGGGAAGAGGCTGAGCACGCTGCAAAATTTGCAGAGCTGTTAGGTGAAGTTGTAACAGACTCTACCAAGAAGAACCTTGAGATGCGTGTTGAGGCAGAGAATGGCGCAACCGCTGGCAAATTTGACCTTGCTAAGCGCGCAAAGGCTGCAAATCTTGATGCAATCCATGACACTGTGCATGAGATGGCAAGAGATGAGGCAAGACACGGAAAGGCTTTCGAGGGCTTGTTAAAGAGATACTTTGGTTAATCAGAAATGCCATAAAATCAATATTTTTGAGGATTTAAGGGTATGTTGGAACAATCCGACATACCCTTATTTTTGTGCAAGTGGTTGTGTCTGTAAGTGGGTTTGAATTTTTATTTTTCATTTTCTTTAGAGAAACATACACCTTTAAAAGTGGGGTGAACTACCCATTGTCTAAAGCCAATGGGTAGTTCACTTTTCTCGAAATGCAAACGCCTCTTTACCATAAATTTCCGTTATTTTAGGAACTCCCCGCCCTGATTTCTCACTGATATGCAATTGCAGAAATATTTCCGACAGTTTTTCATTCACAGGAACAGATTCCCCCATATAAAAGCCTTCCATTGTCTGTGCTGGCGGTAGAGAGCCTCTTGATAAGATTTCTATTCTGTCAGAAAAAACGGAAATCATCGGTTCGTTTCCCTCTATCCATTTGTTATGCAGGACAGCATTGATGATTGCTTCCCGAAATGCCTTGTTGTCAAATAGCGGCACCTCTTTCCTTTCCACAACCCGGTCTGTTTCATCTGCCTGTATGATATTGAGCACGTCGCCATACCGCAATAATTCATCCAAACTGTATAAAAGACAGTTATTCCCAAACTCCCTGACTGAAAACAGATTTGTTCCTTTCGTTTTTCCCTCAAATATAGATACTCTGAGAGGAAAATGAGAATCATCCGAAAGCAGCTGCGCCAATAAATTGAATTGTCCTTCTTCATTGCGCAGACCTAAATTTTTTATAAAGGTTTTATCGCTTAAAACAATTCCTTTTGACCCATAATATCCAAACAATTTTTGGAAAGTAAGTTCCTGATATTTTGCCGGAATTGTTTCTATGGTTTCTGTTCTCCCATCAAGTATCTTAAAAAGTTCAATCTCCCTCTTAGGATAGTCTTTGATATTGCATTTCGATGAACCAATCCTTATATACCGCCTTTCCTTAAATGCAGTAGGTATCTCAAAAGCTGCAGGTATGACCAATACGACAACTCTCTTTTGCTGAATCTGGGTTTCCTCAAAAGAAAAATTCAAGCTCGGAGAAAGATTTCGTGCAAGATAATTCTGATAAGGTTCTTTATTATAGTCACAATATTGATTGAATGTCGTCCCAACTATTTTATGATTCTCATCCTCAACTCCCCATATAAAATAAGCATATTTTTTATAGTGGAACGCTGCAGCGTTTGATAACGCGGAAACATACTCTCCTAATGTTTCCGGCTGAAACTAATTCTCTTTAAATTCAAACCATTCCTGTTCATCATTCATGGTGCATAAATCTAATACAATCTGTTTTATATCCATTGACATTCTCCTCGATACGGATTTATTCCCAACTTTATTCCCAATTTTTTAATTATAACACGTTGGGAATAAAGTTGGAATAAGAATTTATACTATCTTCAGAATAAACGCATGAATAGAAACTCTCTAATTAACATCCCATTATTTGGCCAGT
>CASJPF010000107.1 GCA_949383255.1 Lachnospiraceae bacterium | reverse complement strand
ATCTGCTTTGCTGTCAGTAGTTTTTTCTGTATTTGCATACAAAGATAATATAGTACTGTAATAAATATTTGTGTCTGTTTTTTGATTTCCATGTCCCCATAGCGAAAGTATAGCACAAACCGCTACTTTTGGCTACCTTAACCCACCGTCTAAAGCCAGTGGGATTGCGGTAGCCTTATTTTCAAAATATTTAAGGTTCTGTTAATACTTTTCCATAGCACTACGGTCTACCTCATTTTGTTATCTGCTTTATTCTATCTATTAATGCAGATAACGCATCAATAGATTTGCAAGTACTTTCATAAGAATTTCCCAAAAGCATTCCTTCTCCTTGTTCATTTCCTTCAATATCCAATTGCCTATATTTCAGCTCTTTCTCAAAATCTTTATACTCATTTTCTAAAATTGTGATATATTTTTTGATTTCGTCCTTTGTACTAATTTTTTCATTTCTAAACTCAATACTATCTCCATCTTGAAAATCTATTAACATATCTTTCAAGATATTACAATCACTTTTTGCCTTTTTCATACATATTTTCAAATGATCCAATATAAATTTGTTTTCTTGGCATAATAAATCTCTAAACACTTCCAAAAATTCATATAATTTAGGTGTGATATATTTAGAATTATCTTTTTCTTCTATTTTTAGAAATTCTAAATTATGCAAAAATAAATATTGAGCTAAGCAAAAAAATGTATTTGTAAATCTTTTCATCGGATCTTTTTCATCGTTTGGATTGTAATTTAAATCTATTTTATTTATATCCCCAATAAACGCTTCTATCGGCACATACATTCCTTGAGGAATTATTAAGTTTAAACATCTGTCCTTTATAGAATCCGATACTTGCCCTTTTGAAATATCAATCTCATGTGCATACATATTTCTGATTCTACGAATTTCATTCAACATTTTCATTTCATTCTCAGAAATGATTTTCAAATAATATGCCATTGTTATTTTTGAACTAAATGTGGATAGAATTGCGTTAGCTCCAAAAAATAATTTTTCATCTATATTTTTATCTCTATAAAAAACTTTTTTCAAAAGATTTTCAAGCTGCGTATCTAAAATTGTAGCACAAACAATCACAGTCGAGCGATTATTATTACTTATAATTTCGCTTTGTACTATTTGTAACCAATTCACAAAATCTTTACCAAAATCGGATATTTTCATTTCATTGTTCATTTAAATTTCTCTCCAATTTCATATATTGCTCTCACGGCATTTTGTTATAGTCAAATTTTCAAATTACATCATGTATATTTAACACATTTTCACTCGATCTTTACAATATTTCTTATTTTCAACAAATTACGCATTAAGAAGAAAATTATCCCTTAACAATTTCCTCAATTTGCATTAATAAATTTGTTTTTATGTTCTCCCAAGATTGCTTTTTCTCTGTTTGTTTATAAAATATTTTAATAATCTTTTCGAATTCAAGGCTTTTTCCTATAATATATTCATGAAGTTTTTCAGTTCTTATATTAATTAAATTCTTTAATACATCCAAGTTCTGAATATTTAAAGAATTTGCCTGAATTCCAAGCATCTCTTCGTTACGCATTTTCAAATATTGATTACTATATTCTAATGTTTGTGCATGAAGATTCATAGAGATATTTTTAATGTTGTATGTAATCTGTTGAAACTCTATCAAGTCACTATATACTTTGGAAAGTTGTCCTTTTTTACAAATGGGTTGAAACAACCCCAAATCCATATTGTTAAGGAAATCAACATTCAGTTTTGACAATCCAGAAATATTTCCAAATGGAAGAATTGACAGATCTGATGCCGTATGTATTTGTTGTAATGTATCTCCTGTTATTTTGGAAAGAACACACATATTAATATATAAACTTTTAATGTTGTTTTCCGTCTTTTCAATAATACTACTGCGCTCATGAAAATAACCAACAAACGAAATTATAAAAGATACAATAGAACTTGAAAAGATGCCTAATACAATATTCTGAATTGTATTATATCCTGCCGTTTGCGGTGCAAAACATCCTAAAAATATTACAATAATTCCACTTATCATAATTGAAATAGCACAGACCCAAGCTGTGTTTTTATTAATCTTCATATTATCACCTCTTCGCAAACAAAACTCTAACTGCTTAAAACTAAATAAACTTACTAATTATTTATAACTTTTTTACCACCATTCCACAAAGATACCAGTTCTGGCTCATTCATCAAGCTTTCCATAGTTTCGGAACGCTTCCACTTCTGTTCCAGATAATACCAGTCTATTCTATAATCAGTATCAGTTTCAAAATAGATAACAGCCGCAAGAATACAGTCAAATCTTTTCTTATATCTGCACAAATCTACAACCATTTTTATTTTATCTGTTATGCCTTTCTCACATGCAATAAAAATTATCCCTGAATCAGTATTTTTCAAAGGTCCCATGCATTTATTATATGACAGACATTTTCTTTTCGCATCATAAATTGTATTGTTTAAGCATGTCATAAATGCCCCGATTTCAACCCGATTCATATAAGCCAAGAATCTTACAATTTCTCTATACTGTTTTTCTTCTCCAAAATTAGATACCCTCCTATCCTTAAAATCAGACAGGAATTTTTTAAAGACATCCATTCCCTGTTTGTCAGGATTCGATACTCCATATTTCTCTGTCAGGAAACTTCTAATACAGTCATCTTCTGAATCCTTTTTTTTCTCATCGAGCGTAAAATAGTCTTGCCTGAATCCCAAATATTCTGTCATATCCTTTGGCGTTCCAATTTGATCGCAGCATTTCTTAAAATCTGCATAGGAAAAGTATTGGATAAATCCCATCAATGTTTTAGAAAATTTTAATTTAGGATACTCTGCCAGTCCCTGTTTATCCAATATGGCAAGCCCCCAGAAAACTTCTGTTTCCCCAAAAGGAACCGTATCTCCCTTTTCATTCGCAAACTCCTTTAAATCATCTAATTGCAAGTATTGATATGTATTCCTTAACTGCTTTTTGCACTTTTCTACTTTTTCATTTACCCAATTATTAAGATTTCCCTCTGCATTCGTATTTCTCTCCTTCACCTGAAATGCAATCATTTCCTTTCCTACACACACAATCAGATCTGCAAGCTCCCTGTTGCTTTTCTGCTCAAAATGCTTGCTGGTAAACCACAAGTCAGAAAAGACAAACTCTCCATAAAAGAGATCAAGTCCAAGTTGTCTCATTTTTTCTTCAGATACAGTTTTTTCATTCATAAATATTCCTCCCAATAAAAAATTCCAAAATCTACACCTGTTCTGCATATACTTCTATGCCTTATCTTTCGTAGATATTGGAATATATTCTCATTGGTACTTTTTTCTAAATTTTAACCTACTATGCAAAACTTGTCAATCACTTTTTGTAGTTAAAAATTCTTTCTTGTCTATAAACTGCTTTTTATAAGATTATACGCGATAACGAAGCCTACTCCTTCCTCTTCAATATATGCTTTTATTATAGTAAAAAGCTTTTACAATCTAATATCAATAGAACTGCAAGCCAAAAACGACCAATTTTTATGATTGGTCGTCTTTGGCTCATATATTATTTATTTGTTGTTTGATACACCTTTTCTCGTTGCCTTACTCTTTCTATCTGCATGTAAAAAAACTTCTTTTATGACAAGTTTATGTACCGCTGAAATGATAGTTCTCATAAAATCAAAATCAATCTCGCCATTTTTCACTGGAAGAAATACCATATCACTTTGTATCTTGTGAAAGCTGATACTATTACCCCACGAATATTTATTGTTTAAACTCTTATAAATACAAGTTGCTAATGCTAACTGAGAAAACTTTCTTTTTAATCTATCATCTTTAACATACAAAACTAAATTATGGCTATCATTCGAGTAGAAATCTTCTTTCTGATAAGTAACAACAAAAGTTTTTCCAGCAATAAATATACATTGCCCTTTTTCTTTGCAACTCTCTTTGTATGAAACAAAGGATATTACAGAGTTGTCTTTTGTTCCTGCTCCAAGATACGGAACTGTTCCGCTATTATACTTAACATCTTGCGAAAGAATATTATGTGTGTTTTTAATAACAAATATATCAACAATTTTATACTCTTCCCATTTAATCTTATCAAAATCCATCAATACCTGTTCCTCTTCAATGGAAAGTTGCGTGTCGTTCAGCCCTGTAACGGAAAAATATGCTTCCAGCTCTGCAACATGTTGTGCTTCCAGCTCTGCAATGAAATTCTCCATAAAAACAAAATTTATTTTGCCATCACTTTTGGGCAATTGAATGTATTTATCCTTTACAACATTCCATCCACCCAATTTATTCTTATACGAATATATTGGCAAATCAGTAACCTTGTTAATGCACATTACCATAAACAAATACTGATTCGGCGATGGCATAAATTCATCTGACTTCCAACGAATAGCATAGGCATCAGATAAAACTGTAAATTCTCGTGACTGAAAATAAGCCCGATAAACATCACTATTAGATGGAATAGATATTACATCCTTCAAAATAGTTGCCCCATTTCTAGGCACATAATAATTTAATCCCTGATTGTTGAAACTTGATGTTAAACAAGGCAATGTGTATTTACCTGTTGCACACTTAGGAAGATTATCAGCTTTATACAATAATTTATTTGTCTTAATCCTTTCAAACAAATCGCCAATTCTATATTCGCCCCACTCAACTTCGCTTAGTTTTTCATTGAGTGAGGCATTTATTTTCCCAGGCGTTCATCCTCACGATTCTGATTTTTCAGTAAATTTGAAACCTCCCATGCAAGATAATCACTTACAGTTTTTTTGAAATCCTCCAAAGTAGGCTTTGTATCAATTGGTGCTGTCTGATTCCAATCTGCACCATTTTCCGGGTCAATCGTTCCCTCGTAGTATTCTCTTTTCGTAAATAAGCATAACTTGCCTTTGCCAAAACGCACTAAATCAACAATCTCTTGATAACGCTCCTTTGCATGGTCAGTATCCTTCAAATTATTACTTGACTTTTTACGATTAGATCGGGCATAACCGTCATTGGAGAAATCTATAAACTTAACAACATCATCTTTTTGATGAGCCTCGCCGACTCTAAATACATATACATTTGTCTGTACACTTGATTTACCAATAAACAAGTCTATGGGCATTTTTATGCTTGCGAGTAATGTATTATGTTTCAGTATCCTTTTGTTGTATTCAATCGCTTTTCCAGAACCTGCTGAATTTTGAATAATAATAGCGGCATACCCTTTATGCATCATCGACAGGGCTTTTTCAACAAAATTCATTCCATTGCCGGGTGCGGAATACGGCGGATTTAAGACAAAAGCATCCGCAGGAAATTTATCATTAGCCTTTCCAAAACCATAGTTGCCAGTAAAGTCCGTTAAGGAATCCTTATTCAAAATATTAGAACTGCCATCACCCATGAGAATCATATTCAAAATAGCAAGCATATAAACGCTGGAAAGCAATTCTATACCAAGTAACTGTGTCGCTTTGATTTCAGCCGCCTTTTTTTGATATTCATCGGGAGACTTGATTTGCTCCTTGGCATCATTTAGCATTTCATTCATAGCCGCTACAAGAAGTCCGGCAGAGCCAGTAGCAAAGTCCCAAACATATGAGTCTTTATTGACTCTTGCAAGCTTTACCAATAATTTGGCAACATAAGAAGGTGTAAGGACAACATCATTCAACTTATCTTGTGAAAATCCGAGTCATCCATACATTTCATTGAACAACTTACCTGTAAAATCAGTGGTTAAACCGATTTTATAGTAAATACCTAAATCATCAACAATCTTTGTGAACACACGTTTTAACTGGCTCTCTCCATTTTCAACTCTGTTGATATTATCCGTAGTCAAAGTGTTTTGTAATGTCCTTACAATAAGTTCTTTTTTCTCTTTAGGCAACTCCTTTTCATTTAAGAAAGCCTTAATCTTCCTAACAAGAATATCGCCATCTGTATTACCCTCTTCTGATGAAGATTTAAGCTCCGACTTTTCTAGAGGTGCTACCTTTCCAGGAATCCCAATGGTCGCAATAATAGAAGCTGCCACAAGATACACACGGTCGTTCTCGCCTAAACCCTTTTCGTTTTGGTATATATCATTATTTAGTTTTACTAAGCTGGCGTCTATTTCTTTTTCTCTCTGCTCTTTTAACCTATCAATTTCTTCTTGCGATAATTGTAAACTCTTTACTTTATCAATAAAGCTATCAAAGTTCTCTTTTCTAAGGAATGAAAAATCAGAATAATCATCAATCTTCTGCCCGACACCGAAATTGCTTTTGGAAACATAATAAACACCTATAGAATACTGAAGATTACCATTCTCATCCTTGTAACCAGTCATTCCAATAGCAATAATATCAGTGTAGCTTGTGTGATGCAGTAACGCGTTGGCATAATGAACGGCACCATTTACAGCGTAAGCATTAATATTCTTAAAATTCGGTTCATTTTTTGCCGTCTTATTATCTACCTGACCATTAGCATCAAGCTTGACAAGCTTATCTTTGTACCCCTTGTACTCCATAAGTACTGGATAAAAACTCAAGGCTTTATCCTGAAGCAGAAGTTTACAATCAGGTCTATTTCCGCCCGCACCACCATTTTTTGAAAAATAATCGTTTAGGGCGGTATCAATTTCTGTATTTAGGGACTCCTGCTCTAACTTATAATCCAATTTGTATGCTTTCAACCAACCATTTGCCAAATCAACAATATTAGGTTCAACCGATTTAACTGTTGTTTTTGTTGCCATTTCTATTTCTCCTCATCTATAAAGTACAAAAATTATCAACTTTGCAATAGATAGCTACGTTATTCACACCATCCGAAAATGCTTTAGAGCCGCCATAATTGCTTCTTCCTTCTCTGGCGGACACTTTGGCTGTATGGCATCTTCAGACTTTGCCTTATTATAATTTTCTCTCTCGATTATACCACATTTTCGCTTTACTTGCGCAATATACAGATTACTAACATGTAACCCCATCTTTTCCTTGACATAACCCTTAATTTCTTCATAAGTCGCCTTATTCTCCGCCGCCGTCAAATCCATCTCATCAAAGTTTACTTCCACTTCAATATGATGCTCGACATTCAGTTTGGACAACAAGCATACACTCTCAACATGCCGTGAGTGGGGAATAAAGATGCACTCGCCTTAGCTTGCTGGATAAATAT
>CASJPF010000106.1 GCA_949383255.1 Lachnospiraceae bacterium | reverse complement strand
AAAACAAGTGCTTCAGAAGCAAGGGTATCATTTATAAAGTTGTAAAGTCGTGTTAGTATAATACAGGAGGAGAGAAATGAAAGCAATCAAAACGTTAATGGAGTTTTTGGATAATAGTGTGACAAGTTATCACGCAGTAGACAACATGAAAAAGAAGCTATCGGAGGAAGGATTTGTGGAACTCTCCGAGAAAGAGGTATGGCATCTTGAAAAAGGAGGAAATTATTTTGTAATCCGAAATGATTCTTCGCTGATTGCTTTTCGGGTGCCGAAATGTGACATAAACGCAATTAAAGGTTGGCATGCGTATGCAGCGCACTCTGATTCTCCTGCATTTAAAATAAAGGAAAATCCTCAAATTGCAAAAGAGGGCGTATATGTTAGTATTAATACAGAAAAGTATGGTGCTATGATTTTGTCGACATGGCTTGACAGACCACTTACCATTGCCGGAAGAGTTTGCGTGGAAGATGGGGATGAAACTGCAACATATCTTGTTCGGTTAAAAGATAATATCTGTATGATACCAAGTCTTGCGCTTCATATGAACCGTGATATGAATAATGGTGTGACATTCAGCGCGCAATATGATATGATGCCTCTTCTCTCGATGATTTGTCAGGAGAATAGAGAAAAATCATCGAGAGAACTATTGAACAGAGAGCTTGCAAAAACTTTGAATGAAATGACTGGCAAAAATTATGATACGCAAGATATTCTGTCTTATGATTTGTATGTAGAGAATTGTGAAAAAGCAGTTTTGGCGGGAGTGAAGGACGAATTTATTATGACACCGCGATATGATGATCTTGCATGTGTGTTTGCAGGATTAGAGGGAATTCTTACTGGAAAACCTAACAGTTATATTGACGTGCTTGCAGTGTTTGACAATGAAGAAGTAGGAAGCCTTACAAGACAGGGGGCAGATTCTACGTTTTTGTGCGATACTCTGGAAACCATTACAGAAGGATTAGGGGCGGACAGAGCGATGTTTCGCCGATGGAATGCGGGCAGTTTTATGCTCAGCGCCGACAATGGACATGCATGTCATCCCAATCAGACAGGAAAGGCAGATCCGACCAATAGACCTTATTTGAACCGAGGCCTAGTATTGAAATATCATGGTGGTCAGCAATATGCGACAGATGCTTGTTCTGCAGCATACGTAAAGAAACTTTGCAAAAGGAATGATATTCCACTTCAAACCTATGCAAATCACTCTGACATTCCGGGCGGTAGAACACTTGGCAATCTTGCGATGGCACAGGTATCTATGCAGGCTGCGGATATTGGACTACCGCAGCTTGCAATGCACTCTGCCTATGAGACTGCTGGAACTAAAGATATTGGATACCTAATTCATCTTGCGAAATGCTTTTTTAGCGAATAGAATGCGACATTCGCTCTATCGTACGGCGGTCGTACACCGCGTCTCCTTCGCGGAATACATTGACAGCGGTTATATCACCGAGGCGGTTGCGTTCGATAGTAATGTCGACAGCACCATTTTGTTGAGACATATAGCGCCCAAGCATTTTATCAGAGTAGGTACGGATAGTTTCATTTTTGTACAATAGTGTAGTATCATTATCTTCGTCTTCGCGCACTAATCCCCATTGTTCATACTCTTTGAAAAGTTCCTCGTGGTCGAAGCACAGAGAAAAACTTAGTGCGAATGCGTTTCGCTCCACATGAAATTGTTCGGAAAGAGCGTCTAAAATCTGTTCTTCTAAAATGTCAGGATCATTAGTAGTATCTGTACGCATAATATGAAAGATAAGTTCTTCCGCTTTACTTTCTGCATTTTTACCAAGATGCGCTCCTCTTGTTAAACTTGCACGTACACCCCAACGACAGCTGTCAGATGCGCAGAAGGAAGTCAGATAGGAGGAGAAGGGAGCTTGTCCGCCAGTTGCAAAAACAACAGAACCGCCCAGCACAAAGCATATAGAAATCAAGAGCAACAATGAGGAAGCCTTGCGGTACTGCAAAATACTTTGAATGCGTCTCTCAACTTCTGTCTTGGAAAAGGCACTGTAAAGCAGAGTTGGGCGGTTTCCTGTGATAGCCATTGTAAGAAGGCTAAACGCATAATTTTTTCGGATTTCTTCCTCTTTGTCATATTGGCGAAGCACAGCCTCATCACACGCGAGTTCTAGGTCGGAAGCGAGGTATTTAGACATAATCCAGACCAATGGATTAAACCAGTGCAGGCAGAGTGTGGCAAGCATCACTGTTTTAATCCAGTTGTCTTTTCTGCGGATATGCATCGTTTCATGACACAGAATATGTTGCAAAAGCGTTGTATTGTCAAAATCCATACGTGTTGGCAGATAGATTTTGGGTGCAAATAAACCGCACACTAGAGGGGAGGCAATTTCATCATTGGTAAATACTAAAATATGCCCCATATTTATTTCGCGAAGCAAAGCGTTGATTGTCTCATTATGTTCTATTAAAAGTGAATTTTTTAACCGCTTTGTATACTGGTATTTTTGCATTAACAGAATACTTGTAGTGAGAAGCAAACCACCAAAGTACACAAAAATCAAGGAACGATAAACCAGCTTATCGTCAAAGCCTGTATAGGAAATATTGAGTATATCATCTTCTACTATTGTAGTGGCTGCTTCTGCTTCATGAGGGTTTTCTAATACAGCTGTCTCTGCCATAATTGTTTCTGATGCAATTACTTCTGATGCAGTTGCTTCTGATACAGCTTTTTCTGATACAGTTGCCTTGGCTGTTCCCGAGGTTGTTGCATCTTGTATTTGAGTAATCGGAAGATCCTGGAAAGTATCTATTGTAGTAGCTATTTCATAAAATGGATTTCCAAAAAAATCTGGTACTTTCATACTTAGTGGGCTGCTCAAGGAAAATGGAATCAACAGACGCAATAAGATAACGCTCCAAAATATTGGAAATACAAATTTTGGAAGTTTATTTTTTAATAGTCCGCGCAGTATGAGAACTGTGACAATCATAATACTCCCATAGAAAACCATTAGGGGAAAAGGCATATTCATTGTAAAGTTAATCATATCAATCTGCCTCCTTAATTAATTTTGCCAGTCTGGCGGCTTCTTCCTCTGATATTCCCCGATTTTTTAGGAATGAGGAGAAAAAGAGTTCACTAGATCCTCCGTACATTTTATCAATGAGCTGTTCCGTTTCGCTCTGCGCCACTTCCTCACGAGTTACAAGTGCTTTGCAAAGAAATCCGGGTTCTTCGCGTGCAACAGCACCTTTTTCAATACATTTTTTGATAACAGTGTAGGTCGTATTCTTATTCCAGCCAATACTGTTAGACAGCACATCCACAATCTCTCTTGCGGACTTCTGTCCCTGTGTCCACAAAACTTCCATCACTTTTAGTTCAGAATCAAATAACTTCATAATTTACCTCCTAACATTGCATCTATCTCTGCATGATTGCAGGCAACATGGTCATATTGCTGTAAGATGTTCTTTTAGAATATAGACTATTGAAATAGTCTGTCTTCTAAAAATTAGACTATCATAATAGTCTATCATTGTCAAGAGATTATAACTTAAAATTTATTGTTATCCATAAAATACTTTGGAATAATACGATGATAATCTAACTGAATTTGGACAGTAGGTTAAGAACATAAAATGAATAGTTGTCACAACCTAAATCTTTTGTTATTATTTAGCTATACACACATTTATAACTGTATATAAACGATTTCCACAGCCTCTTTTATCTCAGCCAGAGAAAACTCCCGTTTCTGATTTACAAACCGCAAATGCCGATGGCATTCATGAATTTTTATAAAGAAAGAATAATTTGATAGAATGTTATATATTATTAAGGAATCAATTGCAGTAAAGGATATTAAGCCAATTAAGAAAAATGCAGTTTACATATTTAAAGTAAGCTAATAAAATGCAAGAAAGAAAAAATATAAAACCAACTGATAAAATACCACTTTTAAGAGGAAATTATTATGAGTAGAAGTTATAAGAAGGTTGCGTGTTGTAAAGATTACAACAGAGGAATGAAAAAGAGTGCCAATAGATATATACGCAGAAATTATTTGTTTGTGCCATCTGGAATGGCGTATAAAAAATTGTTTTGCTCATGGAATATCTGTGATTATAAATTTTTAAAATCTTTTTCTATTTATAAAAATGAATTTCAAAATTATAGCCGCAAAAAATATTCTGATAAAGAATTATATAGGATGTGGTATAAAGATTATAAAATGAAATAAAATTAAAAGTTGGCTTAATGGAGGGGTTAAATGGCAGAAAAGAGAGTATATGAAATTATGCATATGGATAGAAAAGTTGCAAGAGTTAGTGATACAGGGCAATGTAAAATATATTATAAATCATATATGCCATATAATTTATTTTTAGAAGAATTAGATGATATTGATACATTAGTAAATAATATTACAAATTTTAATTATTGGTGTGCAACAAGGATTTTTACTTTGGATAGAAAATATGCAAAGGAGATATTAAACAGTATAGGAATGCTGCAGGCTGTAACAGATAAAGAAAGAGCAATTATCGCATTATCATATAGATGTACCTCTTTAACGGATGTTTTTTGGGTAAAATTAAAGAAAGAAAGAATTTCATTTAGTGAAGTAAATTTATATGAGAATCATTTAGATAATACATTTATTGACATTGCATTGAAAGGAAAACAATATACTGTACAAAATGAATCTTTAGCAAGAGATCTTTCTACTAATGGGTGTTTTCCTAAAGCTTGGCAAAGAGTTAATGATGGTTTTAGATTACTGAAGGATGGAGATTCAGACGCGGTTGAAAAAGAAATTCTTGCCAGTCAGATATGCAGGTGTTTTAATGTATCGCAAGTATTGTATGAAAGAGGCTATTTTGATGGGGAAAAAGTCAGTATAAGTAGCAATATTACATCAAAAGAATATTCAATTGTTTCAATGGAAGCATTTGAGGTGTACTCTGCAAATCATAATAGAAATACAAAAAAATATATTCTTTCTTTGGATAAACATAATTATTATATGATGAATATTGTTGATTATCTAATTGGAAATACAGATAGGCATTGGGGAAATTGGGGAGTTCTAGTCCGTAATTCCAATAATAAACCAATTCGGTTATATGATTTAATGGATTTTAACCAAGCGTTTAATTCTTATGATAACATAGAAGGTTCTAATTGCCAGACTATGTTTGGGGAACATGTCAATCAAAAGGAGGCGGCGATTAAATCTGTCGAAAAAATTGGATTAAATCAAATAAAAGAAGTACGTAAAGAATTTTTTAGTGAATTGCCTCAATTTTATGAAATGTTTTATAGAAGATTAGAGTTGTTAAAATCAATAAAATTCTAGTTTTGTGACAACTTTAAAACAATTTAGTTCCGGTTACATCGGTTTTAATCTGTTTTTAAAACTTATGTTTTTATTATAATATATCATTATTAATATTCAAATATAACAAAAAAGCTTATAAATCCATTATTTTCAAGATTTATAAGCTTTTTTCACATAACAGGGGCAGCAAGAATCGAACTCGCGTTGACGGTTTTGGAGACCGCTGTTCTACCGCTGAACTATGCCCCTTCGTTCAGTATATGTATTTCATTTACTGACGAATTATAGTATATCACAAATCTATATGAAATTGCAAGCATAAAATAAAAAATATTGATATTTTATCGGTCTTTATTTGCTGCTTTCTTTAGTTGGTTTTGCACAACGTAACGTCTTACAACTCTTTCTGTATGAGAAAAAACTGTGTACATAATTTCGTCGAGATTTAATCCGGAATCAAATGCTTTCTGAAGTGCAGCATCAAAACCTGAGCTGGAAAGCGCGGCATCAAAGGCGGTGCCCGCTGGAGTCAATGTGGAACGGTCCTCGTTAAATATACTCATAAAAATTCTCCTTTCGGATCTCTATTGTGTGACAGGATACTCAAACAGTTATATTATACCAATATACAATGAAAGAGTCAATCATTTCTGGGAAAGTCTCCACCGTAAATGTAAACAATTCGTGAAACAGCATAAAGTTAAACAATAACATTGTTATTTATACAGAACGTAGTATTTACTGTTAATTATGGGCTTTCAAGTTACATGGGTAAAAGTATAATCTGCAAGGAAAAAGCTCACATTACAAAAACATAGGGTTTGATTCCATCTGAGATAAGAATTGACAGTAGTCTTTTAGGGGCGTATAATTATGTTATCTGAAAAATAAGTATTTCCGGGAGTTCTGTGATTTCGGAGAAAATGATGGAGGGCCGCAATGTCAGGATTTAATAAAGATGCGTTCTGGAGTAAGGTGTTATCACTGTATTATATTGCAAAAGAGGGAAATTATGTAATTAAGTTAGATGAGGAACAAGTTGCGGAGCTTAAGGCGCTATATATTGATTTGTATATACCAGAAGAAAATTTGAGACATTATAATGATGAAACCTTGATGAAAAAAATGATGACGAAGATTGCGTCCATGTATAAGGTTGACAAGGATAGTATGGGTAATTCCGGCGAGTTGGTTCAGTTGGTCAACACAGTTAATTTTGACGGAACAAATTTATATATTCGGTTTGACAAAATATCTTCAGTGAAGATGAGACGGTTGGAATTAGGGAAAACGCGACAGCAAATTGCAGAACGAATGGGGTATAGTGTAGCAGCAGTGCGAAATTGTGAAGAAGCATTTTGTGATTTGTCAAGACAGCCAGAAACACTTGTCCGAAAACTTGCAAGAGCATTGGAATGTGAACCAGAAAAACTTATGCAGTAGTATAGGCAGGGAATCAATGTATAAAGAAATGAAGCATAACAAAAGAATAACAAGAAAAGAAGTCAAACTGATTTATGAGATTGCATACAGTTTTGTGAGAAAAGTAAAATATGACCACGTGTCCTCTTTCGCAGCACACGCGGCCTTATTTTTACTAATGTCATTGTTTCCAATGGCAATGTATTGCATTGCTGTTTTTAGTTATCTTCCAATAGATACTGGCAGGTTCTCACAGTATTTGTTGACAGTGATTCCAGAAGGATTCTCGCCATTGTTAAATCATATATTGATGGAGGCACATGCTGAAAGCACAGCAGCATTAAAATCTGTCACTATGATTACTATGCTATTTTGCGCTTCCAAAGGAGTGTATGCGGTGATTATTGGTATGAATGCTGTGTACGGAATCCGAGAGACAAGAGGAATGCCATTGCTCTATGCGTTAGCTGTTTCCTATGTAGTGTCTGCTGATTAGGTTTAAAACACTTGATTTTATCGACTTTTACCGC
>CASJPF010000105.1 GCA_949383255.1 Lachnospiraceae bacterium | reverse complement strand
ATAAAAAAGAATGGCAGTTTTACATTCAAATAAAACCGCCATTCTTAAGCTCATGCGCTATATATTTTTCATAAAATTACCGTCAGCGTTTGCTTTGAATATTTATAAAGATAATTTTATGAATGCTTTGTAAAATATAAAAGTTATGTTTTGTATAATTTATGTAAAATACAGGTTTTTTAGGAAAACTGCACCACATCACTTTTATCTTGCTGAAAAATAATCTGTATAACCGTTCCTTGCCCCAGGCTGCTTTGCAGTTCAATCTTGCCATTCAAGTATTGTACAGCATGTTTTACAATAGATAGTCCTAATCCCGTTCCACCTGATTCCTTAGAGCGGCTCTTGTCTACACGGTAAAATCGTTCAAAGATTCTTGCCTGATGTTCCGGCGGTATGCCGATTCCCGAATCCTTCACCGTAATCGAGGCACTATTTTCCTGACTGCTTATAGCTACTTCTACCGTACCGCCGTTCTTATTATACTTGATAGCATTATCACAGAGGTTAAAAATAATTTCTGTTAAGAGCCGCCGGACACTTTTAATATAAACCTTTTTTCCTGTTAAAGCCACTTCAATATCTTTTGCCGCTGCTATATCTGCCAGTCCTGCCATCACCTCAGATGCGATCTCACATAAATCAACATTTTCAAACGGCATATCGCATCCCTCGTCTAATTGGGATAAACGGATAATATCATCAATTAATGTTACAAGCCGCCCTGCCTCTGTGCGGATATGCCCTACAAAACGTGTCATATCCTCCGATTTTACAAGACCGTTCTCCATTAACTCCGCACTCCCCATTATGGATTGCAGCGGAGTTTTCAATTCATGTGATACGTTGGCAGTAAACTCCCGTCTGTTCCTTTCTGCGAAAGCTGCTTCTGTTATATCAAAGGCAAGAACAACCGCCCCAATTACAATACCGTTAGATTCAATGCGGTTGACATGGATCTGATACTCTTTTCCCTCACGTTCTATGCGGATTTCGCTGTGTCCACTTGAAAATGCGTCCTGTATGGCGTGGCTCACATTATGGCTTCTCTCTACTGTCAGAAAATCTTTACCTATGCTGGAACGTTTCGTATGAAACAGCTTCAGCGCGGCAGGATTAATGTTCAGAATTATATTTTTCTCATTCAAAAGGACAAGCCCTTCCGTCATGCCATATGTAATCTGTGCAAATTCATCATTTTTCCTTTGGAGTTCCGACAACTGCATATCAATCTGCTTATGCTGTTTATTGATACGGTTTAATAGGGGAGCCAGCTCCTCATAAGTATCGTTTTCCAGCGGTTTTTCTAAATCAAGTCTGTTTAACGGCTCCATGATATGTTTAGAAATACGGCTTGCTAATACTCCTGATAAAATGAGTGTTACAACAACTACAATTAAAATCGGCTGTATCATCCCCAAAACAAGCACCCATATCGTAACGCTGCTGACAGAAATCCTTAATACTGAACCATCATTAAGCCGCCTTGCACAGTAAAGTGTTTTTTCTAAAAGAGTCGTGGAATAACGTGAGCTTTTTCCCTCTTTATTCCGCAGGGCTTCTTGAATTTCTTCCCTGTCCGCATGGTTTTCCATACTTTCCCCGTCAGACTGTGTATCATATATAACATCTCCATTTTCAGCAACCCATGTCAGACGGTACTCCCTTGACTGTAATTCCTCCAGATAGTTCCGTCCATCCTTTTCAACGGCTATGGCAGCTAAAGACAGTTCATCCTCCAACTGTTTTCCCTGAACATTACTGAAATAACTGTAAAGACATCCCATGATGATAACAAGGCTTGCAATCAGGACAGCCCCCGCTACAACCATAATTGATTTAAAAATTTTCTTTGTCATGCCTGCACCTCTAACCTATAACCAACACCACGCACTGTTTCAATCATTTTCCCATAATCCCCCAGTTTTACACGCAGAGTACGGATATGCATATCAACCGTTCTCGTTTCACTGACATAATCAGCTCCCCATATGTCATTAAAAAGCTGGTCACGGGAAAATGCGATGCCCGGACGGGAAAGGAACAGCCGGAGAAGTTCAAATTCTTTTAAGGTAAGCTGTATTCTTTCATTATCAATGGAAACTGTATGTTCGTCCAGATTGACAACAAGCCCCCCGGCTTTCAAAAGATGTTCTACCTCTGTAGGATTGCACCGGCGGAGTACCGCTTTCACACGGGAAACCATCTCCATCATCCCAAAAGGCTTTACAAGATAATCATCCGCACCTAAATCAAGGCTCTGGATTTTATCATACTCCATGCCTTTTGCAGTTGCCATGATGACGGGAATCCTGCAAGTGTCAGGGCTGTCTTTTAAAAATTTCAGCAGTTCCACGCCATCCTCTCCGGGCAGCATAATATCAAGAATTATCAAATCCGGCTTTTCCATAGATAAAGCGTCACGAAAGGCTATTGCATCCAAAAATCCTTTTGCTTCAAAATCAGTGGAATTAAGCGTATATACCTCAATATCCCGGATACTGTCATCATCTTCCACACACCATACTTTCATAATCATGCTCCTTTATGTTCTCCTGTCACGGAAAAAGCCACCCACTCTGCAATATTTACCGCATGATCCCCGATACGCTCAAAATATTTGGCAATCATCAGTAAATCCAGCGCATATCCTCCGTCTGTCGGTTTTTCTGCTATCAGCTTAATCAGAGATGACTTGACCTGTAAAAACAAATCGTCAACCACATCATCACGGTCAATCGCCGCACCAGCCAATACTACATCCTGTTTTACAAAAGCGTCAATGCTTTCTGTAACCATCTGGCTCGCCGCATCTGCCATAAACCGGATCTGTTCACATTCCCCTCCAGTCCTTCCGTCAAGAAACGTGATAATTTCCGCAATATCCGCCGCCTGTGTTCCAATACGCTCCATATCAGTAATCATTTTAAGGGCTGCAGATATTTGCCGTAAATCCCTTGCTACCGGCTGTTGCTGTAACAGCAGTTTCAAACACAGTGTTTCGATTGTGCGCTCCATCCGGTTAATCTCTCCATCAAGGGATAAAACCTTGTCTGCCAGCTTTATGTCGCCCATAGTTAATGCTTTTGAAGCAGCGGCAATCGCTTCCTCACACATTGCCCCCATTTGGGTAAGCTCTTTATTCAGCATAGCAAGCTGTTCATCAAAACGACTTCTCATTATCCAAACCTCCCCGTAATATAATCCTCCGTCCGCTTGTCCTTTGGTTGCTCAAACATCTTTTCCGTATTTCCATACTCAATTAAATTGCCAAGGAGAAAGAAAGCCGTATTATCGGAAATCCGCACAGCCTGTTGCATATTGTGCGTTACGATGATAATAGTATACTTTTCTTTAAGTTCCATTGCAAGTTCCTCTATTTTAGATGTGGAAATAGGGTCAAGTGCGCTTGTAGGCTCATCCATCAGAAGCACATCCGGCTCTACCGCTAATGCACGGGCAATGCAGAGCCGCTGCTGCTGACCGCCTGACAGTCCTAATGCCGATTTTTTCAGCCTGTCCTTTACTTCATCCCAGATTGCCGCCCCACGCAGAGAGCGTTCTATTATATCGTCCAATTTTGCCTTATTTTTCACTCCGTGTGTCCTCGGCCCGTAAGCAATATTGTCGTAGATGCTCATAGGAAAAGGATTCGGCTTTTGAAAAACCATGCCAATACTGCGGCGAAGCTCATTGACATCGACATCTGCATCAAAAATATTATCGCCCCTATAATACACTTCTCCTGTAATCCGTACACCAGCGATAAGGTCATTCATTCGGTTTAACGATTTAAGGAAAGTAGACTTCCCACACCCGGAGGGGCCAATCAGTGCCGTAATGCTCTGTCCTTCAATCTCAATATTTACATCTTTCAAAGCCTGTGTACTGCTATACCACAGGCACAGGTCTTTTACCACCATGGCAGGATTTTTGTCATGATTCATTATATTATTCATACATTTCTCCTTTTTTGGAAATATCTGCTCGCCAGTGTAGCCGACAGATTGATGAACATGGTCAAAATCATCAGGATAGCGGCAATTGCAAAGGCTATACCAAATTCCCCGTTTTCTTTTGCATAGACATATAATGCGACCGTCAATGTTGCCCCTGCACTGCCAAGCCCTTCAAGAATCCCGTTCAGGGCATGGGCAAAACCAGCCGTAAAAAGAAGTGCCGCTGATTCTCCCAAAATTCGCCCCACTGACAATATACAGCCTGTTATGACTCCATCAATACAACCTGGAAGCACAACGGTATAAATCACACGCCACTTTCCAGCTCCCAGCCCAAAAGCACCTTCACGGTAACTTTGCGGTACTGTTTTCAGGCTTTCCTGCGTTGTGCGCATAATCGTAGGCAGATTCATGATTACCAAAGTAAATGCCCCCGCTAAGAGGGAAGTTTTCATACCAAAAAACTGACAGAAAAACAGCATACCTACAAGTCCATAAATAATAGACGGAATCCCTGATAAGGTTTCGGCTGCATACTCAATCATTTCTACCAGTTTCTTATTTTTGGCATATTCTGTAAGATAAATCGCCGCACCAACTCCAAGCGGGAGAACAAATACCAAAGTTGCCGCTACAATATAGACTGTGTTAAGAATATCCGGCAGTATCCCGATCCGGTCAGACAGATAACTCGGTTTCGTAGTAAGCAGCTCCCAAGATACATTCGGCAGCCCTTTCCACAATACATAACCAATCAAAAATAATACCAATGCACAAGTAATGCATACGGAAATCCCCATCAACACACGCATGGCTGTAATATATGTTTTCCTTCTAAGGGAAATTGATTGTTTTTCCATCTATATTTACTCCTTGCTTTGTTTCAAAAAGAAATTTAATACGGCATTTATCAGCATGATAAAGAGGAATAAAACCAACGCAATCGAAAATAATGCCTGTTTCTGTAAACTTCCGTCAGCCGCATAAGACATTTCACTTGCCACAGCGGTTGTAAGGAAACGGACGCTCTGAAAAATTTTCGGCATATTTGGGGCGTTCCCCGCCACCATCATAATAGCCATAGCCTCGCCGATAGCCCTGCCAACGCCTAACACAACAGCCGCCGCAATGCCGCTTTTTGCCGCCGGAACGGATACACGGAAGTATGTTTCAATCGGTGTCGAACCAAGCGCAAGGGAAGCATCCTCATATTCCTTTGGAACAGCTTCTAATGCCGTAAGCGACACTTTAATGATTGAGGGTAATATCATAATTGCAAGTACAATGATAGCAGCAAACAGGCTGGCTCCATCGGGGATATGGAAAACAATCCGTATCCCTGGCACAAGCACCATCATTCCCACAAGCCCATAAACTACCGACGGAATGCCAGCCAATAAACTTACCGCTGTTTCAATAACGGTTTTTATTTTTAACGGCGCAATCTTAGCAAGATAAACTGCTGTCATAAAGCCAATTGGCACTCCAAGTACGATTGCGCCAGCCGTACCATAAATACTGGTAAGGATAAACGGAAAAATCCCATATTGCGGCTGTGCTGCTGTAGAAGCCCATTTCTTCCCGAAAAGGAAATTCAAAACTCCTATTTTTCGGATAGCCGGAATCCCTGATATGACAAGGTAAACAGTAATCAGGAGTACACAGCCAACTGTAATCAGACCAAGTATCAGGAATATGCCATGTATGGCATTCTCCATGAACTGTTTTTTGTTCATTTGACTTCACCTTCCAAAACCTTTCATAATCCGCCGGATTATTTATTTACTGGTACTGCACCCGCAGATGAGATAATCTCACCTGCTTCAGATGAAGTAATATAATCAAAGAATTTCTGTGCAGTTGCCGAAAGCTCTGCGCCGCTCTTTGTCACTAACACAAACGGACGCTGCACCACATAGCTACCATCTTTTACCGTTTCCTCCGCAGGTACAATACCGCCGACAGAAAGGGTTTTTACCGTATCCTTTACAGATGCAAGGGAAGCATATCCGATTGCCGCCGGATTGCCTGCCACCGTTGTAATCACATCCCCGGTAGATGTAAGCTCCTGACGGTATTTGCAGGCATCCTCCGTGTCCGTAATGGATTCAAAGCCATCTCTTGTACCACTCCCGGCTTCACGTCCAATCAGGACAATTTCCAGATCATTGCCGCCTATATCCTGCCAGTTTGTTATTTCCCCTCTATAAATCCTGCTAATCGTTTCAAGGTCAAGGTCATTTACCGGATTATCCGGATTTACAATGACAGCAATCCCGTCAAGCGCAAGCACCGTTTCAGTCAATCCCTGCGCTTTTTCTTCTTCCTTTAAGTTACGGCTGGAAAGACCAATATCGCAGCGTCCTTCTGCCACAGCCGTAATTCCGGAGCCGGAACCGGTAGGGTTATATGTAAAGGTTACACCGGAATTGTTTTCCTCAAAAGCTTCGCCCAAAGCACCGATTACTTTTTCCATAGAGGTTGAGCCATCCGTAGATACTGTTTTGCTGTCCGCCTTCCCGCATCCGGTCATAGCTACGAGTGCAAGTGATAAAGTGGCAACAAAAGTAACAATTTTTTTCATAATAATTTTCTCCTTTTTTCTTTGTGATATTTTCTTCTACGCTTTTTATCATAAATACTGCTTGTAAAATCAAAAACATAACTTATGTCAAATTTTTGTAAAATGAACAGACTTGCCATAAAAACTGCATCATGGAAATGTGCATAACTGACTATTCCGTCATGGATAACTCTATTCACAGGACATGGAAAAGCAAAGTGCAGCTTTCCCACATCCTGCAAACAGAGTTACCCACAACTCCATAAGATAGCCAGTTATACGACATTTCCACAATGCCGATTACGGCGAAATCCCACTCATTCATTCCATTTTTTCATAAAACACAAATAAGAAAAGCTCTGCATCTCACAGAGCCTTTCTAACCTTTGATTATTCGCCAACTACCGTTCCATTTTCCTCACAAAAACAACATTATAGATATATCTCTGCCGCTTTTGCAAAAGTAGCTTTCCTCATGATAAGTTCCGACTGTTTTTCTTCCGGCAAACCCTCAAACACACCTTTATAGCCCTTCTCCAGCAACGGTGTGCCTTTTGCCAGTAAATACAGTTTTGTATTCAGCCATTCTTCCCACAAATCTTCAAATAGTTCCACACTGTCTGTAAAAGTTATGGCATCTTCAAAACCATGTGGCAGATTATAATATTTTAGCATTACAAAGCCATACCTGCCTACATCAAGCACTACGATATTCTCCATCTCATACAGCTCTGCAAACGCATCTGCCACCTTTTGACACTTTGTCCGTTCTTCCTCTGTGATATAAATTTTCTTTTCCATATAGCCTTACCTCGTTTCTTATAAAATTTTACCATATTCATTTTATAAGAACCACCTGCAC
>CASJPF010000104.1 GCA_949383255.1 Lachnospiraceae bacterium | reverse complement strand
AGAATACCGTTACACCAAAGACGGGGCAGAAAAAAGCGGGGTACAGTTTAAGTTTATCATGGAGTTTCCAAAGAAGAAATTTTCGGGGAAAAAGAAATAGGGAGGAAAAGGATATGCTTACAACAGGAGATAAGTTATTAAACATGATGAAAGAGGAAGAAATCAGCATTATGGAGCTGTCAAGAATGTCGGGAGTGCCGGAGAGGACAATCATGGACATTTTGGCGGGGATCAGAGAGCCGGAGCTTGGCGTGGTATGCAAGATAGCGGACGGACTTGGTATCTGTGTGCATGAGCTTCGTGCCGATGAGGAGTTTTATACGGTATCTGTACAGAAAGATACCCTTGCAAAGCTGATTGTAGTCAGCGAGATTAACGGAGTGGAGCTGGAGGAACTGATACATACCATCATAGAAAAAGGAATTGAAGAAGAGGGATTCTATAAGTAATAAAAAATATGCTGCAGGGAATAGAATTCTCTGCAGCAAGGAGTGAAAAGGAGTTGCTAATGTTGTGTTGAAGTAAATTAAATGTTATAATTATTTTGCTGATAATTCAATATTTATGATATGGGGTGCGAATATGAAGTTGACAAAATTAAAGGTGTTTAATTATCGTTCTTTTGGGAATGAAGAACAAATAGTGCCAATTAACGAATTGACAACTTTTATTGGAAGTAATAGTACAGGAAAAACAGCGGCGTTATGTGCGTTAAACTGTATTTTCTCAACAAATTCTAATGACAGAGTTTTACAACGAAGCGATTTTCATTTACCAAAGGATACGAAACCAGATGAATTAGAAAAACAGGAATTATACATAGAAGCAATATTTACATTTGAAGAATTAAAAGAAGACGGGAAAAAGGGAAAATATTCAATTCCACCATTTTTTCAAAGTATGGTTGTAGGTGGAGAGGGAGAGGTTCCGTATTTAAGAATCCGTCTTGAAGCTACATGGGAGAAAAGTAATAATGTGGATGGTTCTATTGAAAGTAGAGTAATGTATATTACTTGCCCAGAGGGAGCAGAAGTAAAGGATGAACATAAACCAACAGCAAATCGGAGGGAACTGGATTGTATTCGTGTGATTTATGTTCCAGCTGTTCGTGATCCATCTAGGCAATTAAAGAATGTATCTGGTACTATGATGCATCAGATTATGAGTTCTATTAATTGGAGTGATGAAATTAAAAACAATGTCGAAGGTAAAATCAGAGAGTTGAACGAAGAGTTTAAACATGAAAAAGGGGTTTCAATATTGGATTCTGCTATCCATACACAGTGGCAGACGTATGATTCTGATTATAGGTATTCTAATGCTCAATTGAGATTTAATAGTACAGATATAGAGTCCTCGATAAAGAAATCAGAAGTTGTTTTTTTACCTACAGTAACAGGGAAAGAATATACAATTGATGAAATGGGAGATGGATTACGTTCATTATTTTATATTTCTATGGTAGATAGTATTCTTGATGTAGAAGTGAAAATTCAAGAAGAATTAGAAACGAATCCTGAAAATACATCTTTTACAAGTACTCCCCCAGTATTAACAATAATAGCACTAGAAGAACCGGAAAATCATATTGCACCACATTTAATGGGTAAGTTGATAAAGAATCTGATTAATATTGCAAAAAAAACGAATGCACAAACTATTATGACATCTCATGCACCAGCAATTATTAAGAGAATTAATCCTGAAAATTTGAGATACTTTCGTATGAATGCGGAATTTTTTAATACAGAAGTTCGAAGCATTACTCTTCCAGATAAAGAGAAATTGTCAGACCAGTATAAGTATATAAAGGAAGCTGTAAAGGCATATCCAGAATTATATTTTGCAAAATTAGTTATTTTGGGCGAAGGAGACAGTGAAGAAATAATTTTACCTAAATTTATTGAAGCATATGGAAATAATATTGACTCAAGTGGAATATCGGTTGTACCACTTGGTGGTAGGCATGTAAATCATTTTTGGAGACTCTTAATGGATCTTAAAATTCCACATATTACTTTATTAGATTTAGATCGCGAACGTGATGGTGGAGGATGGGGACGTATAAAATATGCGATTGAACAATTGATTAAAAATGGTGTTCCGAAAAGTGAATTATTACAAATAAAAGGCGGATTAATGTCAGATGAACAATTTTCTCAAATGGATTCATGGGATGTTACAGATACTAAGACGATGCAAAGTTGGATAGATATGCTCGAAAATCATAATGTTTTTTATTCAACACCGCTAGATATTGATTTTCTTATGCTTGAAAATTTAGGTGAAAATTATATTTTGCTTTTGGATAAAAATGAGGGACCAAGAATAGAAATCGAAAGAGATGGAGTAAAAACGAGAGTTAACATTCAAGATATTGATGAAGGGATGTTTACAGATGAATTACAAATGAGAATTAGTAAAGATGTCAGTAATACATTAAAGGAATGTGGTGGTGATGGAAAAACATATACTGAGGAACAAAAGAAATGGATGATGTGGTATAATTATTTTTTCCTTAATAGAGGAAAACCATCTACACATATTGCTGTCTTATCACAGATGTCAGACGAGGATTTTAGAATGAACACTCCTTCTATTATTCAAAGAATCATCAAACGTATAGAAGAACTATTAGGAAAAGAGGAAGTGAAGATTACGCAATGATATATATTAAAAAAGATTTTTGGGTTCCATGTGATGATATCATTTTGGAAGACAGTGCAGATCATGCTGTTCGCTGTGAAAAGAATGCATTGGTGGTTGCTGGACCGGGTGCTGGAAAAACAGAATTGCTTGCACAAAAGGCGGGATTTTTATTTGCAACTAATTTATGTAGAGAACCACAGAAAATATTGGCGATTAGTTTCAAGAAAGATGCTGCTGTTAATTTGAAAGAACGTGTTATAAAGCGGTATGGTAGGGAAATTGAAAATAGATTTGTATCAATGACCTATGATGCTTTTTTTAAAAGCATACTTGATCATTTTATATATGCATTACCAATAGATAGTAGACCGAAAGATAATTATGGAATAGCAGATGATGCTACGATAGATTTTGCGTTTACAAAGGCAGGATTTGTTGCCCCATTTACATACAAGAAAAATGATATTAAAACTATTCAGAATAGAATGATTGCAAAATTAGAACTTCCTGTAAGCGGAAATTCCTTAGAAGCGAAGGCTTGGACATATTTGTTGAAGGGATCTAATGAACAATTACCGGCTCTATCGTTTACAATGATTGCTATGCTTGCAAAATACATTATAGATAATAATCCTATGATTCGACGTGCTCTTCAATATACATATGCGTATGTGTTTTTAGATGAATTTCAAGATACCACAGATTTACAATATTCGATTGTTAAAAGTTGTTTTCAAGGATCAAAATCAGTAGTTACTGCTGTTGGTGATAATAAACAACGAATTATGCTATGGGCGGGAGCATTGAAAACAGTTTTTGAAGATTTTCAAAAAGATTTTGATTCTGAAAAATTTCAACTTATTATGAACCACCGATCTGCCCCTCGTTTAGTTGTTTTGCAAAAGGAAATGTATAACTTGTTGAAAGAACCTAAGCTAATTGTGAAAACATCTAAAAAATGGAACGACGAAGATGGACGAATTCAATTGCTGATGAGTAAAGATGAACAATATGAGGCGATAAAGGTATCAGAAAGTATTCAACAACAGATTAAAAATGGTATTAATATTAATGATATATGCATTCTTTGTAAACAGCGAATTATTGATTATTCACCAAGAATTGTTGAAAATCTTCAAAATTTTGGAATTCGAGCTAGAGATGAAACGGAATATCAAGATTTAATAAAGGAACCTATAATTAGATTAATTATTGATTTTTTGTTGGTTGCAGTAAAGAGAAAGAACCCAAATGAATGGAGAAATTTAGAAGTATATTATGGAAAGTTTACAGGTATGGATAATGAGAGTAATCATGAACAGTATTTTAGGAATATTGAATGCTTAATTAAAAGTTTGGATAAAGTGAAGAAATTGGAAGAAAATGTAGAGGCGAAAAATGATTTTGAATATTTAATACAATATATTATTGATTTTTGGGGAATTAGTAGAATAAAAGCGCAATTTCCAGAATATCAGCAAGGGAATTATTTAAATGAAAAAATATGTAAATTTGTGGATATCTTCTGGAAAGAATATGAATTGGGAGAAAAGGACTGGATACGTGCGATAGAGAATTTTATTGGAGTCCATTCCATTCCTATTATGACAATTCATAAGAGTAAAGGGCTTGAATATTCTGCAGTATATTTTATAGGATTAGAAGATTCGGCTTTTTGGAATTTTTTAAATCAATCAGAGGAAGATAGGTGTGCTTTTTTTGTTGCTTTATCACGCGCTAAGGAGTTTCTTATGTTTACTTTTAGTGAGTACAGAAGCAATTTAAAGTATCCAGATCAAAAAAGAAAAAATATAGATGAATTTTATGAACTGCTTCAGAAATCAAATGTAATTGAAGTTATTTAGTTTTGTAATATAAAAAGATTTTAAATGAGGTGACATAAAATGGGAAGAATTGAAGATGTAAAAAAGGATCATCATTTTGTATTTCAAAAATATATGGAAGAATGGATAGAGCCAAGTGAGAATGCATTATGGATTTTAAGAGAAAAGAAAAAGTTATTTACTACGGGAACCGCTGGTATAGCATTCAAAAAGTTCTTTTATACAATAAGAGAAATTAATGAAGAAGAGAAAAAATTACTGAATTTATTTATAGCAACAATGCACCCGGCGGTTCAAGAACAGATGAAAGTGATAATTGATGCTTATCTTCTTCCAATTGAGAACAAAGCAGTAATTGCTGAAATGGAGCAATTTTCGATAAAAAGATTTGGAACTAAAGAAAAAATACCATTGGAAATTAAAGAAGAAATAGAAAAATGCAAAAATATTAATCAGGTTCAACTAAATAATACAATGGAGGATTTTTATTGTGAAATAGAAGGCGAACTGGCTGGTTATATTAAACAGATAAAAAAAGAGGGAATTGATTTTTATTATAAATTTGATAAAAACAGCAAATACAATTTCTTATTTGATATTTGTGTTCAATACTTTAGAACGATGGCATTAAAAGAACGATGGATACATAATTTTGGAGATGCACTTCAATCATTGAACATAGATAAAATGGGTATTGACATGAATAAAATTAATTTGAGTAATTTATCGTTCTTTTATTTTTGGTATATTCAAAGTGCAACTGCCTATGCACTTGCAGAGAAAAATGCAGTTGTTAGTTTATTATGTAATAATACATCAATTCCATTTATTACGGCAGATCAACCAATAATTAATTTGAAGTGTGATTATTGTAAGGATATAAATCAAGTGGAAGAATTAGAACTATATTATCCAATATCACCATCAAAAGCTTTGTTAATAGGTTGGGATTGCTTAGATAGAAAGTTAGTAGTTGCTGAAGATGATGTTGTTTTGTACAACAAAGCAATCGCAAATGCATCTCAACAATTTTTAATCGGGAATAGTAAGGAGGTGTTAGAGCAATTTGTGGATATTTAGATAAAAATTGAATAAAGTTTACCGTCACTGGTGGCAATGGCTTATGAACGAACCATAGCCGCCTTTTTTATTGCCAAAAAACAATAAACAGGAAATGGAGGTTTACCATGAGAAAATATGACTTAATTTCCATACTTTCCGCAGAAACATCAAGGGAAGTGACGAGAAATGAAGAAAGCTGGAAGAAATATCTGAACACAGCATCAAGGCTCTACAAATACCCGTTCAAAGACCAGCTCCTTATCTATGCCCAAAGACCGGACGCCACAGCCTGCGCTTCCATAGAGATATGGAATGAAAAAATGCACTGTTGGGTAAACAAGGGCGCAAAGGGGATTGCGCTTCTGGATGAAGAAGGGAGTCCCTACACCGGACTGCGGTACGTCTTTGACATATCGGACGTGCATAAGGCAAGGCGCATCGGGCGTTTCCCCAGGCTTTGGGAGATGAAGGGGGAACATCAGGAAGCGGTGCTTGACCGTCTGGAAGGGATTTACGGGGACACTGACAAAGAAGCCGGGTTTACGGACAGGATCAGGGAGATTGCTTCCCGGATTGCGCAGGACTGTTATGGGGAGCTTGCTTCGGATATGGAATATCTGAAAGAGGGAAGTTTTCTGGAGGAACTGGACGAACTGAATATCGCTGTCCGTGTCCGGGAAACGCTGGCGGACAGCATCGCCTACACTGTCTTAAAGCGGTGCGGCATGGAAGATTCGGAGCTGGCAGAGGAAATCCAGTTCCCCTATATCCATGAGTTTAATACAATCGAAACCCTGTCGCATATCGGTGACAGCATATCCGATTTATCCAAGCCTGTGCTTATGGAGATTGGCAAAGCAATCGGGGCGTATGACAGGGAAATCGCCGGAAAGGAAGCATCAAGAAATTTTGTCGAAAAAGGACTTGCAAATACCTCTGGCACACGCTATAATGCTTTAAAGCGTGAAAGTAAAACGGAGGACATACAACTTACCACACAGACCGGGAACGCCGGGGAAAGGGGAAAGAATAATGAATCTGACTTACGAGAAGAACGGGGATTATCTGATACCGATGTTAAAGATGGACGAACAGCCGGAGGGGACACTGACGAAATACGGACTGATGAGGAAGAATTACTTACAGGAACACAAGAAGGGGATTTACACCGGGCTTCTGCTGAAAGGGAAGCTGAAAGAGCATCTTCTGACCATTCAGGAACAGGCGGAGCAGAGGATGGAACTGCTGACCGGGCAGATGATGAAGCAGGAGGGAGTGACGGAAAAACTCAAGGCGGAGAACCAGATGCTTTGGGTTCAGAAGATGAACAGCATCAGGCACTCAGCGGAGGAAATCGTCCTGAAAGAGCTGGTATACAGCCTGTAAATGAGGAAGAAATAACCGAAAAAACTGAAAATAGGGAATTGGCAGAGCCGGGTAATGGAGAAAGCGCATTATCCGGTTTTTCTTTGTCCGGGATAGAGAAGGGTATCTTGCAGTTTGATGAATTTATGGTGCATAAATGCCCGGATATTGCCGGGGTGATGCTTTTCGAGCCGGATAAGGATAAACAGACGGAATATATCAAAAACAGTTACAGGCATAAGGAATTTACCGAGTTTTATGTAGGGGAGGAAAGAGCCGGGTACAGGGCGGACGAAAACGGTCTGACGGTCTGGAAGGGGAGCTATTTAAACCGGACAGCGGAGGCAACTGTATCATGGGAAGCTGTGAGGGACAGCATCGCCTTTTACATGGAAAAGGGCGAATATCTGAAAGAGGGGCAGATACCGCAGTGGGAAGAACCGAAAGAAACGGAAGTTTACCAGCAGCTTAGTTTATTCCCCACGATAGAGGAACAGATCGGCACGATAGAAGCGGCGCAGGCAGGAGAGAAATATATCA
>CASJPF010000103.1 GCA_949383255.1 Lachnospiraceae bacterium | reverse complement strand
CAGATGTAAGAGTTGGAAGTTGCAAATATTTGCTTAATCAGCAGACACTAATTAGTAGATGCGACTGAATCAAAATAATTGCTGTAAGTACGCACATCATTACATGAGTAGTCCACAAGGTTTCTCTTAAATCCGCAATTCCCGTAAGCTGAAGCAGAATACAGACAGCAATTTGTATTAGGTCTACTTTGCAGAACCAATTCCAGATTTTGCTGTTGTCTTCATAGAAGGTTTGGACAAACATTGCAAATGGAAATGAGAGTAGCAAGAGGGATAAGAACGCCAGATAAGAGGTCACAAGGCTATTTTTAAGCAGCAGCGTTGTGATATTGCACTCATTGATGGACCAAATGGATAAAAATATGGAAAAAATGCCAAGTTTTAATAGTTTTCCGCTAGTATTAATATTACGAGATACAAATAAGTGGTATGCCACAAGAATAAATCCAATCACAAGCATAATGATACAAAGTAAAAATGGTACAATATTACTGGTTATAATATATGCTGGCAGTGAGAAATTATTTCCAATGTAAAAAGTGGGCAACCTTTTTAGATAAGGGGTGTATGGGCTGGTAAGTACAATTTTAACACTATTTGTATTGTATGGAAGCGTTACGAAATTCCAACAATAGCCGGGTGAACTTGACAATGAATTGTTGTTGGCGACAGGGTATTCATAAATCAGTTTGTTGGTAACAAAGACTTTTATATTCTGATGAACAGAATAAAAAGCAAGAATATTGCCAATAGACCTGTTCACAGAGATTGTCCCAGATATTACTGTCTTTTTCATATAAAAAGTTTTTTGGCAGTCTTTCCATTCTGTTATGGCATAGGGAGACTGCTGCTGCCGAGTATCTGTCGCCCTGTCATAAATAAAAATAGAGATTAAAAATATGCAGATTGTAATACATGCCAGAATGTATAGTGTATAGTTTATTTTTTTGATAGGTTCATTCATCTGTGATTTTGCTCCTGATATGTATATTTATAGTGCCCTTGTTTCTATGAATAGCTTTATTATAACACAGATTGAAAAATATATTTCATTTTTTTTGAAAAAATGAAAGGATATCTCTTATGTCTCAGCTTAGCCTAGGACTTTGTACTATGCTGCAAATTATGTAGTGGCAGATGCATCAAGACACCATGAAGTGTTATTGTATGGCTTGATGCTTGCAACAGGAAACTGAAGGTTGGGCGGTGACTCTGCTTATAGTATCATATCATGTTTACATATTGATTTTGCAGAATAAATGGTAGATAATAAAGACAGTGTGTAATTGGAGGGTGAAGTATGATTTGGAATAAGTCAAGGGAATGTATGAGCCGGGATGAACTAGCAAATCTACAAGGTGGATATCTTGTAAAACTTGTAAAGTATATGTATCAAAATGTTGCGTATTACAGGAAAAAAATGCAGAAGCTGGGCATGGAACCAGGGGATATATGTGGGATTGAAGATTTGGGGAAACTTCCTTTTACAACAAAGGAGGATTTAATTTCTGCATATCCATCTGGTATTTTTGTCGTGCCACAAAAAAGAATAGCGAGATATCACAGTTCAGACAACTTGACTGGACCAGACAGAATTGTGGGATATACCAAAAAAGATATTGATAATTGGAGTGAATGTGTTGCACGCTCAATTAGTATGGCAAATTTAGGAAAAAAAGATGTTATACAGATTATGTATAATTATGCCCCTTTTTCAGAAGGGCTTGGCGCTCATTATGGCGCAGAACGGGTTGGCGCAGCTATTGTGCCGTCAGGAATTGGCAGAACATCAGGACTAGCAGCGCTTATGAAAAAACTACATGTGACAGGAATTATGGGGACACCGACCTATCTGCTTCGTTTGGCACACATAGTGGAGGAGCAAGGATTGAAAAGCGGATTGAATCTCAAGGCAGTACTGTGTGGAGCGGAGCCGTGGACAGAAAATACACGCAGAAAAATTCAGGACAAATTAGGAGTAAAGGCATATGATATGTATGGGTTGAATGAATTAACAGGGCTTGGTGTGGCATGTGAATGTGAATTTCAAAGGGGAATGCATATTCAAGAAGATTTTTTCTTGACAGAAATTTTGGATACACATACATTGGCTGTTTTGCCAGATGGATTAAAAGGAGAATTGGTATTCACCACACTTCAAAAAGAGGGGTTGCCGTTAATTCGATATCGAACAACGCATGTTACAAGAATTCATTATGAAAAATGTGAATGTGGTCGAACAATGGCAAGAATAGACAGAATATGTAAAGCAACCTCAGAATTGTTGATGATTTGTGGAAAAGGTGTTTTTATAACTCAAATTGAGGAGGCGCTTGTCGGATTGCATTTTGTTGCGACATCTTATATGGTATGTATTAAAAAGGAAAAAGAGCTTGATGTAGTGAAGGTATCTATGAATTATAGTGCAGACAAGCCCCTGTCGACAGAGGAGAAAGATGCTATGCTACAGCAAGCGGAAAAAGCATTGTCCAGTGTGATTGGTGTGATACCAGAAATTTCGTTTGCAAAAAACAAAAGAGGAATATTTAACGATAATGATAAAAAAGTAGTTGTTATAGATGAAAGAATGTAATTGTCTATATAATACAATTGAAAAAAGATAGCAGATAGTATACAATTAATAGTAGGTAATTGTCGGAAAATAAATAATGAAAGGAGAATTACTGTGAAAAAGAAACTATTAGTGATGGTTTTATCTGCTTCTTTGCTATCCGCAGTGCTTGCAGGATGTGGGAATACAGATACTGATGTTCAAGTTGGCACAAAAGACACACAAAAGACAGAAGGGAATAAGGGAGAAGAACTTGAAACAGGTCAGGTTTCATTGCGCGTCTGGGTTGAGGAGGCAAATATTGAAAACCTGCAAAAAATGATTGATAGTTTTAAACAAAAATATGCAGGACAAGCTGAATTTAATATTACAATAGAACCATCAGGTGACGCGGATACTAGAACGAATGTTTTGAGTGATATCCATAATGCAGCGGATGTTTTTTCTATGCCAGATGACCAACTCTATAGTCTGATTGCAGGTGGAGCACTTTCTCCGGTAGTAAATCAGACAGAGATAAGGGATGCAAATTTGCCAGATGCAGTAGATGCAGCATCTTATCAGGGAACTTTGTATGCATATCCTTACACTGCAGATAATGGGTATTTTCTGTATTACAATAAAGAATATCTGTCGGATTCAGATGTTCAGACATTTGACAGAATTCTTGAAGTAGCAGCTGAAAATGAGAAGAAGATATCGATGGAATTAAATTCCGGATGGTATTTATACTCATTTTTTGGGAATACAGGTCTTGACTTTGGCATCAATGAAGACGGAGTGACCAATCATTGTAATTGGAATACCACAGAGGGACCAATTAAGGGAGTTGATGTAGCACAGGCTCTTATAAATATCGCTACAAATCCGGGATTTATAGCACAGTCTGATAGTCTTTTTATTAAAGGTGTGAAAGATGGCACTTGCATTGCAGGGATTAGCGGTGTATGGAATGCTGTTGCAATACAGGAAGCATGGGGGAGTAATTATGGCGCGTGCAAACTACCTACCTATACTTGTAAAGGGCAGCAGATTCAAATGTCTTCATTTAAGGGCTACAAAATGTTTGGAGTCAATGCTTATTCAAAACATCAGGCATGGGCACACAAATTTGCCGATTGGATTACAAATGAGGAAAATCAGATTCTTCGGTTTGAGGAGAGAAGCCAAGGTCCTTCTAACGTGGTTGCAGCGGCATCTGATGCAGTTGGAGAGGTCCCAGCAATTGTCGCGGTAATCGAACAGTCACAGTATGGTGTACTTCAGAGAGTAGGCAATAGCTACTGGAATGCTTGCACGAGTTTTGCGGATACGATAGTGGCAGGAAATCCAGACAATATGCCACTTCAGGATTTAGCGGACAGGCTTGTAAAGGGAATAACGGCTTCGGTAGTACAATAAGGAGGGGACAAAATGAATGGTAAAAAACGTTTGAGTATAACAATAGTCATTTTAGTTCCGGTTTTTATTCTCGGAGCACTGGCAGTTTTCTCAAATATTGCAGCAATTAGTAATTTGAAAAAAGTAAATATGACCGCTGTGACAATTGCGGACGAACATATGATTAATATTTCGCAACTCAGCAGTATTGAAAAAGAGTTGCAGGAGATTCATAAAAAGGCACTTTCTCATATTATCGCTACAGATTTGGATACCTTGATTGCGACAGTAGCTGAAGTGCGGGCAGAAGAGGAAATTCTTGACCAGTATCTTGCGGAGTACAAGAATAGTTTAGAGGAAGAAGATACAACAGCATATAATACGATATTGTCAAACTATGATACAATGAAATATGAGATTGCAAATTTGATGGCATTTAGTGGCAATGCGGAGAAGGAAAAGGCATTTGGTCTGGCAAACGGAACCATTAAGCAGTGCAGCGATGAAATGCAACGTCAAGTTGAAAGTATGATGGAGCGCGCACAGGAAAGCGCTACACAGGCGAGCGATGCTTTGACTGCAGAGTATAATAAGGCAGTATTGAAAAATACATTGATTGTTATACTAAGTGTAATTGCATTGCTAATTACTTTGTACAGCGTATTTATTTTGATTATTAGAAAGCTAATTATAGCGAATCATGAAATCAATGATATTATCAATGGAATTGATCAGAGTCAAGGAGATTTGACAAAGCGTATTAGTATCTTGTCCAATGATGAAATTGCAGATTTGGGAAATGGTATCAATACATTTATGGGCAAGCTGCAAAGCATTATGAAAATGATTATTGAAAATTCGAGAAAGTTGGAAGAAGTTGTCAGTGAAGTACAACAGAGTGTAAGAACATCGAATGACAGTGCATCGGATTTATCAGCAGTCACAGAGGAACTTTCAGCTACTATGCAAGAAGTTGGACATTCTGCTACAATTATAAATCAAAATGCAGATTCTGTGCGCAGTGAGGTTGAAGTGATTGCAGATAAGTCTAACAGCATCAACGATTATTCCAAGAAGATGAAAGAAAATGCTGACAAGATGGAACTGGATGCAAGGACAAACATGAAGGAGACTAGCACGAAGGTACAGGAGATTCTTGAGGTGCTGAACCAAGCGATAGAGGATAGTAAGAGTGTGGAACAGGTAAATGGTTTGACAAATGATATTTTAAAAATTTCAAGCCAGACGAATCTTCTTGCATTAAATGCTTCAATTGAGGCAGCGCGAGCAGGGGAGGCAGGAAAAGGATTTGCTGTTGTTGCAGATGAAATTAGACAGCTTGCATCTTCGAGTCGCCAAACTGCAAATCGCATTCAGGAAATTAATCGTGTAGTGATTAATGCTGTCCATAACCTTGCAGGGCATTCCAACAATCTTGTGGAATATATGACAGACTCCATTCTGCCAGAATTTGAAAATTTTGTGACCAGTGGTGAACAGTACAGAGATAATGCTACTTACATAGAGGGGGTTATGAATGAATTCACAACTAAGACAGATGATTTAAAACGTGCAGTGGATGAGATTGCATCTTCGATTGAGACAATTACGGATGCAATTGAAGAGGGGGCAAGAGGCGTTACTGGTGCGGCGGAAAGTACCCAGATTCTTGTTGCTGATATGGAAAATATTAGCAATAGAATGGATGAAAATCAGCAGATTGCAGCAGCACTTCAAAAAGAGACAGATGTATTTAAAAGCTTTTGACGCGGAAAAATATAAAACAAAAGTTCGCCAGAGGCATGACTTTGGCGGACTTTTTTATGCACACGGGCGTCCAAGTGAAATATGCCAGCAAGCTGACGAACGCCCAGCCGCGAAGGGAAAAATTTTTTCTCTACTTGATGCGGCAAAGGAAAGTGGGATAGAGAGACATGAAAAAGTGTATTATAATCGGTGCAGGAGTATGCAGTGTGCAATGTCTATCAAAACAGATGACATTACAGGAAGGAGATTTGTGTATTGCAGCGGATGGCGGATTAAAACATCTACAACAGATTGAAATATTGCCAGACATTGTGTTGGGTGATATGGATTCAATAGGATTACAAGAACTTAGTGGTCCATTTCAGATAAAAAGACTTCCAGTTGAAAAGGATGACACAGATATGCTTGCAGCAATCAAGGAAGGATTAGATGCAGGTTATAAACAGTTTATGCTTTACGGGGCACTTGGCGGGAGATTGGACCATACACTTGCTAATATTCAATGCCTTTTGTATTTGTTGAATCGAGGAGCAACGGGGACAATTATTGGAGATGACGTTATTCTGACATTGATAAAAGATACCAAGATAAGTTTTACAGATAGTTTTGCAAGGAAAGGAAGACGGATTTCTGTCTTTGCTTATGGTGGGGATGCGTATGGAGTTTGTGAGCGTGGTTTGAAATATCTGCTGGATTCTGTAACAGTGAAACAGGAATTTCCGATAGGTGTCAGCAATGAGTTCACTGGTGAGTCTGCCGAAGTTGAGGTACGACAGGGTATGCTTTTGATTTGTATAGAGCAGGATAAATGGGAGGAATCTGTGTGATGTATACATTTTCAACTTGGCTTTTCTTTTTTTATTTTTATTGTTTTCTAGGTTGGATCTGGGAGACTTGCTACGTGTCTGTATTGAAAGCAAAGTGGGTCAACAGAGGGTTTATGAGAGGTCCATTTCTTCCAATCTATGGTTCTGGTGCAATTGTTGTGTTAGTTTTTACATTGCCATTTCGGACTAATGCAGTATTTGTATTTTTTGCAGGAATGATAAGCGCTACAATATTAGAGTATTTTACAGGTGTGGCGATGGAGAAATTATTTCATGTGCGATATTGGGATTACAGTAATCAGCGTTTTAATTTGAATGGGTATATTTGTGTGACTTCTTCGTTGGCGTGGGGTGTCTTTTCAGTAGTTTTGACATTGTATGGACATACAATAGTGGAACGATTGGCAATGAAATTTAATAGAAATTTTCTGGAAGTGATTGTATTTCTACTCACCACCTATATTTCAATAGACATGGCAGAGAGCGTCCGCGAAGCGTTTAATCTGAAAGAAGTTCTTTTGAGTCTCGAGGAAAACAGTGAAGAATTTCGCAGAATACAGAAACGTTTTGAGGTTGCCTCAGCGTTTTATGGGGGTGAGATTAAAGAACGTTCTGAGGCTGGTTTGAGAAGGATTAATTCTGCATTGCAGACGGGAAAAAAGGAGTATCAACGTATGAATGCGCTTTTAAAACGAAATCCACATGCAGTGTCTAAGATGCACAAAGAGGCATTTTCACAGTTTATGGAGTTTTCAGATGATGAAGTAGTGCGCTAATTGTAGTAGCAAGGCAATATAACTAATTGCAGGCGTGTGAATCCGTAATCTGTCAGCAGAGCTGATCTGCACGCCGCAATAAGAATGCCGATGGCATTCTTGAATTTATATTGAGGGGTCAGACTTTTTTGACAGTTCAATATATCAACACCAGTTTACAACTTTTTGAAAAATAAAAATACAAACTCATCATTTTCGTTG
>CASJPF010000102.1 GCA_949383255.1 Lachnospiraceae bacterium | reverse complement strand
CAACGAAAATGATGAGTTTGTATTTTTATTTTTCAAAAAGTTGTAAACTGGTGAATGAACTTATAAAAAAATGTGATATATCCCGGAATCATTTTCACAAAGTCAGAGGTGAGCAGTGGAAAAAAATATATCAGATAATTGCAGAAAAATATGCTGACAAAACAAAGACATGGAAAAATGTTTTACATTGGGCAAATACAAATGGTTATAGTCCCAAATGTATGAAAAACTTATTGGGATGTTATTCCGTTGAATATTCAACATGGTTTTATGATTTACCTCAAATTATATCCAAAAATGAAATGGTTTATTTTTTAATTGATAAAGGAGCGGATTGGTACAACGGGGAATGTTTTTGGATTCTTGAAAGTTATGTGCCTGAATTGGTAAAGATACTTGATTTATTAAATAAAACTGCCTTTTTAAATACCGGATGGTCAGACTATTATATTGTTTCAAAAAAATTTCGATGGATTATGGGTTTTAATCATCATGATATAATTTCATGCATTGGAGAGGGATTAAATCTTAATTGTTTTAATTGCGGAAAAGAAATAATTGAATAAATCATATGCGCAAAAATAAAAATAGATTTACAAAGCGCAATAGAGATTGACTCCTAAATAGAACAAAGCGAAAAGAATATAGATATACAAAGGTTCTTCTGATTTAGTCCTATTATATCAGAAACATCATCATAATCCTGATAAGAAAATCCTTTTGCAATTGGCGAAAATGCTTTTAGACCATACTTTTTCTGATAGATGCCACGCTCATCTTCAACTTCATATTCACCAAGCATCCCGCCAAGCACCGCAGAATACGCTTCATAGTAATAAGAAAAATATTTATATTTGTCTTTGAGTTGCTCCTCTGTAATCTCTCCCGCTGTAATTTGAGTTGCAATATCGTCAATATATGTTGTTGATTTGCTGTTGAATTCTCCTCCCCCGCGCACTGCGGCATAGGCAAGCAGAGTAATCCAGTTAAGGTGTATCTCTGCTTGATACGACTCCACATCCATGAGACATGCTTTTTTCAGAGCTTCTTTTGACGCGTTAAAATCAACCCACTTAATAAAATTATCGTTCGTCTGGCTGACTTCCTGCTTCTGAAATCGACTCTCATACAATAAAATTCCTGCCGCCAACATCAATGTCATCAGAATCAGACATGTCATCATTTTATTTTTCACATAATCACCATTCTATCCATACATTATCCATTTATTATATGCGTTCAAAAATAGTGATATGCGGTAACAGTTCCACCATGCAGAGTTGATTGTGCAAATTGTACGTGAAAGCTTGCTCATTAAGAACGATTTGTACAATATCATTGATCAAAATGCACATTCTGACGACCTATGAATGATATTGCTCAATTGTAGTGATACACGCGCTGGGCTTTCGTCAGCTTACCGGCATATTTTTCGGGTATCTGTATATAATTATCTGCATATTCCATAATAGATATGTCCTTAAGAGAGTCAACTGTAACCACTACAATATCAACTTGTTGTCGTTCGCTAACTTCGTCCAGTTTATCTGACAGCTCTGCCTCCTTTTCCACTGTTGTGTATCCTTTCACTGTTGCCGCAGTGGCCTTCTCTGTGCTCTTTCTAATACTTCGTTTGTGCACTCAGCACTCTGTTCGGCATCTATATCGTATTTATCTGCCAGATAACCTGCCAAATATGCTGTCTGAAAATCTATTGCTTTTGAGAATTCAAATGTTGTAGTAAACCCTTTTTTAGAAAGACACCATAACAGCATGTCTTGTAAAGGCATTTTTCGTTTTCGCAAAAAAGCATTGCTTCCAAACTGTCTTGCATAATTTATAAGTTCCGGATCAGATAGTATTTCGGAAAATTTTTGGAATCTTCTTTTGTATGATTTACACATAGGCACCCCTGTCTACATTTTAACATAAAGAAAGGAGCCTGTGGGTAAGATTCCTTTCTGTTTTTTTAGTTTATGATGTTGTGCATAGCAGGTTGTTTATTTGTTTCAAACATTCCATGCTTCAGATCACGAAAAAATAGAATATTTGAAACAGGGTATTGCCCTAAACAAAAAAGAACAGATATCGACTATTCGATACCTGTCCATGAATCCCTATTTAATTTTCTGGCTCAATCAAACCATAGGTATTTCCTTTGCGTTTATATACCACATTCACTTCATCGGTTTCTGCATTGCAGAATACAAAGAAATCATGTCCAAGAAGCTCCATCTGAACACATGCATCCTCTGCGTACATTGGTTTAATATCAAATTTCTTGGTACGCACAATTCGCACTTCATCGTCATCTTCCTCATAGCCGCTCTCTATAAAATCGGTCCGCAGGCTTGCTGCTCCTGCCTGCTGGTCTGCCCTGAATTTGTTTTTATATTTTTTTAATTGTCGATCGATCACTTCTGCTGCAAGATCGATCGATACATACATATCATTGCTGACCTGCTCTGAGCGGATAATAGTTCCTTTTACTGGAATGGTGACCTCTATCTTTTGACGTTCCTTCTCAACACTTAATGTCGCATGTACCTCCGTTTCTGGCGTAAAATACTTCTCAAGTTTGCCGATTTTGTCCTCTACTGCTGCCTTTAATCCAGGCGTTACATCGATATTCTTACCGCTGATAATAAATTTCATTACGTCCACATCCCTTCGCTCTTAATTGACAATTAAGCCTGTCCCTTAATTGTAAGTCGATTATACCATATCCCTATCTTTTTTCCAATATCTTTTAACATTTATTCTAAAAAATTTAAAATTATCTCGTTTTTTTTATTCACTTTTTTGCACATTATATTAAGTGCACAAATAATTTGCAAATAGTTGTGTGTCAATGCCTTTGTGATAATTTTTTTATAAAAATATAATTTTCGTGCTTTTTCACAAAACATATATTTGCAATTTAATCTCCTTTATCCACAAGAAAACCTGTTCATTCTTGTGGATAATGTGGATAACTTGGTGCATAAGTCTATTTTTCAGCACTTTTTATTTTTGTTCTTGTGGATAAGTTGTTTCTATTTCCTACCTTTGCATTTATATTATCATATTGTATGTATAAGTTTTTGTGCACTTTTTTTCAACCTTGTAAAAATCTTCTTGTTATAAGTTTTTTAGCGCCTTTGTTTAAGGGCAATCAGAATATCCAATAGAGAGGGTTTATCCCAGCCGAAGAAGACTCTCACTTCTATATAGTGGCAGGTAAAATACAATTTCGTCTCAGCAGAAGTACAATCTCCGACTAAGATAATCATCCAGTAGGATTACAGGCGTGCAAATCCATAATCTGTCAGCAGAGCTGACCGCACGCCACAACAAGAATACCAATGGCACTCTTGAACTTCCCTGCTCGCCGCGCGACCCGTGCGCCACGTTAGTGACATATTTCCTCTGCACAAGTTAGTAGGGAAATCTGATCTTCCCTACTTGCATACCAGGCATCCACCAATTTGCTGACACATTCCATTTGGACGCTCGTGTACATAAAAAGGGCAGAAAAATATATTTTTCCTACCCTTAAAATTATTATGTATGCTCTTTCAAATATTTAGAAAATTCTTCTTACTGCCAAAATATTTCGATATGTTGCACTGGAAACGATAATTCCAGTTCTTGATGTGCTGGCGTGAACAATTTGTCCATTTCCAACATACAATCCCACATGACCAGAATAACAAACAATATCACCCGGCTGTGCGTTGCCCAATCCTCCAACATCATATCCCTTGCTTCTCAGTGCAGAAGAGGAATGTGGCAAACTCACACCGAAATTAGCATATACACTCATAACAAATCCTGAACAGTCTGTGCCGTTTGTAAGGCTTGAGCCACCATATACATACGGATTGCCTACAAACTGTGTCGCATAGTCAATTACAGCTTTTCCCATCTCACTTCCACCAGAGGAAGCTGCTGTATTTCTTGCCGCTTCAATTGTCGCCTGATTTGCCTCTGATTTCTCAGCTTTCTTTGCCTGAGCTTCCGCTTTCTTTTGAGCACGCGCTGCCTCTGTTGCAGCCGCCGCCGCCCGTGCTTCCTCACGCGCTCTCGCCTCTTTGGCAAGTCTTGCCTCTTCCTCTTCTCTTGACTCTGCATGTACAAAATCAGTTCTAAGGTTTACATAGTCTCTTGAAACGTAGCCGTCGCCTTCCTCGATTGCAATTTTAACCCATCCGTCAAGCTCCTCAACGACAATCAATTCCTCTTCTATTGGAACAAGACCAAGCACAGCAGACTCTGTACTCGCCTCTTTCCGAACCTTAAGTGTCGTAGTATTGACAACAGCGTAAGTTGTTCCCACTTCCTTTGCAAGTGCTTCCGCTTCCTCTCCTACAACACAATATTCCCCTTTAACATATCCAGTACAATTTCCAGAAACAATCTTGTACCAGCCATCTTTTTCCTCGATAAACTCACCGACAGATTTATCATAAAGTTTTCCGACAATTTCACTCTCCTCGCTTGGAAGGCTTCTAACATTGACATAATTTGTGACCCTCGCAATAACAAGCCCGGAAAAATCCTGCTCGTCTGTCCGTGTCTCTGTCTCTTCTTCCTCATTGATCTCGACATTATCATAAGTATCTGTCGCGGAAAAACCTGCACTTGCCTGGAAATCATCCTCTACGTCTGTCGACTCCTCTGTAGTTTCCTCCTCTGTCTCGCTTGTTTCCTGTTCAGTGGTCTCCTGATTAGAACTTTCCTGTTCAGTGGTCTCCTGTGTAGTTGAATTATCCTGCTCAGAAGTCTCCTGTGTAGCGGAATCAGAATCGGAGGTTTCTGAATCAGATGTTTCTAAATTAGATGTTTCCTCCTCAGAAGTCTCTTCGGATTCCTCCAGAAAGGAAGATTCTTGTTCTACGTTTTCCTGCTCAGAAGTTTCTTGTTGTTCTGAGGTTTCTTCCTCTACAGCTGCGGTGCTATCCTGCCCAGTTTCTGACGAAACCCTTGCGGTTGCCAAATTTGGATTAGACTGTACAATATGATTCACTGCCTCTGCCAAGCCAACCTTTTCTGATGCTAACACTATATTTGGCTGCAATCCCGATGCGCTTTCAAGATAAGCGATATTCTGTACTACCTCCACCTGAAGGTCTTGTATTGTGCTTCCTTCATCCATCACAACAGCGACGCCTGCCGCAGGTACATCTGATGAACCGTGAATCTTTGCCTCAAGGGTTGTCTGGTATCCTGATAATGAAAGTGTTCCAACAAGGGCACATGCTGCCGCTTTCACGCTGTACTTGTTCATGATTATTCCTCCAATATATGGTATCTATGTGACTCTATCGCCAAAGTTCTTCTCTAACCCTTATAGAACTCTGACAGTTTCTTCTTCTATTAACGATTGCACAAATTATTACGAATTTGTTACACCCATGAAATAAATTAACATATTTCGCCATAAATGTCAAGATATCTTTTTGCACAGATATGCATTACCACTACAAAAAATTATTCTTTTTTGAACAAATAATTTGTCTAAATTCGCCATAATCCCCCATTATTTTTCACTTTTTTTCTATTTTTAATCAAATTTTTTCTATTTTTCACCCCCATACTTTTTATATATAAATTTGTAACTTTTATAAAAATTTTATAGACTTATAAAAAATTTCTATTTTAGAAACTAATTTGTCTATTACAATTTCCCCTCCATCAAAAAACTTTGTACAGAACCAACTGCATTTGCACCATCAGCGACCGCAGTAATAATCTGGCGCATTTGTTTTTTTCTAATATCTCCCACCACAAAAATTCCCTTCTTTGAAGTGGCACATGTCTCATCTGCAATGACATACCCCTTGTCATCCATCTCCACAAGACCTTTACAGAGCACCGTATCTGGTACAACACCAACTGCAATAAACACTCCGTTAACATCCAGCTTGCTTTGCTCGCCATTCTTCTTATGATAAAGACTCACACTTGTCACCTTGTCAGTCCCCAAAATTTCTCGGATCTCACTATCCCAGATAACCTCAACATTCTCAAGAGAAAACAACTTTTTCTGTAAACTGTTAGCCGCTCGAAGTTGATCTCTGCGATGAATAAGATAGACTTTCTGACAAATTTTTGCTAAAAAAATTACATCCTCCACAGCAACGTCGCCACCTCCAACGACTGCCACTGTCCGCTTTCTAAAAAATGCACCATCACAGGTAGCACAATAGGATACTCCCATTCCTGTAAATTCCTTCTCACCCGGCACATCAAGCAGGGAATGGGAAGCACCTGTTGCAAAAATAACCGTTTTTGACTGGAATGTATTTTTGTCTGTATAAATCCGATATTCTACAGTTTCCGCCACATTCTCAACTGTCCGCACATTCTCAGTTACAAACGTTACTCCTAATCGGTCCGCATGTTCCCGAAATTTATCGGCAAGCTCACCGCCGCTTAGACCCGGCAGCCCGAGATAATTGTCCACCTCATATGTGGTCAGTATCTGTCCTCCACTCATAGGACTTCTGTCAAGTACTAATGTTTTCAACCCTGCCCTCACTGCGTAAACCGCTGCACCCATTCCAGCTGGTCCTGCACCAATAATCACCACATCATACAATTCGTTTTCCATTATGTCCACCCTCCATCTAATGTTATAATTTGTCCTGTTAAATATTCATTTCCTGTACAGAGCAGCCTTACAAGCTCTGCAACTTCTTCCGCTCGTCCCAATCGATCTAATGGTATTTCTCGTATTAATTGTCCTATATCTTCTCTATCTAAACATTTGTTCATATCTGTATCAATCACACCGCAAGCAATCGCATTTACCTGAATACAGCTTGGTCCCAGTTCCTTTGCCAACGCACGTGTAAATGTGTTAACACCACCTTTTGACGCTGAATACGCCACTTCCATCGACGCTCCAACAGTTCCCCACACTGAAGAAATGTTTATAATCTTTCCCTGACGTCGTCTTACCATCTCTGGAATCGCATAACGGCACGTCAAAAAACATGCATTCAAATTGGTATCAATCACTTCCTGCCACTCGCGGTAAGTCATATCAGTTAAAAGGCCTCTATAAGAAATTCCTGCATTATTGACCAAGACATCCAGATATGGAATATTGCGAAACATCTCAGCCACATTATTTTCATCAGCAATCGGAAAGGTATAGCAATAACAATTAATACCATATTGCTGTTGCAATGATTGCCCTAAAGCTTCCAACTGGCTACTATTCTTGTGACAAGTCAGATATAAATCATACTTTTGCGTTGCAAACATCTCAGCAATTGCTCTTCCAATTCCCCTTGATGCCCCAGTGACCAACGCCTTTTTTCTCACAGCCTCCATCACTTCCTATCATTTCTCCTTTCTAATTTTTCATGCAATTCCTACAGACAATACCAATGATATCACAAGATTCTATTTTTTTAAAGAGAAAGACCGCAAAGAACCACGGCTTACCCAATCTATAAAAAAGGTTATATTTTCCATGCACCGCACAATGCGTATAGTGCTATAGCAGCTTGTTTTTTTTGCATAAATCTACATAGTGTCTGCTGATTAAGCAAATATTTGCAACTTCCAACTCTTACATCTG
>CASJPF010000101.1 GCA_949383255.1 Lachnospiraceae bacterium | reverse complement strand
ATTTGTGATGCAGTTAAAGTAATGGATATCCTCTACTTCTCATTTTCAATCTTTCCATCCTTTCTTTTTATAATTAATGTCTATTCTGAGTAATCTTTGCATATATATAGTATAGCACCAACTTTAGTGTCTTTTCCACCTTTTTATAAAAATGGGAACAACCGCCGCATAATAAACAAAAAGTGTGACGGTTATATAATTTTTTTGTTAATTTTATACATTTCTCATTGCTTTCATGACCTTTTTGAGCTATATTGAATATATAGAAGAAATAAGGCATGTAGACACTTCCTGCGCACCCTTTGCGCAGTTCCAATTTGTATTGAAAAATACAAAATATGTGCATAATAAAATACTGCTGCATGCATCTAGGGGGCGGAAATTTTGATAGCTAAGAAAAACGATTTGCAAAATGATATGCTAAAAGAAGTAAATAGTGAAGGTATCTACGAATCTGCAAAAACGCTCACCTTTATCGCGCCAGCCAAAACAGAGCGCATTCCTCAGGAGGAGTACGATCAACTCGTAGAACCCTACCGCGAAGCCATGACACGGCTCGAAGTACGTATGAACGGTTTGAATGAAGATTACCGAAAAAAATATAGAGATTATCCAATCCACAATATACAGGCCCGTATCAAAAGCCGAAAAAGCATTGAAAAAAAACTTGCCAGCAAAAATCTTCCAGTCACCGCCTACACGGCAAAAGATAATCTGACAGATATTGCGGGCATTCGCGTAATCTGTTATTTCGTGGAGGATATTTTCAGTATCCTGTCACTCGTTAAGACACAGACAGACTTATTGATTCTTAAGGAAAGTGATTATATCCATTATCCTAAAGAAAGCGGTTACAAAAGCTACCATATGGTGTTGGGCATCCCTGTATACCGCATAGAAGGAATGCAGTATTATCCTGTCGAAATACAATTTCGCACACTTGCCATGGATCTCTGGGCAAGCATGGAGCACCGCATCTGTTACAAGGGAGAAACCCCTGACGAAACCGCTGATGCATTTCGCAACTACTCAGGAGAACTCTCCGAGATGGAGCGGCGTATGAAACATCTGCTTGACGAGATTCGCCGGGATAATCCACAGGAGCCAATGCAATAAATTTATGCATAGTTATGACTCTTGATGTCAATGGTTATATTGCAATCGGCAATAAATTGATAATTTGCCTCAAGTCCGTAGGCAATATGTATTTTTATACAGTCTGCATTCTCTGTAACGCAGACCTCTTTGGTATCCATTGCAACCAGAATATTTCCGAATGGGGTAAAATAATCAGTCATGGTTTTTTTCCCCTCGGAAAACACCATCTGCACATTGACAGGACCTTTCTTCCATAGCGAAAATTCTTTCCCTTTTAATTTTATCATATTACTAATTGGTTCTGAAAAATCATCCATAAGTTCCTCATAACAAACATAATGTGCATCATTTCTATAATAATATTCACCAGGACAAATCGTCTCGATCTGGTCAAGCTCCTCATCAGAGGCATTCTGCCCAACCTCATTATCTACAAACTGAAGCCCACGTATCGATACCAACACTTCTTTCGTCATATATCCCTCCAAGTTTACTTCCAAAATTCTAACAACGCAAATTTATATTTTACTTTTACTGCAGATTCTTCCTCTTCTTTTGTATCTCCATAAAAATAGGACTCCATAAATTCTTTTGCCTCCTCCACTGTAAGTTCCTCTCCATTTTCATCTAAAATACAGCCAATTCCAGAGTTGACAAAAATCTCGGGGCTGAGTGCTCCCACCCACAATACGACACCCAATATCATCAGTGTATTTTTAAAATATTTTTTTCCAAAAAACATATGTCCATACCTTCCTCATTTTACTTTTATCAGTAAGTATGGACACATTTTAAACTTTTATACGCCTTTTTTATGATCTCCCTTCTCAAGCTGAAGCTGCTCAATAATGGCTTTCTCCTGATTGTCGATATGCCTGCGCACAATATCCGCCGCCGTTTTCTTATCCTTTTCCAAAATGCTCTGATACATTTCCATGTGCTCTTGTCGCAGCATCTCATGAGAGGAAGCATCCTTTAAATATTCAAATCGATATCTGTACATTTGTTCGGATAGATTGCTAACCAACTGTATTAATCTTGTGTTGCCTGTAGACATTACAATCTTATCGTGAAACGCCACATCTGCCTCCGCAAGCATCCGCGTATCTTTTGTCTTGACAGCAGAGGAAAAATGCTCACACGCCAAATAAAGCGTATCCAACTCCTGATGATCCATGCGCTCACAGGCAAGTTCAATCGCAAGCACATCTAACGCACGGCGCACCTCCATAACATCCTTGAGATTTTTCAATGTAATCTGAGCCACCTCTGCTCCACGCCGTGGTATCATAATCACAAGTCCCTCAAGTTCTAGTTTTCTAATTGCCTCTCGAATCGGAGTACGGCTCACGCCCAGTTTATTCGCCAGATGAATTTCCATCAGCCGCTCACCAGGCTTGAGATTTCCAGTAAGTATTTCCTGTCTTAACGTATTGAACACCACATCTCTAAGTGGTAAATACTCGTCATCATTCATCATACTCATACCTGCCCTCCAATCATGAATCTCTGTTGTAAAATCCCGTAACGTTTACCTGTGCGTCCATTCCCTTTGTTCGGAGCGTCTGGTCAATGTATACTGCTGCTGCTTGCGCTGTCTCCTCCTCTAAAAATACACCAAAAATACTAGGTCCGCTTCCGCTCATCACTGCATTCATTGCACCACTGCCACGCATCATTTTCTTGATATCCGTGATAACCGAATACGCTTGCTCTGTCACCGTCTCCATCACATTTTCCATCCGGTCCGTGATACCCTTTAAATCTCCCTGTCTCAACGCCTCTACCATGCCATCTATATCTGGGTGTCGTTCCAGTTTATTGGCTTGAAGGTTCTCGTAAACCCATTTGGTCGATACCATGATCGGCGGTTTCACAATCAAAAGCGTTGCTGACGGTGGTGCTGGAAGCGGTGTAAGCTTCTCTCCAATCCCCTCCGCCAGCGCAGTACCTCCTAATATGCAAAACGGAACATCAGCACCGATTCGAAGTGCCTGCTGCATCAGCACTTCCTTGGAAAGTCCCAACGCATACAGCTCATTCATAGCAATCATTGTGGCCGCTGCATCTGTGCTTCCCCCCGCCATTCCTGCCGCCACGGGAATATTTTTTTTCAATCTGATTTCCACACCCTGCTGTATTCCATACTGCTGCCGCATTAGATTTGCCGCTCGAAAAATTAAATTATTTTCCAAATCCCCCAGATAATCTTTACTGTTAACCGATAGTATAATATCTGGGTCCTCTCTCTTCTTAAATTCTAACTCGTCATAGAGGTCTATGGTCTGCATAACCATTTTCACCTCATGATACCCATTTTCAAGACGTCGACACACATCGAGCGCCAGATTGATTTTCGCCCTTGCCTTATAACTTTGCTTCTCCATGCAATTCCCCTTTTGCCTGCCTTTGTATTTTTTCTCGTACAATTTTTTTTAATTATATAAGAAAATACTTAGTTCGTCAACACTTTAACAAAAGCTCAACGATAAAAATGTTACAGTTCAGCCTTGCCGAACTGTAATGCATCAAGCCATACAAAATCGCTTTGCAATGGCTTGATGCATCTAGCCACTACGCTTTCTTATCTGATGCAAATCAATAATTCCATTATGAAAAGTTGCCGCACACGCTGACAGATACAACTGCCACATACGAATAAATCTTTCATCAAATATCTGCCGCACTTCATCAATATACTCCTCGAAGTTCTTTTCCCAACACAGCAAGGTACGGTTATAATGCAGGCGCAGATTTTCCACATCTAATGTGTGAAAATTATTTTCTGCCGCACAGGAGATCATCTCTCGCAGGCTCGGTATTGTTCCGCCTGGAAAAATATATTTCCTAATCCATACCACAAAAATAACTCATCGTTTCGTCGTCGAGCTATGCATAATTTTCTTTAACGCGAACTCATCTGCAGAAAACTTTCCATCTGCCCCAAGAAATGATCCAATGCAAAATACAGATTTCCCTCTATCTCCAGATCCCTGTTCATATAAGCCTCTCCAAGGCAATGGACGTACTCATAGTCAGGGCAGATAATGGGATATCCCTATGGAAATTCATTGTAAACACTGGATCTCCTTTACCGATCTGATATTTTTTCCCACTTATCACAACATTGAATGGATACTAATCATATTTTCTAAAGAAGAGATTAGAACACTTTCCTGTAACATCTGTGTTTCCTCCTACTTTCTACATTCATTTATAACAATTTTAGCTTTGTCAAGCAGAATCCAGTCTGCACTGGATTTCAGTCTTCCCCACAGTACTACCTCTTTGCTTTTTTGTACTTCTATAATTTCAGGAAATTCCTTATCCGCCACAGAACCTACCGTGACATACTCAAATCCCATTCCTGTATAAACTGTTACGGAATAGGTGAGCAATCTTAATTTTACAAGGGAACTGCACACCAGTTAAATTAGAGGACCGTATTTTTAAATTACTTTTATCTTTCCACATACAATATCTTCCTTTTCTTTATGATGAGCGCAAAATATGCTTTTTATTTATATACAATTCCATTTCGTTCCGAACCCTTTTTCAAAGCAACCGCCAGTATCAGAATCAAAACCCCATAGCTGTGCAATCGCTTCTATAAAATAATATTCCAAACGGGACTGACAATCGCCAAAACTGCCATTCCTTCCAGTCCCTGATATTGTCCCACCACAGCCATATCCACCACGCCATAGATGGACGAAATCAGCACTTCCAAATGCAGCAGTCAGATACTTAAAATACATTGGTTTAATTTTTCCTGTAAGAAAATCCATATAATTTTAGTTCCTCCGCTAAATGTGTATTGATTGACAGTTCCTTACTTCCCGCAAAACAAAAAACTGGATAAAGAACCGACATTTCAGTCCGATCCTTATCCAGCCTATTATTTCAACCTCGTTTTTTATTCAACAGGCTTATCCTGCACATGTTTTATAATTGACAACAGTTTTGATAACAAATTACATATATGCTGTACTGGATAACACCTTTTTGAAGAAGCGCCTTAGCACTTCTCCGGTTCTGGATATTCCACCCCGAATGTATTGACAGTAACGCTTTTCATCACCTGGTCTTCCAGTGGTCTGTCGGAATAATCAGTGTTTGTGGTCGCAATTTTGTCCACAATATCCATACCTTCTATCACTTTTCCAAACGCCGCGTAAGCGCCATCAAGATACGGGCTTGTCTTGTGCATAATAAAGAACTGACTTCCTGCGGAATCTGGTATTTGGGTTCTTGCCATAGAAAGTACACCTGGCGTATGCTTCAAATCATTCTCAAAACCGTTCTGTGCAAATTCTCCGACAATGGAATATCCAGGTCCACCGGTTCCAGTGCCTTCAGGACAACCGCCCTGTATCATAAAATCATTGATGACTCTATGAAAAATCAAGCCGTTATAAAATCCCTTGTTTACTAGACTAATAAAATTTCTGACTGTATTTGGTGCAATTTCAGGATAAAGTTCTGCTTTGATAAGATCACCATTGCTCATTTCAATCGTGATGATGGGATTTGTAACTACTGGATTTTGTTCCATAATATATTGTCTCCTTTTCCTATAGGAACATCTTTATTTTTCAGATGTCCTTAACTGTTTATGCACAGACCTGTACACAGAAAATAAACCGCTAAAGCAGCACACAGGTCGCGCAAGGAGGAAGGAAGATGAATCTTCCTTCCTCGATTAATAGTTATATTGATTTATTATACTATAAATAAGAAACAAATTCCAGAAAAAAATGCATTAAAAAAGAGCGCTATTTTAAAATTTACGCAAAAGCGTATCTGCCATCTTTTGTATCTCCACACCCCAACCTTCTTGTGAATCTACTGGGTATGTACAAAAAGTACCCCACACATCCCCGTCAAATTCTTTTAACTTTACAGCGTATATCATATCACCATCCTGTCTGATTCTCCTGTCCTTTATAATTGCATAACCGTCACTCGCAAGCTCTTTCTCAACAGCATCCAATGATTTATCCTCAAAATGCGTTATCCAGAGTTTAACTTGCCCATTACGCCTTGCTGTCCACTCATCCTTATTCGTCTGTGCCCATTTTCCTTCTGACAGATAAATAGAATATCCTTCTCCATTTTGACATACAACACTATCTTGTATCGGAAATCCTTCTTTTACAAAAGTCATAAGCATAGCATCTGCTTCCTGTAATGATGTGTCGGGCAAAAACTCTCCCATATTGTGCAAATATTGTAATTCCTCTGTAAATTCCTTATCTCCTGGCACATATTCCGTTTCAAATATGTGTCGCAGATAGATAAGCGCATCTCCTGTCCGCTGATAAACCAGATAATTACTGTTCGGACAGCCTGTGACCACCCAACCGTCCGCACCAATCTGCATTCCCTCCAAAAGTTGTATCTCCTCTGGTTTTTTTGTCAGTAACTGAAAATTAAATTGATAGATCTCTAATACCATTCCTTCAAAATTCTGGTATGTGTAACTGTATGTCACGCTTTCGACACGCCAATCTATATAATGCACTGACAACTGTTTTTCGTATAAAAATGTATTTTTCACAAGTTGTTCTGCCTTCTGCCTAACCAGCTCTGGTACCAGCGCATCATTTCCAGCAACATCTGTTTGTGCATCTGTCGCTTTCTGTTCCATACTAATCTTTGTTCGTATTCCTGTTGCTCTCTGTTCTTCGTTTGCTTTTGCAAAATCAGACAGCACATTTTCTATTACATCCTTTCCCGGTGTTTTTGCGGCGGCGGAGCAGCCAATTATCGCTCCAAAAACACTGGATAAAAGAACAGCAAACAACAACACCAAAACACCATTTTTCTTAGGGGTTCTGCTTAAAATATTCCGAAAACGCTGTTTCATCACCTGTTTTCCTCCATAAAACTGTGTTGACAAAATCATTCGTTTCATATGCTTCCTGTGAAGCGCCGCAAATAAAGTCTCAGTGTATGCTTTCCTGTCAGCAAAATCCATTCCCTGTACAACTCGCTCATCACAAGATAACTCCATATCAACGACCGCCTCCTTCTGCATACTCCAAACAATTGGATTAAACCAATGAACTGCATTCGCTGCGACAAACAGCAATTTTAGCAACACATCTCTGCGCTTTAGGTGAACCAGCTCATGTTTTAGAATAAAATACAACTCCTGTTCACTGTACTGTATCTCAGGCAGCACAACCAACGGCTTAAAAATACCAATTACCATGGGACTTGCAGCTCCACGAAATAACATCATTTGGATCTGCTGATTTATGTGCAGTTCTTCCGTCAAATGGACTAGCAGACCCACAACGTAGTCCTCATCAATATTTCTTCCTTGTGTTGTGATCAGCTTTTTATAGTGCAGATAACTTATTATATGTACAGCAATAAAAAACACGCAACCGCCTAACCACACAGTAGCCAACACGTCTAACAGTGTCATACTTGTTCCGCTTTTATTGCCAGATGATACGATAGGTATCACCATCTGTTCTGGTATCTCTAGAATTATCCGCTGCCGCGGTCCTGTTTGCTCTGAGGAGTTTTTGATTTGTTCTATCCCTGATTGCGCCATAACTGACGTTGTCATTTGTACTGAATTATCTTCCTCATATTTCGCTTCCCTATTGACGATAGTATAATGGATAACATCATTGAAAGAAAATGGTATAAGTAGCCGCAGGGCAAGAAAAATCCATATCCAATAGTTCCACTTAGCAGCATAACGTCTGTTTAAAAGTGGTGTAAGCAACAATAGGATAACAATAATCACACTAGTTGATAATGTCGTTTCCAATACCACTAAAAAAATATCTGTCATAATTATATTCATTCCTTTCGCTTCGCTCAGGCACAAAACGTAATGAAAATG
>CASJPF010000100.1 GCA_949383255.1 Lachnospiraceae bacterium | reverse complement strand
TTACGAGGTTGATGAAGCAGGAAGCCCATTGGCTTTAGACAATGGGTAGTTCACCGAGACCAGAAACTGTCCAATTGCTGTGAGGAGAAATGAAGTTTTGTACTGCATTATGCATCGAATATTGATTGAGACATAGTGCAGATATAGTTTGATTGTCTTCATAAAAACTAGCCTCCTTGCACAATAACTCTTTTTTCGGAAAATCTGCAAAGCAGCTTTCCGGTGATTACAATTGTGGCAAGCCAGAACATTTGCAACAAAATTGCCCGTTCAATTTCTGCACGACTCATGCTGGCGCTATAGATTCGCAGCGCGACATTTTGCATGGAGGCAAATGGTAGAAGTTCCATAATTGCTTGGATTTTGTCTGGGAAAAATGGTAGCGGTATCGCAGCTCCGGCAAAAACTCTACACATGAAGTAAATACCATGCGTAATCCTTGCGGTGAGATTGTAAAAAATGCCAATACATAAATCAACAGGCAGAAGGCCACAGTGACAGCAAGTCCCAAGAATAGTGTCAGCAGAAAAAGAAAAAAATGCATAGGGCTTGCAGGAACATCAATGCCATACGGAGATGGAATAAAGACGGCAACAATTAAAATTGGAAAGCATCGCAGTACAGCTCGTGCCAGTTGTGTAGCAATACTTCTTGCGAACCACATATTATAAATGCTGATGGGTCTGCACAGTTCATAGGCAATATTTCCATTTATAATAGAATCAAAAATGTCGTTTTCCATCATCCAAGCGTCAAAAAAAGCAAGAAATGCATGGTGTAACCAGATATAGGATGCTATTGCAGATAGACTCATTGGAAAAGAGGCTGCATCTGTCCGATAAAAGCTGCGAAAAATCATAATTTCCATAAATCCCCATGCAAATTGAGTGATAATCCCTGCCTGTGAACTCTTCCAGATTGTGTTTGTAACAGATATCAGAAATAGAATAGATATCCTTTAACAATGCAAAGGAGTCAATGATTGGAACCTCCCACCAGAGTTGAGAGCGCTGGCCAAATACAACACCAATTTCTCTTACATGATTGATTCTGTTTCAGTAGGGTACACGCCCATCCACAAGAACCGTTCCGCTGTCTGGTGTCAATATTCCGCTTAAAATTTTGATTGTGGAGCCTTTTCCTGCTCCGTTAGGACCAATGTAGCCCACCATCTCGCCATCGCAAATTGTGAAACTGACATTGTTTGGTGCATGAATGATTTCATACTCTCGGCAAGAAACAAGCATCAAGCCATGCAAAACTACTTCGTGGTGGTTTACAAAGGAACCGTTACAATTCACATCCACGCCAGATTTCGTATTGATTTATGATGATTTGGTGTGAATTGCAACAATTGATGCACACAAAATGCCACAAGGCAGGCATTTTGGCACTAACTCCGACACCATGCAGCAAGTGCATGGTGCGGGTGTGAAAAGTAACAAGGAACCATCATATAATTGCACACATATGATAAAGAAAAGCAAATTGGAGACTGAATATCATTATGGCAGATATGACTCCTGGAATGATTTTTACAGATACCCTTAGAAACAAAAGACCCGGAGCAATGGCATGGATTCGAGGAAATGCGCAGAATCCACAGTTGAGTGGTATTATAAAATTTTATGAAACACCCTATGCAGGTGTGTTAATCGAGGCGGAAGTCTTTGGGCTTCCCAATATTTCCACACAATTCTCGTCAGATTTTTACGCAATGCACATCCATGAAAAAGGAGATTGCACAATGCCCTTTGATAAGACAGGAGAGCACTACAATCCCACAAAGGAAGCGCATCCAGACCATGCGGGGGATATGCTTCCTCTTATGGGAAATCAAGGATATGCATGGCTTTCTTTTTATGATAAGCGTTTCACAATACCAGAGATAATGGGAAGAAGTGTTATTATTCATAAAATGCCAGACGATTTTAAATCCCAGCCGTCGGGAGATGCCGGTGAGAAGATTGGATGCGGCGTAATTCGATAAATATGTTTTCTAAAAATTGCTTGATGTCTGTCACACAAAAGAGTAAAATTGCAATGATACAAAGAGTACCAGTATATCAAACAGCGTATGCTGTTTGATATACTGGTACAGACTGTTTTCTGTCAGGAGGAAGAAGTACATGACCGCAAAAAAGTATGTGGAGGAAGTGGGAAAGCTGCTAAAGTGCCGCATGGCAAAGAAAAAAGAGATTAAGAGACAGCTTTTGTCAGAGATAAACGATGCGGTGGCAAAAGGTGAAACAGTGGATGCAGTTTTGAAGCGCATGGGGATTCCTTGGGATTATGCCAACCAATATAATGATCGTTTTGACAAGGCAGAATGGAAGGCGGCAAAGGGCGAGAAAGCAATGTTAATTTGGGGGATTGTTCTGTTGATTAGCCTCCTTTTACTTGGATTCTTATATCGAAATCTTCCGCGGTGGGGGGATATCCGTGAGAGCACCGTATTTCAGGAAGCGCAGGTAAAAGAACAGGCAATGGAGATTATTCGGCTTTACAGCAATGATGATTTTGAAGCAGTCAATGCATATATGAATGAGGATATGAAGGTAATTCTGAGCGCGGAGATGCTGCGATATACAAAAACAGAGCGGGAAAAAGATTTTGGTACACTATTAAAGTTTGAGGACATGGAAATTTCAGAGGCAAGTCAAAATGGCAAGAAATATGCTGTGGTTCAGGTGGAGGTGTCGTATTCTGCACTGTGTGTTACTTATAGCATGACCTTTGATGAATCTATGAAACTTGCAGGATTTCATATTGATTAGGATATAGTTATACTCACGGTAAATAAAATTTGCCGTGAGTATTGCACCAGCCGCAGCTGCAAAGCGGTATATTTCCTTATGCGGCTGTGTGCATCATCTTATACTGGCGATCAGTCTTTTTGACCGTCAGTATATATTTGCTCGTTGTTTCATTTCTTATATAGATAAAGTGGTTAGAACAAGCAGGACAAGCGATTGACAAGCAAGTTGTGGATAACTTGGTCAGTCTTTTTACCGCTAGTATAAAATATCCACATATTTATACACAATATCCACAAAAATAGATGAGAAAATTCCATTGTAAATCCATATATTATATAAAAAATAAATAGAAATGATAAAATTGGTAATAATTTCGCGTATGAGATATTCCGTAATATTGTGGTCGTTTTTGGCTTAAAAAATTATAATTATGCTATTGTTTTCCCAAGGAAAAAGGGATATGATAAAAGATGACAAGAAATAAGTGCGGATAGAAAAAGTAAAATGGAGGTAGGCAAATATGGCAATTTTAGTTACAGGTGGCGCTGGATTTATTGGCAGCCATACGGTGGTAGAACTTCAGAATGCAGGTTATGATGTAGTAGTAGTGGATAACTTGTCAAATGCAAGTGTAAAATCCCTACAACGTGTGGAGAAAATTACAGGAAGACCAGTTACATTTTATAAGGCAGATATTTTGGACAGGGATGCACTGGAAATGATTTTTGACCAGGAGGAGATTGATTCCTGTATTCATTTCGCAGGGTTAAAAGCAGTGGGAGAGTCTGTTGCAAAACCGTGGGAATATTATAACAATAATATTGCAGGTACGTTGACACTTGTGGATGTGATGAGAAAGCATGGCTGCAAGAATATTATCTTTTCTTCATCAGCAACTGTATACGGAGACCCTGCATTTATACCAATTACAGAGGCGTGTCCAAAAGGGCAGTGCACAAATCCTTATGGTTGGACAAAGTCCATGTTGGAGCAAATTCTGTCGGATATGCAGAAAGCAGATCCAGAGTGGAATGTAATTCTGCTGCGTTATTTTAATCCAATCGGTGCGCATCAGAGCGGTACAATGGGTGAAAATCCAAATGGAATCCCCAATAATTTAATGCCATATATCACGCAGGTTGCAGTAGGAAAACTTGAGAAACTTGGGGTATTCGGAAATGATTACGACACGCATGATGGAACAGGCGTTAGAGATTACATTCATGTTGTAGACCTTGCGATTGGCCATGTGAAAGCGCTGAAGAAGATTGAGGAAAATGCTGGCTTGTGCATCTATAATCTTGGAACAGGAACTGGCTACAGCGTACTTGATATTGTAAAGAACTTTGAGGAGGCAACAGGCGTAAAGATTCCATATGAGATTAAGCCGAGACGTGCGGGTGACATTGCAACTTGCTATGCAGATGCGTCAAAGGCAAAAGAAGAACTTGGTTGGACTGCACAGTTTGGTATTAAGGAGATGTGTGCGGACAGTTGGAGATGGCAGTCTAACAATCCTAACGGATATGAGGAATAAAATAAATAATAAATGGAGTAGGGAATTGAAATTTTCCCTACTCCATTTTATTTATATCTCTCCATTTTTATAGCGGCTAATATAGCTGTGAATCCTGTCGTTGGGATTCAACAAATCGCTGATAGAAGAGTCGTGGTTTAATGTGTCGATAATATAGGCAATATATTTGCTCATGTCACAGCTAATATACCACTCTTTTTCAAGCAGTTCTGGCTTTTGATAGATTAGGTTTGTCGTGAGGACTCTGTAAATTAGTCCCTGTTCATATGCCTCGTCAAACTTGTCCAGACCTGCAGTAAAGAGACCAAACGTAGCTGCGGCGAAAATGCGTCTTGCCTTGCGCTTTTTTAAGTATGTGGCAACTTCGATCATGCTCTCTCCAGAAGAGATCATATCATCTACAATAATAATATCTTTGCCTTCCACGCTGCTGCCAAGAAACTCATGCGCTACAATTGGGTTGCGGCCATTCACGACCCTAGTATAATCGCGCCGTTTATAAAACATACCCATATCTAGTCCCATTACGTTTGCCATGTAGATTGCACGTCCCATGCCACCTTCATCAGGGCTTACGAGCATCATGTGATCTGCGTCAATGGTTAGATCAGAGACATTGTTTAACAGTCCCTTGATAAATTGATAAGTGGGTGATACCGTTTCAAAGCCATGTAAGGGAATTGCATTCTGCACGCGCGGATCATGTGCATCAAAAGTGATAATGTTATCCACGCCCATATTTACCATTTCCTGAAGTGCCAGTGCACAGTCGAGGGATTCTCTTGAATTTCTCTTATGTTGGCGGCTTTCATACAAGTAGGGCATAATCACAGTGATGCGGCGTGACTTGCCGCCGATAGCTGCGATAATTCGTTTCAAATCCTGAAAATGGTCATCAGGGGACATATGATTCTCCTGTCCACAAAGGGAATACGTCAGAGAGTAGTTTGTGACATCGACTAACAGATAGATGTCGTCACCACGTACAGACTCTAAGATTTCGCCCTTCGCCTCACCAGTGCCAAAGCGTGGAACACGGGTCTGTATGATATAAGAGTCGCGTTGGTAGCCTGCAAATGCAAGTGAATCCTTATGTTCGCTCTCGCGCTCTGCTCTCCATTTGACAAGGTATCTGTCAACCTTGTCGCCGAGCTCTTTACAGCCGCTCAAAGGGATGATGCCTAATGAACCTACAGGTATTGAGTTGAGATTTCTTTTTTCCTCACGAACTGGCATTGAAAAAACCCTCGCTTTCTATATATAGAGATATCTGTTTTCATTTGTTAGCAGATGCTGTTTTCTTCTGCATCCGGATGTCCCGGCCTGTCAGCTTGCATATATCAAAATTGCTTGTGATGCGTGAAAAGATCCTGTCAGAATAGCGGTCCCGCAGTTCCCCAAGCGATAGATTTGTTGTGATGATAGTTGCCTTTTTGCGCAGATGCCTGTTGTTTAGGCAGGAAAAGAGTTGGGAAGAGACAAAGGCGTTGGTGAGTTCCGTGCCCAGATCATCAATAATCAGCAGATCACAGTCACAGATGTCCTCAGAAATGCCCGAGGTTGCCTCCATACTGTCCCTGTCAAAAGTACTTTTTGACAAAATATCAAAGAGTTGGGACGCGCTGAAATAGATGACGAAGTTTCCCATATCGATTAGTTCCTTTGCAATACAACAAGACAGAAATGATTTACCCGTTCCTACTGTACCATAAAAAAACAAGTTTCGGTAGTCCTTATTGAAGCTTTTCACAAAATTTTGGCATATTTGTACAGCTTTCGTAAATTTTTCAAGGTCTTCTCCCGCATAATAGTCATAGGAAAGAGAACTGAAGTTCTCGGTTTCCAGCAGCGTTTTAATGTGACATTGTTCATAGATGAGGTCAATTTCTGCCGCACGAAAGCAGCTACATTTTTTGTTTGCAATATATCCAGTATCTTGACACTTGTCACACTCGTAGACTGGCGACAGATAGTTTTCGGAAAAACCATTTTCGCGCAGCAGGGAAACTTTTTGGGCAGACAATTCTCTTAGGCGCTGTTTTAATTTGGGCAGTGCGTTGGTCTCTCCGCCAAGCAATTTTTTTCCCTGTTCAATTGAGATGGCGGCGACCTGTCTGTCTAGTGCTTCGTAAGCAGGAATTTTCTGATAGACAATCTCTGTATTGCGTTCAAGCCGATGTCTAGCGATGCGCTGTTTTTCCTCGTAGGAGCGCATAATTGCATCGTACTGGCTATTTGTCAATGACATTTGTATTTTACCTCATTCTCTTTTGGGCTACCCAGGCGCTCACAATGGTATAGAGTCTAATTACTTAGAATATTTTGCTCTAATTGGTCAAAGTCATACGAGTTCTGGGCAAAGCTGTTAAATTTGTTTCTGGAAACAATATTGTCGGTCTGGAGTGTCTTTTCCGTGGTTGAGCGTTTGTAGGATGCATCAGCTACTGGAATATCTGTCTTGCAATGGACCCCTGCCTGATACCATTTGGTGAGAATACCATCTGCATATGCAAAGCGGTGGTTGTCGGTGGTCATAACAGTTTTGTCGCAAGCTTCCTGTATTACATCGAGCATAAATCCATAATCTTTTGTCCACTTATTTATGTATTCAAGTTCCTTGGGCGCAGGATTTGTATTTTTCCCAAGGGATTTCATAATTGTATAGACTACTTTTTCATATTTGCGGGATGCATTCTGTGCATCGCTTGGCAAGGAAATACCCTGTTCGTGCCACGCGAGAGCCACTTTTTCAATATACCGAAAATCTTTCTTGCCACGCTCAACACAGTGTTGTACCAGATAGTCGATCAGATCGGTGGAAAATCCAAGACTGTCATACAAAAAGAGAATGGTTTCCATATCGCTGCGCGTCAGTGGCCTTGCAATATACTGTTCTGTGACAAGCAAGAGCTGTTCGATATCTTCATTATCCTTAAAGTGTGTGAGTTCGTCAAGTGTGTATTCCGGTTTCGTAATTTTTCCATTTGCGGGCTGACTGTTAATGGCTGAGACAATATGATTTGCAGCCATCTGTGTGATTCCGGTTTGAGCAGTCGTGCTCGTCTGCATGGAGACTGGTTTAATAAAGGACAGGACTGGTGTGATACGAGGAGCCGATCTGGGCACCTCATATGCATTTTCAAGGGAAAGTACCCTAATACCAGATAGGTTGTGAGTCGCATCGAAGTCAAGTGCTAGAAGCTGTTTGGACTCCCAATACATCAATGACCTAAGCACATCTTTCTCTGTATAGTTAAACTTGTCCGCAATGTCTGTCACACTTGTTGGAAGATTGGCATTCATCATGCGGATTAGAAAAAGATAGATTTTGAGTTGTGCATCATTGGCGTCCGCCATATATTCATCAATAAAAAGGTTGGAGATGCCAGTCTGCTCATTTGTGGCAGCTCGATAAATATTGACACGATTCATATTTGTCACCTGTCCTGTTCTAAATTCCTTAGTATTGTTCCGGTGTTGAGCGGACCAGAATCTGTAAGGTAAGTGTATTGTAGCACACTTATCCAAAAAAGCAAGCCCCACACCCTGCGCCAACCCTTGTGAATCCGGTATTTCAAACAAGTGTGGATATTGTGGATATTGTGGATAGCTGACAGATAAAAAGCGGTAACCCCTTGATGTATCACAAAAATAACATATGGATTTTATTTAGAGTCAATGTGGATGAAAATCAAAAATATCCACACTCTTTTTGTCGGTTTAGACACAAAAAAATGTGGATATTGTGGATAACTAGATTCCAAGAAGATTTTCACCGATTTTTACAACATCTCCGGCGCCCATAGTTATCAACAAATCGCCGTTGATACAATTTTTTAATAAAAAATTTTCAA
>CASJPF010000099.1 GCA_949383255.1 Lachnospiraceae bacterium | reverse complement strand
ACCTTATTTTTTCAGAGAGGGAGAGATTGCCTGAACCCATAGAAAAGACTGCAACTAGGAATATGTTCTATGACGAGCAGGGGAAACATGTCCGTACCAAGAAAGAGATACTTGACGAAAACGGGGATATCCGCAAAGGTTGTAAGATTGTGAAAAAAGGCGAAGTATATGAGAGCAAACTCTTTACCGCCAAGAATAAGCTGTTCAAACAGGACAACTTTGTGGACGAAGTAAAACACGTTTACACAGAGCTTATCAACACTCTGATAAAAGACGACAAAGAGAAACTGCACGTTTTTGATGAAAACGGTCTATACCTTGCCACCAAGAAGATAGGAAAGAATAACCCAAAAGCGGAACAGATACAGACAGATAACGAATACCGTGTGCGCTGGAATCGTGAGGTTGACAGGGCAATTATCAGTGGTGTGGCAGAAACGGAGATACAACAGATAAAAAAAGAGTATATCTCTGACCGTATCAAAGAATCCATTGATATATTCGGCAGTCAGCCGGAACGGTTTGGAACAATCCTCATGAGTGCAGTTGCGGTGTTGGCAATGCTGATTTCAAAGGTGCTGCAAAAGGCAAGGGAACTGTCCGCAAAACTCTTTGATACAGGGCAGATACCAGTGCAGGAACCTGTTCGCCAACCAACCGAAAAGGAAACACAGGCAAAGTCAAAGATACCGCCAAAGCTAGTTATGCCAGCCGAAGCAGCCACCTATCCAAAGTTGTTTAAGATTTACAAGGAACTGAAACGACAGAATGAGATCATTTTTGAAGCAGAAAAGGAACGCAATGCTTTGGAGTTTGAGCGTGACGAACTGAAAGGACTTGCGAGATTTACCAAGAAAGTCGAACTGCAAAGCAGGATAGACCGCAAAAATGAGGAAATTGACATCTTAAAAATCGGATTATCCGGCATTGTCAAAAGATATGGTTATCAGAATGTGCAGGAATTTTACCGGATTTACCACAAATCCCATAGTGTTTATGCAAAATACAGGGAACAAGTAGCTGAATGGGAGAAAACTTACGGAGAGGATAATCAAAAGCGGGATAAGCGAAGTGTGCTTGAAAGACTGAAGAATCCGCTAAAGAAAACGATAGACTACCAGCAACAAAGTGCGGTTAAAGGAAAAGACCGAGGGGCAAGGTAATGCTCCTCGGTAGGCTAGGCAAAAATCTGTATTCGCAACTGTGGGTTGCCAAAAAGAACTTTAATGTTGGTGGTAAACAGTAGTGTTATTTTGTATAATACAATTAGTAAAAGGAGGCGTGACAGTGAAATTATCAGAAAAGATTATAGACTTAAGAAAAACAAATGGAATGACGCAAGAAGAACTTGCAGCAATATGTAACGTTAGCAGGCAATCTATATCTAAATGGGAAGCTGACATTGCATTACCAGAGACAGAAAAACTATTGATACTGGGAGATACTTTTCGGGTATCTATGGATATTTTGTTAAAAGATGAATTGACGTTAAATGAGGCAAAAGATGTTCATAGTTGTGGCAGCAATGCAATCCATGAAAAGAAACAGGAATTATATGAAGGAATACTGATCAAAGAAAGCATAGCGGATGACAGTATCATTGATTGCCTTAATATTCATAAAATTGAATTGTGGAATACCGGTGGGAAACCAAAATACTGGACTGCATTATTTTTTACAAGTGATAGAAAAGATTTTCCAGAACAAATTTCAAAAGTCATGCTGTCGGATCCTGATAAAAATGAAAACTGGTTTGTTGATTTTAAGGCAGGTAATGAAAAATACATTGTGTTTAGAGACAGGATTTTAAAATATCAGATTGGAAATCAAACTGAAAAAGAATATGTATGCAATGAGTGTAAGAAATTAGGTATTGCTAATGAGCAGATGAACTGGTCAGAATAGGAGGAAGCATGAGGGTATTATTAACATCAGCGGGTTTAGAAACTGAGGAAATTAAAGAGTGCTTTGTGGATATGGCAGGTAAAGAGATGTCTTTAGTAAAAGCATTATTTATCCCTACAGCGGCAATAGATGCAGATGCAATAGAAGTTTTACCAAAATGTATGAATGATCTGTTAAAATGCGGTATCTTAGGTAAAAATATTGACGTATTTGATTTACATGCCGGAATGGAATTTGAGAAATTGCAACAATATGATGTAGTATATTTGTGTGGTGGAAATACACGTTATTTGCTTGAAAGAATCAATGCTACAAGGTTTCATAAGTCTTTAATGGAGTATATCAATGACAATGGACTGGTAATTGGGGTAAGTGCCGGAAGTCTTATTTTTTCCAATAATTTAGATAATAATTTGGGGTTAATTGATATAAAATTAGATGTTCATTGTATAGCGGGGGAAAGAAGGGGCAAATTGACATATCCATTAAAAAATAACATAAAACTTACAAATACATGTGCGCTTGTAATACGGGATTTTCCAGATGGTGTGGAAATAATTGGAGAATAGAAAGAGGACAATATGTTTCAAGGATTTAATGAGTCTACCATAATGTATTATAAAGCAATTCATAAGGAAAATAGTAAAAAAGTATATCAGGATAATGAACAACTATATCTTGAAGGTGTGAAATTTCCTTTAGATGAACTATATTTTGAATTGTATAACTATTTTAATGGCATTGACAGGGATTTGTTAAGTAATAGAAGGAGATGTGTTTCTTCGGCATATAATGATGCTCGTTTCTGTTGTGAAACACCTATAAAGGAATATTTTTACATACGATTCAAATTAAATAGAATGAATAAGAAAAATGCATTGGGTTTCTTTTTTGATGCATCTTTAGATGGATATAAATATGGGTTGAATATCTATAATCCAGATGCAAATGGAATGAATAAAATCCGAGAATATATATTGGATAATAAGCACTATGCAAAAAGAGTAATTGAAGATTTTAACGAAGCATGCTTATTAGAAATTCAAGGGGAAAAATATAAAAAGGAATATTATTCAAAAGAAGATATTATTTTACAAGAATGGTTGGAACGCAAGAGAATTTCTTGCACACATGAAGAAAATCTTAGTCCCGTTTTTTATGAGAGAGAAATTTTAAATCATATTTTTTCGGCATTTGACAGTGTAAGGGAAGTGTATTTTATGTTGAAGGAAGCATTATAGTTGATATCTTAGGGCAAATGAGGGGCAAAGAGATGTGCCAAGTCCACCTGATTATTAGTGGTCTTGGCACATATAAAATAGAAATCTAGTAAAGTTCCAATGAATCCTCTGCATCCACCCACATCTGCATATTTCCCTCAAGGTAGAGGCGAGCATATTCAAGCGGTTCATCTATTGCTAAGGCATCTAAGGCACATTGGGAGCAGGGAGTAGTCGTTAATCCATCTTCAGCCTTGTTGCAGTCAATCCGCAGAAGATATCCGTCAAAGGTTGTTATATCAACACTGTTGTGGTACATATTGTATTCTGCATATATGAATTGCATATCTTATCTATCCTTTCCTTTGCTAATTTAATTTTCGGAGAAATTTAAGAAAGCATTTCTATCAGTTCTTCCTGCCCAATTTATTCTGTGTTATAATTTGTTACAGGTTTTTCTTTCTCTTATTTTTGCCCTTATGAGGGTTCGTAACACGAGGGAAAAGGATATAACACAAGGGAAAGTCTAATGGCAAACTCACATACTATAAATTTAGCATTTTCAAGGGTTTGCGAACTTTTTGAAGATAAGATATAACAATTAATAAATGCTATAAATTATGTCTTATCAGAATTCCGATTTTTCGTTCTCTGCGACTTCCCAATAAACGGGAAGTTACAGCACCATTTCCCATAACAATGATGAAATAAATGGTTGAAGGAAGAACATAATAAGTGCTACAGATACACATATTATGTAAAAGTCACCCATTTTTGAATTTGAAAAGATTCGCTTCGTAAAATTATCAGTTATCCTATGTACAATAAAATATCCAATTATAGTACCAACAGTATTTGTAATAATATCGTTTATATCACTCGTTCTAAAAGTAAAAATCTGTGATATTTCAATTAAACTTGTAGCTATAAATCCCATTAAGGCAATATTTTTAATGTTTCTAAATTTATCCCACAATATCGGCAAAAAGAAACCAAATGGAACAAATAAAAGTATATTCAAACAAGCATTAATGAAATCCGAAACCATATCCAAAAACGGGATAACGTTCACTGCAAAATCAATTTTCAGAGATGCTATATTAGGAAAGCCTACAAGTGCTAAGACTGCAGTAAAATAAAACCCAAATACCATATAAATAATAGTTCGTTTCCAGCTATGAAAACATAACTTGTTATATATGCACCAAATAGGAATTATAAAAACAGCTGCCGCAACAATTTCGATAAGTGCACTATATATTCTATACATGTTTTTCTACCTCCACAACTTCCTATTTGTTAAACTATCTATACAATACCATATCTCTTTGGCTAATACAATAATTGCATCGCTCCCGCTTATTCTCATCAATTCTGCAACTAATGTATCGTGATCATATGCATATTGTCAGGCTGTCTGTTCACTTTTCTTTGAATGATACGCTTCACGTCTCATAGCCAGTGTTTTTTCATATCTCTCTTTTGCAATAGGGTCTCCATTCAATGCATCTTCACGCATTTTTCTGTAGCTCTTCACTGTGGCTCTAACCTGATACTGTTTACGCTCTGCAAGCTGACTCTGTGCTTCCTGATCTCCGGCTTCCGCCCTGGCTCTCAAGGCTTCCATCTGCTCCTTTCTTCTTGCGGTATGCCGTCTGTTGTATTCTGCATTTCTCTCTTCCAAATATTTCGCATATTCAGGGTCATTTTCTGCTCTCTGCTTACGCTTTTCTGCTGATTTTCTTGAACGTTCTCTTGCAATAGCTCTACGCTCCTCAAGCTCTCTGACGGCTTCCTGATTGCCTTTTTCTGCCTGCTCCTTTAATTCTGCCAAAGCAATCTTTTTCTTCTTTGTAGCACGCTCCTGACGTTTCTTTTCCCTTTCCAATGCCAAGCGTTCTTTCTCTTCCATCTTCGCCCGATATTCAGGGTCAGACATTCTCAATTCTCGCATTTTTTCAGCTCTCTTACGGTTGTTCTGTCTGCCTTTTTCAAGGATTGCTTTATATTCTGCCATAGCTTCAGGATCTCCAGCTTCTGCTTTTGCCTTGATTTCTGCACGCTTCTGATTTCTTTTCTGCGTAGATTTCTTAGAAGATTTTCTCTTTCTTTCAGCAATCTCTTCCGCTCTGCGTGCTTCTTCTGACTGCAAGGCTTCCACTTCATCCTCACTGAGTGGAAGAACAAAATTTCCAATGAAATTGAAATAAATATCCACTTGCTGAGTACGGTCTTTTGTTCTGCCACCCTCAGCTTCATGAATTACAACCTTTTCAATGAAATCATTAAGCATAGGTGTTGTCAGTTCCTCAAAATCCCGGTATTTCTTAACCAGTCGCACAAATTTATCAATCTGCACTGCCTTAGTGGATATACGTTCTGTAGCAGTTTCAAGTTCTGACATTCTCTGCTCTAGGTTGCTTTGTTCGGTGTCATATTCTGTCATAAGGCGGTTAAACTGTCTCTCCGGCAATCGCCCCAGTGTGAAATTCTCATACAAACCTTTTATCAGATCATCCAAATCCATCATACGACGTTTTGCTTCTAACAACTCTTTTTTATCATCTGTATTATCCTTTTCACACTGCAATTCATACTGTGCTTTCAACTGTTCTACAAACTCTTTTTCATCTTTAAGGACATACTGTGACACTCTCTTAGTTGCCTGATAAATCAGCATTTCTATTGTGCTTGCCTTGATATAGTGACCAGTACATGAATGATATTTATTGTGGTACCGGCTACACCGGAATGCCTGATTGCTGTCATATATTTTCCCATCTTTTGGCTTTGAATTGATATATGCCAGTCTGCTTCCACAATCCGCACAATAAAGAAGTCCTGACAGCCTGTGCGCAGGCTTTTCACTGTTTCGCCTTGGAGATACCCTTTTTCTCATTCTCTGCGCTTTATCATATGTTTCCTGATCAATGATAGCTTCATGTGTGTTGTAAAAGACAAGCAGTTCGTCCTCATTTACAATTCTTTTCCGTTTTGTCTTAAAATTATCCCTCGTTGTCTTCCCAAGAACGGTATGCCCCAAATACTCACGTCTGTTCAAAATATAGCCCACTGTTGTAGCATTCCATGTATAAGGGTCATGGTAATTCGTACACTGGCAATCCTCAGGATGGTTCTGTCTCGCATAAGCCGAAGGAATAAGCACTTTATCCTCTGACATGGTATCTGCTATTGCGGTTGCACCCATTCCATTACAAGCAAGCTGAAAAATATGTCTGACAACCGAAGCTGAAACTTCATCAACATACAATGTCTGCTTATCCTCAGGCTTTCTGTAATATCCATAAGGCACTGCACCACTGACACGTTTTCCGTCTCTCATTTTTGCCTTGAACACTGCCTTGATTTTCTTACTGGTATCTTTTGCATACCACTCATTCATGATATTCAGAAATGGTGTAAAATCATTATCTGCCGGATTGGCACTGTCAACTCCGTTATTTACTGCAATAAAACGGACATTTTTCTTAGGGAACATCATTTCCGTATAGAAACCTACTTGCAGATAGTTTCTGCCAAATCGGGACATATCTTTGACGATCACTGTTCCCACTCTGCTGGCTTCAATCTCTGTCAGCAAAGAATTGAATGCCGGTCTGTTGAATGCTCATGTACGGTAAAGAAGCAAGCAACCGAAAACAAGAGATAGACCGCCAGCACCACACTATTCCGAACCAAAGACCAAAAGACAAGCACCGTGGAAATGTGTATAACTTGCTATTCCGTCATGGAAAAGTCCGTTCACAGAACATGGAAAAGCTAAAGTGCAGCTTTCCCACATTCTGCAAACAGACTTTCCCACAACTCCATAAGACAGCAAGTTATGCACATTCCCACAGTGCCGACTACTACGGAATCCCTCTTTATCTCCACACAGATTATTTCTTTTATGGCATATTCCAACTTGCGTCAATAGAATAAATAAGCTGGATTATTTTTTCCTTTGGGGTAGAAAAATTATTCTTAATCCAAAGTGAGATTATTGAGAGGCAGCCTTGAATATGATATGTCGCCATATAGAGCATTTCTTCTGAAACGGAAGATATATTTTCTTCTTGCATCCATATTTCAAGATATTTTTCTTCTATGATGTCATACATATGCTCTTGAAATTTGTGGTCAATTCCCTTTCCGAAAAAAAGCAAGCGGCTTAGGGCAGGATTTTCATAAATATAATCAATAATGGAATTATAAATATTTTCGTAATGACCTGCTGGATTATCGTTAATAAATTTAGTGAACTCAGATATGGCGTCATGTTCCATTTGCTCATATAAGTCATACACATCATGGTAGTGCGAATAAAAAGTAGCTCTATGTATGTCTGCCTTGTTGACTAATTCCTGTACTGTAATTTTTTGAAGTTCCTTATCAAGCATTGCGTCAGCAAGAGCAGACTGTAATGCTTTTATTGTCTTTTTGACCCGCCTATCATGTTTATTCATAGTTTTCTCCTTTAAACAACAGTTTCGAGCGGCAGTGTCGTTTAGGCAACAATTATAGATAAAATTGAAGATAGAAAAACGACACATGTTATAGTATACTGCTTGTTGTACGGATATGTCAATCTGAATACTATAAAATTCCAAGGCAATGGAGGTAACCATGACACAAAAACAAATTGAACGCAAATCACTAATAGTAAGCTGCATTGTAAACTTAATAATGGCAATAGGTGGGTTTTGGATTTTTTCGATAACAAATATTCAAGCTCTGTTTTTAGACTGTTCCTTTTCAATGATTGCTTCTTGCTCTTGTTTGGCAGCATTGGAAATTTCAAAAATTAGTAATAAAAAGACAAAGAATTACCCGGACGGTCTTTATTTTTTAGAGCCATTATATTCTATTTTTAGAACTTTATTAACATTGGTGCTGCTGTTTTCTTCTGTTGCTCGTACTGCAAAAGCAGCATGGGGGTATTTTGCATATGGCGTTGGAACCCCTTTGATGATTGAACCTGTAATTCCTTATGAGATACTTATGTGTATCATATGTTTTGGGCTGTCTTTTTTTAACAGAAGCCAGAGCCGTAAAACTAATGATTCCAGTACACTTTTAGCAACAGAATCGAAAGGAAATCTTATCGACGGCATATTATCTTTGGGCGTAGCACTGTCTGCGTTCTTGATAAAACTGATAGATATTAACGGAAGTTTGGGTTTCCTTCATTATACTGGAGATTTTTTCATTACGACAATTATCGTCTTGCCTGCAATAAAAGAACCGATAAGTGTTTTCATATCTTCTTTCCGCGAATTGTCAGGAGGGTTGACAACGAATCAGGAACTAAAAAGAACAGTTTTCCAATTTGTGGAAAAGAATCTTAGCGGTATTATGACATTGCAAAAATGTGACATATATAAAATTGGTATGCACATAAAAGTTTGCATTTATATTACCAATAACATTGATTATAAAAAAATACAAACTGTCAAAAGGAATATCTTGAAAGATATATGTCCTATTTACGAAAATGCTGAAATTGTTTTTTGTGAATGGTAAAATGTGATACCGGGAGAAGATAATTAAAGTAGCGAAACGAGTTAAGACCTGCGCATAGAGTTGT
>CASJPF010000098.1 GCA_949383255.1 Lachnospiraceae bacterium | reverse complement strand
TTGTGGCAAAATATGAAGGGCGCATTCCACAAGATGATGTTGATACCATCGTGAACGGGGAACTGCGTTCTTTTATTCTAGCAGAAGAACAGCGCTGGGGGTTTCTGGTGGTGCCTGTGCTGCGTGATGGAGAAAAGCTTATGCTAGGACCAGATAAGTTCTTTCTGTTTGAGACAGAGGGGTGGATGACAAATTTCTTTGATGGAACAAAATAGGAGATATTGTAATATTTGTTTTGAAAGAAAAGGGCTTTCAAGTGATTGATTGGTATGTGTGCCGGAATACGTGAGGAATGTAAAGATGAGTTATGCGGATGAGAAGATTATAAAGGCAATGAATACATATAAAGAAGGGGTCCAAGGTAATATCGAAAAAGGTATTTTAATAAAGGAAGAACAATATATATTTGAGGAAATAGGATTGTTTGATAACAAAATGTATATTATGCTTCCGAAATCGTTTAAAGACATGCCAGTGGAGCAAGCAAAGTTAAAATACCCAATGGAGCAGCGGCCACAAATAATAAAGACAAATGAGGGAACAGACATCAATTTTACTTTTTCTCTTTTGGAACAGCCAATAGCGAATAGGCAAGTGAAATTAGTGCGAGATTCATTAAAGCGCGTACTCCGCAGTGCAAGACCAGATATGAAATTTTTAGAGAATGGGCTTGAAGAGATAGAAGATCATACAATTGGATGGTTTGAGTTTATCAGTAATGGTATTGACGGGAAATTATATAATATGATGTATTTTACTCCAATAGATGGAAAATTGATGCAAGGGATATTTAACTGTCCTGCAAAGGAGTCACAGAACTGGAAGATAGTAGCAATGCAAGTTATGAACACTATAAAGGAGGGCAGATAATGAAGGAGCGATATATAGGATTGTCTATTGCAGAATTTGTTTCAATACAAGATATCCATATTTATAAGAAAGTAAATGAGCATGGAAAGGCAGTTATTATAGGTATTATTGATACCCAATACGAAAAAGAACTTTTTAAGAAGATGGAACGCGGTTATGCAACTTTATTTATTGTAGATGAAACTGGAAAGCAACAGAGTATATTTTCAGGAATTATAGAAAGCATGGAGGTAAAAAATTCAGGTGAGGTAAAGAGCGCTAATATTGTATTAATAGGGGCTACAAAACAAATGGATTGCATGGAGTATACTAGAACTTTTCAGAATGAAGCGATGCTTTATGAAAAGCTATTAGGGATTATCAACTCAGAAAATGGATATGTAATATATATGCATAATTGTGAAAAAGGAAAGAGTATAAAAAAATTAGTTGTACAATATAAGGAAACTGACTGGGAGTTTGCCAAAAGACTTGCGTCACATTTTAATCAGCCACTTATACCCAATTATGCGGGTGAGGGGATACGATATTCATTTGGATTGTGTAAAGATTCTCCTGAAAAAAATTTAGAAGTGAATGAATATTCTGTTGGTAATATGCGGGAGGAGTATTTGAACAAAAGTAGAAATATGGTTTCTGGAATCTTGCCGGAGGATTTTACTTTTTATACAATAAAAAGTCGTGACTATTTGGAATTAGGAGATAAGGTCCGATTTCTTAAACAAATATTTTATGTGTATGAAGTGTCAAGTAATTTAGAAGAGGAAGAACTGATCCATACTTATGTTTTGCGCAGGGCAGGCGGATTCAAAACAATATATCACTATAATAGTAAAATAATTGGAGCATCTCTTGATGCATCGGTAATTGCGACTCAAAATGATACTGTAAAAGTGACTGTGAGTGTTGATAAAAGACAAAAAGAATTGGGTGCAAGGTGGTTTCCGTATTCTACAGTATATTCTTCTCCAGATGGCACTGGTTGGTATTGTATGCCAGAAAAAGGAGATAAGGTAAGGCTGTACTTTCCAAGTGAACATGAGGAAGAGGGATATGTGATAAGTGCTATAAACTACGGGAATATAAGTGAGAATACACAAGAAAATGCGCCTAGGAGCAATCCAGATAGAAAATCTATTTCTAATAAACAAGGGAAACAGATAGAACTTACGCCAACATCAATTATGATGACCAACAATAATGGGATGTCTATATGCATGGATGATGAAAAAGGCATAGAAATTAAATGTAATAAAAATGTAAATCTTAATGCAGAAGGAAGCCTGATTGTAAAAAGTGACACAGGGCTAGATATACAAGCGACAGATTATATAGAGATGGTACAAGGCAACAGTAAACTTATTTTAAAAGATGAATTAAAAATAGAAGGAACAAAATTCAACGTACAATAGTGGAGGAAAAGAATGTACAGCAAGGAACAACTCAATGAATTTGCGAAGGATTTCCTAATGCCTAGATTAGATAGAAACATTAAGAAAATCCAACAGACAGTCGCATTGGAAAGCATTATGATAAAAAAAGAGCTGTTGTCTTGTGTGGATAATCTTTTAAAAAAGTGTATCAGCCAGCAGCGAGAGGAGACTAAACAACCAATACGATATCTACATTTTTTTTATCTAAGATTGGCAGTAATCACACAACAATATGATATACAAATAAATGTGTTTTCGGAACAGTCTTATATGGATCAGATAGAAACCATGATGCTTTGGAAACCAGATTTTATAATGAACTATTATCGAGACGATATTGAAGCAATAGAACAAGAAGCAAGAAACCAGGTTTTGCATTTCGGGTATCCGCAGTTAATGGAATTGCGTGAAAAATGCTTCGCTATTTATATTGTGCTCATAGGGCAATATTTGATGAGTGTGATAGAAGATATAACAAGTCTTGCATCCTTTCAAGAGATGAAGAAAGCTGATGACATGCAGATTGTGTTTGGTGGGTATATGGATAAAGGAATGCAAATTTGGTCTCTAGCAGACCAGAAGGAGAGATATTGAGATATTTTATAATAGAGCAGGATAAAGGGTATACAGATATTCCAAATCCTATCAATTGGTTTTATAAGTTAGGACCAGGAGATGCTATGAAATCTATACAGAAATTTCCTGACCGTGAGATTTTTTTGATTCATACTGGCGATAATTCGATTTATATTGATTTTATGACAGAGCCAATGATAATGGTAACAGAAAAGGTAAAAAAATGTCTTCAACTTTATGAACCTAATATACGATTTAAAGAGATTATTTTATTAGATAGAGAGAAGAAAAAATCACAAAATTATTTTGTGCCTAAATTTGCAGAGCTGGATTGTTTGACTGATAGAAGTATTTATACAAATTGGAATTACGACTTAAAATATATAGAACTTGACAAACGAAAGATAGGGGACAAAGCAATTTTTATTCTAAAAGGACCACAAAAGCGAAATATTATAGTGCGGCTAGATGTGGTGGAAAGTTTTTTAAGACGCGGGATAAAAGGATTTATACTAAGGGAAACAGATGTGAAAGGATGATAAAAAATGGCAGATGAGACAAGTCGAGGGGAATATTTAGTGAGAGGAGCGATGCTTTGCTGCAGACAAGGAACCCATCCAAGACGGCTGAACCTTCCGCAGAGTCATGGTGTTTACGCATATGAACATCCACAGATTACAGAAGACGATTGTACGACTGAGAATATCTCTTATTTTGGAGTTTGCTGTAGTGAAACACCGCCAGAAGGTGCAGAGATTGTAAGACTTGCGGGTTATGTACCAGAAGGAAGTACAGAACAGGTGGAGGATGTTCAGGGAAGCAGGTGTACACCAGACATTATAGGAAAATGGAATAATCCATATGGTAAGACAGTAACAATGGATTCTTATTTAGTATGCGCATGTGGAGGGATAATTGAGCCAAAGACATCAGGTCAAGAATATGAGGACTGATGGGAATGGAGGAAAAATGACAGTACATGACAATGTGGTCATAACAGGAGCATTTGGAATTACGATGCTGACAGATTTTGAGGCATATATCTTACCGAATACACATGCGATAGCAGTAATTAAGGGAATTGCAAAGGATGTAACGGACCTTGTAAGATGGCAGGCATCAGAAATACAACAGGAAGTGACAATAAGTCTGACAGAGGGAAGGATATTGTTTTGCGGACTTGTAGAAAATGCTGTGTGGCAACAGGAAGCTGTTGCGGTTTACAGAGTGGAGATACAGCTGATATCAGGCAGCATAGCTCTTGACAGAAAAAAAGAGTCTAGGTCATTTCAGAATACAGAGCTGTCTTATACAGAAATTGTGAAGAAGGCTATAATATCTACGCCAAGTGCATACTGTATCTGTACAACTGGCGATGAGGAAAAACCAATGCGCCCTATGATACAATATGCTGAAACGAACTGGAAGTTTGCAAAGAGGATGGCAAGTATGGCAGGAACAGTAATCTATCCTGAGATATGCCGTCATGGGGTATATATGTGGATGGGTATACCTAACTGTGGCGGAGATATTATTAACCCCAAAACTAAGGAGTATATACATGGTATTAGCAGTACATTTTATGATCTTGGAGGATTGGCATCAGGTTACAGTCAGAGAAATTTTACATACTACACAATTGAATGTGGTGAAGATTATGGAATGGGTGCTAATGTGAAATATGCAGGAAATATGTGGAAAGTATTAGAAAAACGAATTAAACTGCAAAGAGGAGAGTTTCGATTTACATATCTTTTGGGGAAAAGCTGTCTTATAACAACAAAGAAAATATATAATCCTGTGTTTACTGGCAGGTCTATTCATGGAACTGTGATAGCGAGAGTAGGAGACTCTGTAAAGCTGCATTTAGAGATAGATAAGACACAAGATACAACATTAGCGTATCCTTATAAATGGGTTCCAGATACAGGAAGTATTATGTATTGTATGCCAGAGAATGGAACAACCGTATCTTTGTACTTTCCTGATGAAGATGAACGCAATGCAATAGCAGTCAATTGTATTCGCTATAATGGTGCTGTTTGTAGTGAGATGGCAGATACCTCTAAACGGGCATTGACAACAACAGAAGGGAAACGATTATATCTTGAGACTGAAGATATAGGATTTGATATAAAAAAGTCAAGTCATAAGATGTCTTTACAAGATGAGACAGGAATTAAACTGGAAAGCGGAACAACTATGAATATTTCAGCAGTGATGGGAGTAAAAATTGATGCAAAATCTGTGACAATCGAGACAACTGGTCCATTGAATCTATTGAGAAATCCTGAAAGATAAAAGAAAAGGTGAAAAAGTATGACCAATATTGTAAACGGAAGATATGCATTAGCAGATCCAAGCAGTGGATTGACTATGCTCAGCCTAGAGGGTGGAGAACTTAATATGTTTGGGAGTTGTACTAGAATTAGGACAACACATAAAGAGAGTTATCCTGTTATTCATGATGAGCCAACTGAACTAGCAATAAAGAATAATGTAATAGGGCAATTAATCACAGGATTAGCGATAGCAGCAGTCCTTGCAGGTGTGGCGATAGCAGTTGTTGTGACAGGAGGGGCGGCACTAGCGCCACTAGCGTGTGCATTAGGAGGTGCAGCTATAGGTGTAGGTGCGGTTGCTATAGGAACGGCAATCAATGATTCAGAAACGGGTTATAATAGGAGCTGGGGAGAATATTGGGGAGGGTTGATAACAGGTGGTTGTGTTGGCTTTATGGCAGGTGCTTCTGTATATGGAATTATAGCGGCTGTGCCTGCGGCGGCGACTGCTGCAGGAGTACAGGCGAGTATGATGTTAGGAACTTCTACCTTTACAGCAATAGTAGTACCGAATATAATGACAATAGGTGGATATAGTTTAGCCGCTGCTAGTGGGTTATATGCAGCAAATGATATCTATTCAAATAGCAGGGGATATAATATCGTTTTGGATAAGATATTTGATAACAATGTAGAGGCATATGAAACTGCTGGTATGGTGTTAGATATGTTTGGTGAAGCATATACCAGCTTGGGAGAAAGCAATCAAGCGCTAGGAAACAAATCAAACAATGCATCTGAGGAAAGTGGGGAAGTTTCATCTAAAGGGGATAGAAATATTGATGATAATATAGAAGCTCAAATAACTCAAAAAATAGACATAAAAGATAAAAATAACAAACAGGATACAATTCAAACGGATGCTTATGAAGAATTACAAATACAAAATTGTTCGTACAATGAAAATGATGTTATAAATGATAAAGAAAAAAATAATAAGTTTTCGGTAAATTTAAATAAGCAGGAAGAGAATATAACAAATAAAAATTTTGGAGATATTGAGGAAAGAAAAAATATACAAAAAGAGGATGAACATAAAAAAGTAAATCTTGTAAATGAAGGTATTAATATTGAGGATGGTAATAATCAATCTGACTATATAGAAGATTTGGGTAATACATCGATAAAAAAAGATATAAAGACTATAAAAGAATTAATGAGTGAAAGTGATGCTGCAAGTAAATGGGGGGTATTAGATGATGGAACAAATCAAGGAGTAAAACATTTTTATGATTATTGGGAAAAATATCCAGAAAGAATTCCATCGTTGGAAAAAAGATTAGGGGTTAAAGAGGGTTCGTTTAATAATTCTTTGGAGGGATTTGTTAACTTTACAACACAAGCAGAACGTGTTATTACTGAAGCAACATCAGTTGGAAATATTAGAAATGTAAATGGCAAAACAATTTATTATATAGATGGTGCGGATAAGCCGAAAAAAGGAGTTGTAGTAATAGTACGTGATGGAAAAATTCAATCTATGATGCCAAGTGATTCAAAAACATTTAATAAGATGCAATAGGGATAACAAAATGAAAAGATATATAATCAATGAGATTCATTCGGATGGTTATGAGAGATTTGCAACAATTGAAGAGATTGAGCAGAGTATAAAAATAAATGTTCATTTTTTTGAGTATGATGAATACTTAGAGAATGATGAACAATCAAGAAAGAAGAAAAAAGGAGATATATTAGAAGGAAATTTATCAATTGAGTTAGTAAGTTTTAGTCAAAGAGTAGAGAAAGAACTTTACTATAATCAAAATATTCAGTTATCTCCACATATTAACGCAATTATAGAAGTGACTGAAATTATTGATGAGTATTCAATATATGCATTTTCATCAATATTAAATGATAATATATTGATTGAATTTGAGAGTGCAGTAGATTATAAAGCAGGAGAGCATGTTTTTGTTACTGGTTCGCTGGAGCTAAGAGAAATGGAAGATTAACAATCAATTAAGGAGCCTTAATGGGGCTTACTAATTTTTCTGAGTTTTGGGGTTTAATCCCAAAGTGATGAATAATATTTTGGATTTAAATTCTAACTTTTTTGGTATGAAAATTGTATCCTATATAAAAATTTTCACTCTTTGAAGCAGAAAAAGTAGTATTTTCAAGGATATGAGTAATATTATTTGTTTATGAAAAAAGTTGTAAACTGGTGTTTAATAATACAATACATCGTTGGAAAAGGATTAGAGATTGAAAATGGTTCATTTAATAATTTCTTGAAGAAATTTATTAATTTTACAACACAAGCAGAACGTGTTATTACTGAAGCGACATTAGTTGGAAATATAAATGGTAAAACAATTTATTATATAGATGGTGCGGATAAGCCGAAAAAAGGAGTTGTAGTAATAGTACGTGATGGAAAAATTCAATCTATGATGCCAAGTGATTCAAAAACATTTAATAAGAAGCAATAGAGATAACACGACTTTACAACTTTATAAATGATATCCCTGCTTCTGCATCAGTTGTTTTAAGGCATTCGTTATAGCACTTGATTTTATGTGAGTTTCGATATTTTTTACGAAAATGGCATAAAATACCTGTTCCCGAATCTGTCTGCTGATGGCAAAACGGAATTCCTGTACACTTTCCACACGGTATTCTGAAAAAGTCTCTCATGATATGGTAGCAGCTTCATTGCGCAGTATGTGATGTTAATCAGATTCACCAGCATTTCAATCCCTTTGCGGCTTCGTACCATATAGCTACACAATGACCAAAATGTTTTCTGCTAGATTATTTTCGTTGTATAATAAATCTGACGTACAGGATCACTCTCTTTCGTATGGTTTAGTTCGCAAACTTATTATACATCAGAAAGTGTCCTGTGCGTTATTTTATTTCTCAAAAAGTTGTAAAGTCGTGATACTTATTAAGAGGAAAATATTATGATGTGGGATATATTGAATAAAGAAAGTTATCTTATGTATATAAATAGAGATATTGATTTAAAAATTAAGATTTATGAGATTAATAAAAAAGATGAAATATATATGAATTATAAGGGGTTTAATTTAACAATACCAATGCTAGTGTGGGAGTTCGGTGAAGATTTAGATTTAGCATCAATAGAAGATGTTCGTATTGAGGGAGCGGATCGATTTGATAAACATTTTATTATTAATACAAAAGATAGAGATCGATTTTTGGATGAGATATATTTCTTTTTAGTTGATAATAATATGGATTTCGTATTGCAGGAAAGATATTGTGTAAATTGGGAGTAATTATTATAACTATCGTTAGATCTTATCAGAGAAGAACTGATGGATAAGAGGGATACCATTGTTTTGTAAAGAGAAAAGATATTATTAAAGTATTTTTAGAACATGTTATTTCTTGTGTAACACAGAAGTTTAAGTGTCGGTTTAGAAGTCTGCATATTACAACACCTGTAAAACAAGAACAACTATTTCTGCGTCTTTTTCGGGAAGTATTGCCAAATTATGAGATTATGAAAAAAAGAATGCTTGATGAAGGGGGTAGTAGTTTTATACAATTCTGTGCGTATATGGCAGGAACAGTAATCTATCCTGAGCTATGCTGTCAGGGAGTATATATGTGGATGGGTATACCTGACTGTGACGGAGATATTATCGACCCTAAAACTAAGGAGTATACGCATGGTATTAGTAGTATATTTTGAAGATGAATGCAATAGCAGTTAATTATCTAGTCAAGCGTTTTATTGAGCCGCTTTATGAGGATGGAAGACTGGATGAATAT
>CASJPF010000097.1 GCA_949383255.1 Lachnospiraceae bacterium | reverse complement strand
AATTCAAGGCCTCTGGGACTTTTTTGCTGTTTCAGGTGTCAAACTCAGGATTATACTGTTCCATGGCTTTATCCACAAGTGAAAATTACCCATAAAATTTAATTTCTGCCTTTATCATAGCATAACCCACAATCGTTATCAATACATCTCGTTCTGCCAAAGCCAATCTTGGATTATACTCACGACAGATGAAATCTGCCGTGAGTATCGCGCCAGCCGCAGCCACGAAGTAGCATATTTCCTATCTGAAAAATTGTCATATAAGATTTTTCAGATTGTGGCTTGTGCGCATCACATTATACTGAGCGGTCAGTCTTTTTGACCGCCAGTATAACTCTAAAGCACAAAATACAGCCTTTTACACCAAACTGATATTCTTGACAAGTGCATCCTCAAGCTCCTTGCTCCCTATTCCAATATACCTCTGTGACACCACAACACTGGAATGCTGAAGCAGTACCCGAACCAACTCAATATTGTACTGGTTATTAACATAGATATTTGTTGCGAATCCCTTTCTGAAACTGTGTGTTCCAATGCCTTCTAACCCCAAAAAGTCTGCGGCTGCTTTCAAATGTTTTAATACGGCGCGCTCCATAATCTGAAACAGCCTCGCCTTTTGACCTATCCCATTTTTGTATGCATACTCCCTTACAAAATGATATACTTCCATTGGGATTGTAAAATTGCGATATTTTCCCGTCTTTTGTTCATAAATATCAAGGTGATACCTGTTGCCATCTCTCACAAAAGAACTCATCCGCAATTGCAGGATATCACCTACGCGCAAGCCCAGATTATATTCTAATACTAAAACTGTTGCAATGCGCTCATTTGGCTTAAAGTGTGTTCCTTCGTAAAGGAATCCCTGTCTGATAACAGAAATAATCCTTTTGTATGTTTCTTCATCTACAGCTCTTGTTTTTTTATTCAAATAAATCCCCCAATTCCTAAAATAACGTATAAAGAGTTCATATAATCTGGCTGATGCACTTACGACCCCAGCCAATAAGGCATAGTTCATAAAACGAAAAGAATACGAACCGCCCCACAAGACCGTAATCGGCGCGCTGTGGCACCGAAAAGCCAATGTCCGAGATTCCCACCACAAACATATAAAAAGCCAACGTCAAGCCACAGGAACAGCCACAGGACACGCTTCAGTTTCCACGTTTCAGGATACCGTCTGGATTGAACATATGTGCGAGCACTTCTAAATTCATTTCTTCAATACACTGAAACAAAAAGTTCCACTGCTCATTACTCATTTTAAATCCTTGTGCCAGCGCGTTCTTACATGCATACTCAATAGCTTTAGCGCGTTCCATCTGCCAGATTACGGAATCTCTCCAGTGCTTCCCTTTGGCAATATCAAGATAAGGCTGTGCCATGAAATGCAGATCTACCCCATTCACCATACAGCACCTGCCAAAACTTAATAAACGGGTAATGTTGTTAAAACGGTTTACACTCATTGTATACACAGCGTCCCCCCTTTTCAAATGTCTTGCCAGTTCACCCAAATGGTATGAATCCGCAATATTCTCCTCCTGAATCTTTTTACCTCTAAAAAAGATCATTGTGTTCTCATTATCCAATTGTGAAACTAAACCATACACCATACCAAAGAACCTCCTCTTTTTTAATTACTATATCTCCATCTTGTGCCAGATAAGTGCCATCTTAAAAAGCTGGTTCCAATTTCACTATTAAAATTGTTGCTGTCATTGTAGCTTTTTCTGTATTATTTTTTTCAGCAGCTTGCATCTATTTGATTTATCATCGACTACTTACTTTTAATTCATAATCAAAATACTTGTTTTTGGGCATGTAAAAAATTAAATGGACTGATTTTCTAATTGGAAAATGTAAATATAAGAACTCCTACTATTTGCCCCAATATGCAAATCTCTTTTCAATATAGTCAACCTTAAAACAAAATGAAATATCCGCCAGTACCCCCGACATATTGAATTATTGATTATCCAATCTAAACTTGGAACTGATGCACTAAGTACTGGCTGATTTTTTGTCAGTATGTCGTATTGACTATTCAATACCTGATCGTTTATCATGCTAAAAATGCCTGCGATATAAAGCAAAAACTTGGGAAATTAAGAAAGGTGAATTACATATGAGGCCAAATTGTTTATCATTAGATACTATCCGAACAGGAAAGCAAATTGAAAAAATCCTAAGACAGAATGGATACACTGTCAAATCCCTCCAGATAGCCCTGAATTTAGGATGCCCTCAGCCAATATACAGGTGGATCAACGGACAAATCATGCCCTCTATTGATCATCTTTATCATATGCACAAATTATTTAATATGCACATGGAAGACTTTTTGGTCTCATATGATGATGCCAGCGATTTACCAGAAGAAGAAAACACATATTAAATAAAACAGGGTTCTCATAAAAAGTCGATACCCATCTGCTGTATTTCAAGCAAATGAATATCGGCTTTTTCCACCTTGTCAAATTTTATAGGGTATCCTGCAGATTTTTCACTACCCCAATAGAAGATAGGGTGATACGTCCAGTACCTGTGCAAGCTTTAAAACTGTGTTGCTGTGCGCATTCCGAATATTGCGCTCACCACGCTCATACTTCTGAAGTGTCTTGACAGAAATCTGTGCTGCATCTGCAAGCTGTACCTGTGTCATGCCTTTCATCTGTCTATAATGCTGTAGTGTATTATGTATGAGTGTATCTCCATTTTTTATCCTGTGCCACGCATCATAAAGTATCTGTTCATTTAATCCGAAACTGTGATACCCCGATAGGACAACATCAAAATATCCTTCTGAGGGAAGTTGTGGAACTGCCTTCGGATTCATGACGTACACCAAACCGCTGACAGCCTTACCATTCATAATGACCTCCATGCGCTCCTTAGTATAGTGTGTCGGTACCCCCTCATAGCGGTCAAGTGACGCCTCATCCCGTCTGCTGATTGTCCAGACTACCACTGGTACAGTTTCTCCCTCACATGGTTCGACTGTGGCAAATGCACTTGAATATAGTGTCTTGAAAGTTAGTCTGTAGTTTTCAATTACTCCAGTACCCACTGCCTCCGCATCGGGGCACCGAAGTGCCATCTGTCTGACATTTGTGTTACTGCCATATGCAATATAATAATTTTCTCTTTCCATATAAACCTCTTTCTTCATATTATAATAATGTTATAGTGTGTTTTTAATACCCCAGCAGGCAGGAGAGATGTGCTTATGCACATCTTCCATGTCTCCATGCCGAATCCCCTGAAAGATTTTTTGTCATATGGTGACGGCAGGTCTTGAACTCGTCACCATTCAGCCCCAGCCTCAACAGCCAGCAACGCATACAGTACTTCTCGTTATCAGTCACACTCCTGCGGCAACTGGCTTTCTTCTGGCTCAATGCCTGATGACTCAGCGCCAGACAGAACTGAATGTACGCCTTAATTTCGCCTGCGTGCGTGGTGCTGTTAAAAAGGCGAAACTCGACGGTGCCTTTTGTAAATGTAGCATGAAGATTCAAGCCACGATACCGACTCTTATTATAATGAGCAGTCCTGTCACCAAAAGTCCCTGCATACCACATATCTGCAAGTTCTTCCAGCGTCTGCGGCTTCTGCCGATTCACTACCCCTATCAGGTCCTCATTCACTTTCTGACAATATCTCAGCCGCTCAGGAGCAATCTGCAGTGCCCTGTACAAAATATCCTCCTTCTGAGCCATAAGATTAACTAAATTTTTCAAAGTGGCAGGAGTATGGCGGCTTGCATCGATATGGATGTGGATGCCGCAGGACTTATTGACAAATGCACCTGCATGCCTAAGCTGTCTGACTACCTCCTGCAAATCCTCGATGTCTTCATAGGTAAGAATCGGACTGACGATTTCTGTAGAATAATCGCGCCCTGCTATAATCTTACTCCCTGATTCTGTCTTCCTCTGGCAGGTTATAGAAGCGTCTGACATCACTTTCCAGATACGTCCCTGACGATCTTTGGCGTTATACGCCTGATAACTACCCCCAATATAGGAAGATTCAGTGCCGAAATACTTTGCAATCACCTCTGCCGCTTTCTCTCTTGTAATGCCTGTCATCTCAATTTCAATACCAAATTTCTGTGTTCTCATTTGCTTTCCTCCAATCGTATGCATGTTCTCCTTCGGTGTGTTTATGATACCTCTGGTGGGGGAGTATTGCAAATCATTTATACAAGTTAAAGTAATCAAAAATAGTAGAGAAAAGAACAGGTGTCTTTGTTGGTTATGCGGTCATCTGCATCCTAAATAACCAAAGGGTAATAAAAAGTCTTTAAAAATCAAAGAAAAATCAGGGAATGAAACTGAGCAGATAATCTGTCAGTAATAGTGCCGCAATATGATTCAGTTGGAGTATACCTTGATTCAATAAACTGTGTCAATTTGAAAGCAAAAACAGGGAATGACTGTATCGCCAGTCAAACTTAACAAGATAGGAATTAGATTAAAAATTTTAAATATCTTGACAGACACAGGGAACTAAATCAGCAAATACTGCTAATGATTGGACTGCCTCCCACCCACCACCCTGATCTCTACCAGTATACTTTGATATCTATGTAATTGCTGATAGTATATTTAGAGCTCTTTTAATGGCAGGGAGACACTTGCAGTAATACGTAAAAGTCTGGAATAGCTGTGTTATTAATGTTGGACTGCCTCCCACCCACCACCCTAATCTCTCTACCAATGTGTTTATGTCTGAATTGTATCTGGTACGCTTGATTGCTCTTAATCTGTGAATAAAGGGAATCATTAGAATAATACCTGATAACCTGAAATAATTGTATTGCTAATATTGGACTGCCTCCCACCCACCACCCTGATGTCTCTACAACTGTACCCATATCTGTCATTCATCTAATAGAACTGATCCATTCAACTACTACTGCAATATTACAATGTTGTCTAGTCTTTCTACTTTTTACCAGCAACTCATATGTTTAACAGGCATCTAATATTTTTTATATTTAATGATCTTGTTTATGATGATGAAGTATAATTAATCTCAAATTAAAACTGATTCCTGTTATTGTCTTGATAGTCGATTCTAGTTATTGTCAGTTGAATGCGTCTGCCCCAATAAACAGAGCATATTCACAGTAATTTGATAAACTCAGAAAAGACCGTAATACTTAGACATTTACTGACACATCTATACTATTTATGGCAGACCACAGTCAAAAAAATACTGTGCTTTTAGTCCTGTCTCCGACGTATGCCCGAATTGTTTGTGGCAGAAAACTCAATGACAAAATTACAATATTCACATAAAAAATAATACAAACAGAAAAACTATGACGCCTCAATGACGGCATTACCTGTGTTTCGTGCATGTCTCCAAAATACAAATCAGCATCTTTCTGGAAATAAAATACTCACAATTAAGGAATTTCTTCTGTCACAATATGACAATTATTTAATTTTATAAAGGTTGAGTATTACAAATATCTTATATCAGGGAACACATCAGATTACAATTTCTGCATTTATGGATGTTTCCAAAATGGAAACTGGCATATGTTTGAAAACAATCAAAATACATTTCTGAAGCAAATTACTATCAATAGATTACATTTTATCCATTCTGTGTGTTTTAATTACTACGTTTACTTCATATACAAGCATTCTTAAATTACAATATTGGTATTTCAGCGTATCCATAATATTACAAAAAGAAATCATTTTTTAATATACAGACTACATTTCAAGTGTTTTTTTCATCTTCAATAATACAAATTTTCTATTTTATGCAACTCGAATATTTGAAGCTTCCTATGCCACATAAAAAATAAAACTACAATACTGCACAGAAAACGCATCAACAGATTACAAAAAATGATGATGTGAAAAATCTATCTCTGGTCAGCTAATTTGTCAGGGGGAATGCGTCTGGAATTTGCTTTTTAATAAGTGTATTAAAAATTTTCATCTGAGATGAAGATTTTTACAAGTTTAGGAAAAAACGGCAAGAATGACCAATTTAGAAGCAAGGCAGGCAAATTTAGAAGCAAGGCAGGCAAATTTAGAAGCAAGGCAGGCAAATTTAAAAGCAAGGCAGGCAAATTTGAAGCAAGGCAGACTTTTTTTCTGCAGTTTTTTAAAAATTTCAAGATGACATTTAAGATGACTTATTCCTTTCAGTTGATTTTTCAACGCAAAAAAATTGATTGAAAGGAAATAAAAAAAATGACTACAGATAAAATTTCGACAACCTTAAAACTTCCAACTCTATTAGTAGAAAAATGCAAAGTACACTACAATACAGAGAATGCCTCTAAAGCGCTCAACAATGCACTCGCTGATTTTCTTCTTCTGCCACTTGAAAAGCAAGAACTTAGAAGTTTTGCGTTGCACAATATCGTTCCCAATGTTGAGGACAGAAGAAATGTTCTATCTTTTCCGATCCGAATCCCGAAAGCGTTGTTTCAAATTATAGGGACACTTTCCGAACGCAATTTCAGCGAAATAGTCTCAATGATGTTGAGTCAGGTGTTATACATTGCCTCACACCCAACATGCGCCTGTGTTTCTGACCTCAAGCTCTTACGTGTTATGGGAAACAAATGGGACAAAGAAATGCAGGCTGCGATTGAAAATATCAAAGCAACCGCGGTAAGAGATACATGGACTACCAGCGTAGAAACGTGTGCGGGGGGACTTGGAATTTATTCGACATTCAAGTTTTCACAAAATGAAATTTTGAACGACTTGGATTGGAAGAAAATAAATCTGTACAGGGCAATACAGGAGAATCCACGTGAACTAATTATACAGGCAAGATCTCTGGCGGTTGATCAGGTAACATTTGACAGGTTAAAGGAATTTATCAAGAATACGCAGCCAACATCAGCAGTAGATTATGCAATTGCGGCAGCATACTTGTATTTAAATTTGAATTCATATAGGAACACAGGGGCTACAATGGATAATAACGCGTCCGAAGCACGTTATTTCAATGCTTTGTCATCCATCCATTCCTTGCATCAACGGTTGAAAGAACGCACAACTTCTGGCAAGCCAGACACTACAATTTTTAACCTCGACATCTTCGAGATTATTAAGCGGTATAGAAAGCAGATGGATGTGCTGTTCATTATTGATCCGCCGTACTTAAACGCCGATGTGTACAACAGCAAAAAAATGAATTTGGTCAAAAAGAACATGAGCATCTAGCCAACCTGCTAAGACTGGTAAAGCAGAATAATAAGAATGACTTCATTTATTTCTGCAGAATCACAGCACCACATAAATATCAGAACGAGGAAAATTTTGAGGAATACAACATAGATATGAAGGGATGCATTGATGATCTGTATTATGGTCATGGCTTTTATTATGTGGATGTTATACTGAATCCCACTACGACTGAACGCATTATCACATCCTTTAAATTTGATGGCGCAACTTTATACGGCGCATGTGAGAGGGGGCAGAAATAGTGGAAATACTAGACTATTTAAACATGTCCCCCGAATTACAAAAGAACTTGACTAACTTGGCAAAATCTAATAATCTGTCAATGAGGGAACTGGCGCAGTTATGCAATATGATAACAATTCGTGAAACGATACTACAACAACATAAATCGCCCATTACGCAGAACGCAAAGAACAAACGCTGGTATACCAGACTACCCGATGGCAAGCAGATAGTCAAGACTAAAAAAGAAGACTTAGAGCAAGCACTCATTACATACTATCTGCCAGAAGTAAAACAACAGTTTCAACAACTGACACTTGCACCTCAAGGAAACTACAGAATGGGAGAATCCCAAAAATCAGCGGACAATTGTACCTTGAAAACAATATATCCCCAATGGCTCGAATTAAGGCGATACGAAATTAGTCGTAACACACTTGCGGATGATTTAGAATATTGGAAAAAATATATTGCCACAGATAAAATTGCAGACATTCCATTAAATCAACTCAGCAGAACAGCCCTAAGACAATGGTCTGGTAAAATAATTACAAACCATAAGATGAAAAAGAAGTATTTCGCAAATGTAAAGAGAACGCTGAATTCTCTATTAGACTTTGCCGTGGATGAAGAGCTTCTTTCTATAAATCATTTGCGAAGTATCAAAATTAATTCTCATCTGTATACGCCTACTTCATTTAAAAAAGAAAATGAGGAAGTGTTTACCGAGCAGGAGCAGGAACTGGTCATGAAAGAAGCTGAAAACGACAGCAGAGAACATGATTCTGCAATACCCCTTGGTATCTGCATCCTATTCCTGACTGGTATGCGTATTGGAGAATTATGTGCATTGCGCAACTGCGATATTGACGACAATTATCTTTATGTCTGCAGAATGATGATAGAAAACCAAATCGAAACTTCAGATGGCGAACTCACCCGAAACGGTTACAAAATAGTCGAGCACGCAAAGTCCTCGGCTGGCATGCGGAAAATATATCTGCCCGAAAAAGCTAGAGCATATTTCGCGCAGATAAAAGAATTGAATAAAATGAACCACTATCCCTGCGCGGACACCGACCTCATATTTCAACGAAAAGAAGGAATGTGCAACCAACGGGTATTTGACTGCAGACTAAAGAAATACTGTAATCCTAAGCATCTCGACCTTCCGTTTGTAAAGAGTTGTCATGATATTCGCCGATCTTATATCTCGCATCTCTTCGATTTGGGAATTAACCCTGACAGTATACGCAGGATGGCAGGACATAAAAATATCGAGATGACTATGAAGTATTGCCGTGGTCGTAAAGCACAGGAAGAACTCGAAAAAATTCTTGAGCAGGATTTTTCAGGCTAGCAGGGATAAAAAAAGTGTAACAAAGTGTAACAAAAATCTGTTACACTTTTGTAAAACACTCAAAATAAAAAACAGCGAGAATGCCCATTTTGCAAGCATTCTCGCCATCTTAAAAAGCAACGTGCGTTAGAGGATTCGAACCCCCGACCTTTTGGTCCGTAGCCAAACGCTCTATCCAGCTGAGCTAAACGCACAAATAACTATTAATTAAAATATCTGCCGGCGACCGGAATCGAACCGGTACGGGTATTTCTACCCACGGGATTTTAAGTCCCGGGCGTCTGCCTGTTCCGCCACGCCGGCACAATAAATATATGGGACCTATAGGGCTCGAACCTATGACCCTCTGCTTGTAAGGCAGATGCTCTCCCAGCTGAGCTAAGATCCCATATTAGATATCTACGACCCCGATCGGACTCGAACCGACGACCTCCGCCGTGACAGGGCGGCGCTCTA
>CASJPF010000096.1 GCA_949383255.1 Lachnospiraceae bacterium | reverse complement strand
TTATTTGCTGCCATAGCCTCAATATTAAATCCGATTATCATCCATATGCATATTACAAATGTCAACAGTCTTATTTTCTTTTTCATTGTATTCCTCTCTATACTTGTCGAATTATTTCTATTATGTTAATTTCCTTAACTTTTTGCAAAGGCATCAGTGATGATACAATTGCTGTAAATATAGTAATTCCAATAATTGTAATTATCATTTCAACAGGTAATCTCCATACGGTATTAAAATACTTAGCAACTAGATGACTATAAAGATAATAATGTAAAGGTACACCAATTGCTATTCCTAACGCCCCACCTCCACATGCATATAATAGAGCCTCCAGTATTACTATCTTTTTACATTGTTTTGTCGTCCCACCTACAGCACAAATCATCCCATACTTTTTCATATTATTCCAAACACTTATGCTCATACAATTTATAATATTAAAGATAGTTACCGCTATGATAGTTCCACAAAATCCATATACAAAGACTGCCATTGTTAAAAATTGGTTTTTGCTTTCTTCTTTTTTTTGTCGGTAATCAAATATACTAAATTTTTCTGGTATAATTTTAGTCATTAATTCCCATACTTCCTCATTTCCCTTACTAAATCTTATATCCAGTATGGAATAATCCATATTTCCTACTACCTGTTGAAACAATGCTTCTGCAAGCAGGCATCTCACACTGTCAGCCGAATCATATGGAAAATTCCTTAATACTCCTCCTACTACACACGCTATTGTATTGCCTCCATTACCTTTAATCAGTACCTCATCTCCTACTTCTAAACCACTTTCTTCATCAACTAATATTTCTTCTCCTTCTAATAACCTGCCTATATTTAATTTCCCAGAAATTATTTTGCTTTCTATCCATTCAAATTGCTGTTTGTCATATGATACAAGCAACGTAGAAAATACATTTCCATTTTTTTCCAATTCTGCATTGTTTACTTTACGTCCAACAACACTTTCTACACCACTTATTTCTTCTATTTTCCACTTTACTTCATCATGAATATAGTACTTACCTTCTTTATTATAAATAGAGGCATCCGGATTATATGGCTTTGTAAAATATGAACCTTCATAAATAAAGTTAATCATAACAGAAAAAGCAAAAATCAAAACAATATTCATTGCAAAAGAAGCTATCATAAGCCCAAGTGATTTTCTATTGCTTCCTGTCTGTCTAAGGCTAATTAGTAATTCTACTGGAATTTTTATCGTCCTTCTTTTTTTTCGGCATTTTATATCTTTCTGATAAGTTTCTTCATTTATCGCTGTTAATGGCGGAATACTGCATACATATCTTACCGGACTCACTGTCGCTATCATAACTGCTGCCAAACCAGTAAATATTCCAATCACAATCCCTGCTATACTGACTTGAAACACAAAAATATTTTCAAACATATCTTTATTAAGAAGTCGTAGCAATAATAAACAGCACCATGTCAAAACCACCCCGCTCCCAATCCCTGCGGGTATACTATGACACCATAGTATTTTTCCTTCTTTCTGCACACATCTTCTTAATTGTTTTGAATCTGCTCCTATACACCTAAGTAAGCCATATAATTGCTTTTTCTCATGAACACTTATATTCAAGCAATTTGTAATCATCAGAATACTTACAAGAAATACAAGACAAAATAAAATACCCGCTATCAAATATAAATTAGCGGCTAAGACAGATTTCCCCTTTCCCATAACTGCCAACAATATTTCATTTAACTGTATTCTGTTTTCTTCCAAATGATACTCTTCTATAAGTTTACATTTTACTTCATCGATTTCTTCCACATTTTGACATGTAATATAATAATCCCCACAACTATTTCCCAGTATCCTTCCGCCTTCTACAGACAACAAAAGACCATACACATCTCTTGCTGTAAGGGAAGAAAAGGTATCGCATACCCCTACAATGTCCAGGTTATACGTCTTTCCTTCCAACCTAACTGGCAGGACATCTCCTACCTTCAAAGCATAATCCTTCTTAACCTTTTTATCAATAACAACCTCTTCTCCGGTCTTTGCATATTGTCCTTCTAAAAGTCTGACATCAAACTGCTGTATGATATCCGCATCTCCGCATAGTATCCTGCACTCTTTCTCTTTCAATTCTCCTGTTGGTAACTCAACCAACCAGCCTGCATGACTTATTCCTTCTATTTTTTCTATATCAGTAATTTCAAAAGAAAGATTTTCCACTTTCATATGATAGTTTCCATAGATGTTCTTGACGGCCTGTATTTCAACATCTATTCCAATATCCGCCAAACTAAATACCGTTGTAATCATGCAAATAGCCGCCGCAATACATGCCACTGTAATAGTTGTTTTCTTTTTATGCATACGATAATATTTATATATGATTTCTAAATAATTATTCTTCCACTTATCTTCTTTCACTAACACAACCATCCTTTACATACAGTATTCTATCTGCTACTTTGGCAATATCATGATTATGAGTAATTAGCAAAACTGTTCTGCCATATTCTTTTGATATTTCCCACAATATTTTAATAACCTCCTGACTATTTTTGCTATCCAAATTGCCTGTCGGTTCATCTGCTAATATCAATTTCGGCTCTGTTGCCAATGCCCTGCCTATCGCCACTCTTTGCTGCTGCCCGCCCGATAACTGTGATGGAAAATGCTGTTTCCTTTTCTCCAGTCCCAATTTATTTATAATACTATCTATTTTCTTTCTATCCGGCTTATTATGCCCTAATGAAATGGGAAAAATTATATTTTCCTCAACGGTTAATTCCTGAATCAAATTAAAGGATTGAAAAATAAAACCTATGTTTTCTCTTCTAAATACTGCTTGCTGATCCAGTGTCATCTCTCTTTGTTCTATCCCATCAATTACTATTTTTCCGTTGGTCGGTCTGTCTAACATCCCTACAATATTAAGTAAAGTACTTTTTCCAGAACCCGATTCACCTATAATAGCAATAAATTCCCCTTTGTGTACTGAAAAACTTACATGATTCAGTGCCTTTACCTCACTATCCCCCGAACCATATATTTTATCGACATTCTCCATTTCCAAAATATAATTATCCGCCATAGCAACTTTCCTCCCCAAACAAATACTTTTTGTCTATATCAGTTAAAGAAATATATATTTTTAATGCTTGTTCCGTTAAAAACTTTTGCAATTTGCAATTACATTCCGCATGATACCCACCTGCATATTTTCTTAATGCACTAAAGCAAAATAAAAAAAATATACTTTGCCATACTATACCCAACAGATACCCCGCCATTATTGTAACTATGGTGCTTATAGATATAACTATACTTCTTCTAATACCATAATTTATGATTTCCTCTCGCTCTTCTTCTGACAGTTGCTCAATCTGAATACTCATCTTTAAAACTTCCTTAATTTTTTTACCGCCTTAGGTATCTCTGGTTGATAATTAATAAATGGACATGTTGTATTTGCTTCAGAAATCGCTGCCCTGATTGCAATTTTCTCAATTATCTTTTTTAATCTGTTATGCTTTTTCATTTTGTATCCCTCACTTGTATAATGATTCATTTGTTTTTTTGATAATATCATATTTTCATATCTTAATTTTCCAAATGGCGAAATTCATATATATTAGGGCGAAATTTGTACAAAAAAAGCCTCTCCATTGAAATAGGTCTGGTAAACCTAAACGATGTGAGGCAATAATATGTAAGTGTCTGTTAAATTTTCTATTTCTACAATAAAGCATATAATATAATTTTTACATCAAAAATATTATCTTTGTCTGATATCTGCATATCCCCCTTGTAAGTATCAACCACGTTCTTGACATTTTGCAATCCGATTCCATGAATCCGCTTCTCTTTCTTTGTGGTAATATAAATTTCTCCTTTTCTTTTTATTGCATTATCATAACTATTTCTGACACGAATAAAAAGCATACCCCGTTCATAATTTAAAAATAGTTCCAACCATCTTTCCTTTGACTGCTCAGCTGACTCTATCGCATTCTCCAATAGATTCCCGACAATGACATTTAAATCAAAGGAACGAATTGCCAATTCCTTTGGGATATTTATCTCGTAATTAACATGATTAAGAACTGTCTTTGCTCTGTTCAGCATATAATTCATCAGACTGTCTACTTCCTGATTTCCACTGCTGATATACTCATGTGGATTTTCAAGATATGCCTGCATATCACAAATATAGTCCATTACTTTATCATCATTTTGATGCCTCGCTAAAATCATTAATTCATTTAAATGGTGCTTCATATCATGCTTTAGTGTTCTTACTTTTTCTTCCGTTTGTGTCATAATATTTAATTGATTGGCATAGCTAGCAATCTGTCGTTCAAATAATGCTCTTTCCTCTAACTTTAAATAAGCATCAACTAAAACACCATATAAATAAAATATTAATAGATTAATAAGCAAAATCCCAACACTTACAGAAATTAGTATCATTCTGCTATTCAGGTTGTTCATAACCAATATTAGTAAAATCATTATACTAATAGCAGGGATAGCAATTAATATGTTTCCGTGAAATGGTATAAAATCCTTACTTTTATTCTTCACCAAAAATCTCTCTACAACAAATTCACAAATAAGTATTAAAAAAGTAGTAATGTATACTGTCATTCCATTTGCTTCTTCACCTACCATGTAATTACCAAAGGAATATACTGCTATAATGTCACAAAACATATTGATTCCATATATCAAAAGAGTAACCAATACTTTTTTCTTCTCTACCCCCACATATAATCGTGTAATAAAATAAATCAATAATAAATTAGTTATGATGTTTAATACGGGAAAGTGAAAAAACGAATGAACTAATACTGTCAGTGAAAAGAAAACAAAATAACATATCCTCTCCTTTCCCTTTTCTTCAATATTTATTTCAAAAAATATTGACATGAATCTTTTGAGAATGAATGTTCTAAATAAGTTAGTGCTTAAAACCGTAATCATTTCTGCCACATTATTTTTCCTCCCATTTATATTTCATAATCTGTTCCCTTACTAATTTTCGATATGGAATACTAATACTCAATAAATTATCTCCCTGCATTCTGATTGCTTCATAGGAACACTCTACCATATAATCTAAATTTATAATATAAGACTGATGAATCATGATAAAATTATGTGGTAATTCTGAAGCTATTTCTTTCAGTTTTCCATTAAACTGTCTTTCGCCCTCTCTTGTAACAATATTAATCTTCTTATTCTGGCTATAGAAAAATATAATTTCTCGAAAAGAAATCTTGTAAAAATAACCTTTCGAATAATACTCAAATTTTTGATTTTTCAATTCGTAAAAATGAATGCTCTTTAAAAATACATTTTCTACAGTTTCTGTCTTTAATGGTTTAATTAAAAAGCCTATCGGTTGCACCTCAAAAAGCCGCATTGCATAACTGCTTTTAGATGAAATATATATGATAATTAATTCTAAATTTTTCATTTTCTCTCGTATAAAATTACCTACCTGAATTCCGTCTGTGGTAATTAAGTCTATGTCCAAAAACAGCATATCTAAAGTATTTTCCCTTTTTAAAAAATCACAAAGACTTTCTCCGGAAAACCATACACTTGTTTCTAGCCCTACCCCATGCTTTTTTCCCAATTTATAAATCATATCTTCCAGTTCTGCACAGACTTCTTTTCCATCATCACATATCCCTATATGAAACACATCATATCCTCCCCCAATTTTTGTTTTATACTCAAACTTCGCACTTGAATAAGTGTTTATGCACCTTGAACATTCAATAATTACTGGCATTAAAATAGCATGAAACCATCTGGTTTGGTATAATTGAGTTGTTCAAAACAATTAAAACACCACAGGCTCATGCCTCAAGTAGATATGGGGATTGCTCCCCATACCCCTCATTAGAACCGTACATGCACTATTAACGCATACGACTCAACCCAATATTCTTTCATTGCAAGGTGTGCCCCTTCCCTCCACCGTTATTAACGGTTTCTTTGGTACTATGAGCACTTCAGACTTCCTATTATCCATTTAATTTCCTCTCTTGTTCCCTTAATTGTACATCATACCCTATGCCAGGGGGATAATAAGACCCCAACTGTTCTGTATTATATATTTCTCATCAACCTCTCCAAGCTCTCGGACTGGGGGATGCCCCTGTCCCTCACCATAGCGGTTACAGAGATGTTGTCTGCTACGAACGCAAACGCATCGACCATTTCCGACCTCATACTAATTTGCAAGCTCTATCACTTCACTTTCGTTTCGGCTCTGTTGCCTCTGTCCTATGCTTAAATCTGATGTTGCCACTTCGACTCCAAGGACTTGGTACGGGCGGTTGATTAAACCTTTCCCGACAGGATTTTCCTGCTATATAATCAGCTATGCTGATTTCTCAGCTCGCACTATGAATAAAAGTATAACACAAAACAACCAAAATGATAAACAAATTTCTAAATCTATCCGAAGATTTTTTACTATTTTTTACTAGATTTCATGTTTCATCTGTATTAAAAACGGCTAATGCGTATAAAAAGAAGGGAACTCCTGCAGTGGAAATCTTTCAGTACCTGTTTCTTTTGATTTTTTCAAACAGAGGCATATAAGAACCTTATTTCATGAAGAAATACTCTGGCTTTTGCCAAGGATACTGTATACCGCTTTATGAAAATGGTCCAGATCAACTGGATCCGTTTTACAACCATTCTTGCAGGCAGAATCATCAGAGAGGCAATCCTTCCGCTGGATTCACAAGACCGCGCCAACGTATTGATCATCGATAATTCTATGTTTGAACGCAACCGTTCAAAAAAAACGGAACTTCTTGCAAAAGTATATGACCATGCCAGACACACTTATAAATTTAGTTTCCGTATGCTCACGCTTGGATGGTCTGACGGAAGTACTTTCCTTCCGATTAACAGTGTGCTTCTTCCACCTGAAAATAAGAAAAACTGGATCAATCAAGCAGAGCCTGTCGAAAAAAGAACCGTTGGTTATAAACGGCGTGCACTTTCTATGCAGAAAGGAACACATGCCATGCTGGAACTCCTGTCATCTGCTAAAAAAGCAGCCATTCCTGCAAAATATGTCCTTTTTGACAGCTGGTTTTCCTCTCCAAGCGCCCTACATTCCGTTAAGGAAACTGGGTATGATGTCATCGGAATGATAAAGAAAACCCCGAAAATGTTCTTCCGTTATAATGGGGAAGTCTAATGCTGGAACATAGACTGGATGTCCCTGCTCACACTCTCTCCCACAAGCAGACCACCATCTGCCTATTCTACCTCGCCCCTTTGTCATTTTGCCTTGCCTGATGCACCCTGCCTGCTTCTCTTTCTTTTATAGCCCTCTCTTTTTGCCTAAGCCTGTCTCTGACGCTCTTAGTATCCACCACTTTTTCTCCATAAGTTTTCTCGTACTCCGCACAAGCTGCTTCATAATTCTGATTCTCTCTTTTTGCCACATCAAGTTCCTTATAGAATGCCTGCATAGAATCAAAATGATGTTCTTTCACAATAGAAGAAAGCCTCTTTTTCATATTGAAAATCTGATTATCAAAGCTGTCGATCTCCTGCTGTAACTCCCTGCGCCTGCCGCCTTTGAAGATGCCCGTACATTCAGACAATTCTTTTTTCAGCATATCCCTCTGTTTTTCACGCCCGAATATTGCCTTGTTCTGGTCTTTCAGCCTGCCCTCAATCTCTTTCAGCCGGGGATATTTACTTGCCAGTACGGACGGTTTTGGCTGCGGCGGTCTTTCTGCTGGCTGCTCTTTTTCAACCAGAACAGGTTTTCGCTCCGCCTTTACCTGTTTAATAATGCTTTCTTTCTCTTTGGAAGCAGTCATTGAATATTCTGTATTCTTTTTCATATCGAGTTTTCGATGCGGATCTATGGGAAATGGTATCTCCTTTCTTTCCGGCTGAAATCCTGGATCATCTCCTGCATGGATACGGCTGTCCGTTTCTTTTGATGTTTCCTTTATGGCACTGACACCATTTCCGATCACTTTCTCCACTATATCAATCACCTTCTGCATGGCTTTCATAATCAGGAGTTCTAACAACAAAATCGCTGCCCTGACAATCTCCCCGAACAGCTCCGGCCTTTGTCCGTTCTGCTCCACGGATTCTTTTACTTTATCCGTTATCTCCGTCTTTTTAAGCTCCACAATCTCCGCTTCTGATACGCCGCTTACAATCGCACGGTCAACGGTTCTGTTCCACTCCATGCGTATTTCATTGTCCGATTTGATTTCCTCCGCTTTCGGATTATTTTTGCCAACCTTCTTTGTCGCAAGGTACGGACCGTTTTTATCAAAAATACTTAACCTGTCCCTATCATCAAGCACCATCTGGTTGATTAAATCCGTATAAAACACTTTTACCCCATCTAAAAAAGATTCTTGCTTAAAGCGTTCATCTTTGACAGTGAAAATTTTGCGTTCATACACCTCACCTTTTTTAATGATTTTACAGCCTTGACGGATATTCCCATCTCCGTCAAGAATCTCTTTCTTTGTCCTCACATGACGCCCCTGCTCATTGTAGAACATATTCCGAGTGGCAATTTTCTCTGTCGGCTGTTCCAGCCGCTTTCTCTCCGCAAATACCATATGGATATGCAGATTCGTTTTACGTTTATTGTGGTGGAGCGCAGCAAAGCACTCCACGCCGTACTTTTCCTTAAATTCGTCTGCCATCTTTTTCAAAAGATAGTCATGCTCATAGTTGATAAAACTCTCCGGAAGTGCAATCATCAGCTCCCTTGCCTCAATGCACTTCCCATTCGTGCCGCTTTTTTCAAATTCCTCCTGATTACATTTGGCAAGCTCCCGCCAGAATGCCCTGTCCGGCTCCGTTGTATAGACTTCATAGAGATGCTCCTGCTTGGCGTGGCTTGAAATATAAGTGATGCGCCCTGATAAGTCATGCAGCTTTGCCATTTCTATAAATGAATTTCTTTTCATAAACGCTTTTCCTTTCTTTTGGCGGATAACCTGCCACCGCATTTTTTGTGAGCAGCCATTATAGGACGGCTGTCTGTGAACCGATGCCCGTATCCGGGCAGTCTACGGCTGTCGCTTTCTGACAGCCGCAGGGGGCTTTGTTTTGTGAAGTCCCCTCTGCAATGCTGCACATCTGTCCTGAAATGTAGCCGTAAGCAGCAGCGCCATCTATGCGCCCGTCCTCTGGGCGGCATGGATAAATACAGTCCGGTTTTTTCGGACTGTATAAATTCACACTTGCGTGAATTTGCCCCCGGCAGGGCGAAATCCCCGGAGCATAAACCGAAGGTTTGTGCGTAGGGTGTATTTCGCTCTCAAACGCCGAGGGCTTAGGGGAGAGCTTG
>CASJPF010000095.1 GCA_949383255.1 Lachnospiraceae bacterium | reverse complement strand
TTGTAACAAAAAGAATCCCGTATTTATGCGGGTTCTGGCGTTTCGCAAACGACTATTGTAATAAGGAATGAAAGGAATATTTTTATGTATAAATGTCGTTTAACATATGATGAATGGAAATGTATTATTTCCAAAAATAGAGTTGGAAAGCAAGTAGATATACCGCAAATAAAGGGATATCTTGGATTGTTAAATATAAATACAGTATCAGAACAGCAAATATGGAAAGACAATGATAATGATGTAGTAGTATGTGATAATGGTTATCATTGGTTGTCAATTCTGCCAAGTAATGAGCTTTACTGTATTACAGTAATGATGGATAATAACTATTATTTTAAAGTTTGTTATATAGATATGATTGATTCGCAAGGATATGATGAAGATGGAGTTCCGTATTTCTATGATTTGTATTTGGATTTAATTGTTTATCCAGATGGAAATATTATAGTGGATGATCTTGATGAGTTACAACAAGCACTGAAAGTAGGCGATATCACTGAAATGCAATATAATAAGGCCATAACAACAGCTCAGAAATTACAAAAGGGATTATTATCAAATATTCAGAATTTTCAGTTTTATATACAAGAGATGGTTGAACTTTTGAGAACAGATTCTAAGATGTGTTAGATATTTTTCTTTTTTATAGTTTCTAACTATTTTATAGGAATATTTAGAGATTAGAAAAGAAATCAAACTAAATGTTTCACGTGAAACATTTAGCTATTATACGCACGAACGCAGAGAGGAACTATGCGGCTAAGACGGCACAAGTTTTATTTCCTCTCTTTTCAGAATTGTGGTTACTATTCACGGCTAATGTCATTAAGTTAAGCAAGACCTATCAAAGGATTTCTGCCATAAATCAGTCTGTGCTGGGATGCTAAGAGAATACTGCCAGTTGTCAAAAGCTCTATAAACGGATATTTAGTGAATGGGAAGTTTTTGGGTATAATAAACAGACAGATTGCATATCTGCCTCAAAAATGATATCCTGTTAGTGGCAATTGCGTTTTACACGAAACGGTAGGCGAAACTGGCTGGTGCTTGGAATCTTGGCTGGCGGGCATAGGTTCTGTCTGGTCTGATCGGCAGGATATAACGGCTGATCAGGTCATTTATATTTTCAGCCCTATATGGTCGAAAAGGAATGCAAAGCATATTTTTATTGCCATGGACAGGTTGACCTGATACGCCCATTTGCTCTGTTCCTTTTTTATGGGAACATCCAGAATTATAATGGTGCAAAAGTTATACAGGATCATCCGGCAGAAGATCTCAAACTCAATGTATTTTGGAGACTTGGAATGAAAGTTTGCGGTTCCGATGGTATGCTTCAAGTCACGGAAGGAAGTTTCCTTGCCCCAGCGGAAATGGTAAATGTACTTGACCTGCTCCAGGAAAAACTCATCTGGGGGGAGATTAGTAATGATGTTCTCATAGCCCCCCTTGCGTTGCGCTATCTGGAAACAGACCACGCTGCAGCCGCATGTGATATTTTGGGCGTCTGTCCGTGATAAAGTCAAAGGGGACTGCTTTGCATATATAGCAGTACAGGGTTCCCATTCCGGGTGCAGTCTTTTCTTCCTGGCATTTGACCGGGAAAGGATCACCTCCGCCTATTGGTCTATTTAGTACACCGTTTTTTAATTCCTCATATACCAAGCACTCGCTATTTTCATCATTGCCGCGTTGTCGTCAGTCAACGATTCCACCGCATCGCCTTCTTCCTCCGCCTTGCACTGATACAAATATTAGGCACTTTGTATACGAGGATTAAAGAAACGGTGTACTAGTCAGGCAGGCAGTCAACTGCAAGGAGGCGCTTTAGGTTGAGATCCTTGGCGCGGATGACGAAGAAACAGCCTTTGTCAAGGGTATGGGCAAAGACATTATAGCTGGCAAAGCCCCTGTCCGCCACGAAGATTGGGCCTCCGCCATAAAGATAGCGGTCAATCAGCTGGCAGAGGGCGGCGAATTTGTTTTTGAGCCTGCCCGGCTGAACAATGACATTCAAATGCCTCTTGGAAAGCAGGTCATAGAGCGAAACGGCATGGAGGGAGTTGAAGCCCCTTTTTGACTTGCCGCTTGTGGGATAGAAGGTGGGAAGGGTCCTGATGGTTGCGTGCAATGTTAAATTCGCAGTCGTCTGCGGCAATGAGGGAATACCTGCCCATAAGCCCTTTTGTCGGAAAATGGAGGTTAAACTGCCGGAGGATGTGGCGGAAGGTTTCCGGAAGGAGTTTTGCCCGTTGCTGAATGAAGGCGGAAGCAGAAAAGAGCGTGGATTTGACCTTTTGCGGGAATGACATATAAGTACCTCCTTGAAGTTGAAATGATAATTCAGTATACAATTTCAAGGACCACTCTCGCTGCCTCTTTATTAAAAAATTTGAGTTAGACCATAAGACGAGATTTTTTCAATCAGCTTAACTTAATGATATTGATTCACGGCATGAGAGCCGCTCATAGTAACAATTCGGAGCGATATGCAAAGTTTTGCTGTGCAAAAATCACCCCTCACACCTGAATCATGTTCTTACGGAATGCGCATTTCTGTCCCTGTGAAATGTAACGAATTGTGTATCTTTTGGAAAATGATTTATAAATATACATTGTAAATGACAGATAAAGATTTTATAATCTAATATATAAATCGGAGTTTTTGGAGGTGAAATTATGTTATCAATTTGTGGAGCCGAATGTTGCGACGGATGTAATAGGAGAGATGATTGCGGTGGCTGTGTAAAATCAGATGGACATCCTTTGGAGGAACGTGCATTGCGGCAGAGTGCATCAAACGGGGTGGTTTTGAGATGTTCAAAAAGATGAAAGAAATGTTGATTGAGGAAATTAATGCACTTGAAATTCAAGATTTACAGGTAAACGATTTAAATTTGTTGAATGCATTTTACGTTAATTTGGAGTGCACATTGAAAAATGGACAATCTGTTAAATTGCTGGAAGATAATCGTGTTTATTGGGAAAATCAGATTGAAATTCCTGGAAGTAATAGATGCTATGGCGTTGTTGCGGATGATAAATATCTTCTTGTGTGAACATGAATGTAATGGGGTGGAGCCCAAGATAGTCGTATATAAGAGAAGATAACTTTCAGTTTATAGAACTGTTAAGTTGTTGTAGATTATTGTGATCTGCCTAGAAATATACATTATATATTAAAATTTATTTACTGGGAACACTTTTCCGAAAGGGAGTTTATTTTTTTGATTTCTTATTTTAAGATAATAAATCAGAAAAAATATATAGTACAGAGAAATGATAAATCAACAAATATGAAAAAAACAAATCAAAAGAAAAAGTTTCACGTGAAACGTTAAAATTTTGTATAGCAAATGGGGCGTATTAGTGATATAATAATATAAAACATTTTTGGAAAATAAAAAATAACATAAGATAATGATGGAGGAATACGATGGGGAAAATTATTGCGATTGCAAACCAAAAGGGCGGTGTTGGTAAAACTACAACTTCAATTAATCTATCGTCCTGTATCGCGTCAAAAGGGAAAAAGGTATTGGTAATTGATATTGACCCACAGGGGAATACAACGAGCGGTTTTGGTATCGAAAAAAATGAATTGGAAAATTCAATATATGAGTTAATCTTAGGAGACAGTTCGATTGAAGATTGCATTGTGAAAGAGATTTTCCCAAATATTTCCGTATTGCCATCTAATGTAAATTTAGCTGCAGCAGAGATTGAGTTGATAGGTATTGACAGGAAAGAATACATATTAAAAAATGAAGTGGACTGGGTGAAGGAGCGCTATGATTTTATTATTATTGATTGTCCTCCGTCACTAAGTTTACTGACAATAAATGCTATGACAACGGCAGATTCTGTGTTAGTGCCAATTCAATGTGAATATTATGCACTTGAGGGCTTGAGTCAGTTAATTCATACAATAAATCTTGTGAAAGAAAGATTGAATCCTGATCTGGATATGGATGGTGTTGTTTTTACAATGTTTGACTCTCGGACAAATCTTTCTGCGCAGGTGGTAGATAATGTAAAAAATCATTTGAATCAGAAAATTTATAATACACTCATACCAAGAAATATCAGACTTGCTGAAGCGCCAAGTTATGGAAAGCCGATTAATTTGTATGATCCAAAATCATCAGGTGCGGAGAGTTATATGTCTTTAGCGGATGAGGTTATTAAGAACAACAGTTAGTGGAAAACAAAAAGGAGATTATGAATGGCACAACGAGGATTGGGTAAGGGTCTTGATTCCTTGATACCTGCATCGAGCAGCAATGAGAATAAGGAGACAAAACAAAATGAGACAGTTGTAAAGATTACGAAGGTTGAGCCAAATAGAGACCAGCCCCGCAAAAATTTTGATGAGGATTCATTACAGGAATTGGCGGATTCTATTAAACAGTTTGGTCTGCTTCAGCCAATCCTTGTACAAGATAGAAAAGACTACTATGAGATTATTGCTGGGGAGAGAAGATGGCGCGCTGCAAAAATTGCTGGATTAAAAGAGATTCCTGTTATTATTCGCAATTATACAGATCAGGAGATTGTGGAAATTGCGTTGATTGAGAATATTCAACGAGAGGATTTGAATCCAATTGAGGAGGCACACGCATTTAAAAAACTTTTGGAAGAATTTCACTTAAAACAGGACGAAGTGGCGGAGCGCGTTTCAAAAAGTAGAACAGCCGTAACCAATAGCGTGCGTCTATTAAAACTTTCTGACAGTGTACAACAGATGATTATTGATGATATGCTTTCTACTGGACATGCACGCGCGTTGATTCCAATTGAGGATAAAGAATTACAATTGCAACTTGCACAGAGAATTTTTGATGAAAAACTTAGTGTGCGTGAGGTGGAAAAGATAGTAAAAGTTATTCTTAATCCAGAGAAGGGAAAAGACAAAAAGGAAGAGACACCACAGAGTATTCAATATATTTATCAGGATATTGAAAACAAGCTGAAGGAAAGACTGAGCAGAAAAGTGGCAATTTCATCAAAGGGGAAGAGTGGAGTTGGGAAAATAGAAATCGAGTTTTATTCAAATGATGATTTAGACCGATTAATAGAATCACTTTCAAATATGAATGTTTAACAGGAGAGATGGATGAATAGTAATTTTTTTAATTTCTTAGGATTAAGAAATGTTGATGCAGGTATTTTATTTGTTGGCCTATTTGTTTTTTGCATTATACTTTTGATTTTGAATATAACTGCATTTGCTCAAATCACCAAATTTAAAAGAAAATATACAAAATTTATGCTTGGCAAAGATGGTGCAAATCTTGAGAATGATATAATGACATTATATGAAGATAATAAATTTATGAAATTGAGTATTGACCGAAATAGGGAGAGTATTAAGGAACTTTCCAAGAAGCAAGAGACTGCCTTTCAAAAATTAGGTCTTGTAAAATATGATGCTTTTACGGAAATGGGTGGAAAACTCAGTTTCGCCTTGGCATTATTAGATGAAAAAAATAATGGATTTATCATTAATTCAGTACACAGTTCCGAAGGATGTTATTCTTATACAAAGTGGGTGAAAGAGGGGGATTCACAACTTGCGCTTAGCAATGAGGAGAAGGTAGCTGTGGAGCGTGCTATTAATGGAAGTTCATTGGACTTAGAATAATTGCGTGAATGGACGAATAGTTCAAATTTTGTAAAGAGAAAGGAAATAGTTATGAAGTTAGTGACGGTCGAAGATTTAAGAGAAGGTGACATCATTGCCAGTGATGTTTTGCTTGAAGATTATACAGTGGTACTCAGTAAAGGAACTGTAATTAAAACACAATATATTGATAAGCTGCGAGAATTGGAGGTTTTCACTGTATATATTGAGGAGCAGCAAGAAAAAGAGGAAGTAAAAACGCAACCAAAGCCTCCGGTGACAGCGAAAAAAACAGAAGAAAAATCCCCCGCAACACCGATCCCCACAGTAAAAATACCTGCGCCACAGACTCCTCCGCAGCAAAAGACAAAGAAACTTTCTATGGAAAAAGTCACAATTTTGCGGGATGATGTGGAGGAACAAGTAAAAAACAAAATAAAAGATATTCTTGAAATGCATATTTATCAACAGACAGAAGGTTTGCAAAAAATTGGAGAAACTGCACAAAATATAATTACGGACATTCTTGAGGAAGAAGAAGTCGTGGAGAAGGTTTATGATGTCAGAGAGAGGAGTGCTGATATTTATGAGCATTCGCTTCAGGTTTGTACGATTGCCACTCTGATTGCATTAAAGTTGGGAATGAACAAAAAACAAGTTTATGATATTAGCGTTGGTTCCTTAATACATGATCTCGGACTTCGTTATCTTGTGGTGCGGTATGAGGATCAGGACATCAATCTATTGCCAGCAAAAGAGCAGGAAGAGTATAAAAAACACCCAATTTATGCATACACAGCAGTTAAAAATGAGACATGGCTTTCTGAGAATGCAAAAGATATTATATTGAATCATCATGAGAGAAAAGACAAATCAGGATATCCTCTTGGCACAGATCTTGTTTCACGTATGACACAGATTGTTGGTGTCTGTGATGAGTTTGATGAGTTGATTTGTGGTGTAGGAAAAGCAAGAGTTCGAGTTCATGAGGCGATCAACAATATTAGAAATTATAGTGGTATCTGGTATGATTCAGATATTGTGTCCGCATTTTTGCAGTTGATTGCAGTTTATCCTGTTGGTTCCAGAGTTAAGACAAACAAGGGAGAGCTTGGTATTGTAATGCGTCAGAATCCGCATTTTCCAGAAAGACCTGTGCTTCGTATCATTGAAGATAAGTATGGTCAAGCAATCCATGCGGAAATTATTGTAGATCTTATTAAAGATACGAGTGTAGTTATACAGCAGGTTATAAAATAAAAATCTAAAGGAGTCAATAAAATGATTGATATTAAATTTTTGAGAGAGAATCCTGAGGCAGTAAAGGAAAATATCAGAAAAAAATTTCAGGATCATAAACTTGCGCTTGTCGACGAAGTGATTGCACTTGATGCGCAGGCGAGAAAGACACAGCAGGAAGCAGACAATCTTCGCGCTGACAGAAATAAACTTTCTAAGCAGATTGGCGCATTGATGGGGCAGGGTAAAAAAGAAGAAGCTGAGGAAATAAAGAAGCAGGTGAACGCGCAGGCGAAGACACTTGAAGAGCTTGCTGAGAAAGAAAAAGAACTTGGAGAGAAAGTCAATAAGATTATGATGACAATTCCAAACATAATTGATCCAAGCGTTCCAATCGGCAAAAGTGATGCGGATAATGTTGAAATTCAAAAGTATGGAGATCCTGTCGTTCCAGATTTCGAGATTCCTTATCACACAGAAATTATGGAAAGATTGCATGGTCTTGATCTTGACAGTGCGAGAAAGGTCGCAGGAAATGGTTTTTACTATCTGATGGGAGACATAGCAAGACTCCATTCGGCAGTAATTTCTTATGCCAGAGATTTTATGATTGACAAAGGATTTGTGTACTGCGTTCCTCCTTTTATGATTCGGAGTAATGTTGTGACGGGAGTTATGAGTTTTGATGAAATGGATGCGATGATGTACAAGATTGAAGGAGAGGATCTTTATTTGATTGGTACGAGTGAGCATTCAATGATTGGAAAATTTATTGATACCATTATTCCAGAAGCAGAGTTGCCAAAGACATTAACGAGCTATTCTCCTTGTTTTAGAAAGGAGAAGGGCGCGCATGGTCTTGAGGAGCGCGGTGTATATAGAATCCATCAATTTGAAAAACAGGAAATGATTGTTGTTTGTAAACCTGAGGAGTCTCCTATGTGGTTTGATAAATTATGGCAGAATACAGTCGATCTGTTTCAAAGTTTAGATATTCCTGTTCGTACTTTGGAGTGTTGTTCTGGTGATCTGGCAGATTTGAAAGTGAAATCAATTGATGTGGAGGCATGGTCACCGAGGCAGAAAAAATATTTTGAAGTGGGAAGCTGCTCAAATCTCGGTGACGCGCAGGCAAGAAGGCTTAAAATTCGAGTGAGTGCAGAGAATGGAAAATATTTTGCACATACATTGAATAACACTGTTGTAGCGCCGCCTAGAATGTTGATTGCATTTTTGGAAAATAATTTACAGGCAGATGGATCTGTAAAAATTCCGAAGGCATTACAGCTATATATGGGCGGAAAAACAGAAATTAAACAATGATGTAAAATTATAAAAATATATTTTCTTATCTATCATAATAAAGAAAGGCATGATTACGGTGCACAGATATTTAAGAGCTATTGGTTTTAGCAAAGTAAGAAAGAGAGAAGAACTTCAAGCACTTATCAATGAAGTTGTAGAGCAGACAATTTTGAATCCATCTGAATTGAATCAAAAAGAACAGGTTTATGCGTATGCGAGAGATATCGCGGCAGATGAGAATGACCGTGTGTATGCGGAGCTGTCTCTTGATTTTGTGCATGGTGCTGGAATCTGTGTACGTGGTGAGTTTGATGATGATAATAGTTTTTTATATGAATATTATTTTCCCTATTTAACTGGAAATCATATCAGTTCAAATGAAGATATTACAATTGAAAGACAAGCGGAAAAGGAATCTTATGCAGGCGTGTGTGATGATATTAAAGTTGGTGTTACAATTATATTTTATTTGCGGAATATGATTCCATATATAAGGCTTAAGGCTCTAAAACGTTTGCCAGTTCAAGGGACATCACTTGTGCTGAGCGCGCTTTCTGTTGATGGCACAATTATGATGCCAATTATTAAAAATGAATATGAAAAACAGCGTATTAAAAAGGTGTTAAATGAGCGGAATCAACTGATTGCACAAGCCAGAATGGGTGATGAAGATGCGATTGAGAGTCTGACATTGGAGGATATGGATACCTATACCACAATCTCTCGAAGAATCCATAAAGAAGATGTATTTAGCTTGGTGGATACGTATTTTATGCCGTATGGTGTGGAGTGCGATCAGTATTCGATTTTGGGTGAGATTGTAGATTTTCATATAGACAAAAACCGTATTACAGATGAGGAAGTGATTTTTATGACTCTTGAGTGCAATGAAGTGACACTTGAAGTATGTATTAATAGAACAGATTTGTATGGAGAACCTGCAGTGGGCAGGCGGTTTAAAGGCGTTATCTGGCTTCAAGGATATATTGAATTTCCACAGCAGAATTTTTAAAAAATAGTTGCAATAATTATGACATCTGATATAATAAAAAAGTACATGAATTTGGATGTCATACAAGTCCTCGTAGCTCAGATGGATAGAGCGATTACCTCCTAAGAGAACCTACAACGGAAACTTTTTGGAGGAGCAGAAGCCGCAAGTCACACACAATTTTATACACGTTTCCGTAGCTCAGATGGATAGAGCGACCGCCTCCTAATATCCCGGTCATCAAAGTCCGTGGAGGTAAAAAAGCTCTTTTCATAAACTTCATATCGTTCGAGTCCTCGTAGCTCAGCTGGATAGAGCACACGCCTCCTAAGCGTGGGGTCGGAAGTTCAAATCTTCTCGGGGACGCTGGAATGCCGTA
>CASJPF010000094.1 GCA_949383255.1 Lachnospiraceae bacterium | reverse complement strand
TTTTTACACTTCTTTTACTTCTTTATCTCACATGAGCAAAAAGTCAAGGCATGAAGCACTTCATACCCAAATAGGTGTAGCAAAAATATGATTGGCAAAACAACAGGAAATACCGTCAACAGTCAAGATTTGATTGATAAAAGGCAATATCTCTGATAGAATAAACAAAACAGATACAGAAAACGGGCAGGAAAAATTAGCCGAACAATGGAGGGTTGCTATGCGGAAAGTCAGTTACTTACCTCTGTGGCATTTGCTCTTAGAGAGGGGAATGACTAAGAGCCAAATGCGTATTGAAGCAGGGCTTACCACAAATGTACTTGCCAACATGAACAAGGGGCAGCACATCTCTATGGACTCACTAATACGGATTTGTGATGCGCTGGATTGCAATTTGAATGATGTGGTGGAGCTGGTTAAGACAGAGGAATAATAAAATATGGTTACAGTAACAGGGAATTGCGGATAGATGCAGTTCCTTTTGTTTTGCAGTTATTTAGTCCTTAGACTGTTTCCTTTTCGTACTGTTCCGGCGTTTTTTTGCATCAGGTTCTAAGATTTCAGACTGTCCAAGCATATTTGCCATATCATCAATATTCTTTTCGGTTGGTTTAATCTTTAGAAATTGGGTGAATATGTAAGCAAGTTTCTGTTTGGAAGTGCCTGCAAAGTTTTCAGCTTTTTCAAGAATTTCTTCCCAATGTTCGGTTATGGTCTTAGGAGGGGCAGAATCAATATCGCCTTTATGGGCATTCCTGATGTCTTTGATAATGGCGTGCATATCGTCATCAATCACATGGGAAAAGTATTCATTCAGTTCAAGGTGCTGTGCTTTCAGCGTGTTTAATTGCAGGTTGTATTCATCAGGATTGTGCCGCTTCATCAGTGCCTTTCTGCTTGTGTCCACCACAAAATTAAGTGATTTGATCTGCATATCAGCAAGACCGTCAACATATATCTCCAAGTCAAGCATGAGTTTTCGGAACTGTTCATGAGTGATAAGCTCTGACAGGAGCAGTGTGTTGATTTTGCGGTCTTTGAGAAGTGTCAGGGCAGCGTCACTCAGGTGCAGATTGGACAGGGCAATGTTGTCAAGCTGTCTGTTTTCAGTCATACCAAGCAGATAATCCGTTGATACTTCATAGAATTTTGCTAATTCGATGATGTTCCTATGGGGTATTTCTTTATAATCATCAGATTCATAAGAGCCAAGCGTGGAAGCAGGAATTTTTGTCTGCTGTGACAGTTGTTCTAAAGTCATTCCCTTTTCTACACGCAGGTCTTTCAGGCGTTCCTGTATGCTTAATTGCGTTTTCATAGATAAATCTCTCCTTTACGAAAACAGAATATCACACAAACAGGCGGATTCCTACCGAAAATTTCCAGCATGATAGAAAAAATCTGTTTTTTGGAAGATTTCTGACATGGTGGATATACGGGAAAGCAGGGCGTTTTGTTGGATAATGACAGTACAACTGAATGACTGTCCAAGCTGATATAAACCGCCAAGACCAATTTTAAGAAAATTTGAGCGCCAATATTGGACGACACAGTGCCGACAAGGGTTGCCTGTCAGGAAACAGCAAGGGGAAAACAGCAATGATAGAAAACCGCCCAAGATTGAGTATATTTATTTGGTACCGGAAGGGTACCGTTAAATTGGATTGGTGCCAGTTTCGGTACTGGAGAAAGGAGCATGGAATGAAATTATCAAGATATGAGCAGGAGGTTGTTATCAACTTTAATGCAGATGAAAGCGAAGCAACAATTTACACAGCTAATCTGGCATGGATACGGAAAATGGATAAGCTATGTAAAGAGTTTCCAGAGGTAATAAGGTTAAAGTCATGGACGGAAGTAAGTAAGACCTATGTTTTACCCAAAAATCTTGTCAGGATTGGGAAACCGAGAACATTAAGCGAAGCTCAGCTTAGACATTTACGGGAGTTGCAGAACAGGGGATAAGAATTTCGGATTGAGTGAAATGGGTAAAGTCAATAAAAGCAGTCACGTAACAGAAATCCATAAAATTCCGGAGTGTGGCGGATATTTAATGTATATATTGGTGCTTGTATACACAAATCTTGACGAAAACCTGCTCCCTGTATATAATTATTTCATTATAGATGAATTGAATTAACTGAAAGGCATGATGAAAATGGGCAAGCAAGTATTGTTGATAAATGATCTGGCAGGATATGGAAAGGTGGCATTATCGGTCATGCTTCCATTGATGTCATATATGGGGTACCAAATATATAATCTTCCCACTGCGTTAGTATCAAATACGTTGGATTATGGCAAATTCGATATTCTTGAAACAACAGATTATATGAAGAACACTATTAAAGTATGGGAGGAATTGGGATTCTGCTTTGATGTGATAGCGACAGGCTTTATTGTTTCAGAGGAGCAGGTAAAAATCATAGAAGAATTTTGTCGAAAGGAAAGCATGAAAGGAACCCTGATATTTGTTGATCCAATTATGGGAGATGAAGGAACCCTGTACAATGGAGTTACAGAGCAAACGGTTGCACATATGAAGAAACTGGTAGGAGTAGCCGATTATATTGTACCAAATTATACTGAAGCGGCCAGACTTACAGGAGTGGAGTATCATGAATCTGCAACAATCTCGGAGGTAGATGAAATGATTCAAAGGCTTGGTAATATGGGCGCAAAATCGGTAATCATCACAAGCATTCAGCAGGATGGCAAAGATGTGGTTGCAGGCTTCGATCATAAAACGAAACAAAGATTTACAATTCCTTTTTATAACATTCCGGTCAGGTTTCCGGGTACGGGCGATATTTTTTCTTCCGTTTTATTGGGAAAACTGATGGAGGGAAACAGCCTGTATGACAGTACAAAAAAAGCCATGGACACTGTGAGCAGCCTGATTGAAAACAATAGAAACAATACAGATATATATAAGGGAATACCGATTGAGAAGGAGTTGGAGGTGCTTAAAATATGAAAAAACCTGGAATCCAGATCACATTGATTGATCAAAAAGGCACGAAAGGATGTCATAGGGGTCACAAAATAGGTGATAGTTTTGATTTTGATACAGAGCGTGGAAAACTCTGTCCTATGGCTATGCATGTTGCATTTCCATATATTGATATTTTAAGATACGGCGGCGAAATACCCGGACAGGAGAAGGGGACAGCGGTTTTTGCCTGCCCTGATGTGGACACATTAAATGTCTTTAAAATAGAACGGATTGATGTTTTGGATGACGATTCGCCATAAGGTTGGCTTTTAATTGTACGATGTGACTGGTAAGTTTGTGGACTATTGGTTATAGACGATGTATAGATAACAGGAGGAAATGATATGACTGTTTCAGAAATCATGGTTAAAATGGTAAAGTATTCAAAAGGAAATCTTCATGATATCAATCATTTTATGAAAGTGTATGCCTATGCAAAAACGATTGCAGAGTGTGAGAAAGTAGCGGATGATGAACAGAGAATAATAGAAATTGCGGCTATTATACATGATATTGCGTGTCCTTTGTGCCGGGAAAAATACGGAAATACAAATGGAAAACTTCAGGAAAAAGAAGGCGCTGTATTAGCTGAAGAATTCCTGAAGGGTACAGGGCTGTCGAACGAGATGGTGAACCGTATCATCTTTTTGGTCGCACATCATCATACTTTTCAGGAGGTTGACGGGATTGATTACCAGATTTTGCTGGAAGCTGATTATTTGGTTAATGCTGACGAATCCGGATATCAGGAAGCCAATATCAGAAATGTTATAGATTGTGTTTTTAAGACATCATCAGGAAAAATGCTTCTGCAATCCGTTTATGGGATTGCAGAAGGCAACCGCTGATTTGATAACAAATATGTATTTTGTAAACAGGTCAATCTGCTATGTATAGATTGACCTGTTTTAATTTGTGGCATTTGGACTTAATTCAAAATGAGAATGAAAGGTTTTCAGAAGCCCTTCTTTTTGCAGCTTTGATAATTCTACAGACATTGCTGCACGTTCTACACAGAGGAAGTCGGCAAGCTGCTGGCGGTCAAAGGGAATGTCAAAAGAAAGTGATCCTTGTCTGGCTGCTTCAGCAGATAAATAGGAAAGCAGCTTATCACGTGTTTTTCGCTTGCTCATGTGCGTTATCTTCTCGTTAAACAACAGTGTCTTTTGGGCAAAAGCTGTAATCAGGTTTTTAATCAGGCGGTTATGATGGCTGCAGGCAGCGGAACACATGGTAATCAGGCGGTTCATATTTATTTCCACAATTTCACAATTTTCTGTCGCAACAACACTGACGCTGAGAACTGCATCAGGAATGGCGGCAAAGGGTTCGGCAAAGTAGTCGCCCGGCATAAGATTTGTCATAACGTTCCGGTTTCCCCATAAATCTTCCTGAATGACTAAAGCAGTCCCAGACGCAAGCAGGCTGATACAGTCCGTACAATCTCCTGCCTGAAGGATGTATTGATTTTTGGCGTTTTTTCTGACTTTTGCTCCGATACACTTTAGCGAGGTTAAAATCTCGTCATCGGATAATCCTGCAAACAGCGGGCATTTTTTTAATACGTTTAAAAATTTTTCCAAAATCTCACCTCTTTGTTTGAATTCAAACATACTTGCTCTGCTTATTTTACTATAATGTAATCACCAAAGCAAGAAAATAAATAAAGGAGGATATCATGATAAAGTACGAGGAATGGAAGGATAAAAAGAAAGACTTCTTCAAAGTGGATGTACGCCATGTGCAGGGAAATTTCTTTCCCGGCTTACAAAGACGTGCCATGACGCTAAAAGCCGGGGAGGGAATTGAGGTCATACAGACTTTTGAACCTTACCCGCTATATAAGGAGATGGATATGCTGGGGTATATACATCATACAGAGAAGCTGGCAGAAAATGAGTTTCATGTCTGGTTTTACCGGACAGAGGAAAAAGAGCCGGAAGGCTCTGCACCATACCGTCCGCTTGCATTGCTGAATTATCCTATGATTGATGAGGACTTAGGGCGTATCGCGGCGGATTTTTGGCAGGCAACATGGCAGAGTGAGAAGCGCACTCTCCCCTATGAAATGCGTCTGCTTCTTTCCCTGACAAATGCAGTTGGCGCAGGAAGAATGAGGCAGGCTGTGCGGGAACTGGTAAAGGCATATATCTATGGTCTTGAATCCGCAGCGCTGGATGATGTGTTTGAACTTTTGGCATGGAATCAGGGGATCGGATTTTTCAGCTCGGAAATTGGACCTTCACCGCTTTTTCAAGCGTATAAGATGATTAAGACGCAGGAACAAAGAGGCATAAGCAGGGAAGAAATCTGCACCGAGATAAAAGAAAAGTTTGGCGAAAAAAATCAGGAAGTGCAAGTGTTGTAACAGGAAAGAAAGATAGGAGGAAAATAATATGGCAATCACAAAGGAAATGTTACTTGGAGAAATTTTAAGAACCAAACCGGAGGCGGCAGAGGTGTTGATGCAGATGGGGATGCACTGTTTAGGGTGCCCGTCCTCACAGATGGAGAGCCTTGCGGATGCCTGCATGGTGCATGGGCTGGATGCCGATGAACTCTTGAAAAAGCTGAATTCATAGGAGGAGTGCAATGAGCGCATTTTTAGGTTCGATTCATCACTGGCTATACGGAAAAATAGAGTTCCAAAACGGGCTAGTTGAAAGATTATCAGATATGATAAGCAAAAACGGGTATGATGATGGCATTCTTTCCGAAATGGAACAAAAGTATGGGGCGGTGGAGAAAGGCAGTCTTGAAAATATGATTGATAACAGTAATATACATGGCTGGTTACAGGATAAAATCGCTGCCGCTGAAAACCGCCTTGCTTTTCTGGTCATCTCAACGATGGATGCCCATTCTGAATGTATGCCGGATATTGCGAATGCTGCATATGAGTATGGACGGAGCAGGAAACTGTCGGGGAAAACAAGCGCAGAAGAAGTTTATAGGCATTTGGATAATCTGCTATTGAACGGAATGCCTTGTGACAGGGTTAATACTGTGGTTTCCATAAGTCAGGAGGCAGTAGTATGGAAACAGACTGTGGATATACATTTGCCATATTGGGAAGCATTACAAGGAGATGTCAGTCATTATTATGACCTGAAGGAGAGGCTGGTCGCAGGTATTTTGGAGGGCAGCGGTTTTTCCTACAAATATTTAGGAAATCAGACATTCACATTGATTAAGGAGGGATAAATAATGTATGGAATTGATTTACTGATGAAAGAACATGAGAATATCGTAGCACTGACTAAGCATTTAAGGAGAACCTGCTGTGCTGTGATTGAGGGGGCAGACATTGATGTTCAGGAGTTTCTGGAGTGTATTGATTTTGCAAGAACTTATGCAGACAAGCATCATCATGGAAAGGAAGAACAGATATTGTTTCGGTTTATGCTTAATAATTCCGATCCTGTTGCAGAAAAACTGGTGCGCAATGGAATGCTGGTGGAACATGACTTCGGAAGATTCCATATCGGGGAATTGGAGAACGCAGTTAAGCAGTATGCCAGTGTTCCGACTACAGAAGGAAAGCTGGATATCGTCACCCATGCATCGGGTTATGTGGATTTATTGCAGCGTCACATTGAGAAAGAAGATACCGTCTGCTACACTTATGCATTACGAACACTGTCAGAGGAATGCAAAGCGCAGATTGATGAACAGACAAGAGCGTTTGAGAAAAAAGCGGAACAGGACGGCATACAGGAGAAATATATTACATGGTTAGAAAAAAGGAGATAGGCGAATGGGTAAAGTTGTTGATTTCACAAAAACAGTTTCAGAGCTGGTAAGTGAAAATCCTGAAATAAAAGAGGTATTGGCAGAAGCAGGGTTTAAGGAAATTATAAAGCCTATGTCTTTAGCTGTAATGGGTAAGGTAATGACGATACCAAATGGAGCTGCCATAAAAAATATTCCTATGGACAAAGTTTTTGAAACTTTTGAGAAACATGGGTTTGAGGTGAAAACAGAAACATCTTGAACGGGTGGTTAAAAATCAGGCTGAGGGAAGGAGCAAACGAACAGTATGGAAAAAATAAAAAATATAGACAAGGCAGAAATTTTAGTTTTAAAAGAACAGGTTGCTTACCAAAGCAATCAGGTTGTAAGCAGGACTTTAGCACAAAATAATGCGCTGAGTGTCACATTGTTTTCTTTTGACAAGGGAGAAGAAATCAGCAGCCATGAGTCCAGTGGTGATGCCTTTGTGATTTGTTTGGATGGCGTTGGCGAGATTACGATTGATGACAAAAAGTATGAACTGCATGAGGGAGAATCTATCGTAATGCCCGCAAAACACCCTCATGCGGTCTTGGGTAAAGAGCAGTTTAAAATGTTGCTGGTTGTTGTATTTTAGCGAAAGGGGGATGCGGCATGAGGGTGAATGTAGATCAGAATGCTTGTATTGGATGCGGGCTGTGTGTTGGGATGGCACCTGATGTATTCCGTATGAATGACGATGATAAGGCGGAGGGGTATCAGGACTCTGCACCGGAAAACGAAAGCATGGTACAGGATGCCGTTCGTTCCTGTCCTGTTTCCGCTATTGAATGGGAGGAATAGAGATGATAAAAACAATTAACCCAAGAAAAGCAGCAGTCATCGGCTGTGGATTTGTAGGCGCTGCAACAGCATTTACACTGATGCAGAGCAGGCTGTTCACTGAAATGGTGCTTCTTGATGCAAATTATGATAAAGCAGACGGAGAAGCAAAGGACATTTCGCATGGCGTTCCGTTTGCCGGACAGATGAAGATTTATGCAGGAGGCTATGATGACCTGATGGATGCTTCTATTGTCATTGTGACTGCCGGGGCAAACCAGAAGCCGAATGAAACAAGGCTCGATTTAGTACATAAAAATGTTGCTATCTACAAAAGCATCATTCCTGAAATTGCAAAGCGCAATTTTAAAGGAATATTGCTGATTGTATCAAATCCGGTTGATATTCTTACTTATGCTGCTGTAAAGCTGAGCGGGTTTCCTGAAAAAAGAGTAATTGGTTCCGGAACGGTTCTTGATACCGCAAGGCTAAAATATGCGCTTAGTAAACATTTAGGGGTAGACAGCCGTAGCATTCATTCCTTTATCATTGGCGAACATGGGGATAGTGAGATTGCAGCATGGAGCAGCACGAATATATCTGGTATTCCATTGAATGATTTTTGTGAGATGCGTGGACATTTCAACCATGAGGAAGCAATGCGGGAGATTGCGGAAGATGTAAAAAACAGCGCTTATGATATTATTTCTAAAAAGCAGGCTACTTATTATGGAATTGCTATGTCGGTTAAGCGTATCTGTGAATGCGTTGTAAGGGATGAAAAATCTATTCTTCCGGTATCTTCTATCATGCATGGAAATTATGGGATTAAAGAAATTGCCCTTAGTATGCCCGCTATTATAGGGGCAGACGGAATCGAAACCCATGTTCCTATTTCTTTGAATGAAAAGGAAATGGAGAAACTTCACAATTCGGCAAAAACTATAAGAAAAATTGCAGAAGAGCTTGATTTGGAAGTTGTCCCAAATTAGGAAAAAGGAATATTTACACTGAAACTTAGGCGGGAAAGCGTTTGTTGGAAGAAAACCAATGAGCGCTTTTCTGTTTCTAAAAGCAACAATACACTGCCGTTCCCCGCCAGTCCTAACTTCGTTTCAGATAAATCAATTTTTCAGAAATAGAGGACAGGACATTGATAAACAAAGATAAAAAAGACAGGGTGGTGCGCCAGTTTGTGACATACTGCCGCATGGCATTGAGATACGAAAAAATTAACTATTACAACGAACGCAAGCGCATGGCGGAACGGGAATCGCACATGGAGATGTTTTCCGAAAAGCAGTTGGAAACGGTTGATAAAATCTTTGATACATACCACGCTGACTATTTTTATGTCATGGGTTATGAAATCGGCATAGTGGACGGTGATTTGGCACAGGCATTAAGGGAACTGTCGGACAGACAGTTACAGATTGTGCGGATGTATTACTTCATCGGATGGACGGACAGGGAGATTGGGGGAATCCTCGGTCTGGCAAAAAGCACTGTCTGCAAATGGAGGAATGATACGGTAAAAACACTCCGGTGGCTGGTGGAGGGAATGTGTCATGGAGAATAAATTTAAAGACAGGGACATTTCCTTTGAAACACTGGAAAAGGCAGTAAATGACGATTATTTTGCTATGCAGGAGGTGATTCGGCTGTTCAAGCCGTACATGGCAAGGCTTAGCATTGAGGAAGGCAGATTCAACAGGGAACTGTACGAAAGGCTCGTGCGGAAAGTTATGCTTATAACGGTACGGTTTAAGACGGATTATGATGAAAAATAAACAGGCGTGATGAAACACAGGAGAGGGCATTCCGGATACGGGTGTCCTCTTTTGTGTGCCTGTTATTGATATGCAATATTAACAGCGTTACAGGCAGAGAGGAAGTGAGAAAATGAGCGAAAATAAATTAAGAAACAGAGAGGTAATTGATGCGGAATTGCAGAAAACGAAAGCCGAGCTTGCCATTGCAAAACACAGGCAGGCGAAACTCCTTAACCAGATAAAAGGTAAGACAGAAAAGGAACGCCGACACCGCAACATCGTATGGGGAAGCCACTTTGAATACCTTATCAGAGAAAAGCTGAATATTACCAAAGAACAGCTTGCCTCCCTGAATGATGATTCAGTAAAAGATATTCTGAATACTCTCTTTTCTGATTCGTATTTCCGCCGGATGATGCAGAATATTTTGACAGAAAAAGTAAACCCACAATCCCCGACGGAAATGAATAAAGAGCATTCATAGAAATTATCTGCCGAAACGTGGCGGGCGGCATTATAAAACTTTGTGGGCAGATAAAGGCTGCTCTTTAGCCTTTATCTGCCCACAAAGTTCACTAAAGGGTAGGGCGCAAGCCCGTAGGGGAATTGTCGTTTCCCCTG
>CASJPF010000093.1 GCA_949383255.1 Lachnospiraceae bacterium | reverse complement strand
AAAAGGAAATGGAACATACAATCCAAAATTGGGCTTATATCCGGATAAATTGGTTTCTTTTATTCAACGTACCCAGCCGAGGGAGTGGGCGGCATTTGAACGGCAGAATGACATAGACCCTGTGCGCAAATTCTGTGTTGCGTTTAACAATGCCTGTGATATGGACGGAGTGCTACATGTCTTGCGAAACGGATTCAAGCACAGGGGCACTACCTTTAAAGTCTGCTATTTTAAGCCGGAGTCTGCGTTGAATGATACAGCAGGGATTCAATATGCGGAAAATGAAGTAGAGTGCTATAGACAATGGTATTATTCCGCAGACACGAAAAAGTCGGTGGATATGGTGCTTGTGGTAAATGGGATTCCGGTGTTTGCTTTTGAATTAAAAAATCAGTACACAGGGCAGAATGTAGATAATGCTAAAACTCAATGGATGTATGACAGAGACCCACGCGAGATATGTTTTCAGTTTAATAAGAGAATTTTGGCGTATTTTTGCGTAGACCATACGGAAGTTTGGATGACAACAAAACTGGCAGGGAAAGACACCTATTTCTTACCTTTTAATCAAGGTTCTAATGGAGCAGGGGCTGATGGCGGAGCAGGAAATCCGCCCAATCCGGACGGGTATCCTACGGCATATCTTTGGGAAAATGTATTTCAGAAAGACAGTATGTTGGATATTATCCAAAAGTTTATTAATTTGCAGAAAAAGAAGACATTGATATTTCCGCGCTATCATCAGTTAGATGTTGTTCGGAAACTGATTGCAGATGTACGGGAAAATGGTGCAGGCAAGAATTATTTGATTCAGCATAGCGCAGGTTCCGGAAAATCCAATTCGATTGCGTGGACAGCATATCGCCTTGCATCGCTTTTCAATGAAAACAATAAGCCGGTGTTTTCCAGTGTGATTGTCGTGACGGACCGCACTGTTTTAGATGCGCAGCTTCAGGAAACAATTTCAGGATTTGACCATAAATTAGGTGCCATAGAAACCATAGGAGAAGATAAAAATTCTCAGGATTTGAAAAATGCAATCAATGACGGTGCGCGCATTATTGTTACGACTCTGCAAAAGTTTCCGGTGATTTACACGGAAGTTGATAAGGCAAATGGAAGATGCTTTGCGGTTATTGTAGATGAGGCGCATTCTTCCCAGACGGGCAGTTCAGCCCTTAAATTAAAGACTGCATTGGCGGATACGGAAGAAGCCTTGCGGGAGTATGCGGAGCGAGAGGGATTAGCAGAGGAAGAAGTTGATCCGGAGGACAGGCTTGTAAAAGAAATGATTGCCCAAGGCAAACATAAGAATTTATCTTTTTTTGCCTTTACAGCAACGCCAAAAGCCACTACATTGGAACTGTTTGGGCAGGAACAGGAGGACGGCTCTTTCCAGCCGTTTCATGTGTATAGCATGAGGCAGGCGATTGAGGAGAAATTTATTCTTGATGTCCTTCAGAATTACATGACCTATAATACCTGTTTTAGAATTGCAAAGACTATGGTAGATAATCCTGATGTTCCATCCAGCAGGGCGGCAAAGGTCATCCGTAAATATCAGGAGTTGCATCCTTATAATATCAGTCAGAAATCACAGATTATTGTGGAGACGTTCAGAGATACCACAAGGCATAAGATTGGCGGCAAAGGAAAGATGATGGTAATCACATCATCAAGACTGGCTGCTGTTCGCTATTACCACGAAATCAAACGATACATTGAGGAAAAGAAATATGATGATGTGGATATTCTGGTGGCTTTTTCTGGTGCAATTGATGATAAGGGTGAGGAATATACGGAATCAAAGCTGAATGTACGCAGAGACGGTTCTCATATCTCGGATAATCAGACGAAGGCAGAGTTCCATGACAATTTTAATGTGCTGGTTGTAGCGGAAAAATATCAGACAGGATTTGATGAGCCGCTTTTACATACGATGATTGTAGACAAGAAGTTAAAGAATGTGAAAGCAGTACAGACTTTATCCCGTTTGAACCGCACTTGTGAGGGAAAGACAGATACTTTTGTATTAGATTTTGTAAACAAGGCGGAGGATATCAAGGACGCATTTCAGCCGTTTTATCAGGAAACATTCCTGCAGGAAGAAGTAAACGCAGACTTACTATATCAGACACAGAGGGAACTGCGGGCGTATGGTATTTACTCGGATGAGGATATTGAAGCATTTACAGACGAGTATTACAAAAAAGGCAGGCAGGATGATAGGGCAATGGGGCGAATGAGCAGTATTTTACTTCCTGTTTCCAACCGCTACAACAAAAAGACTCAGAATGAAAGATACCAATTCCGCAGACAGGTTCGTAACCTGATTAAATGGTATAGCTACATATCGCAGATATTGAGAATGTTTGATAAAGAGTTGCAGAAGGAATATGTATTTTGCTCATATTTAATTGGTTTATTACCGAAAGACCCTGTTGAGTTGATTGACTTGGAGGGTAAGCTGAAACTGGAATATTATAAGCTGCAGAAGACGTTCCAAGGTGAAATTGCCTTGGATGAAGCAAAGACTGTATATGTTCCAGCGAAGCATAAAGGTGTTAAGGGGATGGATGAGAAGACGCCTTTGGATGAGGTGATTGCGAAAATTAATGAGAAATTTAAGGGCAATTTTACAGAGGGAGATAAAGTTATTCTGTCATCATTAAGGGAGAAATTGCTTTCTGATAAGAAACTGAAAAAGATGGCACAGTCCTCTGATCCGCAGATATTTGTTGAAAGCATTTTTCCAAAAGCATTTGGTATTGCAGCGCAGGACGGATATATGGAGGCACAGGAATCATATCAGAGCTTGTTTGAGGATACGGCTAAATATAATGCAATAATGAGTGCGTTGGCTGAGGTTGTGTATCGGGAGATGAGGAAGAAGGATATAAAGGCTTTGGATGAGTCTGGTGCTTATACATATGAAGTGCCGCAGAATTTGTCTATGGTGGCGGAGACACCAATACCCTATGGAGATAGGGGAAAACATGAATAGTGCAATTTTGGACGAGATTTATATGCTTATGCAATTCCCACAAATATTTGAGAGGCAAAGAAATTTTTAACCCATAGGAATTATGAAATGGTGGAGGATAGTTTGTATGACAGAGAAAAAACGGGGTAAAGAACTGAGGATAGATAATTTGGTTAAAATCCCATATTTTGATGAAGAAGCTGCACAGGATTATTTGGATATGTGTAATGGAGGGCATCTTGACTGGTCTACAGATGAAAATAAAGAACGATTAGGGAAAATAATTGGAGAGATTGAGGCTGAGGTTGGAGGAGGCATTAATGTTTTAGCGATGCTAAAAGCGACTTTTCAGGGGAAAGGTGATATGGGGTATTCTTCTATAGTTTCTAAAGTTGTCGATAGTAAGTTGCAGAATACTTTATTGACAGATTATCTTGCAAGAGCAAATGGGGACGACAATGTTTATAAGTTTGAAAGTGTCACTGTGGCTCCGTATCCTAATTCTTTTACTATGTATAAAATGTTTAGTTCCTATTTGACGATTGTACCTAAAGAACAAATGCCTATTGATATGGAAAAGTTGAATCAGGCAATTTTAGGAGAACGAGGTTACTATGAAATGATTGTTGATGATGAAAATAAAAAGTCTATTTTACGTTTTAATATTAATGCTTTTAGAAATAACTACAACTTGGCAGATTTTCTAAAAATGAAATTGACATATTATGGTGTGCCAGTTGGAAAATTAAACTTGGAAAATCTGAAAATTGAAAATGAATTTAATTATATAAATAAACCCGAAAGAGTTTCAGCAGAAAGGGTATTCGGAGATGTAACAGAAGAATCCGTGGATGAGTGCACGGTTTATGATGTCATAATTGCAGGAGTGTCACATGAGTAGCTATATTTTTTATGGTTCTAAGAGAGAATTTCAAAATAAAATACCAGAAAAACATAGAACACTGACAGATTTGGTAATGGAACTTGATGTTAGTAAAATGTTAGTGCAAATAGAGGGACAAGAACATAAAGAAAAAAGTGTGGAGAAAGTGAAAGTAGAAAACTTTGTGGCGGGTTCGCAAGAATATGCTGGAGTACGAGAACATGTGATATTGAATTTTGCTAATTTCCTAGCCAAAATGGATGTCAAAAATATATATTTACATAATCCGCCACTTCAGATTAGTGAGCAGATTAAGCGTCTTTATCCTGATACAAAAGTTGAAATGCAGGAATATAAAGCAGTTACCGAAGAAACTATAAAGGTTATTCATGAAAAATACAATGAAATTGTTATTGGACAAAGTAGTGTAAAGACACAATTACTGAAAGCGCTATTACCATTAACATTAGATGATAGGGAAAAACCAGTCATAATGCTGTTTTATGGCAGTTCTGGAATTGGTAAGACAGAAACAGCTAATTTTATTAGTACATGTTTAACAGAAAAAATTTTTAGAAAACAATTTTCTATGTTTCAAAATAATCAGTTTTCGACATATTTGTTTGGTGGTGCACATTATGAGAAAAGTTTCGCAAAAGACTTATTGGATCGGGAATCAAATGTGATTTTGCTGGATGAATTTGATAAGGCGCACCCTACATTTCATAGTGCATTTTATCAGTTGTTTGATGAAGGAATTTTTGAAGATCAGAATTATATAGTGCAACTTAAAAAATCGGTTATTATTTGTACATCCAATTATAAAGATGAGGATCAAATTAGAAAAGAATTAGGCGATGCAATTTTTAATAGATTTGATGTTGTTATAGGATTTAATGAGTTAAGTGAAGAGGCAAAATTAAAAATTGCGGAAATGTCCATATTAGAGGTACAGATGAAATATAAAGAGGAAAAGGGCATAGAAATGACGGAACAATATTTGAACAATTTAAAAAGTGTTGCTGTTAAGTGTAGAAATGCAAGAGAAATACATCATTTGGTTAGTGATACTTTTGCATTGTATTATATAAAGCAAATATGCGGCGGCGGATGCTAATGTGATTGCCAGTAAATGTCTATAGTATATGCATACTGAATTTCATTAATTTCGTAAAAATATGAAAATTTAAGGGAGAAAAACATGAGATTACAAATTATACATTTAAGTGATATGCACTTTGAAAAAAGAGAGGACTCTTTTGAAATCCGAATTGATAAAATGATACAGGCAATAAATACGCTTGATAATGCGGATGAGTGTATTATTGTTATCTCTGGTGATTTGGCAATGAAAGGAGTTAGCACTCAGTATAAAGTCGTTAGTAGTTTAATAGGAGCATTATTTAGAGAACTTAGCTGTAAAAAATATAAGGGTAAAAAAATTGAATTTGTTTGTGTGCCGGGTAATCATGATATAGATTTTTCGAAATTTGAGATTACATTTGATATGATAAAAGAGGCATATAAAATGGGTAAAATAGAAGATGTTGTAAATACATACATATCCAATATGGGTGGTTTTTTCGGGTTTGCAAGGTATAGAAAGTGTTTTATAGAAGACGCGATTGTTTCGAAAAAAGTAATGAAATATGAAAATAAAAGGATAGCATTTGTGCTGTTAAATACGGCACCTTTATCTTTATTAGGTGGAAACTCGGAAGATATGGGGAGTCATTATCTTTCGGACAATCATATTAAAAAATTAGATCAGGCAGCAGAAGCAGACATAAATGTATTAGTAATGCATCATAGTATTGAATGGTTTAGCAGTTTATGTAAGGATAAGTTGAAAAAAATTATTTCGAGAAGGTATTCTTTGGTTATAACAGGACATGAACATTTACCTATCGGGGAAAGTAGGAATTTTAATAGAAATGGAGATGTTCAATATGTTCAAGGCAATGCTTTGTATGGATATGCTACAGAAGGAAATGGATTTTGCGTAATTAATATAGATATGGAACAAGATAGAGTAGTTGGGCATTCTATTATATGGAAAAATGATATCTATGTACCGAAAAAAATACTGGATGGTGTAACTAAAAGAAGTTATGGAACTAATCTGATTATAAAGAATATGTTTCTTGAAGAAATTAGTTTAGATAATGACAAAAAGAAAATAGATGATTATTATGTGTTCCCTAGTTTTTCATATAACGTTTACAAAGAAAATGAGGAAGTTGAGAAGCATGATGTTGAAATAGAAAGTGAATTAGACGAACTTATAACAAAGCACAATAAAATTATTATAACTGGTGAGCAAAAGGCTGGAAAAACTGTTTTAGCAAGAAAGTTATTTCGTATTTTTTTAGAGAAGGGTAAAACACCCTTATTAATTTCAGCGAGTGAAATAAATAAAAAAAGAATTGAGAAAACAATAGAATATACTTTTGCAGAGCAATATGAAAGTGATGATAATGGATTTGCTAAGTTTGAACAAATTAATAAGTCTGATAAAATAGCTTTATTGGATGAGGCGAATTTGTTACAGATTAAAACATTAAAAATATTGTTAGAATTTTTAGAACTTAATTTTGGAAAAGTTATCGTCTTTACTGAAGAAAAATTGGATTTGGATATAAAAAAACAAGTTGTAAATATAATGGTTAATTCTGATACTTTGAATTTAACAATGAAGCCTTTTTTATATGTTAAAAGAAAAAGGCTGATAAGTAATGTACTGGAAGCTAATAACAGCCAAAACCGCGATATAGAGAGTGAAACAAAGAGAATTAATGAACTTATTAATTCTCAAGTGAAATTTTTTCAACTGAATCCGGAATTTATTATTAATTTTGTAAATCAATATGAAAAAGACTTTCGATTTCGGTTTTCAACAGGGATGAATGTTTTTAATGTGGTCTACGAAAGTTCTATTCGAAATAGAATAATTGATAATTCAGAAAACATTGATGTTACATTAGTAATAAATGTTTTAAGAGAACTTGCCTTTTATATGCATTTTGAGAAAAAAAGCGCTGTTAGTATAGATGAGATAACGAGCGTAATAGAACAATATCAAAAAGCATACCGTCAGAAAGTAAATATTCGTATGTTTCTTAATACAGCTATAAATGCGAAAATTTTAGTAGACATGGGGAACGAAATACGTTTCAGAGATCATACATTACTAGCATATTTTGTAGCGCAAGCATTAAATCAAAAGCATCATCAAGAGGAGAATATACAAGATAATTTGGATTACCTTTTAAAAAACCTTTGTTTTAGTATTAATAGTGATATTGTTTTATTTTTGGCATTAATAACCAATAACCCAAAGTTTGTTAATGTTATTATAGAAGGAGCAAAAGAGCATTTTGCTCAACAAGAAGAATTATCTTTTGATGCTGAAAATGTAAAGTTTTTACTTGATGCTTCGGTTCCCGTAAAGAATAGTTTGCCAAGTGAAGAAGAGAGAAGAAAAAGAGATGAAATGTTGGCTAAACAAGAAGAAGAGGTTTACTTCTCTGACTTGATTGAATTAGTAAATGAATATGATTACTCGGAAGAAGATTTATTGAAAATTGAAAACCAGGTAATGATATCTTTTAAATATTTGGAAATATTATCAAAAACATTACCTGCTTTTTGCCAAAATATGAAAGTTGAACAGCAGGATATATTAGTTTCATTGATATACAAGTGTCCAAATCAATTCTTGTTTAAAATATTAAATGATATTAATGAAGATTTTGAATCATTTTGCACGGATATATATCAAGATATTTCTGCTTTAAGACAAGAAAAGCAAATAGTGGATACCAACATTGATAGTGTAAAGCATATGATCAAGCAGATATCAGCTGTTCTAGTGATGGCATTATATCAAGTAGTTGCATTTACTTGCACTTCCGAACAGACGATTGCTGCTTTAAATGATTTTGATTTTAACAAGAATTCTAACTATAAATTGCAGAATTTGATGATGATTTCACGAATTATTGATGTTGGTTACTTTTCTAAGCGGGCACAAGAATTAAATCAGGAATTAGATAATAAGATTGAAAAGTCTATAATTAAGTATACTGTACGAGAGTATTTGCTGCGAAACAATGTCGAAGTATATGGTGATGCACAATCATTAATTGATTGTTTTTTTAGCGGACAAGCTACTAAAAAGTTAAAAATGGAAATGGCTAAAAATAGGATTACAGAAAAAGACCGCACTTAGGGCTTTTTACCATTACAGATTAAGCCCAACTATAATGGTGTTTTGTATAAATGCGGTCGTTATAGCATATGTATATTTGGGAGAAATATACATCTATTTGTGTAAACAGGTGTTATTGGGTTGTAAAATAATAGATGTATTCAATAAAAAAATGGGAGTAAAGATATGGTCTGTCTCCTTGTAATGCAAATTTTGTTTAAAATGAGCGCAGTTTGAGCGGAATTCATAAATGTGTCGTGGCTACAAAATGGCTACAAAAATTCTGAAACTACAGAGAAAATCGTTATTTTCAGAAAATATGATTACAATAAACCCTGAAAACACGCCATTTTCCAAACAAGGTTCTCCCAACCTAATCCGTGAGGGTGGCAGAACTGTTGGTTCTGGCAGGGTTGCTACTATCATCGAGTAATTGAAAATTCATTGAATTTATGGGACTTTCCGAGATTTCTCGGAAAGTCCTTTTTTCGATGTTTGGTGGAATTGGTAAGTCGTGATAACAGAATGATAACAAAATTCGCTAATTTTTAAGAAACGAGTGTAGCGCAATAGTTATCAGATTCTAGCAGATAACTATTTAGCCTTATACGATAACTCAACATTTGCTTTGTGCATTAATTCTTTGAAGAATCTAACTTGAGCAATTCTTTATTCTTTTCAATGTATTCTTTCCATACAGCTTCGCGGTCTTTCTGGTGTGTGTTCTCATATTTTTTGGTATATTCGTCATGAAGTGCCTTTAACTGATCCATGAGTGGTGTGTCAGCAGGGAGTTTCCCTCTGCGGATGCGGGCATACAGTCTGTTGTATGATTTAGTAAATTCCGTATGAATCGGGTGGCTGAATAACTTTTCCTTATAGGATTTCCGACTGGCGTACTCGTTACAGGTAGTGGAAGTGTCTCTGTATATTCTTGTGCAGTATTCTTGGTTGGAAGTGTACTTCACACGAAAATATCCATTGCAGAGGCTGCATTTTTTGATAACGAGTTCGTCTTCAAGCAGTAGTCGGATGCCTATACATAAGAACTGTTTGAATGATGTAACAGGGTATTTCCCGATTGCGTTATCTGTAATAAGATTGGAGGCATGATTTAGATATTCTGTCCAATTTTGCGTATTGCAACTGTCTTTTTGGGCACGGATGTCAGATAGAAAATTGTTTTTCAGTTCCATAGTGGATAATGCATCCGATTGAAAATCCTGCTTACTGGCATACAGGCAATAGGAATGGTATATTTCAGCTATTGCACGGCTAGGCAACTGTAAGCCTTGTTTTGACGGCTCTATGGCAACCTCAGTTAAATAATTTCTTGCCTGCGTATATAAAGTTTCAAGACTGCTGACTTCTTCGGATAATAGTTTTGCGCTTTGGAATAGCCCCGCATCGGCTGATTTTCCGGCTTGCTGATAGCAGGAACGCATTACCATATGAAATAGAGGATACAGATAAGACAGTGCCGGATGTTCTTCAAAGCAGGACTGCAATATCGGCATGATTTGTCCGGCAGAAGTCTCGATATCTTTTGGTATGTGTTCGCAGCAATATAAATTGAAGGTTTCTTTGTCAAAGGGGCAGTCGATGCCGAGCAATGGCAAAACAGACTTCAATTTCTCAAATGCTACAATAGCAGATTCCTTTTCAGGCATATCATAATCAAGGATTTCCATAATGCCGGTATGGATAGCTGCTTTCTTTATAAAATAGGCAGTACCGTTTTTGTGCGTATTCTTATCATCATAAGTGGAAGAAAGCGTTTCTTCGTGGGTGCGGCGGTTAATGCCATAGGTTGCAACACTAAAGTGAAAATCATTTTTGATGATGTCCTGCGAATATAAATTCATGCTTAAAATTCCTTCCTATAATGTCAAGTCCTAAATTAATGATTTTACAGACTTTTCTTTAA
>CASJPF010000092.1 GCA_949383255.1 Lachnospiraceae bacterium | reverse complement strand
GAATAACTGCCAGATATTGAATTTTCAAGGAACATAGATAATATTAATGTGCGAAATTTGAGTTAATAAAATTTATTTCCTTTTCAGTACAATAAAGAAAAATAGAGCCCCTTCACTTATAAGAAAAAAGTATGTCATTCCCTACAACATTTTTCAAATTTCGTGTGGTACTTTTGTATAGACATGAAATTAGGAATCTTTGCGATAAAGTGGCAGGTTCTTTCCAGTTTTAGCACATTAGGAAGGCTTGCCAAAATAAATCTAATTTGAAAATTATTATAGCTCTGTAGCAACATCAATTACTAAAATAAGATAAAAACTTATCTTTATATTTTGGCTTTATATGTAAACTTTCTATCCATTCAAAAGCCTCTATCATTTGTATTCGCATTTTCTCTTTTACTTTTTTTGATATATTTTTTGTATCATATTCACTATCTATAATCTCTTTAATAAAATTAAAACATTGCACTTTCTCCTCTTCTAAAAAACGTACTGTTTTAAAAATATACACTAAATCTTCTAATTCTTCATACTGCTGGTCATCCATAATAAAATCCTTCATACTGAAATCCCGCAGAAAATTCTGCAGGATTTTTAAGTAAATTTATTATAATCTCTTTAACAGTTCCTCTCTTGCCGCCTCATAACCAGGCTTTCCAAGAAGTGCAAACATATTCTTCTTGTAGCTCTCCACACCTGGCTGATTAAACGGATTTACACCGAGCAGATATCCGCTTAAACCACATGCAAACTCAAAGAAGTAAAACAGCTCGCCCAAATAAAACTCACTTACCTCTGGCATATTTACCATTAAATTTGGAACCTGTCCATCAGTGTGTGCAAGTATTGTTCCATTCATCGCACTCTTATTCACGAAATCCACTGTCTTGCCTGCCAGATAGTTCAGTCCGTCAAGATCTACAGGCTCTGTGCCGATTGTAATTTCCTCGCGCGCTTTCTCAATGTTGAGCACCGTCTCAAACATCACCCTTGACCCATCCTGAATAAACTGCCCCATAGAGTGAAGATCCGTTGTAAAATCAACACTTGACGGATAAAGTCCCTTCCAGTCCTTGCCTTCTGACTCACCAAAAAGCTGTTTCCACCACTCAGATACATAGTGTGCGCTCGGCTCATAATTGCAGAGAATCTCAACTGCCTTGCCTTTTCTCAACAGAATATTTCTAACTGCCGCATACTTCATGGCATCATTCTCTTCAAACGGAAGCTCCAAAGCACTCTTTCTGCCACTTGCAGCACCCTCCATCAATTTGTCAATATCCGCGCCGCTCACCGCGATTGGCAGCAGTCCAACAGCTGTTAACACAGAGAAACGTCCTCCCACATCATCTGGAACAACAAAAGTCTCATATCCTTCTTCTGTCGCAAGGTTCTTTAAAGATCCCTTTGCCTTGTCTGTCGTCGCGTAGATTCGCTTTGCAACGCCTTCCTTTCCGTACTTTTTCTCCATCATTTCCTTAAATACACGGAATGCAATCGCAGGCTCCGTTGTAGTACCTGACTTGCTAATCATATTGATAGAGAAATCTCTGTCCCCAATCACATCAATTAAATGCTTGATATAGGTAGAACTGATTGAGTTGCCAACAAAATAAATCTCTGGTGTCTTGCGAACACTCTTGTCCACCATGTTATAAAAACCGTGACGCAGAAACTCAATTGCTGCGCGTGCACCCAGATAAGAACCGCCAATGCCAATTACTAACAGTACTTCGCTATCGCTCTGAATCTTCTTTGCTGCCTCTTTGATTCTGGCAAACTCTTCCTTATCATAGTCTACTGGCAGATCAATCCACCCCAAAAAATCATTGCCGGCGCCGCTCTTGCTGACAAGAACTTCCTTTGCGTCCAGCGTGAGTTTTTTCATATATGCAACCTCATGGTCACTGATAAACTGTGCTGCCTTTGAATAATCAAATGTTACCTTACTCATCTGCTTTTCTCCTTTTCAAAAATGAATGATATTGTCGTTCCATGCATTATATTTTAGCAAAATATCCCAAATAAATCAATTATTACACAAAATTTTTCTAAATTTTGACGAATTATTGTTACTGTTCAGACAGGACTTAGGAATTGTAGGAAAATAAGTGATGCAGATTGCGTAGGATATTTCTTCGAGGAGGTATGTCAAAAAACGTAGGCGTAGCGGGCTGCGGCGAGGCTTTTTGGCATGCATAATCGGAGAAATAGCCAAGTCAAGATGCGTCAGTTATTTTTCTACAGTTCCTTAGCATTTACTGCTAAGTCCGTGAGAAAATGTACTGGCAGCAAGTAAAAATCCATTTGCGAAGCAAATTTTGCATGGATTTTTACCTGTTACTAGGACGAAGTGAACAGTAACGAATTATTAGACCCGATTCCCAATAATTGTACGCAATAGTTCCTCCAATTCGTGTGCTTCCTCCTGTGAAAAGAGCGGTGCCTTTTTCTCCAAAATTTCGTCCGGTTCCGGCACAGTATCAGCCACTTCCTGTTCTGGGGTTTCTTCCGCAGCTCGAATCTCAGATTTCGCACGACGCTCTGCCTTGGCATTTTTCTCCTGCGCAAGCTCCCACAAAAGCTTTTCCTTCTCCACAATACCATGCTCTAGCCGCTGCGCAACTGTGTTTTCCAGGTAATCTGTCAAATTTGTCTTTAACATTTGCCTGCGTCCTGGCATGTCCACAATCGACATGGCACTCAGATACAGATAAATACCAAAGAGACTGATAATATAAAATGGAAGCAGATCCACAAACCGCCGACCTTCAATAATACCACTAAACACGCCAAATCCCGCAATAAATACGCCTGCCAACATCAACTGTCCCGACAGATGTTTCATAAAGTTAATACTCATTCCCAAGATACGAATCCGATTAATGTACTTATCCACAAACACTGATATGTTCGCCACACCGCCATTTAACTTGTAGCAGTTGATAAAACGTTCCTTACACTGACTGAGCAGTTTATTATCCACACCCGAAAGTGTATCTGCCTGTTGTATCATTCTTTGGTATATCACGCCAATCGCCACCTGATATAAGATACCGATTGCCATAAAGACAAGTGTCAGTAACATCGTCGTTGTTTCCTTTGACATTATGATATCTCCCCCTTTGATTGAATTGAAAATCCGTAAAACGCTCACTGTGATTTTAAGTATAAACATTTCCACGCATTCCCACAAGACATTTTGAAGGAGAATCGTTCGACAAATTCGTACAATACCTGTTTTATCATTACGGGAAACACCGTAATGATACAGAATTTGACTTTTTCCTATCAATGCGTACAATATGTAAACTCACTCGTAGGTCCGCGGTCTACACACCAAAATAATTGTGATTAGTGACCCCAGCACTACAACTGTCACAGCTGCTGCCATTAGCGGAAATACAGAACTGCCCTCATACATGACAGAATCAATATCAAAAATCTCAACATTCACATCCGCAAGTTTTAATTCTGTCTGCTGGGTTTCTGCTATAGTCGTTTCCACGCTGCCACCAAGAGATTCCACTAAATCTTTGTCCGCCTGCAATTTATCCATCAACACAGTGCCGTCTGGCAAGCGAAAGCTAATGTGTGACAGTTCTATATTTGCGCAGTCTGACACGGTATTCCACCAAGAACCATAGCCGAAATACAACGCCTCGGCGCCAGACAGCCATGTCAAAACACCGCTAAAATCAGAATCAGCAGTAAAATCTCCATCAGCAGCTTCCGGGTTATTCAAAATTGTCTGGTCATAACACAGCACATTATCTGCGTAAACTGCAAATCCTTCTGGCATAAGCTCAATGCGGATTAGTGCACCATCTTTAATATAATCTGTCACAATATTGTAGTTAAATAGATTTGCGTCAAAAAATCCGCCAAATTCTGCACTGTTAAATCCTAAATAGGAACCTGGTGTAAAGTAAAGTTTACCATCATATTCACCGGAACCATTAATCGCAAAGATTGTCCCTAACACATGTACTTCCCATGTGGGATTCGCATAAAATTCAATAATTGCGCCTTTAGAAGTATCCTTTCCCTTAAAGGGATTTTCATAGACATACACTGGCGTGAAATCCCCTATTGTCTCCGCATGAAGAGACAGATCAATCACATCAACATCCACCAAATTTCCTTTGGGAATCACAATTGCTGCTGCCTCTTCATTTGGAGTTTCTTCATTCGATACCTCTTCATTGGAAGTCTCCTCACCAGATCCTTGCTTATTAGAATCCTGTTCATTAGGCATCTCTTCATTAGGCATCTCTTCATTAGACATCTCTTCATTAGACATCTCTTCATTAGGCATCTTTTCATTAGAAGCTGCACTATCCATCACTTGCTCCATCTCTGCCGCAGTTACAGGCATCACCCCCAATCCTGCAACAATTCCAGCCACAAGCAATGCTATAATTCTTTTCTTCATCCTTTTTCCTCCAATTCAAGTGAATAACCTCTCGGAGTCTATATCATCCTACGAAATTTACGCAATATCAAAACCTTATAATATTTTTATTTCTTACAATTTTACAAATGCCTCTGAACTCTGTTTTAGCTTTCCAACCACTTTAACGCTGGACTCCATATTGTCATATACTTGTTTCATTTCAGCCACCAAACGCGACGTTGAATCGGCGGAATCTCCAATCTCCTTGTTGCACTCTGCGGCAGAATCCTCTATCTGCCTCATCTGTCCAACAAGATATTCAATATGTCCCCGAAGCTCTTCCATCTCATGAATGCAGTTGTTCATCGCACTGCTGACTTCCTCTGCATCCTCTCTGTACTGCTGCCCAGAAGAAACATACATATCATAATCTGGCAAAATTGTCCCTGAAATATAACCTATCATTTCATTGGCATTGTCACTCAACTCATTCACTGCGCTAATCACAAGACTATTGATATTCTGAATTTTATTTGCTGTCTCGCGGCTCGAATACGCAAGCTGTCGAATTTCATCTGCCACAACCGCAAATCCTTTTCCAACCTCACCTGCACGTGCTGCCTCAATGGAAGCATTCAATGCAAGCAAATTTGTTTTTCCTGAGATATTTAAAATTTCATTGGTCAGTTCATCCACCATCGCCACACTTTTGCTGTTTTCAATTGCCTGATTTAAACGGGTTAAAATTTTGCTCACAACCTCGTTTGTGCCATTTTTATTTTTCTCAGCGGTCTTCTCCATATCCTCAGCGCGCATCTTCATCTCTTTGGTATAACCATAAATATTGCGCGTAACATCAGACACATTGCCGACTGCATCGCCAACTTTGACAGTGCTCTCATTGATGTCATGAATGGTTGTGGAAATAGAATCCATTGTGGAAGCTGCCTGTTCCATCGCCACAGAAATCTCATTGGAATCTTTGTTTGCCTCTGCAACACTGTTATTAACATGTTGGAACGTTGTTCCCAAATCTTCCGAAGACAATACAATTTCACTGATAATCCGCTGTAAGGTGACAATAAATAAGTTAACTCCTTGGACAAGCTTTCCAACCTCATCCGCGGTATGTATCGCCACACGCTCTGTCAAATCGCCGCTGTGATGATTAATCTTCTGTGTGATCTCTCCAATCTTCTTTTCATAAGAAATTGTTGGCAGTATAATCGCCTTCACCGCAATTATCACACTTGTCACAAATAAAACTGCCATAATGATTAGCATTCCATAAGCGACAATCACTGCATTTTGATAAATATTTTCCTGTTTTCCTTTTGCAAGTCCAATCTCTGTCTGTTCCTCACGAATCATTACCTGTATTTTGTCATGCAACTGCTCAAAAATATCAAGAAGAATACCGTTTACTTTCGCTGTCACTTCCCGCGTATTGTTCATAGCACTAAGCCGGAAAGTATCGTTATAATTTTGCAAATACGAGTCATAGAGATCCATCATCTCCTGATATGCCATCTCGTCATCAGTCAGTTCGTGAAACATGTCCAAATAGGTCTGTAAAGCAGCCACTGATACACTTATCTGCTCCTCCACGCGCTGCTTATCCTCTTTAGTGTCCATAACACTGTGCGTCAGTAAAAGCTGCTGCATCTGCTGAATATTGGATGAAATTGCATCGAGAGTAATAATAATTGGCACTCTTTGCGCCGCAATCTCATTTCCAGCCGCCCTGAGTTGTTTTAGCGAGATCAAACCTAAAAAGGAAGAACCAATACCGACTATCGCAATAAGCAACAACGGAACGATTACCTTTGTCTTTAAACTTCTCATTCGTTTGCTCCTTTCGTAGTTCACTTGTTTTATTTATATTTATTTTAGCAAACATTTTTTGTCAAAACTACAAAGATATTAGCTAGAATTGAGATTTTTTTATGCAAATAGACAGCACTGATTGTTTCAGCACTGTCTATTTTCCTTAAAAATTTATTTTAAAACTATCTCCGTTTACATAGATTGCCTTTGATTTTGTTATTGTCAGATGCTCGTCCGATGTGAAACTTAAAGTTTCGCCGTCACAAAAATACATTCCATCTTCCAACATCCAGTCACAAACATTATAGAGAAAATCATAAATTTCCTGTAAACTGTGACTGCTGCCAATCAATTCAATCTCCGTTCTGCCAAATTCCGTCAGTCCATATGTGTAACCGCTCGTCCCATTCTCATCTTGAACCAGCCCAATATACACCCACAGCGGAATTGGCATTTCACTGGTTTGTAATTTCTTTGCCCACTCATGATAAAACTCTGGCTGATACACAGTTCCTGTCGTGTAGATACCAAGCGCGTCGGTTTCCATGCTGCAAAGATTCGTCACATCTGTAAAGAAACAAGCCGCCTCAATTGGATTGCCATCATGGTTTATCACTGCCACAAGCATATGCGCGCGATGTTGTTCCGTAGTTGCCACAGCCTCTTTCCACAGATAATTTCCCTCCGCATAAAACTCTGCCTCCCCATCAGGAACAGGTGCATCCACCAGCGACACTGTAATCATATTGCTATCAACCTCAAACACTAAAATGTGGTCTCCATGTTTGTAGTTTTCTTCTGCGCCAAGAAAAGCTTTTATTATTGTGTCACAGAGCACGTCAAAATCAATATCGGCATCTTTTAATAAAATGGAACCAACGCGCACGGCATCTTGCTTTCCCGTTTCCTCCCACTTTTCCTTGCGCTCCTCCTCACTCATGCTGTCAAACTCTTCCTCGGTCATACCACGCCTTTCCAGCTCTGCAAGAAAACGTCCCCGCCAATACTGCTTCATATATTCAATGATTGTAATGCATTTCTCCTTGGCTGTTGCCTCATCATATTCCTCATACTCGCTGAATGTATGCCCGCATTCTTCGCCCTCCTCATCAAATCCAACGACTCCAACCTGCCATTTTTCAAACAAATCTGGCTTAAACTTTACAATTACATAATTGTTATCGTCGTAAGTAAAAGTTCCTGCCGCTTTAATTTTTGCTGGCTTTTTCCCCAACTCATTTTTATGGCTGAGCCACCCTGTCATAATTTCAATCGCTTTTTTTTCATACATCTTGTACACCCCTATCCTTTCTATCAACTACCGTTCCTAGAGCGTATTTGAAAAATACTCTAGTACACCGTTTTTTTTATCCTCGTATACAAAGTGCTTGATATTTGTATCAGTGCAAGGCGGAGGAAGGAGGCAATGCGGTGTGGCATCGTTGACTGACGACAACGCGGCAATGATGCAAATAGCGAGTGCTTGGTATATGAGGAATTAAAAAACGGTGTACTAGTACTGTCTCCTCACATTTTATCATACTCTGACACCATTTAAAAGAGAACGATAAGAATCGTTCTCATCTTGTCATGCTATGGAACTGTATGCTATAATTAGGAATGTTTTTTAAATTCAATACAATAAGAAAAGGAGAAAACAAACGATGAAAAAATTCTTTGAGGAATTTAGAAAGTTTATCAGTAAGGGAAATGTGATGGATATGGCTGTCGGTATTATAATCGGCGGTGCCTTTACCAGCATTGTCTCCTCGTTGGTAAATGATGTGATCAATCCAATTTTAGGTCTATTTGGCGGCATGAACTTTGACCAGCTTACCTGGAATATAACAGGTGATGTCACATTGTATTACGGGAAATTTATCACTGCTGTGGTCAATTTTCTAATTATGGCATTAATTGTATTTCTGATAGTCAAGGTTATGAACACAGCAATGTCCCGCATTCAGAAGACAGAATCGCCCAAGGTTCCTACCACAAAAAAATGCCCGTTCTGCAAATCTGAAATCGCTATAGAGGCAACCAGATGCCCACATTGCACTTCACAGCTTGAAGAACAGGAACAAGGCTAAAGCAGCTCTGTCAGTACAGCAAATTGTTCTAATGTAAGTGCTTCTCCGCGAATTGTTGACGACAATCCCATCTTTTCCAGCGCAGCCAAAACGTTTTCTTTTGTAATCGTTAACTCAGCGGCGTTGACAAGCCCATTGACAAGCGTTTTTCTGCGCTGATTAAAGGATGCGCGAATAATATCAAACATCTTTTTTTCATCTGAAACCATTATCTGTGGTCTCTCAGAACAGGTAAGCTTTATAACAGCACTGTCAACATTAGGGCGCGGCATAAAACACCCCGCTGGAACCGTCATTATAACCTGCGGCTTTGCATAGTAGTTTACAGCCAAAGACAGTGCACCGTAATCTTTTGTGCCTGGTCCTGCCTGCATACGTTCCGCCACTTCTTTTTGCACCATAATTATAATGCTTTCAAGCGGCACATGACGCTCAAAAAGCCCCATAATAATTGGTGTTGTAATATAATAAGGAAGGTTTGCAACAACTTTTATCGATTTTCCATAATTTCTTTCCTGCACAATTGCATTGATATCCACCTTTAAAATATCTTCATTGATAATGGTAATATTGTTGTAGGTCGCCAAGGTATCCTGTTCAAGAATTGGAATTAGCTTTGCATCAATCTCCACCGCAACGACTTCCCGCGCTCTCTCACAGAGATACTGGGTCATTGTGCCGATTCCTGGACCAATCTCCAGCACACAGTCTTCTGCTTTCACTCCTGCCGCATCAACAATCTTTTCAAGTATATTTGCATCGATTAAAAAATTTTGTCCATATTTTTTCTGAAAATGAAATTGGTATTTCTGTAATACAGCAATAGTATTGGTCGGATTTCCCAGCGTTGCCATAGCCTTTCTCCCTTCTTATATTCGATACATCTGTCTGGCATTTTTCTCTGTCATAGATACAACCTCATCATAGGACATTCCTTTTATTTCCGCAATTTTCTGTGCTATATACGGTAAGTTTTGCGAGGAATTTCTACTGCCGCGTTTAGGTTCTGGGGAAAGATAGGGGCAATCTGTTTCTAACAAAATGCGCTCGATTGGAATCGCCGATACGACTTCTTTTAATTTTTTCGCATTTTTAAATGTAATAACACCGCCAACTCCAATGTAAAATCCCATTTTAATATACGCTTCTGCCATCTCTACGCCATAAGAAAAACAGTGAATCACTCCGCCGATTTCCCAAGCATTTTGTGCCGCCAAAATGTCATAAGTATCTTTTGCAGCCTCTCTCGAATGAACAATCACTGGCTTTTTTATGCGTTTTGCAATCTCTAACTGACGCGCAAACCACAACTTTTGAATCTCGTGCGCTGGTTCCTCCCAGTAATAATCCAATCCAATTTCTCCAACTGCCACCACCCTTTTATGCATACACTGCCCTTCAAGTTGCGCAAAAGTCTCCTCATTTAGTTCTGTCGTCTCACTTGGGTGCACGCCTGCCGCCGCATAGACAAAAGAATACTTTTCAGCAAGTGCAATGCTTGCCGCTGTGCTAGACAGGCTTGCACCTACATTTACAATAAAACCAATCTGATTCTCTTGCATCGAAGCAAGAAGTACATCTCTATCCTCGTGATATGCATCATCATCATAATGCGCATGTGTTTCAAATATCATAGCAAGCTCCTTTTATATCTTCACAGTTTCTAAACGGCAAATACTTTTGTCGTTTACTATAATAATCGATATCCAAATAGATGTCAATCTTCACGATTAGAAACATTGCTTCCTCTTTTTGTGAACTACCCATTGTCTAAAGCCAATGGGCTTCCTGCTTCATCAACCTCGTA
>CASJPF010000091.1 GCA_949383255.1 Lachnospiraceae bacterium | reverse complement strand
CCGGACCTTTGTCCTATTGGAATCAAGATTTTGAACTTGTTTCGCAATTGCCTATAGGATATTTTAACAAATTGTTATAAAAGCCTCTTTTTATCTTTGCAGCTTGTTTTTTCCTACTTTCAAGTTTATAATAAATCCACATACATAAAATGTAAAGCAATTCATTATTCTAGTGCAATACATCAATAAAACCGATTTTATTTAATTGAGAAGTGAGGATCTTTTATGGAAAAAATGTTGCCAGCCTGTCCAGTAGAAACGACTTTGTTGCTGATTAGCGACCGCTGGAAAGTGCTAATTATACGCGATTTACTAGATGGGACAAAACGATTTGGCGAACTGAAAAAATCAATTGGAAATGTATCTCAGAAAGTTCTTACAGCCAACTTGCGCTCTATGGAGGACAGCGGACTGCTGACTCGCAAAGTATATGCAGAAGTGCCTCCGCGCGTTGAATACACCCTGACAGAAACTGGTTATAGCCTAAAACCAGTTTTGGATGCATTATCAGAATGGGGAACAGAATATAAAAAGAAAAATAATGTTATTGAGTAGAGAAAGTAAGAAAGGCAGTTTTTAGCTGCCTTTCTCTTACACATTTTTAAATGTCTGCTCCCTGTTCCTTCAAATATTCGATAATATCGCCAACTGTTTTTACACGCTTATCCATCTCTTCATAATCCGCATTAATACCATACTCGTCCTCAAATGCCATAATTAATTCCACTAAATCAATGGAATCTGCGCCAAGGTCATCTTTTAGGTTTAAATCCTCTGTGAGCTCTACGCCTGTTAAATGCAACTGTTCTTCGATAATTTCCAATACTCTTTCCATTTAAAAATTTGCTACTAAAAACATATACAAAAGTGTATATGCTAGATGATTTGCTACAACCCCACGGTCATCGGCACATTTCCACCTTCACTTGCCTGTGTGATTTTGTGAATTTCATCTAATTAGCTTTTCCTTTCCTAGATTTTACTTTTTATTTTTTGCCCTTGGTTTTCGGGACTTGACCATTGACCAGTTGCACACGGATTTCTGCATCTTTGTTATACCAGACTGTTCCAACTGGTAAGGTCTTTTCCTTCCGCAACTTCGCCTGCTATAAAGCCAGCACAAGCTATACTTTGGATTTTAAGTATCTTTGAGTATATGTGCCCACGTCTGTATACTTCTTAGTTACATATCATTCTCTCCTCTAAACACACTAACCAACATTTTGCCACTTCAGCGGACCATAAATCAGAATTGGGAAATCTCTGATTTCATAATAGCTTCCAAAAAAATACTCACTTTTAGCATTCTTTCATGCAAGAAAAACTCTGTCGTGCAAATTTAAAATTTCTAATCAGATTTTCTAATCCATATAGCTTCTACTCTCATTGTATGCAATTTCATGCAGTCATATGATGTCCATTCTTAAGATCTGTATGATTGCAAACCATATAACTATTGTTACTATCCATGGCATGGACACCATCATTCGGGCGATATACAAAGCTTTCCCACGCAAAAATCGCCCTCATACCTGAATCATGTTCTCACGGAATGCGCAGTATATGCATATTTCTGTCCCGTGAAAAATAACTGGCCATTTTCCTATAAAAACGCAATTTATAGTTTGTGTAGTTCCCTATTGACAATCAGAAGTATAGTATTCTCCTATATATTTGTCAACGTATTTTCCAAATATTTCCCTAAAAATACAAAAAATATACCAAATAGTGCTATTGACCCTCCAATTTTTTTAATAAATATTGATATACTTCTCGTTTAGAAATCCCTCGGTCCTTTGCCACTCGTTTCATCGCTTCTTTATGTTCGATTCCCTGCAACTCATACTGATACATATGTTCTTCAATTGATATTTTCTGCCAATTGCATTCTTGTTCTCTCTGAAATTCAGAAAGGCTTCTGCCCTCGATCACAAGCACATATTCTCCCCGCGGTTCTTGTGTCTCAAATATTGCACGCGCATTTTGCAGCGTCGTTGGCATAATTTCCTCAAACTTCTTTGTCAGTTCCCTACAAAGCGTCAATTTACGCTCTCCAAGCGAGGCATACAGTTCATCCAATGTGCGCACCAAATGATGAGGCGCCTCATATAAAATAATTGTTCTAGACTCCTTCTGCAAATCCTCCAAAATCGCCTTTTTTTCCTTTTTGTCCGCAGGCAGAAATCCCTCAAAACAAAATCGCCGCGTACTCAGCCCAGAAAGCGTCAATGCAGTGATACACGCCGCTGCTCCTGGCAAAGAAGTGACTATAATCCCTGCCTCATAACACTTTTGCACAAGTATCTCTCCCGGGTCAGAGATTGCAGGTGTCCCCGCATCTGTGATCAATGCAACATTTTTGCCTTGATGCATCTGTTCAATTAATGTGAGCGCCTTCTCAACTTTATTATATTCATGATAACTTGTCATTGGTGTGTGGATATCAAAATGATTTAACAATTTAATACTGTTTCTGGTATCCTCCGCGGCTATCAAATCCACCATCTGTAATGTTTCCACCACCCGCGGCGTCATATCTTTTAAATTGCCAATAGGCGTCGCACACAAATATAACTTTCCTGTCATCACTCTCACCACCTAACACTAAAGAACTGTTTAGAACCTATAAAATCTTGCCTTCTTCTAAAATCCATATGTATCGCAAATTTCATCTGTATACACATTTGGCGCCTTGAAAATAATCAATGGTTTCTCCACAGTCATACGTGGTCTGCCACCGCGACATCCTTCAATCAATACCATATTTGGCTCCTTATCAGCATAGGGATAAACCAATCGCATACGTTTTGGTTCTAATCGATACTTTGTCATTACTGTCAAAATCTCCGCCAACCGAAACGGTCTGTGCACCATACAAAACTGCCCACCTGTTCTTAATAATTTTGCAGCAGTTCTAACCACATCTTCAAGTGTACATAAAATTTCATGGCGCGCAATCGCCTTTGGCGCGTCTGGATTTTGCAATCCATGTTGTCCAATCATATATGGTGGATTGCACGTTATCACATCAAAAGAAGCAGCGTCAAAAAATTGGTCTGCTTCCTTTAAATCTCCTGTCACAATTTCAATCTTCTTCTCTAAATGGTTAAGCCGCACACTGCGCCGCGCCATGTCCGCGCTCTCCTTTTGAATCTCAATGGCAAATATTTGTGATGCCTGCGTTTTTGCTGCAATCAGTAATGGGATAATCCCTGTTCCCGTGCCCATATCGAGCACTACTTCGCCGCGCTTCACATGCACAAAACCACTCAGCAGCACTGCATCCATACCAAAACAAAATTGCTGGGGATTCTGGATAATTTGATATCCATTTCGCTGCAAGTCATCAATACGCTCATTTTCTTTTAATTCTACAACCATATAAAACCCTACTCTGGCATTTCCCATTCAACAGATTACACTGTGTCATCAAGCTTTGACTTTGTATCCTGTTTTTCCTGCTTCTCTAATTTTTCCAGCTCTTTTAATTCCTTGCGCTCCTCATCGCTCATATTATCATTTTTATCCTTTTTATGGCGTCTCTTAAATCGAAGCTGCTCAACTTTATACTCATGGATTTCCTTTTCGTCATCCACATCCACAATCACCTTAACTAGCTGCCGAAGCACATTGACACTGTGTACTATACCTTTTAGCCCATCATCTGCCGTCACAAAATCACCCACATTGGGAAGTTTGCGATTGAGATACTCATACGTCTCCTCCTCATGCTTTAAACAACACATTAAACGACCACATACACCAGAAATCTTTGTTGGATTCAGGGAAAGATTCTGCTCTTTTGCCATCTTAATAGAAACTGGAACAAATTCCGACAGATGCGAATGACAGCAAAGTGTCCTTCCACAAATGCCAATTCCTCCCAGTATTTTCGTCTCATCTCGCACACCTATCTGACGCAGCTCAATCCTTGTCTTAAATACAGATGCTAAATCCTTAACCAATTCCCGAAAATCAATACGTCCATCTGCTGTAAAATAAAATAACACTTTATTGTTATCGAATGTATATTCTGCATCAATCAATTTCATCTCAAGATTATGCTTTTTAATTTTCTCAAGACAAATTTTATACGCTTCTTTCTCTTTCTGCTTGTTTGCTGCCTCCTGCTCCATATCACGCTTTGTCGCGACGCGAAGCACCGATTTTAGAGGAGAAACTACTCGTTCCTCCTCAATCTCTTTTGGATCACCCACGACAGTACCATATTCGATACCACGTGCTGTCTCCACAATGACATGTTCACCGCGCTTTATATCAAAATCCACAGGATCAAAGAAATAAATCTTACCTGCTGTCCGAAATCTCACACCAATCACTTTAATCATATCTATCAACCTCACATTTTTACCATGTTTCTAAGAATCGCAGGAAGTTAACCAACACAAACCCTCGTTTTTAATCATCCTACTTTCATATCAAGAAACATCAACTCCATTGTCAGTTCAAAATTTACATTCGCAGCAATCCGACTTCTTGCTATATCTATCGAATGAATAATCTTTTCAATCGCTTCATAGCTATAGATTTTTGCTGCATCTGCGATATCTGAAAGCTGGTCTTTAAAAATAATAGGACATACGTTGCCTGAATCCCCACACGCTTTATATAATAACACATCTCGATACCAGATAAAACACAAATCCAGATAATCATTCGTATCAAATTTTTCCTCTGAAACTTTCTTGATTTCAGAGGCTATCTGATTGATTTCCATCTCTGAAACATGCCTTAACAACCCAAGTACAGAAGACTTCATATGATCAAAAACTTCATTGGAGGCAAGCTCAACAGCACGTCCCACATTGCCCCTTGCAAAAGATGCGCAGACAGCCGCCCTATAATCAGGTATCTGAACCTTCTGCATTAGATATCGCTTGATATAATCATCTGGAACTGGTTTTATATTCAACACTACACACCTGCTTAAAATCGTTGGAAGCATTGCTTCCGCTCTTGTCGCAAGCAACAATATCACAGCGTATTCCGGCGGCTCCTCCAATGTTTTTAAAAGCGCATTCTGTGCCTGCACATTCATTTTCTCCGCCTCATCAATAATATATATTTTATAATCCCCTCTGTACGGCTTAATCCCGATATCCTTGTTGACTTGTTGCCGAATATTATCTACGGAAATTACATTTGGCTTCTCGTGTGTCACACAAATAATATCAGGATGATTGCCGCTGATTGCCTGCCTACAGGATTTACATTGATTACAAGGACGTATTTTAACAGAAGCGACACTGTTCTCTTCTCCAAAATCAAACAGCGTCGCCTGATATTCAGACGGCGCCCCGCCTTCTTCGCATTGCAGTGCCCGCGCAAAAATATCCGCAATCATACGCTTTCCAGATAAACGTTCCCCTTGTATAAGATACGCATGAGATATTTTATTGTGCTTTATTGCATTTTGTAAATTATCTGTTAGCTGCGTCAAACCTATAACATCACTCCATGTTGTATATTCAATTTCTGTATTTGTCTCCATAACCGCCCTCTCAGGTATTGGTGGCCACATTATCCCAATCATCTGCACCATCGGCATCAATCAGCCAGTTTAAACCACAATGTCTCTCATAAACCACATCCGGGTCAAGTCCTGCAGGTGCCTCTTCCTCATGAATCCGTGCATCGACACACGCCCAATCATAGCGAAAAATAAGGTCTGCCTCATCCAATATTTCGGAGATATCACGCAATTTGACCTTCTTCATAAAATCATTCATACTGTTACAATCCGCAACAGCATGGATCGCAAATTCACAGTCACATGCCTCCGAAGGATAATCAAGCTGTTCCACAATGCCAAGCGCCCACAGCAAAATCCAGTATGCTTCATATTTCCAAGTCATACTGACAAAATCCTGATTGTTACACTTGCCCTTAAAAATCTTTTGCTCTTTCTGTGTGAGAAATCCTTCCAAACCAAGTTCTATAAGTTTCTCACCAAAAAATTTTCGACTCTTTTTAAAATTTCCCGGTGCTCCTGCTACATCACATGCTACCTGAATCGCGAGCAGACAAGTCACTGCTCTCTGTGCAATTTCCTCCACCGTTCTTATTTTAACATTATTCGCCGTCTCAATCACTGGAAGATGTTGTATGTAAGGAACATTGTGTGCCTTCAAAATTTCAATAGAACGTTTCTTGCGCATCTGCGCCTCATCCAAATTATATTGGCGGTCATCAATTCCAGTAAAAATTCCCATATTATGCTTCCTCCATAACAAACTCGCAAGAAACTGTCACGCTAAAATATCTAATAAAAGTCCCCGTATTTCATCCACTTTTGCAAGTATCGCTATCTTGTCACATTCCTCACTTACAAGCGCCTGCGCCAGCTCATCCAACTTCTCATCCACAAGCCGAATAATTCCATATACGCGATGCCGTCCGCGCCTATCCAAAAAATTCTCGCGTGAAAATTTGTGGGAGCGATTGACAATCTCATTCATAAAGTCCTTAATCAATGTGCGATACCGCCGCATATCACGCACATCCATGCGCTTAACAATCTTATCGCCCTGCATCACAATCTCTTCCATCATCAGATTTAACCGCTCTGCAAGTCCCGCCTCCTCAATATTGCTCGCCAACATAAACTTAAACGTGTCATCTGTCGGCTGTGTCGTTTGAGTTTGTTGTATCGGCGTTGTCTGTTGCACTTCATTTATCTTGAAATCCATCTATATCACCCCCAACCGATCTATAAGAAACTGTTCCCTTTATTGCACCGAAAACACTGTCCATTCTATATGGTTATATTGCATAACATCATTTGCTTTTTTCATACCTAGTTTCTCGTAAAATGGAATGGCATTTTCATTTGCTATCAGATATACAGCAACATCTTTTTCGCCGCCCGCTATATCATGTGCAGTTTTCATAAGCTGTCTTCCAATCCCGCGCCCTTCATAATCTCTGTCCACTCCCAAATCTGTCACATAAAGCCAATATGCATAATCTGTTAGTCCAAATAAAACACCAACGATTAAGCCATTTTTATTCCTTGCAACAAGGCTTATTGAAACATTATTTACAAGCTTAGATATTCTGTCTGTAAATCGTTCTTTGGGATACTGCGAACCCAAATCTGTTCTTTTCAAAAAATTTATATATTCCTCCGCAGTTAGTTGTTCTTCCTTTATCTCAATTTTTTCACACATGATATTATATCCTTCATTTCTAGTCCGACGCAATATGTACAGCATCGACTATTTGCAGTACCACACTGTCATCAGGCAACAATGACAATGCATTACCACCTTCTTCCGCCCTATGTTTTCATAATAGTATCTTTAAACGCATTATGCATCCGTATGCACGTTATTTATACATTTTATTATACTGCAAAAAGAATTTAATAAACATTTTTAAATTTGCTCATTTATAGATAGTATATACGCCGTAATATCAGATAAACAGGCATTTAAGTTGTTATTATAAAAATATTTCATGATACCTGCCCGCTCTAAATTCTCTATGGAAAAATCCTTTGCATCCGCAAGAAAACGTCTGCACATTTCCTCATATTTGGGCTCACACTGCTTTTTTTCTCTCTGTAATGCACGCGTTAACCGCTCCCCATCATCCAGATCAATATAAATAGGAACGACTTTATCCTGCCCAAAATAATCTCTTATTTTAACATAAGACTCCAATGTTCCTATAATCAGATAATTAAATTTCTCCAAATCAATCTGATCATCTTTCGCCATAAAATAATACCATATGCCATAAACAGTATTGTAAGAGCGGCACTCAATAATTTTGCCGTCATTTTGTAGACGTTCCATTATCTCTTCTTTTATAAAATAATACTCCACGCCCTCTTGCTCACCCGCACGAATCGGGCGTGTTGTATACAGAACAATTCGTTTCAATTGAAGTGTTGGATTTATCAAAAGCTTTTTGTATATTGTGTCTTTTCCTGATGAACTTTTTCCAACAATACAAAAAACTCTTCCCATCTGTAATCTCCAATGCTATCTTTAAACTTCCACAACACGGACCATATTTGTATTTCCTGCAACTCCCAAAGGTACGCCTGCAGTGATAACCACCTTGTCCCCATAGTTGACTAAACCAGCATCAACACTTGCTTTTACCGCTGCATGGAAAAGTTTCTCTGTATCGTCCTCTTTCTCAATCAACAGTGGACTCACGCCAAACATCAAAGACATCTGCCGATAAACCATATCGTCCACCGCACAACCAATCACCATACAACCTGGCTGATATTTTGAAATCATACCTGCTGTAAATCCAGACATCGTTACTGTAATAATCGCTTTGGCATTTAAGTCCATTGCAGTTGTACAGCACGCATGACAAATCGCAGTTGTAACTTCCTCGTTATTCACCCAATTATGGCTTCGTTCTCGAAGTTGGTCCGCATAACAAATATCCTCCTCTGTGCGTTCAGCAATCCTACTCATTGTCTTTACAGCCTCAATAGGATATGCACCCGCAGCACTCTCCCCGCTTAACATAATAGCAGATGTTCCATCATAAATTGCATTGGCAACATCTGTTGTCTCTGCCCTTGTTGGCCTAGGATTCTTTATCATGGATTCCAGCATCTGTGTGGCTGTGATTACAATCTTACCCTGCTGTAATGCCTTGTTAATCATCCTTTTTTGGAGAATCGGCACCTCCTCAAGCGGAATTTCTACGCCCATATCTCCTCTCGCCACCATAATACCATCCGAAACTTCGAGAATCTCATCAAGATTATCTATTCCTTGCATATTTTCAATTTTAGAAATTACTTTCATTCTGCCGTGATGTTCCTCAATAAGTTTTCTAACTGCCAGAACATCATCTGCGCACCTTACAAACGAAGCAGCAATATAATCATACCCCATCTTCACACCAAAAATAATATCCTCCCGATCCACATCACTGATATAAGGCATGGAAAGTATAGCCCCTGGCACATTGATACCCTTATGATTTGATACATAACCACCATTTACCACTTCACAGACAATATCATTATCCTCAATCGCTTTGATTGTGAGTTCAATTAACCCATCATCAATCAAGATACTTTTTCCAATTTCAACATCATTTTTGAGGTTCTTATATGTTATTGTGGCTTTCTCGGCGGTTCCCATAACCTCATCTGTTGTAAGCCGAAATGTTGCACCTGCCTCAAGAAATGCCTTTCCACCCTCAAAATCTCGAAGACGGATTTCTGGTCCCTTTGTATCTTGCATCATGGCAAGTGGAAGTCCTAGCTCTTTAGCTGCATTTCTAGCACGAGTAATCTTCATCTCATGTTCTGCATGATCCCCATGTGAAAAATTAAAACGCGCTACATTCATACCCGCTAATAGTAACTTTTTTAACTTTTCCTCGCTTTGAGATACAGGTCCAATGGTACAGATAATCTTTGTTTTTCTCATTGATCTTAAATTCCTTTCTACATGTATTTTCCATAAGAAATAAACAGCTTATTTTTTATGGAATTTAATGCATTAAAATTTTTGAAAATTAGGAACGGTAGGAAAATAAAGTCTTATCTTACTCCGTTCCTCAGTGAAGCACTGTACTAGGCATTGCATATTTTTTGCCAAGTTTTCTATTATGAATCTTACCTTTATGAATATGAAGAGTCTCCATCAAAGAACAAAATTTGTCTGCTGATGTGACTATCCACGCCTCCCTGCACATTGGTGGGATCACCGTGAGTGGCCACATATGCTTAATAATAATGTCTCTCTGTCTTGCTGTTAAATAGTACTCTCTCTGAGCATTCTGCAAAGATCTTGATGGATGAAAAAATCCATGAAGTCTGTGAGGATTTACAATATCACTCTTATGCCAGTCATACAGAAAATAATCATGAAGCAGTGCTCCTCTAATCAAATCTTTTGTATTACATCGAATTTTAAACTTGTCACGAATAAACAGACTTGCTTTGGCAACATTGATTGAATGTTCTTGTACAGACATGTTTCCATGCTGTATATATTCCTTTGTACTTTTAAAATTTTCTGATTCAAAAATATCATTTGCATATTTTCTTAATTCATACTCATACATTTCTTTACTCCTAAATTTTATTATGGTCGTTAAAAAATTTATCGATTTACATTTTATCATATATTTTCAGAATAAAAAAGGTTCTTAAGAAATTTTTATATAAAAGTTAAAAATCAAGTGAGTATAAAAAAAACATGCAAACAGCATGTTCAATCATTCCTACTCATTCAAAATATCACAATGCCCAGAACCGGAATCGAACCAGTGACACGAGGATTTTCAGTCCTCTGCTCT
>CASJPF010000090.1 GCA_949383255.1 Lachnospiraceae bacterium | reverse complement strand
GGTATTTTTTTGTGTCAATCTCTTGACCTATTTAAAGTATACAGGAAGCTTTCTTATTTTTATCATATCTTCTTGATATGGAACGCTGTAACCTGTGTTTTTGTTTTTCTAGTACACCGTTTTTTTAATCTTCGTATACAAAGTGCTTGATATACGAGGATTAAAAAAACGGTGTACTAGCAATATGTTCTACTAACTTAAACCTAAATCGTAATAATCTATCTTTATAAAGAACAACTACCTTATCAACCTTATTTTGTGATATCCGTTTCATAAGTTCTTTTAATCCCCTTTTCTTATGATTTATTCGTAACAGTTCAGCCATGCAAAATCGAATATACAAAATGCTGTTGGGAGCTTGCTCACATAAAGCATTTTGTATATTCCATTTTATAGGGCGGACGCCCGACATGAAATAAGTTGTCGGAAATAGACTAAATTATTTGTTAAATTGTACAATCCGACAACTTATGAATGGGTATGGCTGAACTGTTATATTTATTCCAGAACCTATGTCACTGATTATTTCAAATGGTTTGCCTTGTGCAGTAAGATACAATTTCATATTCTCTATTTGCCATTCCAGGTCATCTTTTTGCTCATTACTTGAAACCTGCAATAGCCTATTACAAGTCTGTCTAAATTAGGTTTTATGTTCATAACTTGATTTAACTGTTCCTGTGAATAATATCTGTATCCATTATTGGAAGTATGATGTGGATGAAGTTTACCATTATTATCCCAATTTCTTCACCAGTATAATTACAATATAGAATAATTCTTTTCCTGTTTTTTCATTCTTGATATCCATGTTGTAGTTGATGTAAAATAAGGGAAAAAGAATATTGTTTATCAAAGTGTTGGCAATAACTTGAATTTCTAATGAAAGAAAAGAATTGTTATTAAAAAAATACATTATTACAAGGAGAAAAAATGCATAACATGATAAGAAAATCGATTGCAGGAATTTTGTGCATGGTAACATGTATTACGGCTAGTGTAGATACATATGCTGCTGAAAATATATATAGTTTTTCGTCTGTGAGCTTACAGACCGAAGGGACATCACAATACAATGCAGAATCAAGGGGGGATATTGAATCAGAAGCGAAAGAAACCAGAAACGTTAATGAACTAGAATCAGAAGAATCGATAACAAATACAATGATTTCCGTTGCAGAGGAATCAAACGATACAACAGAACAGGAGTTAGAGACACATACAGAAATAAAAAACGAAACAGAATCAAAATCAGACATAAAAACAGATGTAGAAACGAGTGCAGAGCCAGAAGCCGAGTCAAATATAGAGACAGAAACAAATACCAAAACTGAAACCACTACAGAAACCGAGACCAATTCAATTACTGAAACAAGTGATGTGATAAATACAGAGTTGGAAATTGAGTCAACCACAGAGCTAGAAACGAATACAGAATTGGAAACAGAACCTGAGTCGAGTTCAATAATAGAGACGGAGCCCGAAACGCAAAGTGAATCAAGTACGTCGATAGAACCTGAGACAGAAGAAAATACGGAATTGGAAACGGAAACGCTGACAGAGACAGAAACGCTCACAGAGTTAGAGACAGAAACGGAAACAGAAACTGAGACGCTCACAGAACCAGAAACCAAAGCCAATCTTACAGAAGCCCAGATTAAGGAAGTGGAGGAGCGGTTAAAGGACGAATTAAATCAGAAAATGGAGTCTGACGGATTTGTATTTTCTGGATATATTGACAGCGGAATGGAGGCGCAGCCGCTTGAACAGGCGCAGGAAGCTTCCTTATTTTCCGTACGAGGCAGTCTTCCAGACAGATATTCGGCGGTTGAGGATGGTCAGGACACAGCGGTTAAAGACCAAGGAGGCTGGGGAGCTTGTTGGTCTTTTGCCGCGATTGCACCAGCGGAGAGCATTTACAAAAAACAGACGGGAGAAGAGGTAAACCTTTCTGAGCCGCATCTCATTCACTTTTTTTATAATGAAAATATAGAAGGACCAGACGGCGGACTAGAAGGAGACAAGGTAATTCCTCTGACGGCGGAAAAAGTAAATAATGGCGGCAACAGCATGTTTACCACTTTTGCATTGGCGCGATGGACGGGGGTAGCAGATGAGCGGACGCATTCTAGTATGGTGTATCCCAGTGCAGACCAGACGAAGCTAACAAAAGAGCTGAATGTGCCACAAGAGTATGCATACACAGATTTAGTGCATCTTAGAAATGCTTATTGGATCAATAAAAGTAATACCGATTCTATTAAGGAGATGATACTCAAGCATGGCGCGGTTGCGGCGTCATACAAACATAGTGAATCGCGCAGCAGTAATTATGTTGAAGGCTATGATGGTCCAACAGTTTATTATAACGATTATAATGAAGGCGGAAATCATGCAATAGCAATCGTGGGCTGGGACGATAACTTTGATAAAAATAATTTTAAATATACTGCGATTAATCAGGACCCTGTATTTTTGGAGGCAGAAATCAGTTTTATTCCTAAAAATAATGGTGCATGGCTGATAAAAAATAGTTGGGGTGAAAGCTATGGTGATAACGGATATTTTTGGATGTCTTACGAGGAGGCTTCTCTAGCCAATACAATATTTGCCTTTGAATATGAAGAAGCAGATAATTATGACCACATTTATCAGTATGATGGTTCTGTAGGAGTGAGGTATGAGAGCGACGATACAATCACAGCAGCGGCAGTGTATCAAAGTACAGGCAACCAAGTGATTGAGGCGGTTGGAATTGGCATTAAATCTGTAGAGACAGACTATAAGGTAGAGATTTACACTGGATTGACTGATGCATCTGATCCACAATCAGGCAAGCTTAGCGCACAGGAGACGGGAACAACTGTATTTGAGGGATATCATACAATTGCGCTTGAAAAGTATGCTACAGTGGCAGACGGAGAGCTGTTCAGCGTAGTTATAACGTTATCAAATGGTCAAATTAATGGGGAGCAAGGGGCTGCAATTTTTATTGACCAATCTTATACCAATGCAAAAGCCGTTGAGTTTGTTGCAAAGTCCAACCCAGGAGAGACCTTTTTTCAAAATGCGGATGGTTGGCAGGATGCAGCATCTAAGGGGACCTATCGGATTAAAGCATATACCAGTGACGGTGAGTTTGATGTGCCACAGGAAAATAGGCTGTTGACTTCTGAGATGGTGAGAGAGATTGCACCACAGGAATATAATGGTACGCAAAATGAACCAGAGATAGACATTCATTACATGGGCGAACCGCTCACAAAAGATATTGATTATACAGTTGTATACAGTAACAATACCCTGTCAGGGGAACAAGAATCCGCAGATGCACCTAAGGCTGTGATTACAGGGATTGGAAAATATACAGGAACTGTTGAGCAAACATTTACGATTTATCCAAAAACCATTGCGGGAGAGATGGTGGAATCCACCACACTGTCATATAACGGTGCAATACAGGACGACTTAGTGTTGCACAATGGCGCAGCGCGTCTTGTAAAAGACATAGACTACACAATTGTTTATAACAAACAGCCTTGCAATGCGGGAAACTATACAGTGGATATTACAGGAATCAATAATTATACTGGACAAATTCGGGTAACTGTTACCATTGTCAAAACTGTTTTGTCAGAGGATATGGTAAGCATTGCTAGTACAGCGGAGGACAGCAGTGTTTTGCCTGACGGGACACTTGCCTGCACTTTTACAGGAAGTGCAATAAAACCTACAGTGAAGGTAACAGCATATGGGGCAGACGTTCCAACAAAAAGCTATTCTGTGGCATACAAACAAAACACAAATGTTGGAACTGCCACAATTACTGTGACTGGAAAGGGAAACTGTCAGGGAAAAGTTACAAAGACCTTTCAAATTATACCAAAAGATATTGCGTCTGATATTACAGTGACCGTTGCAAAAGCGACATTTGCAGACAAAGCGTTGACACCAGCAGTTTCTGTAAAATGGAACAAAAAGACACTAAAGAAAAACAAAGATTATACTGTAATATATGAAAATAATATAGTGGCAGCGGGGTTAGAGGACCCAAACGCGCCTAAAGTAATTGTGAGTGGTATTGGGAATTATACAGGGGAGTTTACACAATCTTTTGTTATTGCTCCAAAACAGATTGCAGAGAGCAGCGTTAGCGTGCAGCTTGCCTATGACAATCAGGGCAGCAGAATGCGCGTGCTTGTTGGAAAAACAGAGCTGGACCAGACACAATATAGTGCGGTTTTGTACCACGCAGGCACAACGACAGCGACACCACTCGATTCCCTTGTGTTGGGAGAAAAATATGATGCACAAATCACACTTTTGGGAAATTATCAGGTAAAAAATAAACCCAATGCGCTCAAGAAAAATATTGTGAGCAAAAGGGATATTAACAGCCTGCAGATTCGATTTACAGAAGAAAACAATACATTGATTTATAATGGCAAGGCACAAAAACCAAAGCTGACAGTTACGGACACAGATGGAAAGATAATTGCCGCTTCTAACTACACAATTGTTTATGCCAACAATATTAATGCAGGAGAAGCGAAGGTGATAATCACTGGGAAGGGAAGTTATGCTGGCTCACGCAGTTTGAATTTTCCAATTCAAAAGAAAAAGCTGGATAGCACCGCAATACAGCCAATCAAAGACCAGACCTATACACAAAAGGAACTTCGGCCAACAATAAAAGTGCTTGATGGCAAAAAGGTGTTAAAGGCAGGAGTGGGCAGAGATTATACATATGAGTATGGAAATAATATTAATGTGTCCTATGAAAGCGACGGCAGCGTGGCAGCAAGAGCTTTTGTGAAAATACAAGTGTCTGATAACTATGTAATAGATGAAGATGCAACAATTCGATATTTTAAGATAAAGCCCGCAGCATTGTCTGCAATTACGCTGTCTAACGCATATTATACAGGACAGCCAGTATTGCCGGAGAAGATTACGATAAAGGCAGGAAAACTTGTAGTTTCTACAGAAGATTGTGAGATAACCACTGAAAATAACACACAAGTGTCGTCAAAAGCCACTTGTACAGTAGCAGCAAAACCAAACAGCAATTACACTGGAAGCAAGACGAAAAAGTATAGTGTTGTCAAGCGGGAACTCAAAAAGTTACAGCTTCCTGTAATACCAGATCAACCCTATTTAAAAAAGCCCATCACAGTGGATGAATATCGGATTTTAGATTTGGAAGGACAGGAAATTACAGCAGATCAGTATGATATTACTATCAAAAATAACAACAAACCCGGAAAAGCGGTTGTGACCTACAAGGCAAAATCAGATGGCATTTATAAAGGAAGCGCAACCGTGAAATTCAACATTACAAAGGCAACCATGCAGCAGGCAGTTGACTTTGAAGCAGCGCAGACAATCGTGAAACAGTATACTGGGGAGGCGCTCACGTTAACTGACGCAGAATTAAGACAGTTTGCCCCGATAAAAGGCACAGAGGAGTGGTATCCACTTCCTTACACAGTAGATTACAGCAAAAATATCAACACAGGGAATGCGGTTGTAACGCTTACTGGAACGGGTTATTTGCAGGGCAGCACGCGCCTGACCTTTACTATCACTCCAAAATCCGCGACTTCCTTTGTCATTACAACAGGGACAAAACAGTTAAGTTATAATAATGGAACGCCAGTACGTCTTGAACTAAAAGAAATTAAAGATAAGGACAACGGCGCTGTCTTGCGAGCGGGGAGAGACTACACTTGCTCTTATATCAATGCAGACAAGCGGGGGCTTGCTTGCCTTACCATTACAGGTGTTGGCAATTATAGCGGGACGCGGTATGTTTATTATCAGATTGGATAGTAAACAGACAAATTTAAGAAAGAACACCTATAAATACCCATAGGTGTTCTTTTCTATACGCACGCCGATGTAGAGGAAATATGCCATTGCATAGCACATCGGCGGCGCGGCGAGTAGGGGAAGATGGAGCTTCCCTATTCGATTGCACATGGGCATCCAGAGGAAGAACATCAGCAAAGCTGATGGGTGTATAGTTACAGTAAGTAAAGTATAAACCTTTTTCCATGCGAATGTTGTTTAGAAAAGTTCAATAAAAAGAAATGTAATATATGTGCAATATGATGAAAATAAAGGAATATACCAACAAATGAGACAAAATTTCCCAGCAATTTGCATCAATATTTGTTTAAATAGTAATAAATATAATATTAAAAAAGGGTTACAAAAAAATGAAAAGTTTAGTATAATTATCTTGTAAAACTAGCGCTTTAGTCACCAGGAGTGCTGGTTGTAGCAATTAACAGGGGTGAGCTGCGGCCACCGAACAAAATAAAAAAGGAGGGTTATGAAAATATTCAAAAGGATAGTTAGTGTTGTCTGTCTTCTGTTTGTAGCAGCCCTGACAGGGTGCGGTGATGCGAAGAAGGCAGAGGAGATCAATTCATATCTTGAAGAAAACTATTCAGCACCAGCACAGGAAGAGTCTTATCCTGAGTCGGAAAGTCTGCTAAGTATTTTAGAAGAAGCAGGCTTTACAGCCGAGAAGTTTGACCGCTTTGAGGAACTTGGGGTGGAGGCAGAAAGAATCAAAGCAGCAAAGGATGAGGAGTACCTCGATATATGCTATAACGTTTCTGGGGAAGAGAATGTACAGAAGATTATAGAATATTATATGCAGAATTATGAAAAGTATAATCTGCTTAATGATGAGGGAACAATTATCTGTTACAGCAGCGATTCTGTGATAGAACAGACTGGGCTGAAGCAGTAAAACAAGAAAACAAGGAGGAAAACGAGGAATGAAACTGGACGAATTCAAAAAGCTGTTTAAGGCGAAACGAATTTTAGCTCTAGCATTAGCCGCCGCTATGACGGTGACATCACTGCCGTCAACAGCATTGGCAGCGGAGGCGGAAACCGAGATCGAGACAGTAGCCGAGACGGAAGCGCCAACGGAAGAAGCTGCTCCATCAGAAGCGGATGACGCAGAGGAAACCGGTGAGGATAGTGTGTCAAATGACAGTGAGGAATCCGCGGAAGTTATTTCTGAGGAGCCGACAGAAACTGCATCTGAAGAGACAACAGAGACGACAACGGTGGATCCGACAGAGACAGTATCTGAAGAACCGACAGAGACAACAACAGTGGATCTGACAGAGACAGAGTCTGTAGAACACACTGAGACTGTGCCAGTAGAGTCAACAGTGGAGAAAGAAACAGAGGAGCAGACAACTGATCTGGGGATGGATTCTGCAGATGATAAATTGACATTTCATTTAAAAGTTGACAAGCTTAAGAGCAAGGATACAACTGCTGTTTATGACTATAACCAGACTCCTTTTACAGATGGGGATACCCTAAGTGAGAATATTTGGAATAGACTTTATCTCGAATATGGGAGCTTAGAAGGAGATCTTTACTTTGAGGATGCATGGAATAGTATTCAGCCCCAGTGGAAGCAAAAAGGTGCTAGTGGCTATACGAATATGGCAGAAGGTACAGTTCCCCAAGATGCAGGAGAGTATCAACTGGAGTTGACGATTCCAAATACAACTTATTATAATGGCAGTACAGCTACGGTGGACTTTGTTATTAAGAAGGCAACTGTAAAAGCTGAAATGGTGGTTGGTGCAGTAAGTGCAGGAAGTAAAAAAACAGATGTAAAAGTTGTCGATGCATATGTTGAAGGTTCTGATGGCAGAATGTTTTCTTACAATGCAGAGAAGCCAGAAGATGGGGATATTGTATTCTCAAACCTAAAAGTAAAAGATGCATATACTGGTGAAGATGCAGAGGAGCCGCTTGTAAAGAATAAGGATTATATCTTAGAAGCGACAGTTGCATTTTCTGCTGCTGCAAAGACTACATATGGCGGAAATTATGAAGAGCCGAAATGTAATTCTGAGAAAGTAGTCGTGGGTGACTTAAAAGAAACCAAGATAGAGGTTGAGTTGACTGGCGACACCTGGAAGGATAAAGTGGACGAAGGTATTGACCGAGATGGCAATGCGATAAAGAAAATTACCTTTGGTCCTTATACAGGAAGTGAGCAGGCAGTCTTTGCTTCTGACAATTCCAATGTAAAAGTGGGAGAAGTCAGTGTATCTCAGGATGGAAAGCCTGTTTTTACTCAAATAGAGAGTGCGTCTACAAAAGCTCAGTGGTATAAAACTTCGTATTGCAATGTCTATCCAACTACAGATGCTGACGGGAACCCCATAAACAGATATTATTATTCTGTTAATGACAAACTTGATGGTAACCCTGTTGAGGCAGGTACTTATGTATATCGTATTGCCTATGATGGTGACAATGGGCTTTATGATAAGGCATCATTAGATGTATTAGTAGAGATTAAGAAGGTTGAAATATCAATCCAGCCAACAATCGCAGGGAATGAAACAGGATTTTATCAAGGTGTTACAGCACAGGAAGTGCTTAAGAATGTAGGTTATGATGTATATGATACAAATGATACTTCTAAACCGCTTACAATTGATAAAGACCGGTTCTTTACAAATGGAAATTGGGAATCATATACACAGCCATATGAGCCAGTATTTGAAATTATTCGGATTATACAGGATAAGGACGGAAATGTAGTCCGGACAGATGAAGATATAGCTAAGTTAACATCAACACTTACACAGCAGGATATTAAAGACGGCTACAAGGAAATCTTCAAGGTAAGATTCAGCGGTCAAGTAGCTACTTATACTGCAAATGGGAGTTACGAGAATTATAAGACTGTAGCAACAGAAAACCCAAATTACTCTGTTAAAAATGATTATAATGACAAGGCTGTAGAAATCAAAATCAACAATTCAACTGCTGTTGTAATCGATACAGGGGATATTATTAAGAGTTACACAGATGCTGGTTATCAAGAAGCTACAGGCATTAAAATCAATGATGTTGACCAGAAGGTGCTCTATAAGGTATATGATGGAGAGCCGTTGTTCCAGAGTCGCGGTGACTATAAAAAAGCGAAAGTAGAGGGCAATGGGTCTTTAGTGTATACATGGGAACGCAGTTATAGTAAACCTGATGTGGCAAAGCTTGAGACAGGTGATGAAGGACTTGAATATTTTTCATACTATAATTATTCATATGCAGGCAAGGACGCAGGTGTATACAAGCTGACAATTTCTTATAATGATGAGACGGCTGAAAAACATGCAGAGGATGCTGTAATCTATTTTGTCATTGAAAGACAGCGTGCAAAACTTGTACCAGCTCTAGAAGGCGGCTACAAGGCATTGACAGACACAACCGTTGGAGCGTTTGTAAGTGAGTGTCAAAATACTGGCAAGATAATGCTTTATCAAGCGGATGGTACATGGAAAGAAGCGGATGCAGAGACAGCACCTGCATATAACAACGCATATTGGACTGTTAAGAAAGAGATTACAAATCCAGATGGCACCAAGGAATATCAGGAAATATATGACGATACAGAAACCTTTGTAAAAGATGGTAAGTATAAAGTTGCAGTAACAGGTGTTAACTTTAAGGGCAGTAATTACACTGATGATGATATCTATACTGTTAAAGTAGAGAATGATAAGAAAACACTTGAATCAAAGTCTGTTTATGAAGCAGCGGACGAAGCGGATATTACAGTCAATGTAATGGGGACTACGGAATTTCCGCTAAAAACTATAGGTGATGGCAATCTGGGAATTTATAATTATTCAGGTGAAATTATTTCGAAGCTATCAGAAGCATTTGAAGCTATAAAAGAAGCGAATTCTGGCATAAATATTACATGGGCATACGAATATGAGGGCTATGCTCCATTTGATCCTGAAAAGGGTCCTATTCATGCAGGAACATATTATATTTTAGCTGAGTTTAAAGGCGACGAAACATATAAGGCATTTGGACCAACTCCTCTCGCTGTATTTGCAATTGAGCCGCTTGACTTAAAGGTTAGCCCGAAAGAACTAGGCAGTTCCGTTGAGGCTGAATATGTAGCTGATATTATATCTGGTGATAATTTTAACATTGAAGGTTATATTGACGCAGATAAAGAAGCATTTACATGGAATGGAACAGGGTTCCCAGCATTTTATGAACTTCCAACACTTGCAGTATATGACAATGATGGCAAGGAATGCACCGATATACTCAAGGGTGGTACAACATACACTTTACGGATAAAAGATAATGGTAAACTATACACTGGCGAAGTGGATATCAATGGTGAGAAAGTTTACGACAAAGCCTATGCATTTGACTATAGAATTGTACTTGGCTCAGAGAAGGAGTTCACAACATTACATGGAAAGTCGACAGTATCAGCGTATGGTGATAATGGGAATCCATTAAAACTTTATGATGAATACAATCGTGCTGAGTACACACATAAGATTAATTTTAGAGAAGGAATTCCCTATTCTTATGATAACGATGGCAATTATGTGACTATTAATATTCAGACACCATCAGAGTATGATTACAATATTCTGGATAAAGCTGCCTATGAGAACGCGATTAAAGGGGCTGGGGGCGAGATCCCATATGCACTAACTTTACAAAAAGCATAGAAGCTGCTGCCGGGTATGTTTTC
>CASJPF010000089.1 GCA_949383255.1 Lachnospiraceae bacterium | reverse complement strand
CAGAAAAAATTTATATTTTTTTCACTGTCTACTTGACGGGGAGCAGTTCATTATTTTTTGAATTGTGAAAGCAACAGTTTTTTATGTTAAGGTTTATTATGGTGCGATCAGTGAAATTTTTGTATGTATATGGTTAAGAGGGGATTCATTTGGTGCATGGTTTTATCACTTTTTGTTAGATGATGTTGACAATACATGGGATATTCAGTCATCTAGCGGCGATGTACAAATTACAGCGTCAAAAGGTAGCGGCAGCATTAATACCACAAGTAGAGATATAGATTTGGACCTTGGAGAACTGACAGGAGATTTGCGTGTCAATTCTAGTAGTGGATGGGCGAAAATTAAGGTATCTGCTGATAACTCCTTTTATTTTGAGGCGTTGATAAGCAGTGGCGATATCAATACATTTTTTAATGAGGATTTAAGTTTCTCCAAGCGCAGAAATAGTGCAACTGGGATTTACGGCAGCGACAAAGATAATCGGTGCATTATGATTACAACAACCAGTCGAGATGTGGAAATAATGGATTAGAAAAATTTTGCTTTATTAGAAGAAAAAAGTGTGTTATAATCAATACCGTTGTTAAGGGTTGCAAATAAAAATGCAGGAATTTTCTATGTAATTAGGAAACGGCAAGTCGATTTGCCGTTTCCTGTAATTTTTATGCACAGACCCGCACAGAGAAAATATGCCACTAACGTGGCACATGGGTCGGGTGACGAGTAGGGAAAAGCTTTTTCTTATTGATTGCACATGGGCGTCTAAATGAAATATGTCGGCAGGGCTGACGGATGTTCAGTGCGTGAGCAGGGAAGATAAGACTTCCTTACTCGATTGCATACAGGCACTCAAAGGAAAATATTTAAAAGCTACCAAGTGCCCGGTGCATGTAGGGGGAAATTTATGCAGGATAGAAAGGTATAGGTATTGAGATGTACATAACATGTTTGGATTTGGAAGGTGTATTGGTTCCGGAAATTTGGATTGCATTTGCAGAGGCAAGTGGTATTCCAGAATTAAAAAGGACAACACGCGATGAGCCGGATTACGATAAATTAATGCATTGGAGATTAGGCATTTTAAGGGAACATGGACTTGGTCTGAAAGAAATACAGGAAACGATTGCAAAGATTGACCCGATTCCGGGTGCAAAGGAATTTTTAGATGAACTTCGCGGTATCACACAGGTTATTATTATTAGTGATACATTTGCACAGTTTGCAACACCACTGATGAAAAAGCTTGGCTGGCCTACTATCTTTTGCAATTCCCTTGAGGTTGCAAAGAACGGTGAGATTACAGGGTTTCAGATGCGCTGTGAACAGTCGAAACTTACAACGGTTAAGGCGTTACAGTCCATTGGATATGAGACGATTGCCAGTGGCGACAGCTACAATGATCTTGGTATGATTCGGGCAAGCAAGGCTGGATTTTTATTTAAGAGTACAGATAAAATTAAGGCGGATAATCCAGACCTTGCAGCATATGAAACTTATGATGCGTTGATGAAGGCGATTCAAAACGCAATGGTATAAATATCAGATAGATATCATAAAACGAGTCCTTTTTCTGTGAGCTGATATACTTTGTCACAGACCTCCGCAATATATTTGCGATCATGGGAAATGCTGATAATTGCGCCCCCAAAACCGGTAAGCATTTGTCGGATAACAGGGTTGGACAGCGGTGAAAAATTGCGGCTTGGCTCATCGAGCAGGAGAACATCACAGCCGGAGGTGTCGAGATAGAGCAGCATAATTTTGGCTTTCTGCCCGCCCGACAGCTCCCGCATGGGATGCGTCATCTCATCTGCTGTAAACTTCATACTGCCCAGATAGGTGCGCATTATTGAGATACTTTGCTTGCTGCCATCCGATAAAAATGCGATAGGAGTCTGCTCCATATCAAGAAGTTCTTCATAATTCTGCGGCATATAAGCCGCTTTGATATCTGACCGCTGTGATAGTTCTTTTGCCAGAATGCGCATAAGTGTTGTTTTTCCACAACCGTTTTTCCCAGTGATGCAAATGTGTTCGGGTCCTTGTATAAAAAGGCGGATGTTGTGGGCAAGTGTGATAGATTCCTGTGTGTTTGAACATGTGGGAACGCAAAGTGTCTCTAGGGAAAAATCCAACACAATCTTTCCGTTTGGAATAGAAGCGTGGCTGCCAAATTTGGTAAACATCGCTTCCTCGTATTCCGGCAACTCTGTCATATGCTCAAATTCTTTCTCGAATCGCGCCTCATATGCCTTTACACGGTGCATTGTCTTTTTCAGCAATGCTGCGCCGTGTGGGTCTTGTCTGCTAATGGCGTTTTGTTGATGCTCCACTTTTTGCTGTATTTGGCGAAATTTTTCCTGCTGTTTGTCATATTCCCGCCGCTCATTTTTGGCTTCCTGTTCTTGTTTTTGGAATTGCAGATTTCTGCGGGCAATATAACTTTGATAGTCAGATCGAACAACTGTATATCGCGGCGCAGTTTTGCGGCGCAACTGTTCAATATGAATAATTTTATTTGCTGTGCGCTCGAGGAGTGTCTCATCATGAGAGATATAGAGGATTGGAATTTTGCTGTCTTGGATAAAGGTTTCTAGCCAAACAAGAGTTTCTATATCCAAATCATTAGAAGGCTCATCCAGCAGAAGAATTGTCGGATTATCAAGGAGCAGACGAAGAAGTTGTACTTTAATTTTCTCCCCCCCAGAGAGAACACCGATTGGTTCTTGTGCATAGATGCGTTCTGTAGAAAATCCCAAACGAACGCATAATGAGGCAAGTTCACTGGGAGTATGGTCGTAAAAACTGCCAGTGGCTGTAAGGTATTCGTAGATGGAAAGAGTACGGATGATTTCGGGAAGTTCTTGAGGTAGGTAGCCTAAACGTTCTTTGGTGCATAAAATTTCACCCTCATATTCCACATAGTCTTCTGTTAAAACGGGATTAAACAATAGTTTTAACAGAGTGCTTTTACCATTGCCTTCCTCACCAATCAAAGCACATTTATCTTCTGGATTAATATGAAAGTTAAAATCCTCCAATAAAATGCGATAATCTTTTTTGTGTCGTATTGTCAAATGTTTCACTTGTAACATAAAATCTCCTCCGTTTCTTGAAAGTTTTTAACCTGCCTTAAGGAACTACAAAAAATAATTGATGTAAATTGTGTAGCATATTTTTAAGGTTTCCAATAGTAATTATTGTTCACAGGAAATTTGTTTGTGAAAACACGAAGGAGATTTATTTTTGAATTGCTTATGGCTTCTACACACAATCGAGAAGGATTTTCTCTATTGCACACAAGATATATAGCAATAGCGGCTTATTTCCTGTGCGCGGGTCTGTGCATAAAGAAAAGCTGAAAATACTTTTTCAGCCCACACAAATGCAGGAAGATGATGACTGCGTATCCGTATACAGCATAACAAAACAAAAACACACAATAATAGACCCTTGTACATGAAAGATACAGTTGTCTGAAATTAAAAATCTCAACTTGTGTTTTCTGTTTTGTTAATTCATCATCTTCCCACCACCCTTTTTAAAAATAGTTTTTTAGAATTTTAGATGTATTTCAGTTTCATATTTTAATAAAAAAGTATTTGATTGTCAAGCATTTTTATTAAGTTTATAATTCGTTGGGTTGTCAGTATTACTGTTTATGGGGATGCAAATTAACAATACTTAGAAATTCTGTTAAAAACTGATAAGGCGTGAATCGTAACTTGGTAATGCCTGACACCAAAACATAATAGTATACATATGATAAAGAAAAATAAATCTGAGGTTGATATTTATGGCAGATATGACCCCCGGAATGATTTTTACAGATACTCTTAGAAATAAAAGTCCAAAAGCAATGGCATGGATTCGGGGAAATGCGCAGAATCCACAGTTGAGTGGTATTGTTAAATTTTATGAGACCCCATATGCCGGTGTACTAATTGAGGCGGAAATTTTTGGACTTCCCAACATTGACAAACAATTTTCGTCGGACTTTTATGCAATGCACATTCATGAGAAGGGAGATTGTACAATGCCCTTTGACAAGACAGGAGAACACTACAACCCTACAAGAGAAGCACACCCAGATCATGCAGGCGACATGCTTCCTCTTATGGGAAATCAAGGGTATGCATGGCTTTCCTTTTATGACAAACGCTTCACAATACCAGAGATAATGGGAAGAAGCGTTATTATTCATAAAATGCCAGATGATTTTAAATCCCAACCATCAGGAGATGCCGGCGAAAAGATTGGATGCGGTGTAATACGATAAATGTAATTGGCAAAAATTGCTTGATGTTTGCCGTACAAAAGAGTAAAATTGCAATTATAGACAAAGTACAGATACTTCATTCAATGGGACATTTTCCTCTGTGCATAGCAAATTCAATCATTCACTTGCATTACAATTGATTTCCTACAAGTGAACGATTGGATTAGCAACGCGCAGATGAAAGAATTAGAGTGTAATCTGTCTGCCAAATGTTGTACTGGTACAGAGTGTCTTGTGTCAGGAGAGGAGAAGTGCATGACCGCGAAAAAATATGTAAAGGAAGTGAGAAAGCTGTTAAAATGTCGCAGAACAAAGAGAAAAGACATTCAGAGACAGCTTTTGGCTGAGATAAACGATGCAGTGGCAAAGGGTGAAACAGTGGATGAGGTTTTAGCGCGCATGGGGATTCCTTGGGACTATGCCAATCAGTATAATGATCGTTTTGACAAGGCAGAATGGAAAGCAGCAAAGCGTGAGAAGGGGATATTGATTTGGGGCATTGTGTTATTTATTGTTTTTGTCTTGTTTGCCTTCTTATATTGGAATCTTCCGCGGTGGGGGGATATTCGTGAGAGTACAATATTTCAGGAAGAACAGATAAAAACGCAAGTAGAGGAGATCATTCGACTTTATAGCGAGGATGATTTTGAGGCAGTGAATGCATATATGAATGAGGATATGAAGGTGATTTTGAGCGCAGAGATGCTCCGATATACCAAAACAGAACGGGAAAAAGACTTTGGAGAATTGTTAAAGTTTGAAGATATGGAGCTATCAGAGGCAAAGCAAAATGGCAATAGATATGCGGTTGTGCAAGTGAAAGTGTTGTATTCTGCATTGCGTGTAACTTATAGTATGACGTTTGATGAATCAATGAAACTTGCTGGATTCCATATTGATTAGATGGGTACTATATTTAATTATATAGCTTATATAGAAGGAACAGCAGATACAGGACAAGCCCATTTAAATATGCTCTAAATTGTGGATAACTTTTTTAAATAGTGCTATAAAATAATAATATCCACATATTTATACACAATATCCACAAAAATATGGATAAAAAATCCATTGTAAATACACAGATTATATAAAGAATAAAAATAAACGACAAAGTTAGATACAATCTCCTATAGGTTTTGCATTATGGTCGTTTTTGGCATAAAAAACTACGATTATGCTATTGTTTTCCCCTCAAAAAAGGGATATGATAAAGGATGACAAGAAAAAGTGCGGATAGAAAAAGTAAAATGGAGGTAGACAATATGGCAATTTTAGTTACAGGTGGTGCCGGATTTATCGGCAGCCATACAGTGGTAGAGCTTCAAAATGCAGGATATGATGTAGTGGTGGTGGATAACTTATCGAATGCAAGTGTGAAATCTCTACAGCGTGTGGAAAAAATAACAGGGAGACCAGTTACATTTTATAAGGAGGATATTCTGGACAGAAAGGCGCTAGAGAAGATATTTGACCAAGAGGAAATTGATTCTTGCATCCATTTTGCAGGACTAAAGGCAGTTGGAGAGTCTGTGGCAAAGCCGTGGGAATATTACAACAATAACATTGCGGGTACATTGACACTTGTGGATGTGATGAGAAAGCATGGTTGCAAGAATATTATCTTTTCCTCCTCTGCGACTGTATATGGAGATCCTGCATTTATACCAATTACAGAGGCGTGTCCGAAAGGGCAATGTACGAATCCTTATGGTTGGACAAAGTCCATGTTAGAGCAGATTTTATCGGATATGCAGAAGGCAGACCCCGAGTGGAACGTGATTCTTTTGCGTTATTTTAATCCGATTGGCGCACATCAAAGTGGAACAATGGGTGAGAATCCAAATGGTATTCCTAACAATCTAATGCCTTATATCACGCAGGTTGCAGTGGGCAAGCTTGAAAAACTTGGAGTGTTTGGCAATGATTATGACACACATGATGGAACTGGAGTGAGAGATTATATTCATGTTGTGGACCTTGCGATTGGTCATGTGAAGGCGCTGAAGAAGATTGAGGAAAAAGCGGGATTGTGTATTTACAATCTTGGGACAGGAACTGGTTACAGCGTGCTTGATATTGTAAAGAATTTTGAGGATGCCACCGGTGTAAAGATTCCATATGAAATTAAACCGAGGCGTGCAGGCGATATTGCAACCTGCTATGCAGATGCATCAAAGGCAAAGGAAGAGCTTGGCTGGACAGCACAGTTTGGCATTAAGGAGATGTGCGCGGATAGCTGGAGATGGCAGTCTAACAATCCGAATGGGTATGAAGAATAATAATATATATAAATCCCACAACCAATGCACAGGTGTCATAAAGTAACAAACCAATAAAAGCAGACAGCCATACCTCTATTCCGTAATGGCATATGTGGCATTTCAAATATGTGGTTCAGAAGTATTAGAAATTAGAAAAACGAAAACAGTATTCCACGATTTGAAAGGATAGAGGTAAATGAGCATGGAAAAAACAGTATATATCACAGAGAAAGAACGGGAAATGTGCTACAAAGTGATTGATGCGTTTGCGGAACTGTACGAAATGGAAGATGAAGATATTTTATTGGTTGATGCTGGCAGGTATGGTTTTGTTAAATTGCAGTGTTATACACCGTCATATGGCTTTGAAGAACTTGACACTTATACAGACAGTAAGAGCTTATTTGAGGGGCTTTGGGACGAATGGTTCAATCTAAATGTGTTTTTACTTGCTAGGGAAATGCAGTTAGATGATGTTTTCTATGACGATATATTCAATAATCTGCCAAAGGAAAAACAGTCGGAACTTATCGGGAAAAAAGACTACTTTGCTAAAAAAGCGGGTATAACTTTATAAAATGAGTTTTACGGAAAGAAAACGCCCTATGTAGAGGGCAAAAAAGATTAAAAAGGCTCTGTGTATGATAATATGCGGGGCTTTTCGCTTTTGGACACAATGTCTATAAGTTATAGAATAAAAAAGAATGCATGTAATGGATTCAGCAGGCGCAGGCATTGTGGAAATGTCGTATAACTGCCTGTTTTATGGAGTTGTGGGTAATTATGTTCACAGCACGTGGGAAAGCTGCACTTTGCTTTTCCATGTGCTGTGAACATAGTTATCCATGACAGAATAGGTAGTTATGCACATTTCCATGATGCATTCTTGATATTAACTAAAAGCGATTGGATGCAATCTCTTTAAAGTGTTTTCGGTATTGTGCAGGTGTCATATTTAATGATTTTCGAAATATTCGGATAAAATAACTACTTCCGGAGAAACCTGTTTTTTGTGCTATCAATTCCATATCCCAATCAGTTTCAAGCAACAACTTTTTTGCTTTTTCTATACGGGTAGCAGTAAGATAGTCCGTAAGATTTTTGGAAAAGTGTTTTTTGAAATATTCACTAAAATATTTTGGTGACATATGAAATTCACTTCCCAGTTGTTCCAAAGAAATTTTCTCGTCACAATGCATATGAATATATTGTGAAATATCTAAAAGAAGTTGCATTTGTTCAGAATTTTCTTTTTCTTGGAAAAATACCATGTTACTCTGATACATAAAATAGTAAAATTTTAAAAGATTTGCTTTAATTCCCAGCCAAGCGCCTGTTTCATACCCTATATATTGCTCATATATTTCTTTAAGCATTTTTCTTGCCGGAATTGCTACCTGCTCAGGAAGATAAGTGATAATATGTGCGGTTAGTTCAGTGAGCGGTTTGATATATTTTTCGTTTGCTTCGTCTGCTTGGGCAAATTGGAGCCATGACATCGGAAATACAAATGCAAAATATAAGCAGTCCTGTGTTTTTGCCTGCATACCATGCAGTTCATGAGGGTTGACGTAAAAAACGTCGTCTTGTTTTCCTATATAATCCCTTCCTTTGATGCGGATATTAAGTTCGCCCTTTTGTATCCATAATATTTCAACGTTTTCCTGCCAATGGTAGGGAACATCAATTATACCATTTATATCCTGCATTTTATAAATTTTTAAGGGATGCATAGGTGTCCCTTGCGTTCTTGTTTCTTGAAGTTTCTGATGTATTTGTGTTTTCATATAAAGATTACCTATACATATTTAAAATTCTATCAGTATGGATATTATACTACTATTTATGGAAAAAGTGCAACTTTTTTCAAATATAACGGGATAAAATTAAACTGCAATGGAAAAAGCTAACAATATAACTGCAAAATTTTATTTGTTATGGAGGGCAATTATGAATCATTGGCTAGAACAAAGTATTTTTTATGAAATTTATCCACAAAGCTTTAATGACAGTAACCATGATGGCATAGGAGATATTCAGGGAATCATTGAAAAACTGGATTATATTCAGAAACTTGGGTGTAACGCTCTTTGGCTAAATCCTTGTTACTTATCCCCATTTGGAGATGCCGGTTATGATGTGGCTGATTATTGTCAGGTTGCGCCACGTTATGGAACAAACGATGATTTAATACATCTGTTTGAAGAAGCGCACAAACAAAAAATGCACGTTATTTTAGATTTGGTACCGGGACACACATCTACCGAACATTCTTGGTTTCTGGAGTCTTGTAAAGACAAGCCAAACGAATTATGGGGCAGATATATCTGGAGTGACAGCATTTGGACGGATGTTGCAGATTATGAAGGAATTTCTGGTTCCTTGCGCGGGTTATATCCACGATGCGGCAGTGTAGCGGTTAATTTTTTCTCAAACCAACCTGCGCTGAATTATGGTTTTGCAAATCCTACGGAACCCTGGCAGAGCGCTGTTGATTCTAAAGAGGCTTTGGCAACCCGTCAGGCGATGAAAGATGTAATGGATTTCTGGTTATCAAAGGGCTGTGATGGGTTCCGTGTTGATATGGCTGGCTCTTTGGTCAAAAATGATTATGAAAGTGTGGAAACGATTAAATTGTGGCAGGATATTCGCAGTTTTCTGGACAATACTTATCCAGAAGCAGTATTGATTTCTGAATGGGGAGAACCGAATAAATCATTAATGGCTGGATTCCATATGGATTTTCTTCTTCATTATGGACCTTCTCATTATATGGATTTGTTCCGCTGTAAATCTCCGTATTTTAGCCGAGAAGGAAAAGGTAATGCATACGAGTTTGTATCTACTTACATGAATAATTATGAATTGACGCATAAAAAGGGATTGATTTGTATTCCTTCCGGCAACCACGATATGGAACGTATTAGCAAATTTCTTGATTGCGAAGAATTGAAACGGGTATTTGCTTTTCTGTTGTCTATGCCCGGTGTTCCATTTATATATTATGGCGATGAGATTTGTATGAAGCAGCTTAACCTGCCATCTGTCGAGGGTGGGTATGATCGTACTGGGGCAAGAACACCAATGCAGTGGGATCATGGGATTAATTATGGATTTTCAGATGCATCGGCTGAAAATCTTTATACGCCGCAGGATTTGTCTGACGATGCCCCTGTTGCTGCTGACCAGATAAATGATGAAGGATCTCTATGGCATGAAATTGCGAAACTGTCCAAAATCAGGAACATGCATTCTGCCTTGTGCGCTTCCGGAGAAATTGAATTTGTTTATTGTGAACCTCATAAATACCCACTTGTATATCTGCGCTCTAATGAAGATGAGAAGATACTGGTTGCACTTAATCCATCAAAATATGATGTTGTATGTGAGTGTTCGTATCGTCCGGATTCAATTATCTATACTTTGGGAGAAGTAGTAAATTTTGCAAATGGAAAGTTGAGCGTGCCAAGAGAAAGTGTTTCTTTTGTAAAAGTGATGAAATGATTTTATGTATTATAAATATTACATATAGCACAAGAAATTTATTTTATCTGTGAATACTTTTCTCTGAAATCTGTAAATTACCATTTGCAGATACAAAATGAAAAAAGGATTAGAGCAAAATAATTACAAGTAAATGTCATTTAAGGAACAGGATGCTTTGTATGTTGAGCCGATGAATTTGTAATATATTACAGTTCATCGGCTTTTCTAAAACTGTTTTAAAAGAGTATTCTTATCACAAAGATTTTATTTTAAGTCAGGGAGTAGCATATATTAAAAAAATAGAATATATAAGTTTAAGATAAATGGAATTGAAAAATTAACAGTATACTGCACATATTAGAGTGTTTAAAAATGAAGTGAAAAATTTCAAAGAGATACACCTTTTTATGATGTTGAATTTTGCTTGATTCCGAATTCTTATACGATTGCACTCCGGCGCATTTTTAAAGAAAATTTGACGGATGTTATGTTGTGTCGGCATGGATTTTGATAGGGCTTATATCTGTATGTATCATAAAAGTAATCATATGAAATTTTATAGCGCAGGAAAAAGGATTTACCTCTTATCTCAAAGTTTTTTGCTTCTGTGCAAGTATATAGTGTTCGTTATCAATGTAGTGTATTCTTAATTCATTTTTGCGTAGTCGTTTTTCCATTTTTGTGTTCTTTTTATATTTGGTTTTTGAAAGGATTTTGCAATATCTTTTGCACTATTACGAGGGATTCGAGTAAAAAAATAAGTGGAAAAGTCAGAAAGTCATGCAGAGCGATTTTGGGAATTTTTTGGTGCAAAGGGGGTTAAGGGGGATCAATGTCGTCAACTTAAGCCGAACTTGTCCCTTCTTACACAGAAAAAATAATTCC
>CASJPF010000088.1 GCA_949383255.1 Lachnospiraceae bacterium | reverse complement strand
AGATTATGCTCAACCGCAATTTCAAGCGTGTTAACCAGGAGGTGGCCGATATGGTGAAGGAACTTCTCGGCACTGAATAATAAATTGCTTATCATGGAAACTACCGCCAAAATATCCGTACCTCTCTCGCTCCGCTTATCCGGAAGTGCGTTGAAGATTATCGCCATTCTCTCGATGGTGGCCGACCATTGCGCCTACTTCCTTATGGAGTCGGACACTCCGATGTACGACTGTCTGCGATGCTTAGGCAGGATAGCGTTCCCTGTGTTCGCTTTCCTTGTCGCCGAGGGGTTCGCGCATAGCCGCGACCGCATGAGATATTTTCTGATACTGTTGCTTGCCGGTGCGGTCAGCGAAGTGCCGTGGTATCTGCTCAACGGATCGGACGGCACGCATAACGTCATGTTCACTCTCTCCCTCGGAGTTGTAGCACTCGCCATATTCGACCGTATGTGTGAACATGGGCCGCTGTCTTTCATCGGTGTGGCAGGTATCGCTGTTCTGGCATGGTGGCTCGGAACGGATTATGACTGGCGCGGTGTTCTGATGATAGCGGTGTTCTACATACTCCGGCACCAGACTATGCGTCCGTGGCTGGAGCGTTCATCGACACATTTTCCCTCGCAGGCTATTCTTCAGATTATATTCACGTTTCCTTTGATGGCTCACTACGGCATAGCCGGTGCGTTGCTCGCCTCCACAGTAATTTTCCTCTATGACGGCACCCGTGGCTTCATACAAAGCAAACCGGCCAAATACAGCTTCTACGCCATATACCCGGCACATTTAATGTTACTATCACTATTCAGCTGATTTGCTGAGAATAATCTCTAAGTCAAGTAGTATATGAGCATCTACAATTAGATGCTCATATACTACTCTCGCGTTTATAGACCACTCCCCTACTCTACACATCCCTTATGCTTACGGCTATTCAATTTATGGTTGTATTCCGCAAGTGTCGGATAGTGTGTTTGTTTCTAGTTCTTATTGTATATGGCTCTCAATAGATCATTTATATGTATAAAAATCATATAAATTGTTGTTTGCCATCAATTTCAAAAAAACACCTTTCTTCGATTCCATCCGTATGATTATGCAACCAAAACACGGCATTCCCAGGAACGTTATTATATATCAAGCTGTCCGCTTCAGCAATTTTGCAACCCAATGTTTTCCACCCTTCTGATCCATTATGAAAGAACAATTCATATCGGTGGCCTTTTCTTACGAAATTATCATCATTCCTTGGTACAAACAATATTTTCCCGATATCTACCATCTCACCAAAATCAAATATCAGAGACTCGCCCTTTTCAGACATGTAAAACGAACTCCAAATATTGTCATATATAAGTTGGAAATTACGGACATGTAAATCATCAACTGGATGGTCTGCTCTTATATTTTTAAATAGGATCTCTTCGCCATTTTTATCAAATACATGCAACTCCGCTATCTCTATGTTCTTTTCAGGCGGAGCTGTATATCTTAAATACCTAACTGGTGCTAAATCGCAATCCAATATTATGCTGTTACTTTGTAGAGTATCTTTAAATTCACACAATTTTACAGCATTTTTAAAACTATTGTCATTTGAAACGCTTAACGATCCTCCAATCATATTTGATATGAACCTTAATGTATTCCTAATAGGATATTTTCTCTTTATTACAATAGAGTTTTTGATTCTTGTATCTGGTACGAATTCATGGTGTTCTTTAGTACCCGTCAATACCGGATATCCACAAGGACTCATTCTTCCTTTTACACATAACGTTGGAAAAACGATCACTCCATTTTCAATATTTTTAAAACATGCCTCCCCTCTTGTCACTGGAGAAATGTCTATCGCTTCATAATGTTTCCCATTATATATGCTGAGAAACATCCATTTTTCGCAAATAATTGAATTGACTTTCAATGGACTGTTCTTACTAAAATATTCCATCGATACATCTTTCGTAAACGGATGAACAAGCACAGCCGGAAAATCGCTCGGTACCGGATCAATAAATTTACTTTTTTGCATTCCAAACATATTCCGATATACCTTGCCCATTTTTCGATCATATTCTGAATTGCGGTTTATCGGTTTTTCCGTATAATTAAACGGAACGGCAATTCCAGTTGTATCAATTATCGCACTCCAAAAATGTCTACTATTATACGACGGGGATGTGATATAGAAATCAGTTGCAATGGGAATGCCCAAGGATCTCATTGCGTATGTTGCGATGTCACAATTCTCCCGGCAACATCCGACATGATTTTTCATCAAATACAGTGCTCCCAGATGTGGGACTGCCACATCCGCATGATTGTCAAAACCCTCATTTTTAAGCACCTTTGCGACCTCTGCCGCAACTTCCACCACATCTGTAGTTTTTAACAAAATGGAATCTACAATTGGGGAATATTTATCGTAGTACGTCCTACGCCATTCTTCAAGAGGTTCATCTTCGATACAATATGGAAGAACGTATTCACAAAAATCTTCAAATGAATAGGATGTATGCCATGGCCTTGCTTTCCAGACATCACACGCCATATCAACATTCTCAATCAGTAACCTGGAACTGATGACATTTAAATGTTCAACCCTATTACAATGTTTATGGTAATCAAACCATTTCCATTCGGACATCTGATCATCGTTCATCCGTCCATATGGTTTAATTGCTTTTAGAGAATCAATCTGCCAACCTTCATAATAATGCTTAGTTTCCATATTCTCAATCAGAAAACATGCCGCATTATATTTAAATTCGTCATTACGGAAATGATCGAGCACCGATTCAAGTTCTGGGCGGTTATTACCGGACAACAACAACGCTCTTTCTAGGTTGTTAGGCTCAGAACAACCTAGAAGCGCAAATTGTGCGATAGCGATAATTAATATTCTGCTATAACAGTACATCATAGAATTAAGTTATGAAATTTATTCTTATATAAGATATACGTATTGCCCTCTATATTCACTTAATCATTAAGTTAAAAAAATAAAGATATAGCTTCATAAATACAATAATAATTTTTTAAAAAAAGTTAATTTTAATCATGATAAAATTTATCATATCTATTTTTATTACCTTTGCACAATAAATATTTTGAATGTGAAATTTTAGAAATACAATCTTAAGTTACTAATTATTTCCATTTTTCAAGTATTTGACATATTAAATCATAATAATATATTGACCTGCTCTAAAAAGATTGAACGACACTACTATTTATTTTTTATCTTAAGCAGAAATTTCTGCTTTCCCCATTAAAATATGCAAAAAACAATGTATGAATGAACTTTTTTTAATATCAAATTCATGGAAAAAACTTACCAAGCACTTTTAGATTACACAGACGCTGAGAAGTATTGGCCAATGGATGCAATCTCATTATGAAAAAAGCCATAAAGTCATACAGGAGGTGGGATCATATCAATGATCTTTATTCAAGGAGATGGGAAAAGTTCGCCAGAAATTATTTTTTAACATATTTAGTGCAAAATAATATGTATAAGAAAGTATTCGCTAAAGCTACACTCAATATAATTCGTGAAACGGCAAAAGCCAAAAGTATCTTCTATAACAGTGCTGTGTTTCTATAAAAAAGCATATGCTTACAAAAACCATAAACTCTTCCGAATAGTAATCTACAGTTAATTACTATATAAAATATAGATTCAATAATATACAATTTCAACCCCAAGGGATGCTCCTATTCTTCTGAAATATAACGGCAACAAATCTTGGAAGTTTTTGGCAAATAGGTCTTTCGCATATGAAAAATACATTCTTTAGATCCGATTAAATTGTCATTACGTCAAAAATTATTTTCCTACTTAGAGTATGTTTTAATTTTAAATAGTTTTTAACTTTGAATACCTGTTGATCGAATTAAAGTTCTTAATATTTATAAATGGAAAAGTTGCGCAAAACGCATATAATTAACAAATTAATAGTAGCTATACCGTTAACTACTATTACACTGCTTATGCGCAACTTCATAGCAAATTTCGTTAGAATCCTCGAGATATGCAAGACTTTTGTCGGGAATCGCGTTAATCAACTCGGAAATATACATAGACATGGCGTGGTTACAAAATTCTTGGACATTGAGGTTATTGCTCTCAGTATCACGGCTGAGGCTTTTAACTTTGATAGCGAAAATTTCTTGTTTCATCGTCTGTACAATGAGTGCAAAGAAGACTTGCCACACTTGATTAACCGAAGACAATTCAATTGCCACCGTAAGTTGACTGCACGGCTTGCCAAGGAAATTCGTAAGGAAGTGGCTTATGGCATTGATGGCTCCGAGGATGTTTTCTGCATTGATTCCAAGCCTGTAAAAGTATGTCAGAACGCAAGAGCCAAACGCTGTGCAATGGGACGCGACAATATTGACGCAGCTCCCGATTGGGGTTATTGCGCCATGCAGGATCAGCACTATTACTGGCATAAACTGCACGCCATCTGTGGAATACGTGGAGTAATCCACTCCTTTGACATGCCTGCGGTAAGTGTCCATGACCTGCATTATCTTAAAGATGTGCAATGGGTATATCACGACTGTATGATTCTCGGTGACAAGGGATATCTGAGTGCGGAAGTTCAGCAAAATCTCTTTGACGCCGTAAACATCACACTTGAAGTACCTTATAAGTTGAACCAGAAAAACTGGCGTCCGCCATCGTGGGCATACAAAAGATATTGGAAACGAATCGAAACCATTTTCTCCCAACTTAATGGCTATGACGAATATAACATTTGTGGGAATATTTTCTAATCTTTATATTGATTTTACTTGTATGAAGCTTCGTGTAAATTAGTTTCCTCAAATTGCTTTTCTAATAATAAATTAATAATCTCATGCTAGAAAAATTATTTATATGCTTTATTGCTTTTTTCCCTTTCATAACGTTTTTCGGCACTGAATCAGGAATGTACAATATGTACATTCTTAATATTATGACAGGCATAGCTACTATTTTTGCAGCTATAATATCATGGCATAGAAAATATTGTGTAATCATATCACGTATTGACATAACAATAGTATTTTTTATTTTGTCATCTCTACTCAGTGCAATTCTCAATAACAAGCCGATTCACCCATACACATATATAAATATAAGTTTCATCATACTCTTCATTATTGCTACAAAAAATATAATTAAAAATCATATACCTTTTTTATGCCATACACTCTGTTTTAGTATCATTTTATTAGTCCTCATAATAGTAACGCTATTCTTTTTCTATGATCTTAAATCGTTTTTTATTCTTATAAACAATAAGATGGGCAACACAGGTGTTTGTGCTATATTCCTAGCAATTGCTATATGTATTATGTCACACATGAAGAATTATGCAAAATCTAATTATCAAAAGTTATCATTTATTTTACTTATGATATTATGTACATATATGATAAGTCAATGTGAATGTAGAACAGCTTTACTAGTCATAGCTGTTTATTGTTTTCTTGAATTCTTCCCAAAAAAACGCAGACGCTACTGCTCAACCAATAATAAAAAACATAAAATAGTGTTTTTCATTATTGCAACACTCCTAATAGGCTGTTGTATTCTAATTACCACTATAAATACATCTAAATTAAATTCTATAACAGGACGCCTTTTTATCCTATACAATAGTCTTATTATGTTCTACAACAATCTATTGATAGGACATGGAGGCTTTGGTAGTTATGCAACAACCTATGCGCTACATCAAGCTCAATGGTTCTCATCACACAGCAATATGGATGAGATCTTTATTCTAGCTGACAATGTCATGTATGCAAACAATGAATATTTACAGACATTATGCGAGACAGGATTATGCGGCTTTACTGTTCTAATAACTTTGATTTATTGGATTATAATCTCGTTGAAAAATGACGGTTTTTTGCTTTATTGCATAGTCTTACCATTATTATGCGCTGCTGCATTTTATTATATTTTGCATGTAACATTCCTATGCACCATAGCATTAGTACCATGTATCATTGCCTCTTGTCGTTGTAACAATCAAATTATAATAAATAACCGATCTTCGGTTTCATGTTGGATAATATTATTGCTTGGTGTTTTTGTAACATCATATAATATACGGCATTATAATACAGCAAATATGATTTATCATACGTTTGAACGTGGAAAAATTACTCGTTCACAAGCAACCCACATAGTGACACAGTATGGTGAAAATCGGGCATTTATGGCATTGCTAGCCACTGCATACTCAGATTCAATTGGTGATATATATGACAATATTGAACGTAATTTTATACATTCTGATGTATTATGGGCAGAAGGGCGTAATCTATTAGCTATTGGTTGTGATTCTCTTGGAGAGCAAAAACTGATATTAGCTTCTAAAATAGTTCCAAATCGTTTCCGGTATAATAATGAACTACTTCAATTATATCGACAACAAGGTGATACACTCAAATGTCATATTATTGCCAGAAAAATACTTGACATGCCAATAAAAGTACCATCTCCGACAGTTTCTGCCATAAAAATGGAAGCTAAAAGTATTCTTGAAGATTTATGACATCCTCTCATACCACAGGTACTATAAAATTGCGTCAAATTAAAAACCCTCAAATAATTCGAGTCCTTCGAGTGTAAAAAAATTAGAACTTAATTTAGTTAACGTGAGTTCGATATAAGAAATCAGAATAAAGTCAGTTGATTGTCGAAAACAATCTCCAAAGCTATAGATGGTTTCTTAGGAAAGAAACAGTATGCGCAATCGCACTCAAGGGCATTGGGAATAAAGTCCGTGAACGACCGATGGCTTGAGTGTTCTATTTGTGCGATATTCTTCAGCTCATCATTGATAGACTCAACAAGCGCGCGTTTGCGCAACATGATCTTGTCAGCGACAGACATCATCGAGTTCTTCATATTGCTCTTGACTTTTGTCACAAGCTGTATCCCGTTCATGAACAGAAACTCAAACAGCTGTTTACCTATATATCCCTTGTCACCGCACAGCTTTCCCCTCGCATTCTTGATGAATGATTCCGAATACAACGGCTCTCGGTCATCGACATTGACCAATGTGAACATGAAGTTCAGTATTTCCCCACGATCGTTTATTATAATGTGCAGTCTGAAACCATAGAACCATCCCATCGAGCACTTGCCTCTTTGCGCCAATCCCTTGAATGTCTTGTGAATCAGTATCTGTTGGCGCTTATAGGCCCTAAGAGGAGTAGAATCCACGTAGGACACTCCGGTACAACTACCCAACAGGTCTTCCTTGATGAAAACTGGAAGAGGCAGCACCACTGATTTCTGCAATTCAACAAAACGGTTGTATGATACTGTCCGAGGAAAAAGGTGGCACATGTGTTTGCATACATACTGGACATAGAAATGTTTGAGGCATCTAAATCACTTGCAATGGTATAGGATAAGGATTGTAATCATCTCGGCTTCCGAGAGTTTGCAGAGTTTGTTACGATGCTTTTTACCGTCTGCAAGCTGATGTTTCTGTAGTTCTGATGAAAAATACTTGCAAAAGTCGTCAGCAAGACAGAAAATTTTCGTAATTTTGCTATTGGCATGATATAAATTCTTGTAGATCTTGCAATTATGTACTCCAAATTTACGAAATTCATTCGGGATTACCAATAAAATCAGCCCCTTAGTTTTATGCTACTCTGATTGAAGGTTTGTTATCGGCCTTTACCTTACAAAACTTCTATTTTTTAACATTCACTAAAGCTCAATAATTTTTACTTAAACAGTTAGCTTTCGCTATAACTTTTATGCAATTTTCATTTCTGTATCACAACATTTAAGCCGAAATAATAACTTGATTTATAAAATTTGAAAACATTTTCGGATCAATAGATAAATTTGTTTTTTAAACTATATAACTCGTCTACGTTGATACTATACTTCCATCGCTTTAAATTGTTTTTATAAATGTTTTTGTCTGTCCTATTTCTTGCAACTTCTCCCTCGTTATTATTTGTTATTATCTCAAGAGCTTTACTCATAAGAGGCTCATCAATAGTTCCAAATTCCTTCATAAGGAAGCTTGTTTCATCAATCTCATAGTCTGGTAAGAAACCATTGTCAAAATCTGACAAATTTTCACTATTGAATATTTTCATCGTAATCGGTTGCAACACCCATTTTATATCCTTATTTGAGGAATAAATAACCTGTGACCCATAGTTTTTTCCATACGTCTTTGTTCCAATGAGTACAATCTTTTTATATGGAAGCAACATATTAATTAGATCTTCACTGGCCGACGCAGTGTTATGACCAGTCAATATAATGATGTTATTCACCATATTACCTATGTAGCCTTCCTCATTAAACATGAAGTTCAGAGATAATTCATACCCCATAGACAAATATGCATTAGTAAGCTTTTCGTTATATTTAATTTTCAAAGCTTCCTGTTTTATTCCAATTTCAGGGACAAGCATACTTCCAAGTAGTACACTTAAATTTATATCTCCTCCAGTATTATACCTCAAATCAAGAACAATATCACTGGCACGTTGCTCTCGAAAATAGGCAAATAATTTGACAAGTTCATTTTTATACCGCTCGCTACCGTCACCATTATCATTTAAAAATTGCCTATAACATACATATCCTATATTGTGATCTTTATACTGCAACATTTTACTGGCAAGTATTGGATTTTGCGGAATGGCTTCACGTGTAACTGTTATATACCGTGTTTCAATAATATCATCATCTACGGAGATAAATTGATAACAGGCTTTTTCAGCCGCCAGGAGTTCTTTATAGTTGGATACGTTGAGACGTTCTCCATTTATTTCCTTTATAAACATCCCTCTTTTTATTCCATCAGTTTCAGCCTGCGAACCTGGACTTGTGTATATAACTTCCGCCACAAGATCAAATTGTGCGGAATCAGCATAAAAGAATACACATTCAAATCCTCGATTTGTAGAACTTCCATATATTTCTTCATCATTCGATGCCTTGTCGGTACTAATCCAGGAAAAACGATCTTTTCTGTGTAATAATATAGAATAAAATTCCTGAGGACATATAGAATACTTAGATTCCATGTCTTGTGGTATATCATCAGCCCAATAATAATACAGCTTCATGGCACGTAATATCCACTTATTTGCCATCACATTTAACTCAATCGAATCTTTATCCAGTATGTTTTTCTCTTCTTCATAAGCTTTTATAGCATCATCAGTGGAACATCCGAGAAAACTAGATAATAGACACATAAAAGCTATATACAAAATATATTTATTCATGGACATAGTATTAAATATAAGGATAGTCAATATGCTTAAATTGAGACGCAAAACCTTGCAAAAGATTCTGCGTCTCACAATTCATGTTCCTACTTTAACCTAGCACTCGAGTTAAGTATATTAAGTTTTATCACTTGCTCCAATTCTGTTTCGCTGATATAGTTAAGAAGTTCAGGATTGTTCTCCTTCACCATATTTACGATTTTCTTAGATTGACCCGTGATATACTTATCTGCGGCAACGTATGTATTTGCCGCTTGTCCCTTCAGGCTCCATAACTTGAGCGGCAGATTGGCATTTGTCACATTATCAACATTCTGGACCTGCCCCCATGCCTCAACCATTAGATATACCGTCACAGCCACAGCGACATTTATGCCAGCTACCACATTATATCCCACGCCCACTTGCGACATAACAGCCGCCACCACATATACAGGCCATACGGCTGCAAAGCCATATTTCTTCTGAGAGATGAAATCATCATCTACATGAATACCCATTTCTGAATAGATCTTTTTAATCTCCTCATCACTAAACTTGAGATTGATATCAGAATTACTGATGTCATCAAGAATACCCTTATCCTGCATGAGAGCGAGCGCTGTTGTTATATCATTCTGATTAACAGCAGTATTTATATCCTCATCACCCAGAGCCAAAACAAGTTTTAGCAATCCCTCATCAAGGCTAATCTTCCCGTTATATCCATATTGTTGCACGAAGGCACTCGGATCGCTAGCAAATTGTCTTGCCACAACAGGCTCTTTAATAACATCTCGCCCCAACTTATCCAAAAAGTTGAGATACTTAATCTCATCTTGTGTGAGATTAATCGAGAGCGCCGCCTTTCCCTCATCATCTAAGGTGACTAGATACTCTGATTTCTCATCAGATTCTATCCAAAGATTATCATTCGAACATGATGCGGCAATGAGACTTGCCGCAGATAATCCGAGGATACTTTTTGTTAATGAATCGCCTTTTTTCATCGTTTAAGTTAAATTAAAACATTATATTATTGAATACGTGAGCTCATCACATATATTAATTTGGCCTAATGGATTCAGCACAAACGTATTTATCACTAATTTGTCAGATATATGTTTTTCGATTGCGTATGATGTTAGTTAAATAGTTTATATGCCAACGCATCAAATTTCTGCTCTATCTAAAAACAGTCATAAATGCATAAACTAATGTAATTATATTTATCAATTGTTGAGCACTTATTTTCATTTAGTTTACGTATTACATTTTGCATAATTAATACAATAGTAGTATATATCTAAAATATACTATATCATCTATTGCAATTTCATGGACTATAAAGGTCATGGTTATTTTCTACAAATCCACCATTATACAAAATAGGCCTGCAATTGAGCTTCATTATGGAGCATTATTCGCTATTAACTTGCTTATGTAACTACCTATGCTTATCTAATAAACTTTTGCACATTTATTCTGATAGGTCCATCAAAAATAATGTCAGCCTTAATAGTTTATTTTATCATATGATATTTCAATATGACATTAGAGTAAATCTCATCGTAATGTTGCTTAAGGATTGACATAATTTCCTTATTCTTTAGAATAATCGCGCATACAAGACAGTGATGAACATGCGCATAGTCTTCAATATTTATTCTCTTTTCATATTGGGATACAAACTCAAGTATCTTATGAGCACCTTCAGTATGTAACCATATTTTTAAAAAGTCTCTAAATTGATTATTATACAGATGCCTAATTGAATATTTTTCCGGATTCCCTAAATCAAGATATTCAATCATATTAGATGTTATGCCACAACAAGCCTTCATACGATTACAGGGCTGGCGCATGAGATTTAACTCAAATTCAGTCAAAAATTCACCTGATTA
>CASJPF010000087.1 GCA_949383255.1 Lachnospiraceae bacterium | reverse complement strand
TTTTTAGAAAAGAGGCTGCGACACACACCAGCATATGTGTCGCGCAGGGGGCACGACTAATTCTTATACATAATTATCCCCTTCTAATCTGTCTATTTTCCAATTGCTGTTGTCGTTGTTGCTGCTTTTCAAAAAGTTCTGTATCAAATATTATTGGACTGTTACGGCGTGTAGGATCTTGTTTTTTAGCAAATTTCTGCCCTCTCATTCTATATTGTTTCATAAGATATTCTTTGGTATATCCTAGTTTTACCAGTTCGCTCAACCTCATGACACGCTTTGGATATTTTGATTGTACTTCTATCTCTTCCCTGTCACTTTTCAGCTTTATTTGAGCTTCCAATGCTGCAATTCTCTTTTCTAACGCCTCATCTCTTGCCAGAAATTCCTCAAAACGTTTTTCCAAATTCCCTTCATTTGACATACTTATCACCTCTTCTCCACTATGTTAAATATGATTTCTTCCGTATGTTTTTCTTACAAAAGCTTTACAGGTATCGTCTGTTCTTCTCGATTTGGTTTGTTTCCCTGCGACGCAATGCCCTGAACATATTGGTGAATATTGCGCATCAATCTTGATATAGTGTTGGATAAAGTTTCTACAGTATTCACAGTTCATGGGAACACTTGCAGTGGTTCCGCATAGGTTCTGGAGTTCTTCTACCTGTGCTTTGAGCAATATGTTTTCTCGTTCTAATTGTTTAACTTTTTCTGCTACCAATTGTATTAAACCTCCCTTTTGTGATAAAATGAAATATTAAAATATTAATCTTATCGTTACACGTCATTTTGTTCGTGATTTTATATTATCACGTCGTTTTGTTCGTGTCAATATTATAGGAGGTATTTCTATGCAATTTTACGAAAAACTTAAAGAGCTTAGAATGTCAAAAGGACTAACCCAACATTATATAGCAGAGCAATTACAAATTAATGACCGCTCTTACCAAAATTATGAATATGGAAAACGAGAACCAGATATTAAATCTATAATTCTATTATCTGTCATTTTAAATGTTTCTCTTGATGAATTACTTTGCAGGAATGATTATTTGAAATCTCTCGAAGCTTCCGTTGATGAATCTTAAATAAATCTTCCAACATATCCCACAAAGTAAAATCACCCGTTCTTTGTCCTGCTTCAATATGTTGATAGTATCTTTCGTGAATTCCTAAATACTCTGCTACCTGTTTCTGTGTCATGCCCGCTTTCTGGCGGGCTTCTTTCAGGTTCCTACGCATTTCTTCTTCCTTCTTTCTATTTTTTATCTGCCAAATAATATTTCATATTTTCGTGCATTGTGTTGACAACATACGAATTTATGTTATAGTTTTCTCTGAAAGGAATGTTTTATATAGCAAATTTAAATATTCGTGTTGACGACACACTTAAAAGGCAAGCTGAAGCTATTTTTTCCGAACTTGGTATCAATCTCTCTGTTGCAACTACTATGTTCCTAAAACAAGTCGTGCGTTATAATGGTATCCCTTTTGAACTTCGTATTGATCCATTTTATTCTGCTCAAAACCAAGCACGATTGTTGACCGCGAAAGAACGCATGGAAAGCGCTGGTGGCACTGTTCATGATCTGATTGAGGTCGATGATGATTAAGGCGTCAAAAGAGATAATCAAATAATTGCTTCTCTACCATTTTTTCTGCGTTATGCCCGCTTTCTGGCGGGCTTCTTTCAGTTTTTTTCTCATACATACTTTTCTAACACACCTCTAAATTTGCTTCCAATTTTATCCAAAATACTATTTCTTTTTACAAATATGTAGTATACTGAACTTGTACTAAAGTTTTTCCAGAAAGGAAGGTATATTATAATGCGAAAAAAACTTTTAAAATCAACACTCTTGACCTTATTATTCAGTCTACTATTTTCAATCAATGTCTTTGCTGCTGGACTCACACAAGACGCTGCAGGTATCCATTACCAAAACGATGACGGAACTTTTGTAAAGTCCTCATGGGTAGAAATATCCAATCTCTGGTTCCTCTTTGATGCAAACGGTGTCTGTGTCAATCCTGAAGGGGCACTTGCACCTGATGACACTGACGGAAATTATCAAATTGTAACTTCTTACACCCCGTTTGTTACCACAGATTCCGCCTTGCTTAACCAATACATTACAAATGGTAGTGTAGTAAACATTGATGGTCAGTACTTTATGACCCCTTCTGCTTCGACGGTTATCCGCAATGCAAATCGTACTGCAAGCCAAACTGTACAGCAAGTTCCAGAGCAGCAACTCCAACCAGAATCAACACAGGAAACTATTGTAGAAACTCCGAAACCCAAACAGGAAACGAAATATGTATGGTTATCTGCTACAGGAAGCAAATATCATAGCTATGACCACTGTGGCAATATGAATCCCAAGAAAGCGACAAAAGTTACATTGGAAAAAGCCAAAAGCCTTGGTAAAACCGCATGTAAAAATTGTTGGTAGCATATTATAAATGGTTCTTGATTTATGTGAAACTGTAAAAGAATTACAATATTCATATGAATCCCGTCACCTCAGTGATAGTCAATAAGTTTTAAATGGTGATACGTCTTTGAGTTTGGATTTATTCAAAAACGTATCGCCACCCCCTAGGAGTTCCGCTTCTACTCTTTGAATAATCGTTTTAGCCATTCCATAAGTAATATCCTCTGCTTGAAGGATTTCCTTAATCTGTTGTTTCTTACTCTCTATCAGGATTATTTTGTCTTCATGTTTATACTCATTAGACATTTCCTGTCCTCCCACTACACTCTTTGTTTATTTGTTACTTAACCTACTATCGTTGCATTTTCCTGTCTACTCCCTTATACTGCAGGCATCTGCTACAGTAATCTCAAACCCAAATTACGCAGGCAAGGCCGTTAAAGTGCCAACTGCCGAAGAAGCTGTACAATCAGTCAAAGAAATTGCGCTATTATTGTCGCAAATTGAGAACGATTAACGTCCCTGGTTTCAATGTAATAACAGAAGAAGACTGTTTCCTGCCAGAAGCGGTCTTTTTCTTTTTTTTCGGAAAAATATTCCCACTGTATATTGACCTCTCTTTCCGTGTATATTTATACAAGTTGCTTTGTCGGATTGCGTTGGTTGTCTGTCGTTTCCCTCATTTTGGTCAGCCCTAAGCGAATAATATGTCTGTATAATTCAGCGTATGGTTTATCATAAAACTCTCGCTGTTTTACAGTATCAATCTCACTTTTGACTTCTGCAGGGATAGATACCATTAGTCGTTCCATTCCTTTTGCCATATTTTCACCTCCTTAGTGTATCGGTGATACACTTCATTTGTTTGTATTATAGTGTATCACCGATACACTTGTCAAGGATAAATTTTATAAAGTTCTTCTTTACATCAGTGATACACTGATGTATAATAAACACCGAGGTGATGAAGATGCCAACAGAAAAACCAAGATATTGCATAACTGTTGATGATGAAATGCTCAAAGAAATTGATGATTTCCGTTTTGGCAACCGCTACAATAGCCGTTCACAGGCAACCTTGGAGTTAATTAGATTAGGACTTCAAGCCCTAAAAGAGCAAAATGCCTTAAAAGATGAGCAAGAAAAAGGGGAATAATCCCCTTCTTTCTGCATATTTATAGGCTCTTATTCACTGGGTACACAATTCCGAAAAGGGAGTAAAACTTTTAAGTTGTCTTTCCATGCATAATGCTTTTTTGCAGTTAGGACAAGTAAAATAACTTTCCATTTCCCCTGCAAGTGCCTTTCCACATTGCGGGCAAGAAAAAAATTTTCCAAAAAGTACCTTTTGAGGCATTCGTTTCTTATCTGATATTCTTTCTATCTTCTTTTTATCCTTTATATGGACATTGTAGTCCATATAATTTATATTGTCAATATCTTTTTGTTCATTGTATGGACTTTTTGTTGACATGCAAATTTTCTAATGTTATTCTTTATTTATGGGGGTGAAGAAGTGACAGTAAACGAACGAGTTAGAGAAATACGAAAAACAGAAAAACTTACTCTCGAAAAATTTGGTGAAAAACTAGGTGTTGGTAAAACGGCAATCAGCTCAATAGAACATGGCATTAATGGTGTAACCGACCAAATGATTAAATCTATCTGTCGTGAATTTGGTTATAATGAAGAATGGTTACGAGATGGCATTGAACCCAAAAAACCTGAAATTGATGAAGATGTTGAATATGGTATGATCTGCGCCGATCTTGGTATCACTGACAGCCGCGCAAAACAACTAATTATGAATTATGGCAGATTTTCCCCAGAAGACAAAAAGTTATTCTGGAGTTATATAGACAAATTATGCGCCATAAATAATGAACTGAAAGCTGACTCAGTGGAATAATAAAGCACATGAATTTTTATAAAATACGGAGCATTATATGAAATATATTAAAGAACATGGTTACCTATATATAACAACGAAGCGATTTATCATTTCCTTGTTTCTTATTGTATTTTTTGTTTCTTCTATCCCATCAGCTATCAAAAGTGGCAGTTTTTTTTACTTTATTGGATGTATGCTTTTTATTGTTATATTTTGTATTCTGTTATGTATCCCCGAATATCTTTACTCAAAAAAATCTTCTGAAGAATTATGGAAAAACTGGAACGAGTGTCACTCTTCCCAAAAGCAAAAAGAACGAATAAAAAAAGCTTTAGTCACTAATGAGCTTATTCCCATAAAAATTAATACTACAGCAAGATGCGGCAAATTTGCCAGCCAAACATCTAAAACTCGCTATCGCACTACGCTTCGTTCCTGCACATGCCCAGATTTCAAGAAACAAAAACTTCCTTGTAAACATATGTATTATTTAGCGAATCAGTGTAACCTGCGTATTTCAAATACTGGATCTATAACTTCATTATCAGCATCTTTAAATGATAATAACGCTTTCCAAGAACCAGCCCAATATATGCCATTTAACGATAACATGAACTATATGCTGTTCGACGGAGAAGGGATATATAGACCTACTAATAGAAAACGGAAAATACATATTGAATCCTTTTCAGAACAGGAAGCAATTGAGGAATTGGTTTCTACTGGATATATTCAAGATACCATAACTATCCATCGTGTACCATTCGAGCCACCGACTGAAGCCCAACTTTCAACTATGCGAGAACACCATAATCAAATTCCCAATAAAATAAGCAAGGCTGACATGTCTTTCCTTATTTCTAAATACATGGAAGATGAACGAAATGCCGATAAAAAATTAATAAACTTTGCAACTGCTCAAAAAGTGAAATTTTCATATTATATAGGAGAAAAATCTTTATATAGTTGTATGTGGTATAAATTCACATTAGAAGAAAAATTTGCCTTTTATCTATTATGTGTTGAAAAAGATATAAAGGGAAAATGGAACTTTGAAAAATTTGAACACTATAAAACTCTTTCTTCCAACTATCTTAATGATGATAAATTCATGAATTCTTTCAAAAGATATAGCGCAAATGGTAATGTTTTTTATGGATTTATCAAAGATAATAATATTGAGTATGGTTATTCTGCTAGTCGGGACACAAATTGTTATAAATTGGCTGTTTCTATCATATCGTAAATGCATTTTTACTATTTATTACAGATTAAAATCTGTTCTGAACTTAATATCACTGACAACAGACGAACCAAATCTATCAAATGACTTGATAAGTAAACCGCATACCAAGATTTATAAAAGGCAGTGTTTAGTCACTTTCATATAAAAGCAACCATTATCCTTACAAGAGGTTTGTGGCTGCTTTTACTATGCACATTATTTGTACTCATAACAAAACATTCTAAGCAGTGAACAAGACCGCTTTTTCTTTAAAACTACTACTCGTCAGATAAAATTACAAAATTTTCCATTTTTTACTCACCATCTATATGTTTTTTTGTAAAAATGTGTTATCATATTACCAAATTTTATCAAATAAAAACTGAAAGGAAATATTTTATATGAATACCATTAATATTGGAAACTCTTCACCGCCAAATAACCCAAAATTTTATCAAAAAGCCTGGTTTATCTGCCTTTGTATGTTTTTGTTCCCTCCTGCAGGCATTCTCCTTATGTGGGCTTTTAATAAAAAATCCTCCACAAAATTTAAAGGAATTATTACCTGTATCGCTGTATTTTGGTTTATCTTACTACTCAATAGTTCGCTCAAAACTAAAAACACCGTTCCCAATGAGCAGACTCAAACTACTGCTACTATGAATAATATTGATACCAAAAGTACCAATATACTTCTTAATAAACAAATCCAAACTGCTAATGTCATGAACGGATTAGGTGATGCTATTATTGGCGAAAGAGCCTACATAGAAGTGACCAACGATGAGATGACCTCACTCACACTTGATCAGTTTCAAGAATTTGCCAATACAACTGTCAAAGACTATAAAGGAAACTACTTTTCTATTATTGCTACTGACTCTAAAAAAGCCATCTTTTTCCCAAATTCCGATATAACGATCATTCAATATGGTATTGTTAATGATAATGGAATGCTTGATGAAGTGATAGGCTATATTTTATTACAAGATGATGGTTCGTACACCTATGAACTTAAAAGCGAAAGTTGATCTTACAGTATGGGACAGTTCTATTATATAGATTATAAATGAAACTAAAACACAATAGGAGAAAACACATGGCAATAACTGATGTATTTAAGACAAGACAATTTAAAAATGACATCGAACGGCTTACCTCTGAGAACCAATACTTAAACTCGCTCCTCACCCCAGAAATGCAAACCGCAGTCTCAATTAATGCTGAAATTCAAAGGCTTACCACTGAGAAACAATCCATTCAGGCAGAAATTGAAGAAAGCAAAGAAAAACGCCAAAAATTGGTACAGGAAATCTTTTCATTAAACGAAGAAATTGAAAAGAAAAAAGAAAACATTATTTTTTTAGACGACGAAATGTTATATCAAGATTTCGGTCTATACACTCCAGTTTATAATTTGATGAACTCTGAAATGTACAAAGACAAGCTGGAAGTTGTACGCGAACAACAAAAAAACATGATAAAAAACAATAAAGCAGCAAACTTTCCTACAAACTTCACCTATAATAACAGCCTAGCACAAGGCAAAAAGCTCGTGGAGGACAACGTAAAACAAATACTGCGTGCTTTCAACAATGAGTGTGAAGCCATTATTGACAAAGTAAAATTCAACAATGTTGAATCTATCCGAAAAAGAATCATTAAGTCATGTGAAGACTTAAATAAATTAAATGCTAAAATGCAGATTTCCATTATGCCATCCTACCTAGATTTAAAATTGCAAGAAATGAACCTCTGTTATGAATATGCAATGAAAAAGCAAGAAGAAAAGGAAGAGCAGAAACGTATTCGTGAAGAACGGAAAGAAGCCCAAAAACTGCAAAAAGAAATTGAAGAGGCGCGGAAATCTAGTGAAAAAGAGAGAATACATTACAGAAATGCACTCCACCGCCTTGAAATCCAAATTCAGTCTGCAAATGAAGTGGAACGCACCATTTTGGAAGAACGGCGCTTAGAAATGCAACAGCAACTCGACAATATTGAAGAGGAAATAAAACAAATTGATTATAGAGAGGCGAACCAGCGCGCTGGATATGTATATGTTATTTCAAATATTGGTTCTTTTGGCGAAAACGTATATAAAATTGGAATGACACGAAGACTTGAACCTATGGATCGCGTAGATGAACTTGGAGATGCATCTGTTCCTTTTGCATTTGATGTTCATGCAATGATATTTAGTGATGATGCACCTGCTCTGGAAGCTGCCCTCCATAGAGCATTTGATAACAAAAAAGTCAATATGGTCAACACGAGAAGAGAGTTCTTCCATGTGACTCTTGAAGAAATCGAGGAAGTCGTCAAAAAGAATTTTGATAAAACAGTTGAATTTACTAAAATTCCCAATGCGGAACAATACCGTGAATCCCAAATGATGCGACGCCAATTAGGTTTAGACGAACTGGTGAGACAAGATGCTGTGATTGATGACGCACAGATAACTGCTAACGTTATTACTCCCACTTCCACTCCGGTACCAGTACCTGCGCCTGTTCCTCCCTCACTTCCTTCTGTCCCATCGGCGAAGGATATTACTCTTGATCCTGCCAAAGAATATTTATGGACCAGATGGGGAATTTACGAGATGCCGGATCATTATCAAATATACTTATCAAAAGGTCCACGCAATGATTTAAAATTAATTGCAACTTTATAAAAACTTTTAAATATGAATTACATAAAAATAACTGCTTGTTGGCAGTTATTTTTATATTATCATCTTCTTATATCAGTTCTCTTTCTCGCAAAGCCTTGGCGAAGCCATAAAGCATTCGGATACTTCGGATATTCTTTATCTGCCTAACTATCTTCATGAGTTCTTCAATAAGTTCCTCTCCTTCATACTTCATAGATCCACTCCTCTCATACTTGCTGTTTATGTTCCTTATGTATTAATGCTATCACACTACGAATCATAAAATCTACCCTCACGTTTTCATATCTTATGTTTCAGATAAATTTCGTTAGATACCTACAAAAAAAGAACCGTCATTTTTTTATAGTTTCTTGCATATTGCTAAATAATTCGTCATTTTCTTACAAGTACTATTATTTTTCTGACCTATATTGTATAATTACAATAAATTCAATAATACACTATTTACGAAGGAGGTACGGATATGCTATGTATATGCAAAAAGAAAAAAGCCAAAAAAAGTCCGCTTCTGCTAATCCAAAACAACCAATACAATTGAAAAAGGAAGGTGCTAGGGCTCTCAAGAGAATATGTCTGCACCAAATGGGCTTTGACGGTGTGGAGGAACGAAACAGCAAAATAATGATTCCGGCTTATGAGCCTTTTATCATTGACCTAGAAAGAAAATATATTCGAGAAAAAGACAAGCAGCCGATGGTTTACGCCAAATATGACTTTCATGAAGGCTGTGTAAAGAATCTTCCGGATAGATATTGGAAACGCTTATCATCGCCTGACGACAATTATGATGCGATTCAGTCTGCTTATAAAAAGCTGGAAGCCCGTTTGTCGGAGGCCGGAATCACACTGAAAGGATGGGACGCCATAAGCAATCATATAATTATACGTTCGAACAGTGGAATCCCAATTCCCCCTGCTATCTTTGAACAAACTTTCTGGCAAATTATTATGACAGCAATCCCCCGCATCAAACGCGATTTGAATATAATAAAACAAAATAATCTGATTACTGAGGATGCAACCCGAATTATACAAATAGAACTTTCTGGAGGAGATTCGCACAAAATGGGACAGACCCCTCTTTTTGTTACATTTAATGATGGAAAACGGATTGTATACAAACCCAATAGCCTGGAAATGGATGCAGCTCTTTTCAGACAAGGCGACAGTGCCGCAAGCCAACTAAGCGTACAAGGCGGACAGCAAATACCTCAATACAATATTCTGCCTTTAACAGATAATGATACCCAAGATAAATATGGATATATGGAATTTATCGACTCCACAGTCACGCCTCCTGATGGGCAGGGAAAAGAACAAATCTTCCAGATTTTTAGAAGTATTGCTGCTAATATGGCTTTCTCTTATCTCTTCGGGCTGGCAGATATTCATCAAGAAAATTTTATCCTTCATAATAATTCACTTCAGCTAATAGATATGGAAGTAGTAACTGGGGTGTATGGAGATACTGTACTGCAAGGATGGAAACAGTTGTTGTCAAATTACGCCTTCACCGGAAAAGTCAACATGAGCAAGCTGACAAATGAAGATTTCATTTCTCTAAAAGGAGAAATGGAGGAATCATTTCGTGCAATTTATAACAAAGCCGCTACTTACTGTATTATAGATGATAATGTCAGGCCAATACTTAATCAAAGTTCAGATTTAAGAGCTATGCAGGTACGTTTTGTACCTTTCCCAACGAGGTATTTTTATGAGCAGATAACTTATGCAGAAAACATGAGTTACCAAGAATGGCAGGATTATATTGATCAGCCTGTTCCTTATGATCCCTCACTTCCGCGGAATGAAATGTGTCTGCCTAATTTTATAATGACACCTCTTACCGTCACAACAATCCTAAAAGCTCCCGGCACTTATGAAGCACTTCATAGAGGCGAGATACCATTCTATACAAAATACACAGATAGACCCAATGAGATTCAGGATGAAAACGGCTATACGATACTCTTACCACAAGAAACTGCCCCGATGTTCCATACGACTATGATTCCGCAAGTTGATAGCCGTTGGCCGCGTCAGACGGATCCACAAGGAGAACTAACTCAGCAGCTATTTCAGCCTTTCTGGGACATAGTTAATGAAACATTTTATGCTATATGTAGATAGTACAAAACAAGAAAGACCTTTTCTCATAAATAGTGTATGATAAAAATAGGAGTGGACATATGGCAAAAGCAAAATACACCCGACAGAAAAACGGGTACTTCCAAACAAAGGTATGGGACGGCACCTATACCAAAGACGGCAAAAAACATCTTGTAAACCTGAGAACCAATAAGAGCAGCCGGGAACTTGAAACAATGGTAACGAATTTTAATGCAAAGGTAAGTGCCCGTAAATTTGTTCGGGATTCAGATTCGCTATTTATTGATTACGCACGGGAATGGCTTAAACTTTACAAGGCTGATACCTCACTCAATACCCAAAAAATGTATGAGAATATTATCGAAAAGCACTTCCGCGACATTACTTGCCAGATTGGAGACGTCAACAGAGCAGTCTATGTATTTACCATCAACAATATTGAAGGTACCCGCACCAGGCAACAGGCAGCCATGACATTTAAGCAGATCATCAAGAGCGCTGTGCGTGACCGCCTGATAGCTCCTGCTGCCCTTGACGAGATATTTGAGGACAGTGTAAAGATAAAATACAAATCGCCCGAAAAACGCCCTCTGACAGTCCATGAAAAAGCAGCCATACCATTAGCCGATTTCTCACCTATGGAGAAAGCATTTGTCTATATACTGTTTGGATGCGGTCTAAGGCGCGGAGAGGCCATTTCTTTAACTAGGTTCGATATTTCCCTTGATAGAAAAGAAATCTCCGTAAATAAGGCTATAGCATTCGATGTGAACACTCCCTACATAAAAGACACCAAGAACGGAACACACCGAACTGTACCTATCCCCGAGTCAATTTATCCTGTTATTGTAGATTACCTTAAAGAACTAAAATGCACAAACCTTTTCCATATGATTGATGGCAGTTATATCACAAAATCTTCGCTTGATAAAATGTGGGCACGTATCATCAGAAAAATGCAAAAAGTATCAAACGTGCCCATCACAAACCTAACACCACATATCTTTCGCCACAACTATTGTGCTACACTCTGTTATCAGATACCATCACTCTCGATTAATAAGATTGCGGAGCTTCTTGGAGATACTCCCAAGATGGTTGTCGAAGTATATAATCATGAAATTTTAGGAAAAGAAAAGCCTGCAGAAACCATATCAGCAGCAATGGTTTTGTGAGTCAAAAATGAGTCATTTGATTGATAGATGAGTCAAAAATGAGTCATTTACACCAAATTAAACACAATTACTATTGAATCTTGCACAGAAACGAAAATAGCGGAAAACCTAGTAAAATCACAGTTTTCCGCTATCATTTTCTAATGAGGCATCGGGGACTCGAACCCCGGACAACTTGATTAAAAGTCAAGTGCTCTAC
>CASJPF010000086.1 GCA_949383255.1 Lachnospiraceae bacterium | reverse complement strand
CGTTCCTCTACAATGTCAATACGCCGGATTTTCAGTCTTTTGTAACAAAGCTGCCCGAAGAAACGATCAAGAAAATCAAGTTTGACAGTTTCGATTTTTTTAGACAAGTTATCTATGCCACAAACCTCAGTCTGAAAATGGAGGAAGCACAAGCGTATGGAATTTTAAGTGCGTTGCTGTCAACAATCAATGCAAAAGAAACACTTTCCGTCACTTGTGATTATTTCGCTGTTTTTGATTTCATGGTGGATAGCCTTGTGGCAGATATTTTTGAGTAAAGGAGATTTTTATGACAGAATTTGAGTACAAAACGATATCAATCGACAGCAAGGAAACAGAACATTCTGAAAAAGCATTGTCTGATAAACTGAACCATTATGGTAAAGACGGCTGGGAACTGGTTATTTGTTTTTCCTATCCGTGTATAGGCAGCTCCCAATATTCCCTTATTGGAATTGCCCAGAAAACAACTTTGATATTCAAAAGGCGGTTGTGCCCCGAAAAGGAGGCAAGGGAATGACAAATGCGGTTGAAGTCCGGCATTTATCAAAATCCATTGAAGGCAATCCCATATTGAATGATATTTGCATGAGTGTAAAGCAAGGGGAAATATATGGATTTTTGGGTGCAAATGGTGCGGGGAAAACTTCGCTGATGAAAACATTGTACCATATTATTTTTCCCGATACAGGCATGGTATGTTTATTAGGTGAAACTATCAACAAAACAAATAATCCCGTTTTCTCCCGCATCGGCAGCATTATTGAAAGCCCTGTTTTTTATAGCTATTTAAGCGCATACGAAAACATGGAACTTCATTGCCGGTATATGGGTGCAGGCTATGAAAATATCATGGAAACACTGTCACTGTTAGGGATTGCAGAAACAGGAAATAAAGCCGTAGGAAAATTTTCTTTGGGAATGAAACAACGGCTTGCGCTTGCAAGGGCAATGCTTACAAAACCGGATTTGCTTATTTTAGACGAACCTATAAACGGTTTAGATCCACAAGGGATTATCGAAGTGCGGGAGCTATTGCTGCGAATCAACCATGAATTCCACACAAGCATTTTAATATCCAGCCATATCCTTGGCGAGTTATCTAAAATTGCCAATACAATTGGAATTATTGACCATGGAGCTATGCTTGCGGAAATATCAATGAAAGAACTTACAGCGAAAGGCATAGACCTTGAAACTTACTATTTGGATTTATTGGGGGGTGGAAAAAATGTGGAATCTCATTCGCATGGAAATTAAAAAGGTACCGTTAAAACTGCATATTGCCGGATTGTTAGCCGCTAATTTTATTATTTTCCTGTTGAGTGTTTTTACGTCCAGTCTTTTGACTGCAAGCGCCAATATATCTACGCTTCCGGGATTTGCCCCAATCCAGTTAGATACGGTTACATTAGCGGCAATGCTTGTAAAGGCTACTCTAATTGTATGGGAAGCGGTACTGATTTCCGTATTTGTGATTGAAGAATACAGAAATAAGACAATCGGTTTGCTTTTCACTTACCCGGTCAGCCGCACAAAACTGATTATGGCAAAACTCTTTTTGATATGTGGTATTAGCTTTTCGTTCCATGTGCTGTCAAATATCTTCCAATACGCCAGTATCTTTCTTGCGGGAAAATGTTTTGATTTTGTTATATTCAGTTTTGGAAACATATTGGCGCAGACAGTTACCACAATATCCGCTATTCTGTTGGGGCTTCTCCCACTGTATGTTGGAATGATAAAGAAATCAACGATTACAACCGTTGTTTCCTCTATCATCATTGTTGCTATAGCATCAAATTCACAGGGAAGCAGTGCAGGACTTTTGTCAATTCCCGTTGCGGCAATTATTTTTGGTATCATAGGAGTTATTTTTTCAGCAATCGCAATGAGGAAAATGATTTTATCAGATTTGAGCAATTAAAAGAAAGGGGGCGATAACATGAATTTTCCAATTCCCGATTTTGTACCCGTTCCAAGTGCGGAAATCATGCAGACTATTTCAATCGTATCATTGATTGTTGGAATTTGCCTGGTGAGTGTGGGATTGCTTTTTCTGTTTCAGAACAAGAAAAAAGGGAAAGAAAAGAAAGCCACAGCCCTATGGATTGTCATAGGCATTGGCGTGTTGCTTATTGTAAATCACGGCATACAGTTATTATTTTAGGAGGGCAAAATGATTAAAGAAGTAAATCATGCTTGCGAAAAATTGAATAACACATTGGGAATTTTCGTAGAGCTTCCCAACCCGAAAAAGAAAGCATTAAAAATGGCTGCAGTATGTAACCTTATTGTCGGTGCTGGCTTGATGGTGGCAGGAATCGCTTTTCCGTCAAAATCTTGTGCGTTATTGGGCGGCATCAGTGTTATTAGCAGCGTTGTACTGCGAAAAGAAAGCAAGAATAAAACGCATGAATCATAACGGGAACGAGCAATTCAAATGGTTATTATGCCCTGTTTGCGGCAGTAAGACGCGCATTAAAATGCGGTTAGACACAGAACTTCGGAATTTTCCGCTGTTCTGTCCCAAATGTAAGCAGGAAATTTTAATCAGTGTAACACAATTTAATATTTCAGTTATCAAAGAGCCAGACGCACAGATGCAGAGCCGATAACACGCAGAAGTAAAAATGCGGTTATCGGTTCTTTTATGTAAAAGACCATGCAACGTCCCATGTGGGAGAATGGGGGAATTTTCTATGAATTGCACAGAAGCATACAAGGAACACATCATGTATACTTTCAACGGTTTCTGTAAAGTTGTTATACGTTATGCGACTATCAACGCATGGAGAACAGAGCAGATGGCAGCAAAAGGAAATATCCTTTGAGAATATCTCACAGAAGAAAAATTTTACCCATTCAGTACGTCCGATGAATATTTCGCAGACGCCTGCAAGGAATACCGTATTACGATATGCGGTCAGACAATCATTCTCATAAATGAGAATCTTGCCGACGCCCTGTTATCTCTGATGGAGAAAAAGAGAGAAATCATTTACCTTTATTTTTTGAACGATAGATAACAGGAAATCGGGGAAATATACGGAAGCCGCCGGAGTACGGCAGGGCATCACATACACAGTATCTTGCAGATGTTACAAAAAGAAATGGAGGTGTTTTCACATGGGAAACCTAACCTTGTATCTTATGAGATCATTATCAGAGCGACTAGCGGAGGGGCGGAAGCCGTGGACGAGGTTTTACAGCATTACAGCAGAAAATCCGGCTTGTCGCTCTTGAAAACGGGCATAAAGACACCAAGGACAGCATAAAACAGCGGCTTATCTCTGCTCTGTTCCAGTTCTAATTTGATGAATAGAAAATTTAAGAGACATATTTGATTTTTGTGTGAAAGGTGTATAATAAAGCCAACAACAAAATCAGAATTCTGATAAGACACTTTTTATAGCATTTATTAACTGTTATATCTTATCTTCAAAAAGCTCGCAAACCCTTGAAAATGCTAAATTTATAGCGAGTGAGTTTACCCTTAGATTTTCCCTTGTGTTATATCCTTTTTCCCTCATGTTACGAACCCTCATAAGGGCAAAAATAAGGGAAAGAAAAACCTGTAACAAATTATAACATGAAATGAACAGGGCAGGAAGAATTGATTGAAATGCTTTCTTATATTTCTCCGAAAAATCAATTAGTAAAGAAAGGACAGATAAGATATGAAATTCATATATGCAGAATATAATATATCACAATAGCGTGGATGTAACCACTTTTGATGGGTATTTTCTTCAGATTGACTGTAACAAGGCAGAGGACAGATTAAAAATCACTCCCTGCTCGGAATGTGCTTTAAATTCGCTTGCAATAGATGAACTGCTTGAATATGCCCGATTAGCACTCGGCGTGTTCTTTGTTATTAACTGTATTTATTTAAGCTTTGTGAAAATACACACCCATTTTTACTTCAATTACATCAATTATTATGGCTTGCTGATTTTCTGTTGTTGAAATGTTGTTACGCATGTATTATAACAAATCGCACCATGTCTCTTATAACTAAGGAAAAATTAAGCAAACATTCTATTCGCATATAAATTATACTCTATTGAAATAATAGTGTTTTATTTTTTGTGTCTAAAACCGCCCCTCTACCAATAGGAAAAATTGCATGATTGGAACCATGACCAAAATCGTCACAATAAGCCACAGGAATGCTATATTTTTTACCAAACCGCTCCAGTACTTCAAACAACAGTGGAGAAATATCATCTGAATAGTGTCCAAATAACAAACCTGTTACTTGTTCCATCAACCGGCTTTGTCCAATACAAGTTAAGAACATGCTGACATCTTGAACGGATTGAAATTTATCCAATTCTTCAATAAATAATATATAATTCCTATCTGCTGGATAGGGAAAAAATCTGTTTCCTAAAGTCAAAACAAAATTAAGTAAATATCCGCCAACAAGGCTTCCTTCGCAACATCCCCCTGTTATAGTATACAAATCACTATTACTAATATAATCTGTTACAGTTCCATCAATCAAATGCGAAACAAATTGTTTTTTGTCGTATTCGTTGATATTATCAAATAATCCTGGAGTCTGCCCATAGTATGTCGTTATGCCGGTATTAGCATATATAGCATTAAGTATAGATGTTCCATCACTATAACTCAAAAAAAGCTTCGGAGTTTCTTTTATTCTATTATAATCAATATACGGAAGTAAATCTACACTTCCATAACCCCCACCAAAGAATACCATCCTTACATTTTCGTCATATATCATCTCGTTCAAATCATCAACACGCTCTGCTACACTTGCAGTATATTTATAAGTGTCTTTATAAATATTTTTGCCGAATTTGACGTGAAATCCCAATCTTTCAATGCCTTTTGCGTACTTTTCATAATCATTTTGATTTGCTATCCAACTTGGTGATATAATCCCAATGGTATCGCCATGTTTTAACAAATTCATATATTTCTCCTTTCGCAACATTCTTGGCTTCAATCTGTAAAATGAAAGATTTATCTAATTTAGCAAGTTACCTATTTGATATACCACTTCCATTCTCTATTTACCGCAAAAATATGGAGCATAGCATCCCTCACGCCCCACATTTCTTATCGCTCCAACAATTTCTCAATCTCCCATTTCTGCCCTTTCAAATCGCTCTGCTTCTCATACAGGTTAGATGGTAATTTACAGATGTGGGTTGATGCAGGGGGATAGTCTTGAACTGTGGTAATTTTAATCCCCCCGAATTCGGGGGAATTAAATCATTCCAAGACCTTTGTAGTCTGTTCTTCCAAAATGCTTTTGTATTATACAGCTATTCTTTGGTATTAGCCATATTTTTCATAGGTTCTCCCCATTTTCCGAGATACCTTCCATCAATGGAAGAATATGTTTCTTCGCCCGGAGACAATACCGGAGCAGCCTGCATCAATCTTTCTGTAAAGGGAACCGTTGTATCCAGCAGTTGTTCATCCTGAGTTACATTACGGATTAAACAGAGAAAGATATCTGATCCGTCTCCCATAGAGATTGATTTCTTCACTTCCAGTTCAAAACTGACAGGGCTTTCTACAATGGTTGGCACATCCAGCACTTGTCCCCATTCTACAGTAGGCAGACACTTCATCTTATCAGGTGTGGTTCTGCCACAGGTACAACCATAATAATCTGCCAAAGGCAGTAGCTGTTCAGATACGAGATTAGCTGAGAACACACCATTTTTGCGTATCAAATCCTTGGTCTGTTTTTCCTCACCTATACAGGCCATTACTCCGAGCCCCTCTGAGGAATGACAATATCCAAACCAACAGAAAAGACCAAAATGGGGCTGCCCGTCTTCCTGTTTTGTGCCATAAAGAAATAACGCCTGCGGACAGTAATCGTTATAAATTTTAGTTTTCACCTTTGCCATCGTGTACATCCTTTCCTTTTTTTAATACTTGCTCCGCCCGCTCCAAGTTGGAAACGATACGGTCAAGATACTGTTCTAATTCCTTGATTTCCGCATTTTCAAAATCCTTAAAAAACAAGCTATTCATTTGCTGGGAGACTTGATTATAACGTTTCTCCAATGCACGGGCTTTGGGGGTCAGGCTAATCAGGCTTTGGCGTCGATCAGAAGCTGAAACTTCTCGACAGATTAAACCATTTTCTTCCATTCTGCAAAGCATTACAGTAAGTGTATTTTTTGCCAATCCCGTTTTTTGTGCAAGCTCCACAATAGGAATGCCTTCACTTTTCCATAACACATAAAGAATATGCCCTTGTGGTCCATTAAACTCCTCTATGCCGCATGTCTGCAAAAGCCGTTCAAAGACTCTCCCTTGAACCTGTTTAATATGGGAAATCAAAAAACCTGTTTGTGTTTCCAGGCTTATCACACCTTTCCTTGCTCACCGCTTCGCAAGGATAGAAGCGGTAGTTTTACTGTACAGTATTAGAAAGGACGTCTCCTTTCTTAATATTAATAGTACTATATAGAACTTATTTTGTCAAGATGCGAATTTTAATAAAGTAGAGTCCTCAGACTGTCCACTCTCTACACGTATATCAACTCATTCAACATTAATTGTTTTCAAACTCTAACAAGGTATTTTGATATCAAATATACCACATTCTTTAGTATTTATCATATGGTAAAGACCGAAGGTTTATCTCGCCCCTCGGTCCTTGCTCTTAACCGCTCTTTGCTGTTGCTAGTCTGTTGTTCTCTTTTGTGGATTCTTTAAGCGTTCAAGTATGCTTTTTTTATCCTGCTTTTGGCTGTCTGTTCCGAAAGTTTTTCCCCTTCAGCAACCTGTTCCCTATAAGCTGCATAGGCACTATGGGATTGGTGGTAAGTACGGTAAAACTCCTGCACATTCTTATAACCATATCTTTTAGCAATGCCAAATTCATTTTTCCATTCTGATATTACACAGAACTTAGGAAAATCTTAGGTGTTGTTTTTGCGTAAATATTTACACCATAAAGAGGAGAGGCGAGAAAGGATTAGATTACAGAAATTAAAACGGATAAAGAGAACTTCTTTAGGCTGTGGCAGATAAAAATGCCACAGCCTTTTGTGTAACATAGTGAGTGAAATTATATCCGTCCTACGTGGCGGATATAAGGTTGGCAGTTGGAACTTTTATAAAAAAGTAGTATCAAACGCCGACATTTCTTTTACAAAAATTCTTTACTAGATATTTTGCAAAAACTGAGGCGGAGGGGAGTACAAAACTGTAAGTCACTCTCAGAATTGTATTGTTGGACACAGACACAGGGCTGTCAGAAATCTGTTTTTCCGCGTCTAGGGACTGTTCTTCACTTCTACCTATCTGGTAAATGAATCGTCTAGGCGTCTTGTTCTTAATGAGTTTGCAGCTACAAATGGGATTGGATAGGCAAAAGTCCTATGGAAGCATGTTTTATTTATACAAAAGAACTTTGGCACAGTAATAACTAATTTTACCTGATAATCCCAAATCGGAAAACGACGGTTTTGATTATTGTTTCAAAACCGCCGTCAGACCATTCGCATTTATTTAATCTTCGTTTCGGATTCTCTCCACTAAAGAAATTTTAGTTTGGCTCTTCAGACAAGCCAAAGAGATCAACATAGGAATACTTGTCATACCAATTATATAGAGGACAACAGCAATAATCGGAAAGTGATATTCTAGATAGCTTGCTGATTTCTGCATCCATGAGATAAAGGTAAATCCCGCGATTGTACCCAAAGTTAAAGTGATTAGTATATTCGGCAATGCAAGAAAAAAGCTTTCCCATAACAACATATTGCGCACTTGTCGTTCTTCCATGCCAATCGATTCCAACATTGATAATTCTTTCTTGCGATTTACAATATCACTTACTACTGTATTGATCAGATTAAAGATACTGAATAAAATAACAAAGATGGAAATTCCGTATATCTGTATTGTGTATTCACTCATTTGTCCAGACATTTCGATTTTAGTTTCACGCAATGTTGCAAGCGATAAATCTGCATAATCATCAAGTAGCGTTCGCAATGCAGTTTCTACCTGTTCTCCGCTTTTTTCATAATCTTCAACAGATATACTGAAAGAGAGCGCTGTATTCATCGCATTCCACAATTTTTCCGCGGTTTTGTCTGCTATACAGAAATTCGTTGTAACATAGGAGTTTACACTTTCCGTTGATACGGCGGCTATTTCCAATTCCACGGTATGTTCTTCCCCATCAAAATAACGAAATGTTATTTTATCTCCTGTGTCAAAGGTTATTCCATTTATTTTTTCGCTGAAAGTACTTTCTGTGATTAAGATGGCATCATGTTCTACCATATAGTCATAACTGTTATTTCCTTTGGCGGGAAGTTGATAATATGTGGTATCCTCTGCGCTAAGCAGATAAAACCCCTGTAAAAATGTTGTTCCTTTGTATTCTATATTTCCAAACACCATCTTTTCGATATATACATCTTTTACATTTGGTATCTTTCGTATGCTGTTTTCCAACACGTTGCCAAGATGGCCTGTCAACTGAAATTCTGTTACTCCGTAAGGTTTTGGTGCGCTATGGTCATACAGATAAGAAATATAATATTCACTATTTTCAAATTGCCCCATTCTTATATATCGTTCCGCATCCCATGATGCAATCCAAGTAGCACCGATCATAAAAATGATACCGCCAAGTGCAAGTGAAACCGTTGTAAACCACCATTTTTTGCAATTATTTATACTTTCTATCCGGGCTAACACATACGGCGTTAAGATTTTATGCCCACCCTGAAACTTTTGCTTGGTAGCTGTACCAACATTTTTTGACGCTTCTATCGGTGAAACTTTTGATGCGATCGAGGCAGGTTTTCTTACGGAAAGCTGTACAACGAGAATCCCTAAGACGCTGATGATTAGCGCTGTGATGCCAAAATTTTGAAAAGTCCATCCGTCTGGAATTAAAATATAGGATATAATTCCGCCTAGAAACAAACCAACCGGAATTGCCAGCACACTCAATAGTAATCCTTCCCTGTGTATCATCTGTTTTATCTGTTTCTCTGTCATGCCAATAGTCTGTAATTGTCCAATCTGTTGTATACGAGAGGCAACAGAGAGGTAGAAAATACTATATATCACAATACTGCTGGCGACAAAAAGCATGACAGAAAGAAAAAGGATAGTATAAATTCCACTGTTTCCTTTCTGGAGAGATTCTTCAAATTTTCCATTTAGATAAACATTTGACCGTTCAATCCCATAATCCATCGCTATTTGATAGGCTATTGTCGCAAAGGTAGATGCAGGGGCATCTATAATATCATGAATTCTTACAAGTGCAGTATAGGGCAGATTTTTCATTAGCGGACCTTGTTCTGCAAATACTTCTGATACATTGATCGCATATGTTGCGGTGGAATTGTTCCCATCTGTATAACCACAAACGGTAAACTTTTGTGGTTCTCCGCCAATATCCAGATCAATACCTGCTCCGAGAATGGGCTCTCTACCAAGTGCCTGCATAAATGCCCGATCTACGAGAATTTCATCATAAGTTTCTGGTTCTTTCCCTTCAACAGAGATATTTTTTTTCATGCTTTCCGCGTAGTTTTCATGGTAATACAGGCGATATTTTACATTCTGGATCTGAAATGTCTTTTCCAGTGCTTTGTAAGAGTCACATCGCTCCATTCTTTCATCAGAAGCCATACGCTGTATTTGTTCCTTTGTGACATTTGTGTACATGACATGCTGCATACTTTCCAATATATTTTTTTCGGCTGTCTGTGTTCCGATTAGAAAAAGCGAAAGCGTGGATACAAACGTAATTGCTGACAAAATAGACAACATAGAAAAGAAGCTTGACATTTTTTCGCTATTAGATTGCTTTTTGCAATACGGTAAATAATTGTATTGTTGTTGTTTTTATCCAGATGCACACTTACCACCTGCTTTCCACAATTTTTCCGTCTTCAATACGGATTGTACGGTCAGCTGATTGTGCAATTTCATCATTGTGTGTAATCATAACAATCGTCTGATGAAATTTTTCACTTGTTGTTTTTAATAATCCAATGACTTCTTGACTTGTATGACTGTCCAGATTTCCTGTTGGTTCGTCTGCTAAAATAATTGCGGGTTTTGCTGCCAGAGCTCTTGCAATCGCAACTCTTTGCTGCTGTCCGCCAGACAGTTCTTTTGGTTTTCGATTTCGCTTATCTCCGATGTTCAATGTTCCTGTGATAACTGTCAAATATTCTTCATCGACGCTTCTTCCGTCCAATTCTACAGGAAAAACAATGTTGTCATAGACTGTAAGATTGGGAATAAGATTATAATTTTGGAAGACAAATCCAATCTTTCTTCTCCGAAAAATAGCAAGCTCGTTTTTACCCATGCCGCTTAATTCCTGTCCATCTACGCATACGCTTCCACTGGTGGGGGTATCCAAGCCGCCAAGTATGTGAAGCAATGTACTTTTGCCGGATCCAGAAGTCCCTACGATTGCTGTGAAACTCCCTTGTTCAATTTCTAAAGAAATGCCATCAAGTGCTTTTACTAGCAACGGCTCTGTTCCATAATATTTAGTCAAATTGTTTGTGGTTAAAATGTTCATTTGTTTTGTGTTCCTTTCTATATTAATACTCTTATCATAAAACTTAAATTTATCAATTTTGTTTCATTTTTCCTTTCAAAAGTATCAATATTGAAACAATCGTTACGATTCGGAACGATATTAGAAGTTTTGCTGTGCAAAAATTGTCCTTTACTGCTAAATTATGTTCTTACAGAACGCGCCCTGAAGGTATCAAAATAAAAAGAAGAGAAAAAGGTTATAGTTTTATTTTAAGAGTTTCACCATCCCATATACATTCTTTTAATATTGCTTTCATAAGGTCATTTAGTTCATCATATTCCAACGATTCTAAATTTTCTGTAATGTAGCAAACTGTTTTGTATTTATCTTCTTTTTCATCAAGTATCTTATTGTGTTTTCGCTCATTGTTTTCAGATTCCATTAGTTCGTATTTTAGACCTGTTAATTCTTTGTCTAACTTTTCGATTTCTTTTATTATGTATTTAGCAGCAGTAGAGCTACCGGAACTTTCTAGTGCAGCAGTAACATTTTTTATTTTTGTTTCTAATTTTGTAATATCCTTTGTTATATCTACAGAAGAACGTACATAACATACAGTATCTTGATAAATGTAACTATCAATGATAGATTTATCTAAAGCAATGCTATTAAGAATATTTAATACAGCCTGATCTAATTGTGCTATTGGTACGAAATGGCAGTCGCAATATTCTATTCCCCTGCGATTGCGATTTTGACAAAAGTAGTTGTCATATGTTTTATTATAAGTTTTATCTATTTTGTGCTGTGTACGCATTGTATAACCGCATTTGCAACGTAATACACCTTTCAATATGCCAATTTTATACTTTCTAGTTTTATTAATAATATTGTTGCCAAACTTAGATTGTATAGCTATCCATTTATCAGAAGTTAGTAGTGGCCGATGCATTCCGACGGATATAATCCACTTATCAGGAGTATTTAGTGTATGTTTTTTCTTTCTTCCACCAGATGTGCGTCCATATACAATAATACCATATTCTCCGTTAAATTTACTCTCATCGCATCCGATAGTACAACCAATATTTTTAAAATAGTTTAATGTGGATTTATCTGCAGGAGCATAATAGGGATTTTTTAAGACTTTATAAAGTTGTGTAGTAGATAAATAATTGCCTCCTAAAGTTTTAACATCGGTTTTGCGAAAATAAGTTTCAAGTCCACCTATAGTATAATTTCCATTCAAAAAAGTATCAACAATCATATTTAGTGTCTGCTGATTAAGCAAATATTTGCAACTTCCAACTCTTACATCTGC
>CASJPF010000085.1 GCA_949383255.1 Lachnospiraceae bacterium | reverse complement strand
GCTGCCTTTCCATATCATAAAGGCAGCATCAGAAGGCGATGTAATGGCAATCAACACAGTTCTGAAGCATTATGAGGGATACATAATTACTCTGTCCACCCGGAAGATGTATGACGAGGGCGGGCGGCTGCATTTTTGTGTTGATGAAACGCTGCGTCGCAGGCTTGAAACAAAGCTGATTACGAAGATACTGGCGTTTGAAGCGGTATAAGGGGCGGCTATCTGCCCTTTTCCATAGCTGATTATCAGCGGTGTACCTTGAAAATTGAATACTGTATTGCATACAGGACGTGAGGATATGCAGAGCCACTAAGCAGATGCGCCATGACGTACCTGCCCTGTCTTATGACGGGGTGAACGTGAGGAAATGTTGAAACAGTACATTGAAGCAAAGGTAAGGAGCGAGTGAGATCGGGCAAAATATGTAGCAGTTACATGGGGCGATGAAGCATATCTGTAATAATGATACTTCCGGATTGCGGAGCAGTCTGCAATCCGGTCAATAAAATGACGGTGCAAGACCGATGTGGGCAGTGTAATGAGCTGCCACCTGTATTGCATTTTTATCTGCTAATAAATGAGCAGAAAAGATATTTTGGTCATTTATTAGCAGATAAAATGCGTGCTATAACGAAAGGAAGGAAATATGGCTTTAGAGCAAAGGGAAAAAAAGAGATTTGTAAGATATAAAGAGGGAGCAGAACTTTATGGGGTATGTCAATCTACATTTGAAAAATGGGCAAAAGAAGCTGGAGCAACTTGCAAAATAGGAAAAGCAGTTATTGTGGATTGTGAAGTTTTTGAAAGATATTTGGAAACATTCAGAGTTCCGGCACAATAAATGAGTAGTAGGAGGAAGCTGCGGCTTGACGGTTGTTTCTATAATCTGCTTTATATTAACGTATTACAAAAAGTTCTTGACATTTCGTATTACAAAAAGTATAATAGCTTATAGATGCAAGGGAGGAATTACCTATGGGCAAGATGGGGCGTCCGAAGTCGGATATAATTAAAGATCGAATAGTAACAGTAAGAATGTCTGATGAGGAACATAGTAGGCTGAAGGAGTATTCTAAAAAGCATCAACAGACTATAACAGAAACAATTAAAGAGGGAGTCAACTTATTGTATAAGACTCGCAATTAAGGCGCAGGTTCTCTCCTTTCCAAATAGAAAGGAGTATGCGTATGGCAAAGTCAAGAAAGGACAGTAAGGGGCGGGTATTGCGAAAGGGGGAAACTATTCGTAGCTCAAATGGAATGTACCAATATGCTTATACAGATAAATTTGGTAAGCGGCAGTATTTATATGCGAATGATTTGGTAACACTCCGTCAGAAGGAAGAAGAATTATTGCGGGACAGGTTTGATGGGATTGATAGTCAGACTGCAAAAAACCAGAACTTAAATGATATATTTGATAAGTATATGGCTACCCGGAAAGATTTGGCGGCACGAACTTATGCGGGATATATGTATCAGTACAATGCTTATGTCAGACCAACATTAGGAAGGCGTAAGATAAAGGATATAAAATATTCGGATGTCCTGTACTTTTATAAGGTACTTATGGAAGAACATAATTTAAGCTATGGAACAATCGAACACCTGCAAAGGGAGTTGCACCCGGCTTTTGAAATGGCACTGAGAGATTGTATTATTCGTACAAATCCTACACACAATGTTTTGGGGCAGTTAAAGAAGCAGACAGGGGCAAAAAGAGGTGTGAGAAATGCTTTAACACCAGAACAGCAGCGAGCTTTTTTGGAATTTATGGACGGACACCCGGTATATGATCATTGGAAACCAATCTATACGTTCTTCATTGGAACAGGGGTCAGAGTGGGTGAATTAAGTGGATTGACTTGGAAAGATATTGACTTTGACAATGGTTTTATCACAATAGACCATGCGGCAGTTTATTTTGCTGGCAGGTTAAATAAGACTGATAAAAGAATATACATATCCACTCCCAAGACAGCGGCAGGTATTCGTAAAATTCCGATGGTAAAGGAAGTGCGAAAGGCACTCGATGAAATCAGGCAATATCAGCGTGAAAATGGTATTTACTGTAAAACAGAAATTGATGGTTATAGTGACTTTGTGTTTTTAAATCGTTTTGGCAATGTATTTTTGCAACAGGATTTAGACAGGTCATTAAGCAGAATTATTGATGCTTATAATGATGATGCACTTCATAAAGCAGCATTAAAACATAAGGAAGCGCTGATTTTACCGCATTTTACTTGCCATAGCCTTCGCCACACCTTTTGTGCTAGATTTTGCGAGAATGAAACAAATCTGAAAGTAATTCAGTCTGTGATGGGACATATTGATATAGGAACTACGATGAACATTTATGCAGAAGTTTCAGAAGCCAAGAAAAAGCAATCAATGGAAGCATTAGCAACAAATTTAGATTTATTTTAATATGTAATGTATGTTATTGGAGAGTCCTTTAGGACGTTCCAGTACATCAAAATAGTTGACAGTACATCAAAAGTACATCAATCATATAAGAATAATACCCAATAATACGGTGTTTTCCATGAAACGAAAAAGAGGAAATACTTGATAATACCGTATGTTAAGTGATAATATAGGCATTGTGTTTGATTATGGAGGAGAAACAGACCATAGTCGCCTGCGGTGCCGGAAGTATATCGAAAAGGGTTTATCCCGACGGGCGTATCGAACGGAGTGAGAACGTCAAGGATGTTGCCCAATATATCGAGAGAATCGGGGAAATGATAGAAAGAAAACGTGTGTTGTTAAGTGATTAAAATTCAAAATTCGACTAAAATTATTGAGTGTGATGCGGATTTTCGAGTACAACAAAAACACCGGAAGTCCAACAAATGTCCAACAAATTTTTTTGCGTTGGTACATCATAATACGCTATAATGCAATTTTCATCTCGAAGTCCAACAAAATCAGTGTAAATCCACAGATTCCTAAGGAGCGTTTCGAAAATAATCGGAACGCTCCTTTTTGCGCCTTTCAAACGGGATTTTAGCCTTTTATGGAGAAAATTTAAAAACAGGCTAGTCCAACAGATAAAAATGCACATTTGGTAACAGTCATTTTATTTAATAAAAAAGGAGGTTCAGGGCATGAACAACACAGCGTTAAGAGCAGGGGCGCAGAGCGCCAACAACACACACATGGTTTTTGCAAACGGGGAACATGAAAAATTTTATTTTGAGAAACTGAAACAGGCAGAGGATAACCTGACCGTTGGTCAGGTAGACAGCTACCACAAGGCGTTGATTTATATTCTCGGCATTTCAGAGGACACAAGAAATCATTTCAGCCAGATTTATGACATCAAGTCCGGGTATATCAAGCCATGAGTGTAAAGGCAATCGTAGATTGCCTTTTATCAGGGCTGGCAGACCAGCGGAAGTGTGCGGGTAGTGAGGCTTGCCTTTAACCTTTACACAGACGGAACGCCAAGCGTTGATGACTATGAGAGCGAGGACGGACGGATCAGGGAGTGCAAGGCATTTCAAGGAAATGTCTTTGAGTATTTGGTAAGCGATATTTTCTGCTGCGGCTATGCAAACCCAACTGCGTTGGGTTTATACTTATTGGCAGGGAATCAGGCTCCGTTACTCGGAATACTGCCAAACACAGAAGTCCATCACCGAAATCCTTGCGATGTCAGATAACAGGCGGGCAGCTATCTGACTCTTGCGGCAGTCGCCAAATGTCCAGACACAAAACCGCTTATGTACGCAGGCGTTCAAAGCGGTTTTGATGTCTTGCCTATTCCAAGCAGAAAAACATCGAGGCGGCAGAAAAGGGTGGTTATGAACTGATTTCCAGACTAAACGGGATCATTACGCAGGGGAATCGTACAAAACCGGATGAATTTGAGTTTAATAAAGACGCAGGAATATATCCGTGTAAGGCAGGGCATCTGGCAGTCCATAAATATCTGGACAGACGGGAAAAAGAAAAGAAGAATAAAAACCCACGCATGACCTACTTTTTTGACATTGAGAAATGTAAATGCTGCCCATATAAGAACGGATGTTATAAAGAAGGGGCATACAGTGAGACTTTAAAAAGCGACGCTCACAGTAAACAGGCAGAATTTGAGGAAACAGAACACTTCAAAGAAAAAATGAAGGAGCGTTATAAAATAGAAGCAAAAAACAGCGAGTTAAAGCACAGGCATGGTTATGACACAGCAGCATCATCAGGTCTTATTGGCATGGAGATGCAGGGAGCAATAGCTATATTTGCAGTAAATCTTAAACGGATCATCAAGCTGATAAGTGAAAAATATATTCTTTGAAATAAAAGAACTCTATTCAAATCACAAAAATCCATCAGTCTATTTAAAACTGGTGGATTTTTTATGAATATCTAAAATTCAAAACGGAATAATAGGATGTTTTTCAATGCCCTCCTCCCACATGGGGCGGTGTTTAATTAACGGTTGCATTTATGCTGAAAATGGGCTACTACATTTTAAAATGTCATTGCCATTTAAGCAACATCTGGAATATGTGTTACTTCTAGGTCATGGTTCAATATTTTTATTAAATTGAAAACATGTAACAAAAAAATACAAAATATATATCCCAAGGAAAGTAATCAATGAAATACAAAAATATAAAATCCATTCTGTGTGTATTCCTGTGTAAATCACAAATTGCCGCCCTACATATAACGTAAATACTGCACTGATAATAGCCGAAAGGATAACAGGGAATAGGTAATACAAAAACAATTGTTTTGTTACTACCAGTCTGATTTTTTTCTTTCCCATTCCAAGTTTACTTAAAATCTGATAGCGGAATTTGTATTTGCTGGAATCGCTTAACTGCTGGACAGAAAGAACCGTAAGCGATACACACAAAAACACTAACCCAATATAAAATAATGGAAAGGAAAGGGTGCTCATTAAAAACTTTAGTTCCAAAATCTCACGGCTTTTGACTTGTATTGTTGCGGGCATTAAAAAAAGTTCTTCACTTCCAATTTTTATATAATCAGCTAATTCATCATATCCCCTTATTTTTCCGGATATATCATATAAACATTCCGATAAATTTTCCGGCACATCTCCATTTGCCATAACTGCCATAAGTGAAAAATATTTTTTCATTCCGGCAAGTTTTTTATCAGGCACAACCAGTAAATAATCTGTTCCGTTATGCCCATTTTGTGCAAATCCCTCTGTTTTAAATCCAGCAAAATCTAGTCCTATATTTAGGCTGGTGGGAATCTCAATACTTTTATCTTTAATTTCTTGATATACACGGTTTGATATATGAATTAAATACTGATTATCCTGCAAAGTAATAGGCAATAAATCCAACATTTTCCTTAAACGGTTATAATCGCTGATTCCCATATACACATCATAATCATAATAAGCAACAGCCCGTTTTCCTTCTGCCATATCTGGATCGCTGTCTCTGTCTGAAAAGATTCTTAAATTCTGATACAAATAATCACCCATATCACTTGTGCCATTTTGATAAACGCAGTATTTCAATATATCCCGTGGAGTTATATTACTGTTTATCAATGCTTCTTCTTTTGAAAAATCATTGTCCGTATTGTCGCTGATTATAATAATATCGAACGGATATTCAACATCTAATTGCTTGTTTTGATAATCGCTTAACATAAACGCAAACGAACTTCCTGCTAACGCAAACATAAATAAAAGGCTTAATGTTCCAAGAACAAAACATGTATTCCGTATTTTTGAGGAAAACTGCCGTATTAAAAATAAATATTCTTTTTTATAGATTAACCCGCCTTTTCTTTTTAGGTAACTCATTAAAAAAGCAGAAAGTCCTAAATAGAAAAAGTAAAATGTAAAAATCAGACCAATCATTTCCAATATTGCTGTCAATTTTGTTATTCTGCCTGTGAAAACCAAAAAATATAAAAGCAGTATATTTCCTATGGAAAGAAAAAGCAGTCTTTTCCATATAGTGTTTCTTTTTTCACTTACTGTTTCATTCTGCTTATCCATATTAATTAAATTGATGATTTCCATATGGGAAAATTTTTTCCTGTTCCGAAACAGGGCAGCGATAAAGCAAACTCCATACAAAACAACCGTCAATATAATGCTGCCTGCTGATATTTCTACATTCACCTTATAATTTTTCCCAATACTTTTATAAAAAATGAAAAATAGTAACTGCTGCAGCCCACTGCCGAAAATCAATCCCACGAACAGAGCGCATACGCCAAGATAAAGATTTTCTTTCATGTAAAGATTTGTAATTTGTTTTTTCTTCATTCCCGATAACAAATAGATAGCAAATTCTCGGCTTCTTTTTTCTAAAATAAAACGGGTCATATAGTTGATAAGCCAAGCCACTATGATAAAAATTGCCACTGTGGAAACTGACATAAAAGTAATCAGCATAGTTCCTGCCGTGGATAGTTCTCCATTGTTTCCATAATGAATCATTTCATAAATATCTTTTGAAAAAAGCAGTGAATGGAAAGAAAATGTAAGGGCTGTTATCATACATAAGGTCAGAAAATAGTTTAAATAATCTTTCCATAATTTCCACGTATTTCGTAATGCAAGCTTATTCAGCATAAATATCCTCACCCCCAATTTTAGACTGTATATCAAGAATACAATTCAGGTAATCTCTCTTGTTTCTGTTTTTACGGTCTAATTCAGCGCATATTTTTCCGTCACTCAAAAATAAGATTCTCTCACAATAACAGGCAGAAAACACATCATGCGTTACCATTAAAATAGTTGCACCTAATTCCTTGTTCATAAGCTGCAAGGTGCGAAGCAGCATAGTGGATGATTTAGAGTCTAATGCTCCTGTTGGTTCATCAGCAAGAATCAGCTTTGGATGATTGACAAGCGCCCTTGCACAAGCTGCCCGCTGTTTCTGCCCGCCGGACACTTCATAGGGGAATTTGTTTAAAATATCTTCAATATGCAACGTTTCCGATATGTTCTTTATTCTGTTTTCTATTTCCTCTTTCTTCTCTCCTTTAAGAGCCATGGGAAGCAAAATATTTTCTTCAATGGTTAATGTATCTAAAAGATTGTAGTCCTGAAAGACAAATCCAAGATTTTCCTGCCGGAAGTCCGATAATTCATTTTCATTCATTTTCGATATATCAACTTTGTCATAAAAAACCTGTCCGTCTGACATAGTATCTATGGTAGAGAGAATATTTAAGATTGTGGTTTTACCTGAACCGGAGGCCCCCATAATTCCAATAAATCCCCCTTTGTCAACGTAGAAACTTACATCGTCAATGGCGTTTACTTTTATATTTCCTGTGCCATAATTTTTAACAAGATTCTTGACTTCGATATAATGATGTTCTTTCATAGAATATTACCTGTCCTTTCTTTCTGGATTTCGGATCAATATGGAGTAAGACCAATATATACCAATGCAAAAAAACGTAATAAAGCTGCTGATACCTGTTAAAATCATAGAGAATACAATATAAAACAGAATATTTGTATAATCCATGTTCTCAAATATAGGAAGCCCCCAGCCACTATTACTTGTGCAAAATATCACAAGTCCAACCGCAATACCGCTTACCAGCATTTTCTTCATTTTCGTAAATTCCTCTTGTATTTCTGCCCGTACTTCTTCATCAAAAACAAGTTCCTTTTTACGGAGCATTCGGTAAGGATTTTGCTTCAAGGCAATATAAATTACAATAGCAAGCAACATCATAATTGATATGGTTGTAAGTATTGGGGCGATATTGGAAGCAAACAAATAATGTTCTGTTGATGTGTAAGATACAGAATTACAACCCAATGCAATTCCACACGCTGTTGCCAATAGTAAGAATTTCTTTTTATAATAAAATAGAAAACCAGTTGCCGTTTCCCTGCTTACATAAAATCCCTTTGTTTCGTCCGAAAAAGTTTTTTCTTCTTTAGAACCAAGTTCCTTTTCATCAATCAGTAAATCGTCCAATGTTATCTGAAATATTTTGCTGATTAAAATGATTTTTTCTGTTTCGGGATAACCGTTATTATTTTCCCATTTACTTACAGCCTGTCTGCTCGTATTGAGTTTTTCTGCTAAGGCTTCCTGTGAAAGCCCCTGTGCCTTTCTTAACTTATACAGTTTTTCTCCAAATGTCATATTTTTTCCTCCTAACTCTCGTCCATAGTAGCATAATGAAGCAAAATTTCTATCATTCAGCTCTGACAATTTAGCAACTTTAAGTTGCTTTTGGTTATTTTTCCATGCACATAGCATTAAAAGTTCATCTAAAGTGATAATTTAACACTATATCCGACAAATTAAAACAAAAATCCAAAAAGCAGCTATATAGTTTATATATCTGATAAAAATATGATGAATGAGTAGGGATTCCGTAGTCGTTGGCATTGGTGGTAATGTGTATAACTGGCTGTCTTATGCGTTTCCCCGGATTCCGTACCATTCTCGGTTTGAAAACGGTCTTGATTTTGCGGCTGGTGTCGGCAACGTACCACTCGTTTATCACATCACGGAAAATCGACATAATATCAAAGCCGTTGGCGGTGTCAAGGTTGTCATTGGCGGCGATAAAACGCACATGGTACTCGTCAAAGGTGCGCTTCAAAAGCCCCACTTCAACCACGTCACGCCCGATTCGGCTCTGGTCTTTGATGATAACCGTTGCCACGTTCCCCGCCCGGATTTCGTCTAACATAGCGTCAAGCCCCGGACGCTTGAAAGTCGTTCCCCGGATTCCGTCATCTGTAAAATGCTGGATATTGGTAAACCTGTTCTTTCTTGCGTAGTCCCTCTAAAATCCGCTTTTGGTTCTCAATGCTTACGGATTCCCCCGTCCGCTCGTCATCGTGAGATAGCCTTTCGTAAAGGGCTATGAGTTTGTCTTTCTCTGTCTGTTTCCTCATATTGTGTAACCTCCTTTTTTGAGAATACCTACTTCTCTCAACCCTTATTGTAGTTATCCGTTCAGATCAGTGACAATATACGAAATCGGAAAATCTTTTGACGAACATTGCATAAGCGATGGTTTAACGAAAAAGCTGGTCTTGCCGCTGCCGGAACCACCGATTACAAGAATGTTTTTGTTCTTCGCGTATTTCGGCTGCTTCGGGCGGCTGTTCATGGTGAGCCGTTCCGTCTGTGCTAAGGGGATATTGTTCTCAAATACAGGGGCTATGTACGGCTTTATGTCCTCGGCGTTGCCCCATGAAGCGTTTTGTCAAGTGCTTTTTTGAGTTATTGACACAAAATTTTTCAGAGCGGCGGGGAACAGGCAGGAAAGAGGGCGCACACCGCGCCTGTGGACGATTAAAAGTCGTTTTCGGGGGGTGGGTAGTATAAAACCCTTACCCTGTCTGTTTTCGCTCCTGCAACGCCTTGAAAATCAAGCCTTTTCGCGCCCTATTGCGTAACACTCCATTCTGTTCTTTGGAAGAGGTCGGGCGCGCGGGGGCAGAGCCACCGCAAAACCTAATGATAGCCGCCGAAGTAGTGCAGACGGATAGGCGGAACGGACGGGAAATGCAGATTGCTTTTCCTTATTGGCTGTGCTATAATTTCTCCAGTACACACCGACAAATCGCACTTTGTCGGGAAGAACCGCATATCATTATAGAGCCAGATGCACAGACGCAGAGCTGATTGATGAAAAAAATAGTATCTAATGAGGTAAAGATAATGGTTAAAGAAATACGATGGACAAAATATTTTTGGTTGAGCCTGCTCTCATTTGGGGCATTTATGCTTGAATATCTGTCTATATTTATAATTGAAGTTCCATTGTTACATGTAGATATACAAAATTATACATCACATCAGAGAAGCATTCATTGTATCATAATGACTTTTATATGGGCGGTTTTCATTGGTATGCTACTGCTTTTTTCCAAAAAGCATTACCGTTTCCCAACGGGCAGAATCCAAGAGGACAAGATTTCCTTGAAAAACTGGATAGTAACTCTTGCCTGTTTCATTGGCTGTAAGCTTCTCACTTTTATTGATTGGCATACATTAAAGGTAATCGGAGAAGCACAAGGTAAAACCATATTCCAATTCAGCGCACAATATTTATACTACATATTTGAAGTGATGCTTGTTACCCTAATCATCATATATGGGCAAAAAGCGGTTGAAACTTTTTTGAAAAAAGAGAGTCCAATTCCTTTTGGCGGCATCATATTGGCCATGACATGGGGAATATTTCATTTTGTATCAAGAGGGGTAGGGATTGAAATATGGAATGGAATTTCTACGATGATATTTTCTGTTCTTAGTGGTGAAATTTACTTAAAATTAAACAGAAGATGGCTGCATAGTTATCTTTTTATTGCTATGGGCTATTTGCTGTAAATCGGAATATACGGAGGCTTTATGGATAATACAGGTAGAAAAACACATGGAAAAAGCAAAAAAATAATAAGTCGGTTTTTAATCTGCATAGTTGTGGTTTTGCTTGTAATTGTTGTAGGAGTGATTTCCCTGTTTTGGAATGAATTGCGGACAATTTCTTCCATGACTAAAATTGACGATTATGGCGCATATCAAATGACCTATTATGGTGACTATGGTTTTGATGAGTTTCTGGAAGTTGGCGCACAGAGCGATGCAGACATTGAAAAATTTGTGGTAAGGAAATTACTAAAAGGTATTCCTATTGACCTTGGCGTAACAGGTGGCGGCTGTACTTGTTTTGTTGTAAAAAATGAACAAGACGAAATTTTGTATGGACGAAATTTTGATTATAGCTATTCACCAACTTTACAGGTATTTACTGAACCGAAGAACGGGTATGCGTCTGTTTCCACAGTGAATTTGTCTTTTATTGGATATTCGGAGGGGAATTTGCCGGAAGGCTCTGTTTTTAACAAGTTTCTTACATTGGCAGCACCATACCTGCCTTGTGACGGTATGAATGAAAAAGGCGTTGCCATAGCATCCCTTTCGGTTCCCAAAGCAGAAGCACCTTATGACAGTCATAAGATAACGCTGAATATTTCAACGGCAACGCGTCTGGTGTTAGATAAGGCGGCAACGGTGGACGAAGCGGTTGAACTGCTCCAAAAATATAATATCTATTTTTCGTACGATATAGCAGCGCATTATCTGATTGCAGATGCAAGTGGAAAATCGGTGCTTGTTGAGTATTATGATAATGAACTTCAAATTGTGGAAACAGATTCAAACTATCAGATTGCATCAAACTTTATTGCTTATGACGGAGTAAATATCGGCGGTGGTGGAACGGAGTTTCAAAGATATGACACAGTGGAAAAAGAGATACTGGACAACAATAATGCATTAAATGGCGAGGAAGCCGTTTCACTTCTTGCAGAGGTCGGTGTGTGGGATGGGGATATTGATAAACTGCAATGGTCTGTTGTTTATAATTTGACAAAAGGAGAGGTTCATTTTTTCAGTCACAGGAATACAGATAATGTAATAATATCAAAACTGAAAATGAATCATAATTGACTGTTTTGCTGTAACATAAATTCCCAATTTGTCAGTCAGACAAAAACGAAAACAGAAGGGCGGCGGAGCAGTCAGCTTCTTTGTGGAAAATTCTTTGAAAGCGGCGGTCAGCGAGTCCGCATCCCTGCCCTTGAAAAATACAAGGTAACGGGGCGGGGGTTCCGTTGCGCCCTTTTTCAGCGCAAAGTCAATCCCGTACTTTTTCCCGGTACTCTGAAACGCCTTGATGTTGTCCCTTGTGATCTCAATGTTGGAAACGCCCGTGTTCTGCTTCATAAGCTGCTTTAAGGTCTGTTTCCCGTGGGGTTGCTTGCCAATCTGCTTCTTTGTCTGAGTGAGTACGGCATTCATAGCCTTTTGCAGCACTTCGGCAGTCAGCATCCCGGTCCTGATATACAGGGCAACGGTTTTTTCGTTGATTTCGTCCTGCATGGGGTCGCGTCCTCCTTTCGCGGTGGTTTAGGGGGCGGCGGTCAGATACGCACCCTCATCCCGTTAAGGTCGTCAGCTCCGATACCTACCAAGTACCATTCCTGCGCCATATTCATTTCAATGCGGGTCGGCTTCCATTTGCCACGTGTGAATACATCGAAACAGTCCCCGCAATGCAGCCCGTCGTAGTAGTTGGCAAGGTCAAAGCGAATATCATAGCGGTCTGTGCGCTCGTCAAATACCAATGCTTCCGTCATTTTCTGTGCCATAATAAAATCCTCCTTTTGTGGTTGTAGTAGTTAAAGGCTTTCGCCCGGTTTGCATGAATAAGGGTCGTGCGGCTCCTTTGGCACAAGTGTGCCGCTTGCCATGTCGTGAGATACAAGGGACGTGTAATAGTTCCCAATCGTAGACGGGGCATTGAAAAGGGCTGCTTTCAGATATTGCTTGATGTTGCGGATTTTGGTGGTGTTCTCCCGCATACAGTCCAGCACAAAGC
>CASJPF010000084.1 GCA_949383255.1 Lachnospiraceae bacterium | reverse complement strand
CACCAATGTTATCACCAGCACGAGCCTCATCAAGAAGCTTTTTGAACATCTCAATGCCTGTACAAACTGTCTTCTTTGTCTCTTCACTGATACCAACAATCTCAACTTCCTCATTAAGGTGAAGTGTACCACGCTCAACACGACCTGTCGCAACAGTACCACGTCCTGTGATTGTGAAAATATCCTCGATTGGCATAAGGAATGGCTTATCTGTATCACGTACAGGCTCAGGAATATGCTCATCAACAGTATTCATCAGCTCGATAATCTTATCACCCCACTCACTGCTAGGATCTTCCAAAGCCTTTAATGCAGAACCCTTAACAATAGGGCAATCTGTAAACTCATACTCCTCGAGCTGCTCTGTTACTTCCATCTCAACAAGCTCGATCAACTCTGGATCATCAACCATATCGCACTTGTTCAAGAATACAACAATTTTAGGAACACCAACCTGACGAGAAAGAAGAATATGCTCCTTTGTCTGTGCCATTACACCATCCGTTGCAGCAACAACAAGGATAGCGCCATCCATCTGTGCAGCACCTGTAATCATGTTCTTTACATAGTCAGCATGGCCCGGGCAGTCAACGTGTGCATAATGTCTGTTCTCTGTCTCATACTCAACGTGTGCAGTATTGATTGTAATACCACGCTCTCTTTCTTCTGGAGCCTTATCAATATTCTCGAAATCTGTAGCTACGTTACCTGCAACTCTAGCAGCCAATACCTTTGTAATCGCAGCTGTCAATGTTGTTTTACCATGGTCAACATGTCCGATAGTACCAATGTTGCAATGGGGTTTACTTCTTTCAAATTTAGCCTTTGCCATTCTAAAAGTCCTCCTTAAAAAACTTACTATAAATTATAACTTAACCCAACTATTCTCATTATAGTCAAAATATAGGAATTTTTCAAGCACTATTTATAAAATACCTGCTGAAAAGCCCTTTATTATTACTATTCACGGCATGCGATCCACTCATAGTAACGATTCGGGGCAATAATTGAGGTTTTACTTCGCAAAAATCGCCCCCCTCATTTCTAAATCATGTTCTCACGGAATACGCAGTTTGTGCACATTCCTGACCCGTGAAAAGTAATCTTTTATTTACATTACTGTTCGCGATCCCCTGTCATCTCGTTCAACATACCCTGTTAAATATGATATTATAAAGTGTGAACAATAATCATTATTTTGTTTTTGCCGCAAGTACCTTTTCCTGTACCTGCTTTGGAACCTGCTCATACTTCTCAAAGAACATAGAGTAGTTTCCGCGTCCTTGTGTCTTAGAACGCAAATCTGTAGAATAACCAAACATCTCTGCAAGCGGCACATAACCTCTAACAATCTTTCCACCGCCAAGGTCATCCATGCCTTCAATCCGTCCGCGACGCGAATTGATATCGCCAATTACATCACCCATATATTCCTCAGGCATTGTTACTTCAACCTTCATAATTGGCTCAAGAAGCACCGGCGCTGCCTTCTGCATTGCCTCTTTAAATGCAAGAGAACCTGCAATGTGGAATGCCATTTCTGATGAGTCCACCTCATGATACGAACCGTCAAATACGTTTGCATATACGCCAACCACAGGGAATCCGCCAAGAATACCAGCCTGTGTAGCCTCCTCAATTCCTTCGCCGACAGCCGGAATATATTCCTTTGGAATCGCACCGCCGACAACAGAAGATTCAAACTTGAAGAGTTCTTCGCCATTTGCATCCATTGGAGCGAACCGCACTTTACAATGACCATACTGTCCACGTCCACCGGACTGCTTCACATACTTAGAATCAACTTCTACCTCTTTTGTAATAGCCTCCTTGTAAGCAACCTGTGGTGCACCGACATTTGCCTCAACCTTAAACTCACGAAGAAGTCTATCTACAATAATCTCAAGATGAAGTTCACCCATACCGGCAATAATCGTCTGTCCAGTCTCCTGATTGGTGTGCGCGCGGAAAGTCGGATCTTCTTCTGCAAGCTTTGCAAGTGCCTCTCCCATCTTTCCTTGTCCTGCCTTTGTTTTCGGCTCAATAGCAAGCTCAATAACTGGCTCAGGAAATTCCATCGACTCTAAAATTACAGGATGCTGATCATCACAGATTGTATCTCCTGTTGTTGTAAACTTAAATCCAACTGCTGCCGCTATATCTCCAGAGTATACTTTATCTAACTCCTGTCTCTTGTTCGCATGCATCTGTAAGATACGTCCTACACGCTCCTTCTTATCTTTTGTAGCGTTCAATACATAAGAACCGGAATTCATTGTACCTGAGTACACTCTAAAAAATGCAAGTTTACCAACAAATGGGTCCGCCATAATCTTGAAAGCAAGTGCTGAAAATGGTTCCTCGTCCGAAGAATGACGCTCAACTTCATTGCCCTCTAAGTCTGTACCTTTGATAGATGGAATATCTGTCGGTGCTGGCATATAATCGAGTATTGCATCAAGAAGTTTCTGTACACCTTTATTTCTGTATGCAGATCCACAGCAAACTGGAACCGCTGTACATTCACATGTACCTTTTCTCAAAGCAGCTTTTAACTGCTCAATAGTAGGCTCCTCACCCTCAAGATACATCATTGTCAGATCGTCATCCAACTCACAAATCTTTTCAATCATCTCAGAGTAATAAAGTTCCGCCTCATCTGCCATATCTTGTGGAATCTCTGTGATTGTGATATCGTCACCCTTATCATCATTGTAGATATAGGCTTTCTTCTCCATCAAATCAATGATTCCTTTAAAATCGTCTTCTTTACCAATTGGTATCTGAAGAATAATTGCATTTTTACCTAATCTTGTCCGAATCTGGTCTACCGCACCATAGAAATTAGCTCCCAATATATCCATCTTATTGATAAATGCCATTCTAGGTACATTGTAGGTATCAGCCTGACGCCATACATTTTCTGATTGTGGTTCCACACCACCCTTCGCACAGAAAACGCCTACAGCGCCGTCCAACACACGAAGAGAACGCTCAACTTCTACTGTAAAATCCACATGGCCCGGCGTATCAATAATGTTGATACGATGTTCTAAAGCGCCCTCTTGTGGCTTTGCATTCTCTTGGTGTGTCCAGTGACATGTTGTAGCGGCTGATGTGATTGTGATACCTCTTTCCTGCTCCTGCTCCATCCAGTCCATAGTCGCAGTACCCTCATGGGTATCACCAATCTTATAATTAACACCGGTATAGTATAAGATACGCTCTGTAAGAGTAGTCTTACCAGCATCAATATGCGCCATGATACCGATGTTTCTGGTTCTATCTAAAGGATATTCTCTCCCAGCCAAAGTTCTTCCTCCTTAAAAATCTAGAAACGATACTATGCGAAAACCGTGAATTTCGCATATATAATGTTCATTATAGCTAGAATCTGTAGTGTGCAAAAGCCTTGTTTGCCTCTGCCATTTTGTGCATATCTTCTTTTCTCTTCACTGCTGCACCTGTATTGTTTGATGCATCCAGAATCTCATTCGCAAGTCTTTCCTCCATGGTCTTCTCGCCTCTCTTGCGTGCAAAAAACACCAACCAGCGAAGTCCCAATGTCTGACGACGGTCCGGCTTTACTTCAAGTGGAACCTGGTACGTAGCACCTCCGATACGTCTTGCCTTACACTCAAGCATTGGCATAATATTATTCATCGCAGACTCAAATACATCCAATGCCGGTTTCTGTGCCTTCTCTTCTACTCTGGAAAATGCTCCGTATACGATCTTCTGGGCTACACCCTTCTTGCCATCTAACATAACATTGTTGATAAGCTTGGTAACCACTTTATTACCATAAATAGGATCTGCTAATACGTCTCTTTTTTGAATATGTCCTTTACGTGGCACGATTCTTCCCTCCTTAATTACTGATAGCGCACCCGTCCAACTGGCGGATTGTCCACTATTTGATTAAATCAACGGTACTCACATTTTTAAAACTTTGTGTTCGCGCGGTTTTCTTTTATGACCTTTTTATGAAAAAAGGTGTTCTATCAGAATCCCAACACTAATTAGTTTTTTGTGGTACATGGTAAATCATGCGAATCTTATGCAGCTGCCAAATCCATATGAACTTGTGCAGAGACACAAATTTGCCGCATGAAAAATCACTGATTTTTCATGTTATTTACCTGCTTTTGGTCTCTTAGCTCCATATTTAGAGCGAGCCTGTTTTCTGTTAGCAACTCCCGCAGTATCAAGCGTACCTCTGATAATATGGTATCTTGTACCTGGTAAGTCCTTAACACGGCCGCCCCTGATCAGTACAACACTGTGCTCTTGTAAATTGTGTCCCTCACCTGGAATGTAGCTTGTCACTTCCATACCATTGGAAAGACGAACTCTGGCAATCTTTCTGAGTGCTGAGTTAGGCTTCTTCGGTGTTGCGGTCTTCACTGCTGTACAAACGCCTCTCTTCTGAGGAGCAGAGGTATCTGTCGCTTTCTTTCTAAGAGAATTGTATCCTCTCTGGAGAGCTGGTGCAGTAGACTTCTTAACTGTTTCCTGACGTCCTTTTCTTACTAATTGGTTAAATGTTGGCATTCTTTTTCACCTCCTGTTATTTTCAAAACTAAATGCCAAAACAATTAGGCACATTACATGCGGTATTTTACACACATGCTAGATTATTATACGTTTATGCTTTCAGAATGTCAATCTTTTTTTTAAATATAATAAAATATTACTATTCAGCCATGCCATTCATAAGTCGCCACAATGTACAATTTTATTAATGATATTCAGTCTTTGCTGGCGACTTATTTCATGACAAGCGTCCGCCCTATAGAATTAATTGTACAAATTGTTCTTAGTGAGCAAACTCCCGCGTACAATTTGCACAATCAATTCTGCATGGCTGAATTGTAACCATAAAATAAATCTACAATTCTCTGTTTACAAATGTTTTTAAAACGCGTACTATATAATAGGTAGATTTCAATTTTATTATTTGTCAACGAGGTTATAATTATGGGAATGTTTTTGATTGCTTTGAAAATTATAGTATCCATAGTCACCCTAACAATTTTGTACCTAATCTCAATCAAACCGCGTCTTTATGGACGTCCTGACTACAGACCATTCTTTGGACATATGTACGCTCACCGCGGACTACATAACATGAATCCAGCAATACAACGTCTAAAAAATATTGGACAGCCTGCCAAAGATACCGAAAAAGAAGAAGGCTGTTTTCCTGAAAATTCTTATGCTGCCATCAAGCGCGCCGCTGATTTGGGCTACGGCATTGAATTTGACGTGCACCTCACAAAAGATGATATTCCAGTGGTTTTTCATGACGATACTTTAAATCGCATCTGCGGCGTCAAAGGAAATCTGAGAGATTACACATTTGAGGAACTTCAACAATTTCGTCTGCTTGGAACACAAGAGTGTATTCCTGCTTTTGCGGATATCTTAAAAATGATAGATGGTCGTGTTCCATTAATTATAGAATATAAAGTTGAAAAAAATGCAGACAAGCTCTGTCGTATCTGCGACGGCATTCTCTCTAACTATAAAGGGTTGTATTGTATTGAATCATTTCATCCGCTGGCAGTACGCTGGTACAAAATTCACAGACCAAACATTGTGCGTGGACAACTCTCGGAAGATTTTACAAAACAAAAATTAAATATCCCCTATTTTTTGCTCTCTCATCTTATAGGAAACTGTTATGCATCGCCTGATTTTATCGCCTACAACTGCAAACATAAAAATGAACTTTCCAGAACTATCTGCCGTAAGCTTTACAAAAGTTTGAGTATCGCATGGACTGTCCGCTCACAGGAAGAACTTGACAAGGTTTCTCCAAGTTTTGATCTGTTTATTTTTGAGGGATTTGCCCCAGAAAGTCAAGAAGAAATTGTGTGAAAAATTGCCAAAAAATAAACAAAGTATAAATAATAGCCAATTTTTTCTTTCAAACCTGTTTCCTTTTTTGTAATATTTAACAATTTTTCCAGATATGTCCATAATATTCTGATTTTAGCTTGAATTTATATAGAAAAACATGTATATTAAAAGTATTCAATAAGGTATCCTGTGTGGATACTGCGCTGCCTTTGTATCTTAGGAAATGTTCCTCCTGCGGCATCTATATTGTTGAAACCGCAGGGTCACATGCTATGAAAGTGTACTTTCCTTTTATAATCACTGTTCCTTAAACCAATAGCTTCTCGGAGTCTATATCAGGAATTAGGAGGATTCCAGTATGAAAGAATTATTAAAAGAAATGGATTTCACAACTCTGAAAAACAATTTTGACGAAATATGCGATGAGATAAATAAAGGCAATGAGACGGTCACGCTCACATTAAAAAGCGGTCGTAAGGTTTTTATAATGCCAGAGAAAAACTACGATAACATTTCCCGTTATGTAATAGACAATAATTCGGTAAATATCCTTCATTGAAATATTGTTTACAGATATTTTACTATTTAACCAAAAATGCAGCCCTTATGAGCTGCATTTTTATTTAAAATCTCTTTCTTGTTCATAAAACATGTGTAACAACAAATGTTACTCTCCCACTCGATTTCTCGCCGTGGATATCCGTTTTTCTCGAACTGTCGTTCTCTTATAGCAGATGGAATACATTACTGCTGAGAGCAATAACGCAAGGAGTACATCAAGCATAGAATGCTGTTTGATAAGCACTGTTGAAAAAATAATGCTCACGCCAAGCACAATCATTCCGGCCTTGACAACTCGATGGTTTGAAAAACATCTGCTTCGCCACGCGGCAATTATAATTGCAACAGAGTTATATACGTGAATGCTTGGAAGAATGTTTGTCGGTGTGTCAGTCGCATAAAGATTTTTAATTAAATCAATAAAAATATTGTCATGCACAAATGTCTTTGGCCTCAAATTATGTCCATTTGGAAACACCGCTGACACAATGATAAAGATTGTCATTCCTGCCATTAAAAAAGCGACAAGTTTCTCACTCTCTTCCTTATCCCATATACACAGCAAAACGACTGTGAGTGCCACGTATGGAAACCACAACAGATAAGGCACAATAAATATTTCACAAAATGGAATATAGGCATCGATTCCAAAATTAATCTCGTGTACTGCCACATTTCTTCTCTCAAGATAGAAAAAAGCAGCGAGATAAACCACTGCATATACAGTCATAACAGCCAAAGACTTATATTGTAATATCAGCCCTACTGTCCATTTGTAGATGCTATTTTTCTTTATTTTCACAATATTTCCCTCCACAATGCCAAAATGTACTATAAAAAGTCAAACTTTTTATCACACATCAAAAGCATTTCCAAAAACAATTCTTTTTATGAACTGTTCCTCATTATAGAGTATGCATTGTATAAAGTCAACTTCCAATTGCAATCTTTTGCATTCTTCATAAAATCTTAAGGAAACCAAAAGAAAATAGGATACACTTTTATTTTTTAATGCAAAAAAGTATTCCGTGTGAATTACATAAAAACGTTTTTATATAATTCACACAGATAATATTATAAATTTCTATTTTTTATATACATAATGATATATCTTTTGCTTTGACAGAAAATTAGCAAAAATAAATTCACAATTCTTTCCCAAATTTTTTGTAAAAAATTTTATCTGTTTTCCATAAATTGATATTTGATTATTTCTTCTATTTCAAGTACACTAAATAAGTGAGAACTAATCTACTGTAAACAAGAACCTATTAGCAAACGACAAAAGTATTTACTGTTTCTTCTACCACTGCTTTAATATATATTTTTGGAGGTTTTACCCGTTATGAAATTAGATATGCATTGCCACACGAAAGAAGGGTCTATGGATGGAAAGATTCCAATCGCTGAGTATATTGAGATTTTAAAATCCAAAGGCTTTCAGGGTATGCTTGTAACAGATCATGATTCGTATAATGGTTTTCGTAAATATCGTGATTCTTTAAAGAATTCCATTAGTGATTTTACTGTTCTGAAAGGAATTGAATATGACACTATTGATGCAGGACACATTCTTGTAATTCTGCCTGAAAACGTAAAACTTCTCTTGATGGAATGCCGTGGACTTCCTGTAAAAGTTCTGCAAGATGTAGTTCACCGACATGGCGGCATTCTGGGTCCTGCACATCCGTGCGGGGAACGCCATCTAAGTATTACACGCACGCGCGCCTACAAAAAAAATCCTGATATTATGAGACAGTTCGACTTTCTGGAAGGTTTTAATGCCTGCGAATCACAGGAATCGAACATGGACGCACGCAGACTTGCCTTCCAGTACAATCTGCCAATGTTTGGTGGCAGTGATTCCCACCATCCAGATTGTGTAGGTACTGCCTACACAGAATTGGAATCCGATATTACCTGCGAATCTGAACTAATTGGGTATATAAAAGACAAAAAGAATGTAAAATATGGAGGAGAGTACTATCAAGGTACTGTAAAAGGAAAACTGGGTGTTTTCAACCATGTCCTTATCGAAGGATTCTGGGTGTACAATCACTTTGCAAGTATGTATCGCCATCACAAGAGAAAACTTGCTCTTTCTTTACTAAACCAGTAACATTTAATCTGTTACATAAACATAGGGGAAGCAATCTTCCCCTACGCAATTATAGAAAACACAAATATCATTTACTACAATTAAATTTCATATCCACTCCGCAATCTGCGTGTGTGCATATCCATCAATTTATGTCGGTACTCATCATCTGTAATCACTTGCTCCAAGGTATCCATATCCCCCTCCTCAAGCAATGTTTTTAACAGCTCATTATAATTTTTTATAATGTTTCGTTCTAAAAGTTCCATCTCATTTAATTCTTTCTTTTCTTCCGCCATTGTTTATCCCGCCTTTCCTGTTTTATAGCAGACGCTCTCTAAATTCTTCGCTCTGCCTTTCCTGGTGTGAGTATCCTAAATGTACCGCTTCCTGGTTCAAACACTACAGTTCTTGGAAAATACTCTCCCACATCAGAAGCAAGCAGCGGTATCTGCAGTTCAGCAAGTTTTTCCTTCACTGCATTCACATTTCTCGAAGAAATATCAGTACTCTCAGGTACTTGCTCACACCGAATCATATGTGCGCCACCTGCAATTTTCGCTACTAGATGGTCTCGTTTTGCCCCTTGCTGCACCAGAGTGCTGATCATCTCATCAAGCCCTGTGTCCGCATACTTTGCCGCGATAAAATGCTCCCCTTTTGTCGTACTATGATGTGGAAGCATCACATGAAGTAATCCACCCACCCCCGTATGTGGATCTCTCAGCGCAACACCGATACACGATCCCAAATCTTTTGTCATTAACTTCTTTTCCCCTCTGGCTGTCTTATAATCTCCCATGTTAACGACAATCATACTTTCTAGTTCCGATACTGTAAATGCTGCCACTTTAAAACCTCCATTAAAAATTTCTTAAAATTCCATTAAATTCCATACTCTAATTATACCAAATTTGTCAAACCTTTCAAGAAAAATTTTTTAAAGAGCATTACAGTTCAGCCTTTGGCTTCCTGTTACAAGCATCAAGCCATACAAAACCACTTCGTGGCGGCTTGATGCATCTCAACTACTACGTTATTTCACGGACTTTGCAGTGAATGTAAAATCCTGAGGCTGAATTGTAACGAAAGAACAGCAATGTATATTCTTGACCCATAAATAGTGGCAGCGTGTCTATATCGGTCAATAGTCCACTCAATTTTCCGTGACGCTGCCCTTGCAATTGTGCTATAATTTTTTCATAAAAAATTGATATTTTCACCGAAAGGAGTTGTAACGTTTATGCAAACTATCATTGACACGATAACGTTGCCATTAAACTATGCCTACTTTCATTTGGGCGATGTACCAGATGCATGGCAGGCATGGCATGAGGACAAAGATTGGGAACTGGTCACACTTCCCCACGACTGGTCAGTACACATGCCATTTTCTAAAGAGTATTCCAGTGGAACCGGATATCTTGCCGGTGGTATTGGATGGTATCGCATTCATATTACCCCGAAGGAAGCGTGGAAAGGAAAACACATTTGTATTCATTTTGACAGCATTTATAAAAACAGTCGTGTCTGGTGCAACTCCACCTACTTAGGAGAACGTCCAAACGGGTATATCTCATTTTGTTATGATATTTCTGATAGTTTCCATTTTAATGCCGATAATGTTATCAGCGTGTATGTTGACAGATGTGAACTATCTGATTCACGCTGGTTTACTGGCTCTGGCATTACAGGCAGAGTCATATTAGAGATATCCGAAAATATTTATCCAGTCAACAATGGTATCTTTTTTCACACTCCCAAAATTAGTGATAATATTGCAAAATATGAAATTGTAAACGAACTGGTGAACGCAACTGACAAAAATAAACTTCTCACTATCACAAACGTTATTTTTGACGCCATGGGAAAACTTGTGAGCGAGGCTGTCTCACAGACCACCGTCATGTCTCATGCTGTCATTCAAGTAAAAAATACAGGAACCATTCCTAATCCAATGCTTTGGTCGCCAGAAGTTCCCTGTCTTTATACTATCAAAACTTATTTCTCTTATGAAAAATCATATCAAGTACATGAAATGAAAGTTGGAATCCGAAGTTTTCGCTTTCATCCAGACAAAGGTTTTTACCTCAACGGAAATCCCTATCTATTCAAAGGAGTCTGTCTACACCATGACGCTGGCTGTCTAGGCGCTGCTGTAAACTACGAAGTTTGGTGTCGCCGCCTAATCAAACTGAAAAAAATGGGCTGCAATGCTATTCGCATGAGTCATAATCCCCATACTCCAGAACTGTATGCGTTATGTGATGTTCTCGGCTTTCTTGTGATTGACGAGGCATTTGATGAATGGGAAGGCCCCAAAAACAAATGGTGGCAGGGACACAATGTCTATCCGCCAAAACATCAAGGATATTATACAGACTTTCCCATATGGCATGAGCGCGATCTTATAGACATGATTCTGCGTGACCGCAATCATCCAAGTGTTATTCTATGGAGCATTGGAAATGAAATTGACTATCCCAACGACCCATACTGTCACCCAACATTTACTGAAATGACTAGAAACAATGATAACAATAAACCAGAATCAGAACATCTGTATCATTCTGACAGACCAAATATGGAACGGCTTACAGCATTGGCAAAACATCTGTGCAATATTGTAAAATCTGTAGACACTACGCACCCTGTAACTTTGGCTGCCGCCTTTCCAGAACTTTCCGCAAAACTTGGTTTTATTAGCTCGCTGGATGTTGTTGGATATAACTACAAAGAAAATTTATACGAAGAACATCATCTTGCTTTTCCAGACAAGCCTTTCTTTGGCAGTGAAAACGGACATCGCCTGAAAGATTGGAAATCTGTAACCGATAATCAATATATTTCTGGACAGTTTTTGTGGACAGGAATTGATTATCTCGGGGAAGCACACGGCTGGCCAATCCATGGATCTGGCGCAGGACTGATGACACTGGCAGGCTTTGAAAAACCTGGATATTATCGCAGGCAGAGCCTATGGAGTACAGAACCAATGATTCATCTCACCACGGTGAGAAAAACTGACAGTTGTGTCACTTCTTGGGGTGAAACAACCTCTGACCCATACGCATGTGAATTTGCTGCCTCGTGCGAAAACTGGAATTATTGTGCCGGAGAATTGGTGACGGTTAAATGTTACACAAACCTGAAATCCATTGAATTATCTCTAAATGGAAAAAGTCTTGGCACCTATGAAAAAGATTTCAATCAAGATTGTATTATTACAACGATTCCTTTCCAGCCTGGAATCTTGACTGCAAAAGGCAGAGAAAATGACACTTGTGTCAGTCACAGTCTATATACTACGCTGACTGCTTGTTATATGGAAATACAAGAGTATGTTCTATCCAAAGAAGTTATGAAAATTATCACTGATGTTGTCGGATATTATAATCCAATCCATCAGCTTGAAGTCACAATGCTAGATGGAAATGGCAGACGGGTATATCACGATTCTTCCCTGCTCACAGTAACTATCCAAAATGGAACCTTACTTGGCATTGAAAACGGCGACCTTGCCGATGTGACAGAATACACCGCCAATTACCGTAGAGTCTACAACGGACAACTCATTCTGTATGTTGCAGAAAATGACAACACTTCCGCAGATACACCATTGACTGTAACTGTACATGGAGATATGGTTCAGACAGAAGTATTTGTGATAAATCTTTAATTTTAAAATCGAGTAGGAGAGATTTTCCCCCTACTCGCTACGCCGCCGATGCGCCACTTTTAGTGGCATATTTCCATTGCATCAGTGTGTGCATAAATAAACCACTAACACGATTACATTTCGGAATTATAGAAAAATAACTGATATAGATAACACAGAATATTTCTTCGAGAATGCATATCAAAAAGCATAGACGTAGAGGACTATGCTTTTTGATATGCATTCTCGAAGAAATAAACAAGTCAAGATGTATCAGTTATTTTCTTACAGTTTATTATTATAAAGCTCCCTTTTCGGAAAACTGTTCCCACTGCTTAACATTTGAAATAAAATGCATATT
>CASJPF010000083.1 GCA_949383255.1 Lachnospiraceae bacterium | reverse complement strand
ATCCTCCGTTTTTGGAACATTATAACATATGGTGTAAAAAAATGGAATAATATAGTGCAAAAAAAGAAATCTGCTGCAACAGATTTCCTTAATGTATTAGTACCACAATAGCAATACTCTCCTTGCCCTATATGCTATTATATCTAAATATCTTCTACCAAATTCTAATAACACCTCCGATAGATGGCTTCACGCCGATGCGTCCAAACTCCGAACAATCCGGCATTTTCTTATTAATTACATACGCTAATGTCTGCCCTTCTGTCAGCTCCAGCACATTGCATACCCAACGCACACCAACTCAGATATTTCCGGCTGCATCTTTTGCGGCTTTGATGGAATCTCCCATCACGTCAACATTTTTCACGATTAAATCTTTCATTAAAAAAATCCTCCATTCAACAATTCGTGGACTCATATCCTCACCTCGCTTTTATGTCCTCGCATAATTCATTACATATTATGGGCACGCATAAGTCAATGCCCAAAATAAAAAAACAGAGAAATTTATTCTCCGTTACTAATTGCGCTATAGCAATAACTATCTGAGCACCCTACTCAACAAGGAGCTGTTTTGAAATTTCCTCTGTATCATACATAAAAATAATCTTCCTATCGCAAAAAAGTATTTCTATACCTTCAATTAGTCTTTTGGTTGATTTATTTGGAATCCATGTTTTTATGTTAACTAAAAAATGTAGAATTAATATATTTAAATTCTCAGAACAGTTTACATAAATTTATATTTTTGTGATAATTTTTTTAAAGACTAATTGCAGTTCTATACTATTTTACTTTTATTTTTATAATCTTTATGTTATTCTGTAATTATAATGTAATAAAGGAGAATAGGCCATGAGTATTTTTGATTTTTTCCGAAAAAAAGTTAAGCCCTCTACACAACCCACAAACAATGTTTTTTCTATCGAGGGTCAATATGCTGCTCATGAAACACCAAAAATTAAAGTCCAAACACAAGATGAATCATACGAATACGATTTAAAAACTGAATACGTTCGCTTATCCACATCAGGTGATGAAAATGTGTGTCCCATGTGTAAACAATTTGAAGGAAAATACTTTTTAAGCACTGATGCCCCAAAGTTGCCTTTATGCCCTCTTTGCTCCTGTGAATACGAATACTATGATAAAAGCGATTTGCCATCTAGGGCAAAAATTCGGAATCCAAATGATTTCATTTTTCCAGCAGACTGCACACCGCTTTTTTACGAAGTTCAGAATATCGTATACGAAGAAAAGGATATTCAGAAACAAATACAGATGTGCGAAAGCAGTATGGAAAAACTCCCAGAATTTATGTTTCCTTATATCTCTGCCAAATTTGAAGTTCAGGAATTAGCATGTCGTGATTTACTTCCTGAACTTTATATGCGTATCGGCAAATGGGATAAAGCCAAATCCACTATTGAACGATGTATCTCCGCTAATGCCTATTATCCAAAAAACGGCTCTGTTGAATTAGCTGATTTGGAATCCTATCGTACAGTTGCCACAACAGCAATAGCCTATATATCAGAAAATCCCGGCTGTTTACAACGAAATATTTATAAAGCCTTAGCGTTCAAAGACAACCAAAAAGAACAGCTTAAACATTTTTTGCGTTATAGCCTACAAATTGAGAAAGAAAAATTCGGCAATACAAATAAGCTTTTTTGTAAAACTGCTTTATCTGCAAACAACACTAACAGAAAAGAGTAAATCTGTCTTATGCCATGATATATCCCTTATTTTTAATTAAAAGGGTGATGAATTTCCTCACCACCCTCCTCTTAATATTTAATTTTTAATAAATCACAGGAAAGCTGTTTGCATCGGAATGTTCCCATTACAGTCAACTTAAATATGCCAATCAATGCTCCAACCAGAAACAGACCAATAGTGAAGGTGTAAATTAACCCTTTCTTGGAGTTGCCAACATAGAATTGGCAGACACCAGAAAGCCAAACAGAAATTAAAGTAAAACCTATAATTCCATCATTTTTGTAAAACACCACCAATTATGCCAAAAATCACAGGCATAAGGAAATAATATAATGCATGTTTTTCTTTCTACGGCTTACTACTTCCTTTCATTCCCTCTTTAACTGTCTAATTCAAGATTTTATATAATGGGCTTTCCTGTTTCCTTATCAATAAACGATATTTTTAATTCAGCGTCCAAAGCTTCTGCTATTTTCTCTAACTCAGATACTTTAAATGCATTTCTCTTGTGCTTATTATTCATGTTCTGTGGTGTTTGTCCTGTTCTTCGGGCAAGTTCTGCCTCTGACATATTTCCGCGTTTTACACGACACAAATTTATATACTCTCTAACATTCATATGCATAACATTACCTCCATAGTTTGATTGTATATGTTTTTTTATATATTGTCAATATATAAGTTTATAAAATATAAAAAATTATATATAAAAGCATTGGCGCAATATAAAAAATAGTGTATGCTAATATTATCAAGAGAGGAAAGGAGGAATGCAGATGGATAAGAAAATAGGCAAGCTGATAAAAGTGGTAAGAGCACTTACACAACTTGCCCTAGAAGTTGGAACCCTCATAGCAGTCATCAAAATGGTGATAGAGAGTATCAACTAAAAAGCGGGGAGGGAAACCTCCCTAACTAAAAAGATAACATAATCCATCTGTTAAATCAATATGATAAAGAATATTTTAAAATTAGTGGTGACGGTTGTTTGGTTCATTATTGTCGTAGTTGGTTTAATTTTGCTACTTATTTGAAATCATCAAGGGAACGAAAGCATTGCGGTAATGTAGTGTTACCCTACGAGCTTTAAATAATGAGATCGCGATCACATTATTTAAAGCTCGTTACTCAATGTTTAAAATATAGAGAGGATAAAGAAACCGCCCTTTGTACTTTGGCGAGTGTCGGGGCAATATTCTTGTCAGATTTAGAAGTGTGTGTCTGCTGCCCGGTATCTGATATATTGCACATGGTAGCAAGGCAAGGGCTTATTGTCTGCCAGACATAGGTATTTGCAGATAATCAATCAGGGCAGTTTCTAAAAGCCGGGAATAGTTTACCTTTTGTTCCTCTGCAATTCTTTTCAACTATGCCGGAAGAGTGATATTTGTTTTAATGCGTTCATTATCCTTTTTCATGCGGAATAAGTCAGGGTGGATTGTAATGGGCATTATAACATTTCCCGCTGTATCTTCTTTGGACAGATTCACAGATGGAGTAGGGATTTCCTCGTTGTCACATTCCATACTGTACACATGAAGGCTTGCGGCTTCTGCTACCATGCGTGAAGCTTCTTCCAGATTATTCCCAAAGCTGATACATCCGGGCAAGTCGAGAAAGTAAATGCTGTATGAGCCGTCTGTTGATGATGGTTCAAAAACTGCAAGATAAGTTAAATTCTGCATAAATAACGCTCCTTTCTATGAGAACCACAGGCAGTAGGGCTATTTAAGCCCTGCCTGCTTGTAAATGCTGTTTAACAATATATTATTTACTGTTTTCTAGCGGAACAACCGCCAACGTTTTGCCTAAAGGAGCCAATAACTTTAGAATGGTTGTTAATTGCGGATTAGTACTGCCTTTCTCCATTCTTGCAATAATGGGCTGTTTTACCCCGCTTAATTCCTCCAGCTTCTTTTGACTTATTCCTTTTTCCTGCCTTGCCTTTATTAGTTCTCCGATAATCGCCACACGCAATTCGCTTTCTGCTATTTCTTCTGGTGTAAGAATACTTTCCATAAATTCAAGCGCATCTGCGCCAACTGCGTTTGCTCCACGCTCTTTCAAATCATCATAATTTTCTCTAGCCTGCGCTACGGCTTGCATATACTCTTTATCTGTTTTCATTATCCTTGCCCCTTTCCTGATAATCTGTTAAATACTTCTTTGCCCGTTTTGTTTCTCGCGGTGGGGTTTTCTGCGTTTGTTTCATAAAAACATGCAGCAGAACAAAACTGCTGCCGTCCCATGCAGCAAATAAAATTCTATCCCGCAACGGACGCAATTCCCATATATCACCGTCAAGGTGTTTTATGTATGGCTCCCCTGCCTGTGTTCCATACTCACTAAGAACTTTTATATAATCCATAATTTTATTTAGCTTTATGCGACTGTCTTTATCCTTGCGGCTTGCCAACCTTGCTATATATTCCCTTACTGGTTCTTTTCCATTTTTATCTTTGTAAAAGTGTATTCTATACAAAATTATTATTCCTCCTGCTATAATATATTATACTTTAAAGTTATTAAAGGGTCAATAATCTTAAGGTTATTATTTACTCTATACTATGTTAATAGAACTATTCTGAATTGCCATTGAACCTCTCATGGCTAAAGCTAATAGATAATCCATTTATATACCCAAAAGATACACCGAAACAATCTGACAAGCAATTCCCAAATCTTTATATACTGTTTTATCACTCACCCTTTCAATCTGGGAAATTTCTTGTACTGTATACTCCTTATCCTCTAAGTACATCATGCTGAGTTCTCTGTACCGTCGCTCTGCCTCTTCGCTTCCAGACTTTTCACATTCTTCCCTGTACATGTCTATTGCTTTTTCAATACGATAGACGTAATATAAATCCTCCTGCCTTCTTTTCTCTCCAGCCTGAATTGCCATTTCAGACTTACTTACTGCTTCTCTAGCATTTCCCATAAGATCTTGTATGAATTTCCATCTAAGTTCAACCTTTTCCTCTTCTGTAAACTCTGCCTCATCAGACAGCGCAACCTTGATTCTCCGATATGAACTGAGCAGATCCTTAGTTTTTTTGACCTTATTTCTTTCTATAGCCCTTTTCTTCTCTGCCTTGACTTGCTCTGCTCTAAATATTTGCACCGCCTCTTTGCCCGCTATAGCGGCTATCTGATCAATCTGTTCTTGTGTTAGAACATATGTAAATATCTTATTATCTGATATCATAATATCGCCTCCTTTGCTTTCCCCTAAAATCCAATAATACAATACCCTTCCATAAGTCCGTATTCCGGCACATTGCGTAGAACATATGTTACAGTTCTTAAAGTAATATTGCCAGTATATCCCGTATCTGGTTCCCACTCTTCAAGAATCAATTCATCATCAATTTGTACATTATCTTCATCTTTGCGCAACTCAAATCTTTTATTTTCTGCACACACCTCCTTAAAATATTGCGGAAGAATTTTCTTTCTCACTTGTTTCATACTCTCAACTTCTTTCTATCATCAAACCATGTAATTACGCTCATTTAATCACCCATATAAACGCTCTCTGATAAACTGTTTTGGAATTATAATGGAATGGTCTTTCAATGCCTGTCTCTGCATTTCATCAACGGTAAACACCTTTTCTATAACAAGCATCTTTATAGAAGCTTTTATAACAATATCTTCCTCATATTTCCTTCCCTTTTTAACATCTATGTACTCTGATATAAAATCAGCTATTCCTTTTCTGTATTCCTCCGACATATCCATTGATTTTCTTCCTTATCCTAGTGACTACGCCTATTTAATTAACTCCAATCAATCCGCTGAAAACATTCATCACAAAAGCTGTCAGTTTCAACCAAACAATGACTGCACTTTGGGCAGATTCCAAATTTTATCCTGCCCATTTTTGCTACTGCTTTTGGTTTCATTCTCTGCATTTTTTCTTTATCAGAAAATGACTTTAAAAATTTCTCATGTTTCTCCCTTTTATATGCTTCTATTTCCTCTTGTGTTGGAGGTTCTATGTGTACAATAGCCATATTTCCTTAACTCCTTATTTTTCTCCCTTATTCATTCAATATACTCATTTATAGCCACCTTTATCATTTCATAAACACCAACCAATGTGTCTTTGCTCTCTTATCTCCAAATAACGGCTTAAAATCAATGTTGGCCAAGATTTCAGAAGTTTTTATTTGTTCCTCATTCCACTTAAAAATCAATACTCCATCCGTTTTCAAAACCCTCATACATTCCTTAAATCCTGCTCTTATGTATGGTTTCCAGTCAGATGACAAAACTCCATACTTTTTGGCCAACCATGAATTTTTCCCGGCATGGATTAAATGCGGAGGGTCAAACACAACCATTTTGAAAGTTTCATCTTCAAACGGCATATTTCTAAAATCCATTTTTACATCCGGCTTTATAACCAATTTTCGGCCATCACACAATGTTGTTTCAAGTTCTCTGTTATCAGCAAAGACAACATCTGTATTTTCTTTGTCAAACCAAAACATTCTTGATCCACAACAAGCATCTAAAATTCGTTCCACTCTCTCAACTCCTGTTCTGCCATTAATTCCAATCAATAGCCTGTCCGTAATGTATGAATGGTACTGGCAATTTATTTCCTAACACGCTCCGTAAGGTCTTTGAATCCTATTCCTTTTAACATCTCCGCAAACTCTGAAATAGTCGGCTTTAATTCTTCAATCTGGATTCTTCCCATAAGGTTAATCAGTTCCGGCATTTGAGCCAATACTTCCCATGAATCGTCATATGCTCTTAACTGGATTCCTATTTTTTCCCAGACAAACCTAAATTTCCCGTCACACCCTCCGCTTTCGTAGTACATACCAACATATATATGTGGCTCTCCTAACACCGTATCTTTGTACCATGCTTCATACGGTATATTAAACGCTTTTATGCTTTTTTCTGATTTTTCCATTTCCCCATTCCTCCAAACTATAATTTGCTTTTAATTCCCTCTTATCGCTCAATCACAGCTTATTTTTCATAAATTGGTCATTCAGCCATGAATACGGCATTATCAGATAAAGAAATAATGTTTTCCACTGTCTGAAATCCATTTGTTTTCGGTTGAAACTCGTTCCAATCAAGATTTTTTCTTTCTTGAAATTGTTCACATTGATTCTGTTTTTATTGATTTCAAAATCCCTATCAAACCATCTTATTTTCATTGATATATTCCTCCAATTTCTTTTTTAATCTATCTTCCCTCTTATCGTTCTTATGCGTCCGATTCCCTCTGCACCACTCACAGCTTCCATGATTCCGGCAGTTGCGGTCAATCGCCTTTGCCCCTCGGTATGGCTTGCGGCGTTCCTTTCCGTGAGTGATGGACTTGTCAAGGCTCATGGTATGGATCCGGGAGAGGTTGCCATGCAATAATGCTTAATTGATTCCACCCGCTTTGTCCATTAACAAATCCAGACCATTTTCCATTATGTGCAAATGAAATCCCTGTTGTCTGAAATAGTCTGTTATATTCTCCGTATCTGAAATACTCATACCATACAAGAACGTCAACACCATCTTCCGGCAATCTATCCTTACACAGAATCCACCCGCCGCAATCCTTCAACCGCTCCATATTCGCCAGTTTTTCGGATAATGCTTCTATGGTGTCGGCGGCTTCAAACAAATAAATTCTTTCCAATCATGTGTTGCAGCGCAAAACTCCATACCACAATCACAATGGACTGAAATAGGTTCGCCGCCGCTATCAGGGTCATAATATGACGGCTTCCAATCCCTATCAGGTATATACATATTCTTTTCAATATCTATTTGTTTACCACACTTCGGACAAGATTTTAATTCTTCTATATTTTCCCTTTCTACCGCAATCCCTCTAAATCCTTAATTATATTTTTTAATTGTTGCCTTTATGCTCATTTCCAGCCTAATTTTTCTTGCAGTTCACTATGTCCTCTTTCATTCCAACGAGTAAGCGCCTCCATTCTGCTTAACCCCCTTGCTCCAGATGCACCACATCTAACACATTGAACATGAAACCAGTTATCCGTTCCTAAAAAACACCCTTTATTTAACTTGGCAAGCAAATATTCCTCGCTATGTACAGGAACTACCACCATTATTTTCGGAAATTCTTTTAATTCAGCTCCACAAAATGGACAGGGTAATGGTTCTATTGGATATGCCATTTGTACCCCAAGAGGCGCTGATTTGCTTTCTATATATTTTTCTAATCTGATTTGCCCTTCCATACACTTCTTTATCCTACATTCTGCTATAATCATTTTATCAAAATATTAACAATACTCTGAATTTCTATTACTGCATCTGGTTCTCTTTTGTGAAAGTCTTTTCCGCAACGTTTGATAGCCACTTTTCCATCTTTAGAAAATTCAACACTATAATATTCTCCAGGACTTCTATCTATAAAATACGTTTTTGTAATCTTGCAAAAGATATTATAAAATTGTTTTCCATTATTTTCTTTTAACTGCTCTACGAAATCATATCCCCATTCTTTACAAGCCCGTCTGCTATAAGTTGGGGGAAATTTGGAAGCGTAGACTTTATCATTTTTAGATAAATCAATTCCAGCAGTCACAAGGAATAAAATCTTCCAATTTTATTTGCATTTCTTCCCACCGTTTATCTTTTACAAACTGTTTTTCCAATTCTTCTAAAGAAATATCCTTAAAGATTGTATACCCGACTTCTTTTTCCTTTTCTTTTGCTTTTTGGAAAGCTTCTGGATAATTCTTGTAAACATCATAGAAATACCCTTTGCCACCCTTAAAACAAGGGATACAATTGTTATGCTTTAGTGTCTTATATGCACTTGGAAGTTCAATTCCCCAATCCTCTTGAATAATTATTTTTGTATCTTCTGATTTCATTTTATGTTCGATTAGTGGAAAACGTATTTTTCTGCCCTTGCTCTCTGCTCTGGCAGATGCCTTCTGCACTCTCTGCCATTCATCAATTCCAAACCCTACATACTCTGTAAAATCTTCTCCTATGCTTTTAAGATACTTGTAATATTCTTCTTTCATTTTTTGCTTTAATTGCTGTGTGCAAAACGGCATAAATTGTCCTGGAATGGCACTATTTCTATCTATACAATCCCAAATATCTTCGCCTCTGCCCCATACAGTCATAGGAATTTTAAGATATCTTGATACTTTAAGCCTAAACTTCTCACTATCCTCACATTCACTTAATGTCGGAGTATGCAAAAGAACAATATCACTTGCATCAACTTCCTGCTTTACTAAATATGCCACATAACTACTTGCAGCCCCTCCACTAAATAATACAACATGTTTCATATCAACCACTTACCAAAATCGGTGTGGATATACTTCCTTGCGTGGAACGCCATGTCTGCATATAATTACGTTTCCAGACCTCACAGTGGAAACAACCTAGTTTACTAGGATTTTGATATTACTCCTTTCTACAACCTTTTTTTCTTCGTATTTTAACTTTTTCTCTTATCCATAATTTAAGCCCATTTATTTTATCTTTATGTTTTATGGTGCTGTTTTGTTTTACTATCTGTCTATCTCTATTTTGTCCTGTATCAATATAAATCCATAAACACCCCATAATATCTGCAAGTTCTTCCAGTTGTTCATCATCTGTTCCTGCTATATCTTCTACAATGTCACTTCCACAATATGGACAAACTGGATAACCATGTCTACAACTCTTTAAAAGTTCCTTACCAACAATAAAATCTTTTCCGCAATCCAAACAATTATATTTTTCATGATTGTCTATGTAGTAACCCTTTTTCCAATATGGTTTACGCCACATTTGTCCTACCTCCTATTTTCAGTTTTCTCGATTATTCGAGTTTATTGATAAACTTATTTTTCTATCAGTTCGGGATTGTCAAAAATGTTGCCGATAACCTCTATCTTTCCATGGAAATGTTTCAGTTTAACTTGTTACATCTTTAGGTAATGCCAGATTTCTTCTGTCAACTTTGTCTGTCCCTGGCACTTCTCCAGTTCCTTTACTGCATCTTCCAGTACATATCTGATATGCTCAATGTTCTCCGGGCTATACCCTGTATCCTCATACTCCATCAGTTTACACAGGGCTCCATATATCCTGTCGTAAACTTTTCTTGTAATTACCCGCCCCACATACAGCGACTTCCAAGGAACGCCCTTTAACGACCAATTTCCTAAATCATCACATTGTATAAGCCTGCCCATTATATTTCCTCCACTAAATTCTTATTTAACCAACATGCTCTTTCGCACACCAATCCAAAAATCTACTACAATACTCATTTGTACAAGGACTATTGTTGCATTCTCCATATTCCTTTTCACAAATAAGACAGTTAAATACTCCTTCTGTCTCTTTCAAGCTCATCTCTGTGTCTTCTGCAACTTGCAGCAGTTCCATTTCGTCTAACCCCATCACTGTTTCAACCATTTTCTGGCGCATATACTCAAGATTTGTCATTGTAGTCTTTCCTTCTCCCTTTTCTTTTGCAATCTTACTCAAACTTCCCATACCATTTGTGCCAGAATCTCTTTCGTCAGTTCCGAATAATCTTCTACCACTTCAACTGTTGCCATTATTAAATTCCTCTGCAAATCCGCTAATAATCAGACACCATGCAATCAATAAATTCTGAACAAAAGTCAAAATCTGTTGGTCGCCTTTTTTTGCATATTCCTTTACCAACACTCCCATGCTCTCATTCCACTTTTTCATGTTCTGCTCGGATAGAAAAGATACATACATAGACCATACAAAATTTTGAATATGCTTAATGCAATTTTTCGTTTCTGTTACATCGCATTTATTTTTTATGCTGTCAAAAAGCCATTTAACTAGGGGAATCCATATATATACAAGGTTTTTAATAAAATAATTTAACGGATTACATTCATTTATCAATGCATACATTTTAAATTTATATGCCGCAAAATCTTCATTTTCCAAAAATTCCTTATACATTCCCCAAATAGTACTCTGTATGTACTTGATATCCTCTATTTTTTCCTGCATGAAAATCTAACCCTCTTCCAGCTCATATATTTTTCTGTGGATAAGTTCGCAGATCCCGTCGCATCTATCCATTTTTTGTTGGCACAATTCATAATCTTCTGGGAATTCACCCCGTATGTATTCCCATTCCGTATACTATTCCATAAGCTGATTCTGTTTTTCTTTCAGAAACGCTATAACTATATCCTTGACTGACACACCACACCTCCCTACTGGAACGGGTAATCTGTATCCATATCAATCTGCAAGAATCCATCATAAAGACTGCCTTGTTTTTGTTTATCCCAACCATAATCAACCATCAAATCATCGCCAAAACCATATATGCGTTTGGATTTTTCATCATAGTTCAGCACATACCCTTTTGTTTCGATTTTTCCAAATAATCGATTCTTTGACACCTTCAAAAGACGCTGTGACAGTTGCAGTTCCTTGTCTTTCTCATATGCAATTGTGATTGTGGCGATATTAGATATGTCGCCGCTTCCGCTGATTTCATCATTCTCATTTGTGGTAAAATTGTTTTTCCTCTTATGTGCTACTAGAAGAATCAACGTATTGTGTTTCAATGCCATTCGTGCCAATTTTTTTACAAACTGGCTCTGTTTGTCGTATTTGTCATATGCCTGACCGGATTCCAAGTCTAAAGCTGTCATAAGATTGTCAAGCAGAATCACGTCAACACCATGTTGCATGATGACATCTTCTGCAACTGTCAAAAGGCTTTCTTTTTCATCATCTTCCACAATCTGGTTATCATACAAAAAACACTTTCCCCTATACCAGTCCGCTATAAGATGCCTATTGGTATCTGACACCATATAATTTCTATCGCCCCATCTGTTTTCATATTCTGTAATATGGTTTCCTCCAGCAATCTGAAAATCTATCCATGCCCGAAACTGATAATTTGGCAATTCGCCGCTGTATGCAAAACATTTATGTCCCTGATAGATTGCATTAACGAGAATCTGACTGGCTAGTGTGCTTTTACCTTCTCCGGGCTTTCCCGATACCAGCACAACACCACCAAATGGCAGTCCTCCATATAACAGTCGGTCAAGCTGCTTAATTCCTGTCTGCAACTTGGGCAGCTTGAACACGTCCACATTTTCCACGTCTGACAAATCAATCACACCACCGACTGGAAGCATTATGGCATTTTCCACGCATTTCCTAACCTGATCCGCTCCATGCGTCTGTAAAATCTCATTTGCGTCTTTACAGCCTTTATAGTCTTCCTCCTTAACGTGTCTAATCTTTGTTTTAAGACGTTTTGATAGTTCGTCAAGTAATGTTATCACCCCATGCTCGTAATCACCAAATATGATGATTTCTGAAAATTTATTGAGCCAATTCCAACAATAGGGAACCCATGTAAAACCCTTTGCACCTGTTGGGACAGACACAGCATTTTCAATTCCGGCGGTTGCTACGGAAAGACTGTCTATCTGCCCCTCTGTAATAACAAGCCGGTCAAATTTATCATTGCACTGTGCCATTCCAAACAGAATAGGCTTGCAGTTCGCTTCACACCACTCTTTGTTTTTATCCTTTTCCCGATCAAAATCTGTTTTGCGATACTTTACAAACTGCATCTGTCCTGCAGCATCAAGGAAAGGAAATACAAGTACATTTGGCTTTCCCGTTTGCACAGTAATCTGATACCGTTTTATGATTTCCTCAGAAATTCCACGATTTCTCAAGTATGTAATAGCTTCTGGCTTTGGTTCTATCGGCTTCTCCGGCGTTTTAATCTTTCGGAATTGCCGTCTTGGGCGGTAATACTCGTCAACTTCATTTCCAAGGGAAAAATCAAAATCCTTTGCCAGAGTTATCATGTTTCCGGTCACGCCGCATGATGCGCGAAGACATTTAAACTGCCCTGTCCTAAGATTGATCGAGAATGTTTTTATATTCCCCTGTGTAGGCTTTGGGCGACAGTATGGGCAGATTTTGAAATGCAGTTCATCGCCGCGTTTTCCTACTTCAATCCCGACATGCCGCGCGAAATCCCATGCATCCTGCTCTTTAAACTCGTACATGTCAGACCTCCAAATCCAGCCAGTCATCACCTACCAGCTCCTCTTCTGGTTCTTGATTCTCTTCTGTTTTTTCTGTTTCTCCGCTACCCTTTAACTCCAAATAGTCCTCATAAACATGATTTTCCAGAAAATTGTTTGGCAGATAGATTTTACTGTTGGAATCTTCAACCTGTTTGGCATAATTTTGGGCAGCAGAAACCAACTCCTCTTCTGTAACCATTCCAGACAAAATCAATTTACAGTATGCCTGCTCTGCCAGATACCGCCGCTGCTTGTTTGGGAATGCATTCAAAAAATCCTCAAACCGCTTGATGGGGGATATAGGGGGTATGTCTTTTTCTTTATCTTCTGTCTTTTGTCTTTTGTCTTTTAATATATTATTATTTAATATATTAATAATAGGCTGACCACTTTGCTGACCACTTTGCTGACCACTTTGCTGACCACTTTGCCGACCA
>CASJPF010000082.1 GCA_949383255.1 Lachnospiraceae bacterium | reverse complement strand
ATATGTTTGTTTTGGAGGAGAACATTACAGAATTGTCGGTTTAGAGAAATATCAGAGTAAGGATTGGGTGTTATACTTCTTTGCGGAAGGAGGGATAACACCCATGACTTTATCAGATCAAAAAAGTAACAGGAGGCATAGCATGAACTTATTGGAAGTGAATGGAATTTCAAAAACATATGGATCAGGGGAAACTGCTGTCCATGCTTTGAAAAATGTTAGTTTTTCAGTTCCGAAAGGAGAATTTGTTGCGGTAGTAGGAGAATCAGGTTCCGGCAAAAGTACGCTGCTGAATATGCTGGGCGCATTGGATGTGCCCACTTCCGGCAAAGTAATGATTGATGGAAAAGATACGTTTTCCATGAAAGAAGGGCATCTTACCGTGTTCCGCCGCCGGAATATTGGATTTATCTTTCAGGCATTTAACCTTGTTCCCGAACTGACAGTGGAGCAGAATATTATCTTTCCGGTACTTTTGGATTACCAGAAGCCAAACAAAAAATATCTGGAGGATTTACTGGATGTATTGAATTTGAAAGAACGCCGGAATCATCTGCCCAGTCAGCTGTCCGGCGGACAGCAGCAGAGAGTGGCGATTGGGCGAGCTTTGTTTACCCGCCCGGCTTTAATCCTTGCAGATGAGCCAACGGGAAATTTGGACTCGCAGAATACCAGAGAAGTGATTGCGTTGTTAAAAGAAGCATCAAAGAAGTATGAACAGACAATTATTATGATCACACACAGCCGCAGTATTGCACAGACGGCAGACCGTATCCTGCAGGTATCAGACGGAGAACTTACTGATTTGGGGAGGTGCAGGGAATGAAAAGTTATTTAAGCCTTGTGTCTATTTCGGGAAAGGTGCGGAAACGCCAAAACCGTATGACAATTTTCTGTGTTATTATTTCTGTGCTGCTTGTGACTACGATTTTTAGTGTGGCGGATATGTTCATCCGGGCACAAAGTGAGGGGCTGCAGCAGAAACATGGAAACTGGCATATCCGGTTGGAAAATATCTCTCAGGACATAGCGGAAGAAATCGCCCAGCGCCCGGATGTTGCCGCCGTCGGCTGGTTGGAAACATTTAACACGGACGCAGACAAGCCTTTCTATATCGGGGAGAAAAAAGCTGCATTATACGGCGCTGACAGTATTTATCTGGCAGAGCTTGTCAATGCCCTGGAAGAAGGCAGTCTGCCGCAGAGTGACAATGACATTATGCTTAGTTCCAATGCGCGCCTTGCGTTAGATGTAAAGATTGGCGATCATGTGACAGTAAGGACACCTTCGGGAGATACGGATTTTACGGTATGCGGTTTTGGGTCGGATGACGCTGACACTTATCAGGGGCAGACCTATCTGGTTGCTGTATATATGATGCGGGATGCGTATATCTCGATCATGGAACAAAACAATATTCCGGTTACCCCAAGTTGTTATATTCAATTTCAGGATGTGTCAAAGGCATCCGGTATCACCTCGGAAATCAGGCAGCAGTATAATCTGCCGGAGGAAGATATTTCGGAAAATACAGCAGTTATGGGGCTTGCCGGACAAAGCAGCAAAGAATCTATGAAGAATATTTACGCAATAGCGGCAGTCCTGTTCGTTTTAGTATTAATGGCTGGCGTATTGATGATTTCCAGCAGTATGAACAGTAATGTGGCGCAGCGGACAAAATTTTTTGGAATGATGCGCTGTATTGGTGCAAGCCGCCAGCAGATTATTCGGTATGTGCGGCTGGAAGCGTTAAACTGGTGCAAAACGGCTGTGCCTGTTGGGTTGATTACAGGTACGGCAATTGAATGGGGGATTTGTGCATTTTTACGTTATGGAATTAGCGGTGAATTTGCAGCTATGCCGGTATTTGCCTTAAGCCCTGTCGGGCTGATCAGCGGGGCAACGGTTGGAATTGTAACTGTCCTGCTGGCAGCGCAGTCTCCTGCAAAACGTGCGTCTAAAGTTTCACCGATGGCAGCGATTTCCGGAAATTCGGATACGGCGCTTTCTGTACGTCATACAACAAAACGGAATATTAGAAAGGTTGAAAGGACATTGGGTATCCACCATGCAACAGCATCTAAGAAAAACTGGTTTTTATTGACAGCCAGCTTTTCGCTCAGTATTATACTGTTTCTTTGTATTTCAGTAGGGTTGGATTTTGCGCATGAGCTGCTTCCCACAATGCGGTCATGGCAGCCGGATATTACCCTTTCCGGCTATGCAAATGAGCGTGTACTGGATCAGAGTTTAAGTGATACTGTCAGCGGGATTACCGGTGTAGAACATATTTGGGGCAGTTCCTACATGGAGAATGTCCCAGCTGCTTCTTCGCAACAGGAGATCGATCATGTCAATATAACGTCATACAGTGAGTATATGTTGGACTGTGCAAAGGATAGCCTTGTGCAGGGAAATATATCGGAGATCTATGGGGACAGCGGCAAGGTTATGACAGTTTTGAATAAAGATAATCCGATCAAAGTGGGAGACATCATTCAGGTAGCGGGACAGGAGATCGAGGTTGTATGCGGCATATCCAGTGGGCTGTATCCTGGCGAATACAGCATCATCTGCTCACAGGAAACGTTTGCCCGACTGACGGGGGAAGAAAATTACAGCATGATAGGGATACAATTAAGTAGCAAGGCTGCGGATGAAACGGTAAAACAGATCAACAGTCTTGCGGAAAGCAATGTTATTTTTGAGGATCATCGTCAAAGGAATCAGGAAGATGCCAATACCTATCTGGCTGCAAAATTTCTGCTGTATAGTTTTATGGTAATCGTTGCCATGATTACATTATTTAACATTGTTAACAGCATTTCTATGAGTGTAACTGCCCGGATAAAGCAGTATGGAGCTATGAGGGCGGTTGGTATGGATGGGGAACAGCTTACCTGGATGATTGCTGCGGAAGCCTTTACTTACGCTGTCTCCGGTCTTATTGTCGGCAGTGGCACAGGAATTGTTTTAAGCCGCTTTTTGTATGTGAAACTGGTTACACGGTATTTTGGAAGCCAGTGGAGTCTGCCGGTCGTTTTGATTGCTATTATTGTTGTATTCGATACAGTTTCTGCTGCGGCAGCAGTATATGCACCTGCAAAGCGGATTAGAAACATGCCAATTACAGCAACGATCAATGAATTGTAACAGGAATAAATTATAAAAGTTTGCTGCACGATGGAAAAGCCCTCGTGCAGCAGAAAATAGCAAAGCATAGATATGGGGGCTTTTATGTGTCAGTTTGCGTTTCTTTTATTTTTTGTGTCAGTCTGCATATTTGCGGGAATTATGATGCATGATGCTAGAACATTATGGAGTGGAGCCTCATTTTTGATTATGGTAGTATGCCTGTCGGTATTTCTGCTTTTGGTCTTATACCAATATTCAGAATGGTTGGCAGAGCATGATTTAGTGATTGGAATACTGATTATTATATTTGCTTTGGTAGTAGGCGCTGTTGTTCTGTTCCCAGTAAGTCTGATACTTGTGTTTTTTGTAGAAGGGATAAGGGTTATTAGGCATGAGGGGATAAAACCGACAAATTTATTGTCGATGTTGTTTTCTGTCCTGCTGTGTATTTATCTGGTGGTCTGTCCGGCAATTGGAAATTTAGGACAGAATACATTGGGTGTAATGCTCTATACAATTATCAGTTGCATAGCAGTGTATGTATTATCGTTGCTGGCAGTGTATTCACTTTCCGGAGTATTTAATCTTTTTCACCTAAAAAAGAAAAGAGACGCAGATTATATTATTGTACTGGGGGCAGGAATTATTGGGAGTAGGGTTACGCCTTTACTTGCAGCACGAATTGAAAAAGGAATAGAATTGCTGTGCTATAATCCAAATGCTGTACTGATCATGTCTGGTGGGCAAGGTTCAGGAGAGGATATTCCGGAAAGTAAAGCTATGGCAGATTATGCACTTGATAAAGGTGTAGATGTGGAAAAAATCATTTTGGAGCAGAAATCTGTATCAACACAGGAAAATTTATGTTTCTCAAGGGAACTGATGAATAAACAGAAGCCTCAAATTATTATTGTCACAACTGCCTATCATGTGTTCAGGGCGTTAATACTGGCAAAGCAACAGGGAATAAGATGTGTGGGTTTTGGCGCAAAAACAAAATGGTATTTTACATTAAATGCTTTTATCCGGGAGTTTGTTGGATATTTTAAGCTGACATGGAAAAAGCATATTATTGTGATTGGAATAATTGTATGTATTGTAATAGCATGGTATGGATTGAAGTGAAAACAATGAATATAATATTAAAAAAGAGGCTGCATAACGATAAAGTAATTGTGAAAAAAGGAATAACCCAAATATGAATCCTCTTTTCCTTTGGAATAGAACGGAGTATTGGAGAGGTACGGTATAAGAAAGAAGCAGTGTAAATGGGGAAGATTATTATTTTATCATTTAATGATAACGAAGAAGATGCTTACGAAAGAATAATAGACAATATACATGGTGTCTTTCATTATGATTGTTCTGATATACTGGAAAAAGCAGCATCGTTTCATATAGGAGCATTAGAAATTGATGCGGATAAAAAGAATGTGACGGTAAATAACATTGAAATTGGACTTACTCATATTGAGTTTGAGATTTTATATCTATTAGCCAATAGTCCCGGCAGGATATTCAGCAAAGAGCAGATCTATGATATTGTCTGGCAGGAACCGTATTCCGGCGATTACAATATTGTCATGAGCCATATCCGCCACATAAGGGAAAAGATAGAGGACAATCCGGGCAAGCCGCTTTACATACAGACCGTATGGGGCATTGGCTATCGGTTTAACAAAAATTTAAGCAGCAGTCTGTGATCTGAAAACAGATTGCTGCTTATTTTTTGTCCTGTACGCCTAAGAGGTATTCGCAGGATACATGGAAGAACTCTGCCAGAGCCACCACTTCATAATCCGGGACGAACCTTGTCCCTTTTTCAATCCGTAATACGGTCAGGTCGCTAAACTCATATCCGGCAAGCTGGAGCTGCTCGGCAAGGGCTTTCTGTGACAGCTTCCTTTCCGTCCGCAGTTCCATAACCCTTTGACCGATTAGGTTTTTGGAGTTGTTTTCCTTATTCCAATAGATTTTAATAACCTACCACCAACTTTCTAAAGATGAAGTCCCTTACCATTGATTTTACGAAATATTGTTGATAATATACTTCTAAAGATGAAGTGTAAGAGAATTATCTTGTGGAAAGAGAATTGGGGATTGATAATACTGCCTGTAAAATACAATAATATTTTTAACAGAGAAAGGTGGAAACAAGCATGAATGAAGTTTTTGAAACATTGTCGGATGTCTTTGAGGAGCTGCGCAGCGAATCGGAGGACAGGGAGTATTCCGTCCAGACGGAGGAAGCAAAAGCAGCCAGCCGGGAACTGAAAAAGAAGCAGAAGGCATTTGAAGCATATCTTTCCAAGCTGCCGAAAGAGGACAGGGAGTTTTTGGAGGGCTATATGGATGCGGTGGATCATGCCCATTACAAGGAGGAACAGCGGGCATATTATCAGGGGATTGTGGATGCTATACAAATATTAGAGGGATTAGGCATAATCCCTAAGACCGCAAAGGTAAGAGAACTACTCAGAAGAATAGGCAGATAATAAGCAAGGTGGCTGGCGTATTCAAGAGCGAGCCACCTTGCTTTTAAAAACAGCAATGGATTTCATTATTGGAAATAAGCTATTGATTATTTAATGGAAAGCGTTCTTTCAGAGAAGCAATCCATTTTTCAATTGCTTCCACTAAAACATACTGTTGTTGTAAAACTGCCATACCTGTTTCGGGAATTTCCGGAATATTTTCTTTTTCAAGGATGTTTTCCTCTAAATAAGTTTTCTGTGTTTTGATGTTCTTTTCAATGCTGTTTACACAAGATTGCTGGATTTCCAAAGGTAAACTGTCTAAGTTGACAATCACAGCATTAAAATCTAAAAAGATATGGATAGGTTTAGCGGCAATTTCCAGCATAAGTCTTTCAAATTCCCTATTTCCTGCATCAGTTAGGGAATAAACTGCTTTTTCTGGCATTTTCCCTTCCTTTACAATATTTCCTTTGATAAATCCCTTCTCTTCTAACTGGAGTGCCTTTTTGTAGATTGACGGGGTACTTATTTTTACCCATTTGGATATATTGCGGTATTCCACCAGCTTTTGAATATCATAAGCACCCATAGGCTCTTTTTTTAACATTCCCAATACAATTAAATCAATCGTAGCCATTGTGACCAGCCTTTCTCTCTGAATTTATATGTGTTCTACACTGTAATTTATAGTATTAGATTTTATAGCTACTGTCAAGAAACAAAAAATTATCACTACTATCTTGACAACTACTATAAATTAGAGTATATTTTCTTTGCAGGATATTGGTATAAATTATACTACTGTAAACAATATCGATTGTCAAGAGAAAGGAGTATTCAGAAATGAGTGAACGTAACAACAAAATGGAACTATTAGGGAGTGCGCCAGTCCCCACAGCTCTTGTGGCTCTTGGTGTACCGATTATGATTGGTATGTTGATTAATGCCCTTTATAATCTGGTAGATGCGTATTTTGTGGGAGGTTTGGGAGAAAGCCCTATGGGTGCGATTTCGATTGTGTTTCCATTAGGACAGGTAGTAGTGGGATTGGGGTTGATGTTTGGCAATGGTGCAGCATCTTATCTTTCAAGGCTGTTAGGACGTGGGGACAGAGGTACTGCAAATAAGGTGGCGAGTACGGCAGTATACAGCAGCGTTATGATCGGTGCGGTTATTATTATTTTGGCTGCTGTTTTTCTGAAACCGATTTTAACCATGCTTGGGGCAACAGATACCATTATGCCTTATGCCCTGACTTATGCAAGGATATATGTAATTTCCTGTATCTTTAATGTATTTAATGTGACAATGAATAATATTGTGGCAAGTGAAGGGGCAGCGAAAACAACCATGTGCGCCTTATTGTTGGGAGCTGTATTAAATATTGGCTTAGATCCGGTTTTTATTTATGCGTTTGATATGGGGGTTGCGGGGGCTGCGATTGCCACTGCCATTTCTCAATTTGTCTCCACGCTTGTGTACTTAACTTATGCGCTTCGTAAAAAGAGTGCGTTTTCATTCAGCATAAAGGATTTTAAACCCTCCAAGCAGATATATATGGAAGTTTTGAAAATTGGAGTCCCAACACTTACCTTTCAGCTTCTTGCCAGTCTTTCCATAGCACTTATCAACCGGGCGGCAAATGGATATGGTGATGCTGCTATTGCCGGGATGGGCGCAGTCACAAGGGTTACAGCTATGGGAACATTAGTGGTATTTGGCTTCCTGAAAGGATTTCAGCCGATTGCAGGATTCAGCTATGGGGCAAAGAAGTTCCAGCGTTTGAGGGAAGCGATTCGAACATCTATTTTGTGGTCAACAGTTTTCTGTGTAATAGTGGGTTTGCTAATGGCTCTGTTTTCTGTACAGATAATTTCGCAGTTTGCAAATGGAAATACAGAAATGATTGCGGTAGGGCAGAAATCCCTTTTGGCAAATGGATTTTCATTCTTCCTGTTTGGTTTTTATACGGTATATTCCTCTTTGTTTCTTGCACTTGGTAAAGGAACAAAAGGCTTTATCCTTGGGGCTTGTAGGCAGGGGATTTGTTTTGTTCCAGTGATTTTACTTCTCCCGAATGTATGGGGAATCAATGGGATACTTTATGCACAGCCGATTGCAGATGTGATTTCAGGCATTATTACAATCTTTATGGCATTACAGCTTCATGGAGAACTGACGGAAGCAGAAGCACAGCTTCATATTGAAAAACAAGAGTAAGATTTAAGTTAATATATGAAACATAAATGGTCTGCTGGATAACGGTAAAAGAGCCTGTTGTCCGGCAGAGCTGCTTTTAGATGATGCTGCCAATAAATGGAGGGCGGCATCATATACGGGGGCGATTTTTTGAGTGAAATATTGATACTTCATGTTGACAGTGCAGGAGAGGATTTATATAAAAAACTGGTAGAGGTAATAAAAGAGAGTGGTCATAATATACAGAAAGTGGCGATAGAAAGCTGTTTGCCACTTCAATTTGATAGTTTAAGAATCCTACCAGACAGACATCAGGTATTTCAGGGGAGTAGGGAAATTGTATTAACAATGAAGGAATTTCAAATACTTGTACTGCTTGCACAAAATAAAGAGCGAGTATTTAGTAAAGAGCAGATATATAATGTCGTTTGGCAGGAGCTGTACTCTGGAGATTGCAATATTGTTATGAGCCATATCCATAATATTAGAGAAAAGATAGAGGTCAATCCGAGCGAGCCTGTTTACATACAGACAGTGTGGGGCGTGGGTTATCGGTTCAATAAAAATTTATACAATGGTCTGTGATGGAAATATTTTGGATCGTTGTCATTATGTTTAAGATGATAAACAGATAAAAACAAGGCGGCAGATGCGTTGAGAGAGCCGTCTTGTTTTTGCAGAAAAATTCAGAAATAATCCAGAGATAATCAAAATGTTTAAGGTATCCTATTCTTTGGGATGTTTGTATGTCCGAAGATAGGCTTCCACAATAGCGAGTATCGTTGTAATTTGTTCCTCCGTACATTGTGACAGATAGACCAGCAGACGCTTGTAGTCAAGATAGTCTGCCGGGGCAACTGGATAGAAAAACGGATCGGCGGAAATATGTAAGGCTCGTATGAGCTGCCCCAGCTTTTCAATGCTTGGCACATTTCCATGATTTTCGATTTCCTTGATATAGCGGGAGGAAACGCCGGATTTTTCAGCCAGTTCTTCATAGGTCAGCTTCTGGTCGGTTCTAGCCTTCTTCAGACGGAATCCCATTTCCTTGTCAATTTTCTTTTTTCTTGCCATATATGCACCTCCATGTATAGTGTATATTGCACATTTTACTTTTAAAATGCACTAATAAATCACTTTATCAGAGGGGCATAATGCACATAGAAGAATAAAAGACTTTGGATATTGCATATAAAAAAACGCAGTATCCAGAGGTTTTTTGCGTGAATTTTTATCCTTTGGGTACGTTTAGGGGAATTTATGTGTTCTGAACGGTCTGAGGGATATTTTTTTGACTTAGTGAACCTGTCCGGCTATTGGCGTGGGAAGGTTCTTTTATAAGGTGTTTTACTGGCAGTAAAGCAGAATCTACCCTGACAAGTGAACTATACGCTCCCGTAGCGTGTGGAGAAAACAGAATAACAGATATGAATAACGTCCAGCGGGCATTTTGCCTGTCCGGGCGTTTTTTATATATTAAAAATTTTCGTAAGAAAAATTTTGTCCACCCGAACATTCGCCATGCCCCGTTGGGGAGATATAGGCGGAAGGGGAAAGGCTCATGCCTTTGTCACGTCACAACGGGGGAGGAGGTGAACTCGTATGAAGAAACCTTCTTTCCACGATGAAATGACAATCCGGCATCAGTTTGACCGTCTGTGTCAAATGTCGCTCAAAGGTGAAGCCGCCAGCTATTACAGATATATAGAATACCGCAGGCGGCATGAAGCCATGTTCTCTGAACTGTCTGAAAAGGAGTTGAACCGGTTGTTTGTTATGGATGAGTATGGAGTGGAAAACAGTCATTTCACAGTGTATGGATATGACATTGAGGTGAAAGATGCCCTGATTGCGGAAGCATTACAGGCTCTCTCAGAACGGAAGCGGAATGTGATACTGCTTTCTTATTTTCTGGAGATGAGTGATGCGGACATCGCAAGGGAGATGAACCTTGTCCGCAGCACAGTCCATGAACACCGGACACGCTCGCTTGAGATTTTAAAGAAGATTATGGAGGGAAAAGCGGATGAAAAAGAGATGTAAGAGCAGAGAAGAAAAAAATTTGTTGCCTTTCCATATCATTAAGGCAGCATCAGAGGGTGACGTAATGGCAATCAATACAGTGTTAAAGCATTATGAAGGATACATAATTTCCCTGTCCACCCGGAAGATGTATGACGAGAGTGGGCGGCTTCATTTCTGTATTGATGAAACGCTTCGCCGGAGATTGGAAACCAAGCTGATTACAAAGATACTGGCGTTTGAAGCGGTATAAAGGGCGGTAAATTACCCTTTTCCATAGCTGACAGGATTTACAGCGGTGTACCTTGAAAATTGAATATACAATAACCTCACAGGACGTGAGAAACTGTGGAGCTACGCAGCAGATACGCTATGACTGTCTGTTCCGGTAAGGAATTGAAAGTGAAGAAGCATCTGATGATGTTGAAGCAAAGGCATGAGCGAGAAAATATCAGTGTTGGAGTAGAAAACTTCCTGTATAGGAAGCGGGGATTCTATTGGCGAAGAAGCAGTTTCGTGATAATGATACTTCTGGCGGAAGCCAGTCACATAGAGAAGATGATGGTGCAAGTCCAATGTGGGCAGGTTTCCCGCCTGCCACCTGTGAGGATATTTTAATAAAGAAAGGGTGAGCGTTTATAGACGGAAAAAGATTATTAAGATACAGTATGCAATTATCTATGTTAAAGCAGCTTTTAAAGCTGAAATTGATAAACCAGTTGGAGTATGAGCAAATACAAAAAAAGTTAATGCGGGATTATGGTATTATATCGAACATTACTGCTTGACTTATTGACTGTGTTGCAATATAATAAAAGCGAACACTGCGGTGGGAACACAAAAAGGAGGAAGATATGGAAGTAGAGATTATTAAAGCAAACAATCCATTTGATGAATCTTCCAAAGTCCGTAAAGTTGACCGCTTGAGAGTTGCAGCGTATTGTCGTGTCAGTACGGATGATGAAGATCAGATAAAAAGCTATAACTCGATGGTTAAGTATTATACTGAAATGATACAAAATAATGCACAGTGGGTGTTTGCGGGTGTATATGCGGATAAAGCGATAACAGGAACAAAAGTTGACAAGAGAGAAGATTTTCAACGTCTGATACAGGATTGCATGGATGGCAAGATTGATATGGTCATTGCTAAGAGCTTGCCTCGTTTTGCCAGAAATACGCTGGATACCTTAAAATATGTCAGGATGTTAAAGGAACGGAAAATTGCAGTTTATTTTGAGGTAGAAAAGATAAATACTCTCAAAGACGGAGAATTTTTGATGACAATTTTAAGTTCAGTTGCACAGCAGGAAGTAGAAAATACCTCTGCATATGTGAAAAAGGGCTTAAAAATGAAAATGAAACGTGGGGAATTGGTAGGGTTTCAAGGTTGTCTTGGGTATGACTATGATATAACGACAAAGTCATTATCTATAAATGAAGAAGGGGCAGAAACTGTAAGGTACATATTTGACAGATATGTTGCTGGAGCTGGAAGCTCGATGATTGCCAGAGAATTAAATGAACAGGGAACAACAACGATAAGAGGAAATCCTTGGACATCTTCAAGTGTTATGGGAATTATCAATAATGAGAAGTATAAAGGTGATATATTATTAGGTAAGACCTTTACAGTTGATCCAATCTCTAAAAGGAGATTGGAAAATCTTGGGGAAGAAGATAGATTTTATATTAAAGACCACCATGAGCCAATTATTTCCGCAGAAACTTTTGCAAGAGCGCAGGAAATCAGAGAACGGAGGAACGGGGGAAGAAAATCAGTTACTCCGGGAAAACGAGAGAAATATAGCCGACAATATGCGTTTAGCTGCTTATTAGAATGTGGATTTTGCGGAGCGAATTTGTCAAGGCGAAGGTGGCATAGCAGTTCTAAATATAAAAAAACAATTTGGCAATGTGTGAAGTCTACTAAGGATGGCAAAAGATTTTGCCCAGACAGTAAAGGCATACCAGAACAGGTGATAGAGGAAGCCTTTATTGAATCGTATAAAATGCTATGTGCAGATAATAAAGATGTGTTAGATGAATTTATTTCCAGAGTGGAAAAGACTTTGAGCGAGGATTCTGCGAAAGATAAAGTGTTGAAGCTACAAAAAAGTGCAGACAATCTTCAAGCTAAGAGAAAGAAATTACTGGAAAATTACCTAGAAGGAATTGTTGCACAGGACATCTATGAAGAAACGGATGTAGGTTATGAAAGAAAGTTGTCTGACATAAAGGCTAATTTAGCGATGTTAGAACAGCAGATGCAAGATGAAGTTTCTTTGAAACGGAGGATTGCAGATTTCAGAAAAGCATTGTCAAAGAATGGTGTTCTGGAGGAATTTGACAGAGGAATATTCGAGAGTATAATTGAAAAGGTCATAGTCGGTGGCTATGATGAAGATGGAAACAAAGATCCCTATAAAATCACATTCATATATAAAACAGGATTTAGGAATGAAATAGGAAATGCAAAAGAGCGTTTTGACAAGTCTAAGAGCATAGGGGATAAAACCAAAGAATTGTGTTCCCATATCGTAGACGAGGTAAAAGATGTGTGTTCCTATGTTAGTGACAACACATGTTGAGACGGTTGCTTTATTATCCCTCAAAAATGATACACCTAAAATAGAGGTCACGATGGAGGTAACGGCGGACAGTAATTACCGGCCTAAAGAGAAAGCCACTTATCAAAATATCAAAAAATATGTTAAGGATAACTTTGGCGTAAATGTGCATACACGCTACATTGCGGAGGTCAAGAGGATGTGCGGGCTTGAAATGGGGGAAAACCACCACAAATCCCAGAAAGAGAACCCGGAGATAAAACACTGTCCCCCTGCGAAAATGATGTATATCGAAGATGCACTGAAATATTTTGGGCTTATATGAAATTGAGTTTTTATATCGGGATGAAAATTTAATATTGTCCATAACCAGACCCGGCAGAAATGCCGGGCTTTTTTCTGTATTCTCTTTTTCAATGTACACCTTTCTGCACAGTTCCTGTGCCGGCCGCTCTCCCGAAAGGAGGATTGGCCCAATGGACAAAATCGACGGTTATGAGATTCAAAAGACGGTATCCATTCAGACGACTGAACAGGATGCCGCCTTTTTATACCAGAGAAAGGAGATACCAGAACATATGAGTGACGTGAATTATTACAAAATCAATGAGGATGCGGCACGCCGCGCAAAGGAGATGAACAGCTTTTCGGATTACAAGGCAGGGAGCGCCACTGCGGGATACAGACAGATGGTGGATAAGGCGGCAGGGATTGCCGCAGCGCAGAAAAGGCGGGTTGACCCCATGTACCATGAAAAGATAGACCGGCTGCTTGATTCCTATGCGCGCAGACTTGCGGAGAACATGAACAACGGATTCGTGATTGACGCCCGTGTGCCCTCTGTCCTCATCGCAGGCCCGGCGAACTTCCCCACACGGAAAAAGGAAA
>CASJPF010000081.1 GCA_949383255.1 Lachnospiraceae bacterium | reverse complement strand
CCCGTTTCAGTATAACATAAAATTTATGAATATGCAAAAGTTAGTGCTTATGGGGTCATTTCCCCAGGAGCACATTTCATGCCCAGCCCTGCAGATTGGATGGCCTTCCTTGTTGAAAGTGATATCTTTCGGGGCATTTTCGGAGGCTTTTGTCCTGCCGTTGATGTCAATCAGCGCATTCATATCCCAGCGCTCCAGCAATTCATAAGTAGGGATATTGTCATGGGCAGAATCGAGGCAGATATTTTTGGGAGAAAGCCCCAGGGTATTCCGTCCGAAATCGTCAATTGTGTAGAGGAAATTTTTACAGTCATGGCGTTTGGCATCTGTAAACTTCATGAGTAATGGCAGATCAATTTTAAGGGTATTATTTCTGGTACAGAGCATATACAAAGTATGTCCGAAATACCAAGTTTTTTTGTCGCTGTCCCATCCCCAGCCGGCATCAGGGTCGGAATAATGGCGGTCGCAGGTGCCTCTGTATGGGCAGAACTGTCCGCAGGTTGGAAGATGTCGCCCGTAAGGGGAGGTATGAGAAACCACGGCAGTGCCATCGCCGGAGACGGTGAGATTGTGGGAATCGAGCAGTCCAAGGCGCAGGGAAGGGAACACGGCAAGGATGGAAAAGATCTTTTGAAGTGCCGCTTCCGGATTTTCGGAGGCAGGTTTTCCATCCTGGATACTGTTAACGATATCCCTGGTAGTAATGGAGGAAGGGTCTTGCGGTTCTATCAGTTTGCCATCAGGCCCGATTTCCTTTTTTGGTTTCTTGCCATTTTTGCCGGCGGGGAGCAGGGATGATCTGGAATAACTATTCCGTGGAGCCAGCCAGAAGCGGTTCATAAAATCATAATAGGAACCGAGTGGAGGCAGTTCATCGGTGGAGGCGCAGCCGATGAGGACGGTAAGAGAAATGGATTCTGGAAGTACTTTCCTCACCCATAGAGTGAGACTTGTATGAGCTTTTGTCTCATTAAAAAGCAGAACAAAAAGGATCAGGGAACGCAGGATCTGTGCCTGATGTGTTGCGGGACGCCCGCCATTGGAGTAAAAGGGCGGGATGAATTGCGCAAGCGGGTCCAGGTTGAGGTTTAGGAGTTTCTGGTATTCCTCTTCGTAAGAGTCAAAGGAATATTTGTGATTGTTACGTGAGAGCCTGCGACCAATCTTAGTGACAAGTGTTCGATACTCGTTGTGGCTCTGCCATAATTCGGGTTTGAACATAAATGTGACCTCCTTTTGTTTAAGTAGTAGCGGCGAAAAAATATGCCTTAAACAAAAGGGCCGTTTTTGCTGATCATGATCAGCAAAAACGGCTGCACATTCTAACATGTTTGTCAAGAGTTTTATGAAAAAAATAAAATGTTTTTTCAAGAAGAAAGATGCTATGAGGAGGAAAATGTTACAAAATGATAGAGAAAAATAGAGGTAATGGAGTGATTTTGGAAATGGTAGAAGCCTTAAAAAATAAGGACTTTGAGTTTCCGAGAGCACACGGATAGAAAAGGAGGTGAAAGAACATGAAAAAGTTAGGTAAGAAAAGAGCGGTTTCAAGTCAGACTGTTCAGGCGTATGCATGTAGATGTTTATGCGTATGTCCGTCATGCGCAGTTGCAAGCGTGCAGAGTACATTAACAAATGGCACATCCGGCACTACAAGCGGAAACTTAATGTTAGTAGCTGGCTAATAGTTAGCTGCTCATGGTCGGAGGAGGGGCATATTTTAAAAATATGTCCCTCTTAAAATTATAAGGTTGTTATAGAGATAATCAGGAGGTAATCATGAACTGTTTAGATAAACCGAATATTCATTTATTTGTAGCTTGTGGAAAATATTATATATATGACGTGTGTAATAATGTTATATTAAAAGTTACCTCCGAGTGCTACAGGCATATAAACAAAATGATGCAAAGTGATAAAATATCAGTTCCTGAATTTAGAGAAAATCAGTTAGTTAATCAGTTAATGGATGAGGGTTTCTTGAAGTTTCAAACAGTAGACACAATAATACATCCATTAAGTGATAAGGCGGAAGATTTATTAAATAATGATTTGCATATGTTGATTTTGCAGGTTACACAGAATTGTAATTTGAGATGCAAATACTGTATATACTCTGGCAGTTATATAAATAGGCAACACAATAATAAAAGAATGGACTTCAATACGGCTCAGAAGGCAATTGATTTTTATATTCTACATAGTAGTCAAATGAATAAATTGAGGTTTGGATTTTATGGTGGGGAACCAGTCTTAGAGATGGATTTAATCAAGCGATGTGTTGATTATATAAATAAAAAGGCGTTTGGAAGGGAAATAGAGTACAATTTAACAACAAATGCCACCATGCTAAATACGGATATTATGGAATTTTTGGTACAGAATAATTTTTATTTAACAATTAGTTTGGATGGTCCCGAAAATATTCAAAATAAAAATAGAGTTTTTGCTGGAAGTGACAAGGGAACGTTTGAAAGCGTAATGCAAAGTGTTACAGAAATAACAGAAAATTATCCTGATTATATGGTCAATGTACATTTTAATATGGTAATGAATCCGGAAGATGGATATAAGGTATCAAATGACTTTTTTGTTCAGGACAAAAGGGTAAATAGATATTACGTTACGGCGACGGAACAAAATGATGTGAATTATAAAGAAAATATTAATAAATCAGAAGAATATTACATTAATCGTGCATATGAGCAATTCAAAATGATATACAGCTATTTTCGTGGGATTAAAAATGGTACTTCGCCATTAGTTGAGGGGTATTTAACGAATATAAAGAAAAATATAGCAGACCAATTAAAAAAGGATGCTTCAGGATACAAAATCGGACATCCTGGCGGTCCATGTGTGCTGGGACTTCAACGGCTGTTTGCTGATGTGGATGGAAAATTTTATCCATGTGAGAGAGTAAATGAAACGTCAGAAATCATGCAGATCGGTGATGTGGATGCAGGAATAAATGTGTCTAAAGTCAAGGAATTGTTGAATGTTGGAAAAATAACAGAGGATAGTTGTAAAAAATGTTGGGCATTTAGATTCTGTACTTCCTGTGCTGTTTATGCAGAAGATGGAGATAAATTATCAGCTCAAAAGAGGCTTAGCAGATGCAGTTCGATTAAAAATAGTGTTGAGGCAAATTTAAGGGAATACTGCGTATTAAAGGAGTTAGGGTTTGATTTTGTGGAATTAGAGAATGATGAGGTGTTAGTGTGAAGAAAGCAATAATTGTTTTGTATAATACTGAGGTAAGTGAAATTATAAGATATCGTCAAATGATATGCAATTATGAAATTGTTCAGGTTGTTTCTCCTAGTGGATGGGGGTTGTCTCAAAAGGATGCGGGTTCTGTAGATGGAGGAAAGCCTACAGAGTATATCATAAGAGATGACATAGATTATAGTATAGAATTTGATGTTGTTTTATTACTAACACCAATTACAGAAAATTTACTATGTCAGGTGTATAACACATATTTAAAGAAAGCTATACAGGAAGGGAAAATAATTGTTTGTACTAAAAGAAACGGAGATTTTTTAGCTAAGTCATTTAATGATTGTGAAAACCATATTATGGTGATAGAAGAAAACCCAAAACATGAAATAAAACGTATGGGGAAAATTGATACACCGATTATAGTAGTAGCAGGAACCCACGAATACACGCATAAATTCAAGCTCCAACTTGAATTAAAGAAGTATTTACAGAAAAACGGTTATAAGGCAACATTGATAGGAAGTAAGAATTTTTCAAAAATATTTGATTGTTATCAATTTCCAACATTTATGTTCCGCAATATATCTGAGCGTGAAAAAATATTGGCATTTCAAGGGTACATAAGAAATATTGAAAAAGATGAAGAACCAGACATCATTATCATTGGTGTGCCGGGAGGGATGATGCCATTTAATGAAAAATTTCCCGGAAATTTTGGAATTACCTTATATGAGGTTATGTTAGCTGTTCAGCCTGATGCATTTATCTTAAGCTGCTTGTATGAGGAGTATGATAATGAATACTTTGAAGAAATCAGAAATGTAGCAAAATATAGATTTGGTACAGAAGTTGACTGTTTCAATATTTCAACATTCCAAGTAGATATTAATGAATCTGAACAAAATGATTCTTTACAGTATTTCCGGTTATCGCATGAAGCTGTAGATTCAATGATTAAAAACCTTACTCAAAAGATACCAATATTTAATGTATCTAATGGAGAAGATGGTACAAGAATGGCAGAGTTCATTACGCATCGTTTGGAAGAATATAGTGAAGCAGAGTTTGTATAAGGAGATTAAAGTGGATAAGAACGAAATAAAAGAAAGGCTAATTGAAATATTTAGGGATAGGTTGTGCAGGGATCTTGTAAAGTGTAATAATGTATGGGAGGAAAGTATCTTTGGAAAGAATATTGCTTTACTTCCGGCAGAAGCATATTTTTTATTGGTTGAGATTGAGAAAAATTTTGGAGTAAGGGTTTCTGATAACATTATTTTCGATGGAAAATTCAATTTTCTCAATGATATCTGTGACAGTATATGGAAACTACAAAACGAAGAGATTATATAGTTTTCATTATTGAGGGACTTGGTAGGAATTAAAAGAGGAAATACAACAGCGAATAATAATTCGGAAAAAGGTAGAAAATAATATTTAATGACGCTTTCTGCAATATATGACCGTTTTCTGCAAGAGATATTGTTTGAAAATAGGGTAATTGCTAAAATAATGAAGTATAGTCGCCCGGATTTATGGAGGTAATGCGTATGAAGAAATTATTTTCAATGATAATGTGTTTAGCGCTTTGTGCAGTGTTAATTACACCCATGTCAGTTTCTGCATCTGAAATGGATACAGTATCAAGCGAGACAGTTATTGGTGACGAAAGAGCGCTTTATACAAGCAGTTCTTTTTCTGGTTCAACTGGAACAATGAATTCAGTAAATGGATCACAGTCACGTATTTTCAATATTTCATCTGGTTCAATAAATGACAATGCAAAAGTGACTAAAATAGTTGTAAATGTCACAGTAAGCAATGGTAGTTCGGGGTTTTATCTTATAATTGAAGATCCCAATGGATACTATACAAGAACATATGTGTCAAGAAGTGGTGAAATTACAATCCATGATTTTGATGGAGAGTATCCCAAAGGAACATGGAAAGTATCAATTGTTTCTGTTGGTATGGTTTCTACGGCATCAGCTCGAATGAGAGTGTATTACGAGTATTAGAAATATTGGGTGGCTATACGGAAAAGGGAGGTTTGAACCTCCCTTTTTGCCGGATAGAAACAGTCTCTTAAATGGTTGCATTAAATCCCTTATTTCCGCTTAGTGCATTTACACTATTTTGCAATAAAGTATCATCAGAAAAGATTTCATCAAGTATTTCGTGTGCAATAGGTTTCCCGGTGGTCCACGCAGAATCTCTTTCTTTTACTGCCTTTGTTACCCTTCCTGCAAGTTCTAAATGAAGTTGATTTAATGTCCACGGGGCTGCACGTCGATCTGAAGCATTTAGGGTTTTTACATAAGAATGTATTTTTTCATAGTATGCATTATGTTCGGAAGTATTGGCACCAGACATTCCTCCATATTTGTAAAATTCTTTTTTTACATCTTCTAAAACGTGATTCATCATTTCGTCAGATACTTTTATGATTCTTCGCCAGTCCGTTTTCCCTGTGATTTCCATACCTTCGACACCATAAGAGTTTTTAAAATGTCCGGAAAGTAAATCGGAGATGGTATTTGTACCGGAACTGCTATTGTGTCTGGTGGTGGATGTCAAAAAATGAGTTTGATTAGTCTGAAAAGACTTAAAAATAGTATTGTTAGGTTTTATATACATACGAATCCCTCCTTTTATAATTCTCTAGATTTTAACATGAAATAAAATTTACAACAATATCCATTGCAGAAAATGACTTGTTAAAGCAGAAAATGGCATGTTACATATGTTAGAGTTTTCAAAGAAACGTATCCAATATTTTTGACAGAGCAGGAATGTCAGAGGCTATTTCCTTACGCTGCTGTTCGGTCAGATCAGAGAACTGTGAAACTGTACTGACATTATATTTCTTCCATAACAGATTGGCTTTCTGCATAGGCAGAACTTCAAATAAAAATCTATCATGCCAGTCGTCAAGCGTAATCCCTTTTTTCTTCAATATAAAATATACTTTCATGGTAAGGGAGTAATCCTGCTCACATATGGTATATATGTCATAGGAAGTTTTGTGGTTAAAATCATTTATACATGAGATGCCATTTTTGAAAAGCATGGGGTATATTCTGACCGGGAAGCGGTATTTATCAAAGGTTTCTTTTAGGAAAGCAAGCGATCTGAGCCGTATGTTGTGCGTCTGGCAGATTTGCTCAAGCTCCTCTATGGTTTTATCGCCAAGATTCCGAAATTGCAGGATTTCTTCTTTGGGAATAGCAGATAGCTGTGACAGGTACATCACATTGTTTCTTATAAGGGTATTTTGCAGCCGCTTCGACATGGAAATATCATAGACGGAAATTTCATTTTTCGGAGGCAGGAGATAGCCCAAAGGGTTAAGCTCGTTGATGATAGGCTCGATGATACAGTTCTTCGGGAATATTTTTGCCAATGTTATATAGTTATGTCCTGCAAGGTCTGAAATTTTGGTGAAACCTGTGCTTAGTAAGGCTGATTTTACAGCAGGGGAAATGTTCAGGTCTTGAATTTTTATATCCATAATTTGCTCCTTTGTATATGAAATGGACTGAAACAAGTCCCATTATAGCACCTTTTCTACATAAAACAAAGAAAAAAGGACTGAAACTGGTTCAGAATGTAGGTGCATAATGGAACAAAAAGTAAAACAGGATGGTATTCAGTTGGGAAAGAATATCCGGCGGATCAGAAAGGAACGGAAAATAGGGCAGACAGAGCTGGTTGTATTGATGCAGCTTAAAAATGTGCAGATTACAAGGGAAACTTTGGTCAAGATAGAAAGAGGGATACAGCATATCAAAGCCACGCAGCTTAAAGTAATCAAGGAAATACTGAATACATCGTATGAGGAAATTTTCAAGGAATGAGTGATTAGCTTGGCATACATATCAGGGGTAACGGCTACAGAGACTGTTTATTGTCAATTTCTGCAATATTTGGTCGTTTTCTGCAATCATATTGACGAACCTGCGAATACTGCATATCATGTTACTCATGAAAGTATGACTTTTGGCGGTTTTAGCCTTAAAAAACACGCATACTATCCATGTAAGATAGAAATAAAGTTTGACATAAGTTATGCCGAAATATAATAGAAAGTATGCAGCATTAGCGGTAATCATGTTGTTTCTGGAAAGGAGGGCGATGAATGTTCAAAATTGCTATATGTGATGATGAAAACTATTTTACAGAAGAGTTAAAAAATATCCTGTCTGATTGTATGTTGAAAAAAGGACTTGTTTTTGAAATAGATACATATAGCTCTGGAGCAAAGCTCATATCACTGGGTATTGGTATGCTCCAATATTCTATTATATTTTTGGATATTAACATGGATGAAGTCGATGGCATTATGACGGCTAAGAAAATTCGGGAAGTAAGCAAAGAAGCATTTATAGTTTTTGTGACGGCATTCGTAAATTATACATTGGAAGGTTATAAGGTGGATGCCATAAGATATTTGTTGAAAGGCGGCAATAATTTTAAGAATGCGATTGATGAGTGTATAAATGCAATTATTGAAAAAATGAATTATACGATTGTCACCAAAAGTTTTCATTTCAACGAAGGTGTCAAAGAGATTGCATTAGAAAGATTATTATATATTGAAAGCAGGCTGCATAAACTGGAGTTTCATGTTCAGGAAGATAAAATGAAGGTTTATACCATATATGCTACCCTGAATAATCTTGAGGCTGATTTGCAGGATAATGATTTTGTAAGGATACATCAAAGCTATCTTGTGAATTTGAAATATATAATGAGTATTGAGAGGTATCAGGCAACATTAACGGACGGAACGATTTTGATTATACCGAAAGCCAGATATACATATGTTAAGGATAAATTTATTGCATATCGAGGAGAAGTTTAGATGTTTGAGTCATTACCAACTGTATTGATGATAGTATTTGAGGTTTTTTGTTGCAAAATATTTTTTGAAATATTTGGAAAAGTACGCTATAAAGGCTGGATCAATGCAGTTCAGTTGATACTATTAGTTAGTGGTGTGTTTGGCGCTGTAAAGGGATTTGCAAATATTTTCATCTTAAAACAAATTGCACTTATTTTAATAATTGCCATTTTTATGTTTTGGCATATGAAAATCAGTATAAAGAAGTCATTGATATTAACTGTCCTTTATCAAGCCCTGCTGTTATCGGCGGATTATATAGCTTTTCTAATTTATTATAGCGGATTGGTTTCAAGTGGTGAAACAACAAGCCTGACATATGTGTTGGAAAGTGTTTTGGTTGTTATGCTTGGAAAAATGCTTCTTTACTTTTCTGTTCTTATTATTAAGAAAAAGTTTGGGAAAAAATCAACAGAAAGGCTCGTGGAGTCGGAGTGGCTTAAATTCCTGTTTTTCCCTGTGTTTACAATAATTATTATGGTTTCTATGTTTACAGTTTTTGGATATGTGGAAACAACAGGGCAGATATACTTTTTATTCATTATTGCATTTGGAATGGCAGGAATGAATATCGTTGAATTTTATCTGATTAATGACATTGTAGAAAGAGAAATAAAGCTGCATGAAAATGAAATTTTTCATATTCAGGTAAAAAATCAGACAGAGATGTACCGGTCTATATCAGAAAATTTTGACTGTCAAAAAAGAAAAACGCATGAATACAAAAATCAGATTGTATGTATTGAGTCATTACTGGGAAACAAGAAATATCAGGAATTGGAGAAATATGTTAAAGAAATTTATGGTCATTTAGATAAGGAACTGGATACTATCAATACAAATAATGTGATTGTAAATGCAATCCTAAACACAAAATATCAGGAAGCCGATGCGAAAGGAATCGTTTTTGTGTTTCGGGTAAATGATCTTTCACAGATAAGGATAAAGGATGAGGACGTGGTTACTATTTTGTCTAATCTTTTGAATAATGCGATAGAAGCCTGCGAAAAATGCGATGATAAAAAAGTAATAAAACTGAAATTTGTTAATGAAGATAAAATGATAATTATTGCTGTGAAGAATACATTCAACCATCCAATATGTTATGAGAATGGGGAAATAAAATCTTCTAAAATATCAAGGATAGAGGAACATGGAATAGGAATTAAAAATATCATAAAGGTTATAGAGAAGTACAGCGGATCATATATTATTGAGGACAGTAAAAATGAATTTTATTTTTCAATCATCATTCCTGCCTGAAAAATCGAAAATTTAATTTTTTTGTGCCACTTTCTGCTCTGGAGTGCCTATTTTCTGCAAAGCATATTGTTTTGGTTCGATATTTCTCTATACTTGATATTAGGAAGGAGGTACGTGAGTATGATAGAAAAGATGGTATTAAACTTGGTAAGCCAAATGGAATCGAAAAGAATGATAGACAAAGCTGTCAGCGATCAATATGAGTATGCTTTGGTCACTTTGATAGAACATACCATAACAGTCGGAACCATGTTATTGATCGGGCTGATTTTTAATCAGTTTATACCAACAGTTTGTTTTCTGGTATTTTTTCTTTCACTGCGGAAAAGGACTGGCGGTTATCATGCAGATAAATTTTGGCAGTGCTATCTCGTGACTGTCATAATTTATATTTCGATTATACAGGCAGCTACGGTTCTTTCTGAAACTCCGATTGCGGTATATGTAATGTTGTTTTTGGCGGTACTTGTGATTGGCGTTATAGGAACTGTCAATCATCCTAATATGGATATGGACAAAGACGAGTTGCAGGAAGCCAAGAAAGCAGCCAGGTTATGCGTCTTAATGGAAGCGTCAATAATTGTAGCGCTGATTGCTTTGAAAATCAATGAACTGTATGTAAGTTATATGTCATTGGCTGTCATATTGTGTGCATCCTTACTATGTGTAGCTAAAATTATGAAACAGGAGGTAAAAGCAAGATGAAGAAAACAGAGAAAATCAATGATACTGTCTTAAAGGCAGTGGAAAAAATTGCCCGGCATGAGGTCGAAAAGAATTATTTTGACTGGCCCCCAGATTGTATGGGATTTTTTCACCAGCCGAAAAGACCAAAGAATGTGAAAAAAGAAAGCAGCAGCTTATAAGGGCGGCGGGAGAGGTTCTCAGATACTCAGCGAGAACCTCCTTGTCAGTAGCTGTCAGGATCAGCAAAACAGAATTTAAACAAAATGGGTTTGAAAGGGATATTGCAAGATGCAGTATCTCTTTTTTGTTACAAAAAAATGAAACCAAATTCTTCCCAGTGGCGTATTGATAGGAAATTTGAGCAGATGGGATTTGGGCGAATGGATGAGAAGAGACTGTTAAAAAAGCTGCGAAATGGAGATGAAAAAGCATTAGCGAAAATCATAGATATATATAGTGCCTATATTTCTAAAATCGTCGGAAGCCTGATAAGCTCAAAGGGAACAAGGGAAGATATTGAGGAGGTGGTTGCAGACACATTTATAGCGCTATGGAGGACAGCGGATAGGATTAATTATGAAAAATACAGCAGTATAAAGGCGTACATAGCGGTCATTGCAAGGAATAAAACAAAGGACTGGTTAAGAAACAGGGGACAGGATTTACAGCTAATGGATGATGTCTTGCTAATTGACAACAGTTTAGAGCAGTTGATTGTTCAAAGAGAACAGCAAAGAATCCTGGCAGATGCTTTGAAGCAGTTAAATCCGCTGGACTGTAAGATTTTTGTTGCCTATTATTATCAGTACAAAAAAGTAAAAGAAATTGCACATGAATTTGAAATGAACCCGCAGACCGTAAAAACAAGACTACGGCGTGGCAGGGCAATGCTTAAAAAAATTCTTATTAAAGAGGGCTATGGCAGTAATGAAAATTAGAATAAGTGATATGTTGGATAACGCTTCTGAACTGATTGAGGAAAATACAGAAGCTGGATATGCTGCTGATAATAAAAGGATTAAGGAAATTGTATTTTCAAAAATAAATCCTGTGAAGAAAGTCCATAAGGGTAAGCGGTATGCGGTGGCTCTCCTTATGTTCTTTGTACTTGGAAGTATGACCGTGGGGGCAAAAGAATTACTGCGCTCTGCCGGGATTATAGGAAGTAATAAGAAAGAAATCATGCAGCAGCAGACAGGGCATAGGGTAGAAGAAGATTTTGCGTATCATTTCAATGATATTGCCGACATTCGGACAGACCTGATTAGTGCAGGAAATTTATATGAAGGGAATATTCCTATTGCAAAATATATTATGGAAATCCCCATAGATATTGAAGGAAATCTGCCGGAGTGCTATCTGGACAACGGAGCAATGATAATTTTCACTCAAAGCAATGATGACGGCTGGAATGTAGAGGAAGGTACAGTATTGCGCTTTGGATTTACACAAGGGCAGAGTGACGGAACTGAACTGAAACAGGCGGGTATTTTGGAAGTAGGCTATATATTAAACGGAGAATTAAAGGTACTGCAAATGATAAGCCAAAATACCTGTAATATAGACTTTTGCCCGGAGAGTGACGGGACATATTATTTTTATCTGAAAAATTGTTCCAGTGACAGGGTTATTATTACGGAAGGAAATATCAATACAACGCAAGGAGGAATCAGTCATGGGAAAGAATGAACGGAAAGAGATCATGGAGACATTAAAAACAGTTCCGATAAAGGAAGATGTATCGCAGGGGGCAAGAATGGGATTGCCGCAGACAGATATTGGGAGTGGAAAAACAGTATCTTTTATGGACAGTGATGGGAGTATGTTCTATGTGGCAGGGGGAACAACCGTGAGTTTCAGTATTGAACTGGACAGATCGGCTTCTGTTGAAATGGGATATATCAGCAATACCGGGGGCTGGACGCAGACATATAGCGGAACATCCAGTTCGCATAATACATCATTTAAGATTTCAAACACAGGTTATTACAGATTTTACGTTACCAATACATCTTCCAGCACCATACGGGTAACAGGAGGCACAATCAGCTTTTAACATACTGTAAATTACAAGGAGGTAAACATGAAGAGACGGATCTTAAAAATTATGAAATGGGCGTTTGTGGCATTACTGGGTGCTGCTGCAGTATTAGTAATCTGGAATTTTATCTGTAAGAAAGCAGAGCAGTCTAAGATCGAAGCTGCATATGGAAGAACTGTTGAAGTGAATGGTCATAATATGACAGCAGATATAAAGGGGGAGAATAACGAAATAACAGTCATATTGCTGCCCGGATGGGGTTCTCCCTCACCAGTTCTGGAATTTCTTCCATTGGCGGAAGAACTGTCAAAGGATTTTCGGGTTATTACCATAGAACCGTTTGGATACGGGCTTTCAGACAGGCTTGGAACAGAACGGGAAATCAGCACGATTGTGGAAGAGTTGCATGAATGTACGCAAAAGTTAGGCTGTGATCAGTATTATTTAATGGCACATTCATTATCAGGATTGTATTCATTATACTGGGCAAACGCTTATCCGCAAGAAGTACAAGGTTTTATAGGAATTGATCCGTCTGTTCCCAAACAGTCCGATGAAGAGCCACTGCCGATTAAAATGGTAACACTGAACAAACTGTCGGCGTACTTCCAGAAAGCAACAAGCATATTGGGAATTACACGGATAGTATCTGTTGGAAATCCGAAAAATGCAGTCTATGTTGATTCCTCTTATCCGTATTCAGAAAAGGAGCTGGAAGTATTCCGTATTTTGTCTATGGATTATGCGTATAACAGGGACATTATGAATGAGCTAAATCACATGGAAGATAGTCTGGAGTCGGTAAGAGATTTGAAATTTCCTGAAACAATTCCGGTATTGCAGTTCGTTTCGGGGGATAACTGTGAACTGTTGGAAACATGGGAAACACTGCACAGGGAAGTTATTACGGAAACAGATAAAAGTGAGGTGCTGCGGCTGGACGGTGGACATTATCTGCATTATGAAAGGAAACAGGAGGTTGTTGAGAAGGTAAGGGAATGGCTGCAAAAAGTAGAGAACGAATGAAAATCTTGTAATAATATTCCGTTTGGATAGATTGTTGTATGCATCTATTTAAACGGGATGTTCTTTTTTGTAATTCTGTTGTTGATAAAATTTAATCTGATATGGTATGCGCATTTCATTACTGTATCTTTTATCCTTTTTTGTCAAGGAGAATTGAGCTTTTAGGCGCTTAAAAATAAAATCTTACGCAAAATGGCATAATTTTGGTTCCGATATATCCGAATTAGGGATAGAAATATAGGATATGGCAGAGGGAATAGTCATTGTTATAGGTTGAGTATTTAATAATCATAAGAAAAATATCCCAAAACAATATAAGATTCGGACTATCTTTCCATTTGTTTGTCTTAAATATTCCGTTTATGCATTATGAAATAAAGGATTTAATGTCATTTTCTGCAAAAATTGTCTACTTTCTGCAAAGGCAGTTGAATGTTAGAGAATTTAATGTAAAATTGGATAAAATGAACGAAAAAAAGCAATTACGGGTAGTGTCAAATAATCTATGAAAAAACTGAGTCAAAAAATAGGCTCGAATGAA
>CASJPF010000080.1 GCA_949383255.1 Lachnospiraceae bacterium | reverse complement strand
TTTATCCCTGAAATATACCTCTACAAAATCTGCCAGCTTCATGTTCATATCTGTTTTTGAAGCTAACAGCGCATTGCGCTCCCATTCCAAGGCTTCTTTTTTACTCGCAAATCCCCTTTTTTTCTTATGCTTTTTCTTGCCCTGCCAGTCCTCTACCCATATCTGAGAAGTCCAAGTGCCTTTTTCTGTATCTTTCGATACTGCCATTCTTCAATCACTCCCTTCTTTATACGATATTTCTTTTTCCGAAGTAAAATCTTTCACTCCAATATGTACGGGGTACTTTTGCCTGTACCGTCATATATCCGGCAGCCGCCAACTCTTCGTTAAGCTGACGGATAATGCGATACCCTTTCTGCTTTGACACGCCCAGCTCCTGAGCGACATCATCAACAGTCATCATATAGTTTGTCTTTTCCATGTCAGTTCTCCTTTCGCATTATATTTTCTCTAATTACGCATTTCGTATTTAGATTAATCTTATATTATTACTCATTGCGTATTTTGTCAATACTATTTTAAAATTATTTTTTGATATTTACGAATTGCATAATACATTGTGCAATGGTATAATACTGTTTATAAGACAGATTAGGAATTGGAGGCATTATCATGGAGGAATTGTTAGTTTATGCTATTTTGCTTTATGAGGAATTAGCAACAGAAACCGACTACAATAAACGGCTTGATGAATTATTTCTCAACAACCCCGAAAACGATGATTTTCTTTATTTGGAATGGGAAACAGACATAAAAAAAGCTATTATTTATATAAGGACACATATTGATTACAAAAAGCTTGACCTTGAACGGTTTGGCAGAATTTTAATGAGCAAATTAGAGACGATTTATGCAAACTGCTCGGATATTGAATATTTTGCAAATCGAATGTATAGCTTATGGGAAAGTCTTCCCGGAAATATTCAGGACATAGAACCATTTTGGACTCTATGCTATGCCGATGACCTTTTATCATGGGGAGACGAAAAACAGACCAGAAACATTTATGAACATATGCTAAGTTACTATAAGGATTAAGTTAATATAACAAAAAATTGAAAAGCTGCGTAAAAGTGTTGAAAGGAAACATAGACATAAAAAATGAATTCAAAAACCTCCAGTTTATTTTAAGAACACATTTATAAAAATGAAATAAAAAACATTTAACAGAAAGGAATGTAATTACATGGGTTATGGTCAAAATCTAAAAGATATTTTGGACAACAAAGGCATGACAGTAAAAGAACTTGCACTAAAAGCAAAGATAGCACCGACAACGCTTTATTCGATTATCCAGCGGGACACTGCCATCCGCTTTGACACTGCACTTAGAATTTCTAATATATTGGATATCCCCATCAGTTCTATCTGCAAAGATAATCCCTATGACGATATCGAAACCTTACCAACTCTTCCGTCTGACAATGAAAAGTGGAATATTAACAGCCATAAGAACGCCTATATATCAGATCGTACTGCCCGTATCTTGAAAAAGTTTGATTACACAGAGCTGCCTATGGTAGATCAATTGATTGCGGATTTATATGTGCTAGACGATATAACCAGACGTGATCTGTTTGAATATGCAAAAATGCTGAAGAAAAATCATACTTCGCCTGAAAGAGCCGCTGATTTGAAGGATATAAAGTAGAAAAATAATGCAGGAATAAAATATCGTAGTCATTTTGTAGCCACTTTGGTTCTCTAAAGTAGCTTTCCACGTAAAAAGGCTTTCGGAGAAATCCCCGAAAGCCTTGATTTTACTGAATAAATTATAATTACTCGATGATAGTAGCCACACGACCAGAACCAACAGTTCTACCACCCTCACGTTGCTACGGTTCGTTTGTTTATATCGCAAACCATGATAAAATGTGGCTTTTTTATCTGATATTGCTTCTAAAATCGGCTGATTTTTTTGAGAATCAGAAATTTTAGAAGCATTTTAGAAGCACGAGCTTGGATAAGCTTGGATAAATCTTGAGTAAATCTTGGATACTGCTTGGGTAAATTTACGCCAATCTATATCGCCAGCTATCGGCTGGCGAATTGTTATCAGTAAGCCTCAACATTCACATCTAAATCATCAAAAAATAGCTGGCAATTTACATAAAGGTTCCATTCCCCATAGAACTATCGCATATTATTAATATTGTTCTCTAATAACGCACCCATTTCATTCATTTTGTCCAAAATAAAATATCTATCCAAATATTTCATAGATCTATTTCGGTAAAATAACTTAGTCCAAGATTTAGTTCAACTTTAGTCCAAAACAAACCCAATCTAACCCAAGTTTTGTGAGTCAGTCCCAAAACAAGTTAATTTCCTTTATCCATTCTTAAACATGTCTTGAATAAACCTTGAATAGAGCTTGAATAAATCTTAAATAAATTTATGTTTTCTGTTTGTCTTTAGATTTATTGGGTTCAATTGGGATTATCTGCTTAAAATTAATATCTACATTCTCAACCTCAAATACACGTGATTCTACAATTTTATATGCCTTATCAGCACTATCAGTATCAAAAATAATCAAATTTGTTCCTTCCGGCGATACTGCGCTTTTATATCTAATTCCGTCAAATCCTTTTTGTCTTAAATATTCACAAAGATACTGAGTTGGAATATAGTCCTGTGGATTACCATAGTTCGGATATGAAAATTCCTTTGATATCGCATACAAATCACCTGATTTTGTATATTCATCTTCTTTCAGTTCATTCGTCGTATATGTAAAATCAAAAAGTAAAATATTCCTACAAATTTCAATCTTGCATACATTGAAATACTGTCCTATCTGCGGGCGCATCTCCATAATTGCTGTCTTGTCATCAGATGCCGCATATAGAAAACTGATCCCTGCGGAATTAGCACGTCCAGCTGTTGCGCATTCTTTAGGTGGTGCATCACAATTTTTCTCATCAAATCCCCAAAACGGCTTTTCCTTTATTTCTGTTTCCATAATATTCTGACGCAGTTTTTCCATTTTGCTCACATCTCCACCCAAGGCAAGAGAAATTATATTCATTGCTGAATCACTTTTAACATCTTCCAATTGTAATTTCATATTAGGGAAAAGTTCATTTAATTTTTCATAAATCATAACTACTTCTTTATTTTTCAAATAATCATTATTCTTATATTCCCTTGCCCTATATAAAATTGTACCTGTACACAATTCAACAGATGCATACACAGAAACATTATCTACTTTTTCCAGCAATTCACTTTTGGGGAAGAAGCGGCTATTATGTTTAATATCATCTTGAAAATTTTCCCACAATTTTTCGTTCTCATGTTCTTGCATCCAAATAAAACATAAAAGCATCATTGCCAAATAATCATTGTCCTTTTCCAAATTATCAGAAGATTCAATACATTCCGAAGCGTTTTCTCCATTGGCTTCTTCATCATTCTTTCTCATATCTCTTAAATCTTTCAGAGTTACCATTTCAACCCCCTATATTGAATAAATCTTGAATAAATCTTGAATAATCTCGAATAAATTTATTCAAGATTATTTAAGCTACAGTTTCAATACCCAACAGGAACGCTGTTGATTAGCTGAATCTGTATCAATAACATTAGTTTTCCTTAACGCCGCCAACAAATTACTTACCTTATGTTCTTTTTGAGCATCTGATAACGCATCTGGCAGCTTATCCCATAACAACTCCCGAATATCTTTCTTTTTAGCTCTTCCATATTGCTTTAAATACTCAACTATCAAGTCTTTATAATACTTGTCATCAAACCCCTTATTTTTAATATAAGTCGCGCTTTCATCAATGCTTTTTGCCGCTGATGCTGACAGATACAGACTTGTCATCCTACCCTCTACCAGCTTTTGACCACGCAGTCTGTCTACATCTTCTTTTTCAACTGGCAATCCTTTCTGTATCCGATCAAGCAAAAATACTGTCTGTAAGTCTAAATCTTGATGATCATACAATATGTGCATATAGCTGTCGTTCAGCGTTTTCCCATAAATTGTCACTTCAACCTGTGTTCCGGAAGAAACATTGTAATCCGGCATCGGAAAATATTTTGCTTTCTGAATGTTATATGCCCGGCGGATTCCTAATGTTGCGGTATCGATCATGTGAAATGCCGTCATAGATTCTGCCAACAATTGGTTCCTGTAAAATGGCGGACTATAGCTTGCTTCCAGCACATTCTCAATTTTCTGTGGGATAAAATCGCCCGGATTGGTAAATTTAAGCCTGTCCTCGAATTCGTTCACATAAATCCTGCCGCCTAACTGATAATTCGTATGAGCGATACAGTTGTTGAGCAACTCACGCATCAGCCAACTGTCATACTGCTCCGTTTCCATCGGAAACAGTGTCATCTGATTCGGCATATATCTGTAAGTCAGATTTCTTACTTTCGCAAATACCTTGTCTACCACATTGATGAATGGGATTTTGAAGATGGCATAATCCCTGTCCATATTGTCAGCACCGTATAATCTCCACATAATGCTTGGTGCCGACTGAAACATATAATCAAAATCCGAATTGCCAAGCAAAAGCATTCCAGCATGGGTAATTTTGCCGCCTATCATGAGCTTTATCTTTGTCAAAAACTGCTCATCCGTCATGGCATCCACTTCTTTGGAAATATGCTCCTGATTCATTTTCTCCTTATACTTCTCTCTGGCTAAAGCAACTGCGTCTTTATCCAAATGCTCTATGCCTGCCTGTTCCAGCACTTGTTTTGACCAATCCCTGCGCTCCTGAGAACGGATTGCATCTATCTTATACTGCTTTAATGGCACAAGGCTCTCTCCGGCGCGCTCATAATAATTTGTTTTCCAGTCAGTCGGTATGCCTGTTGCCGCTGCCGGAATCTTAAACATAAGCACACGATATTCTTTCCCCTTTACGATTGGAAATATCTCAATAATATCATAAAAGGTCATACCGTTAGCTGTATCTCTGGAAATTTCATATTTGAAACGCTCCAGAACACTATTATCGCCCTTTTTGTATGCAGTTCCAACAATCTTCTTTATCTTAGTTTTCTGTTCCTCACCAACACCAAAAACAAGCCAACCATATTGCTGCTGACGCAGGTTTGCTTCATTACTAATTGCGGAAAAATATCTGCCGATTTTATCTGTGTCATATCCACCTTTTGCTTCCTTAAACTCAACAATCTCATATTCCCAACGCTGCATTAACGTTTCAAGAATTTCGTAATATTCAGCGTCTTTTACGGATTTACTGTATTCAAAATATAGCACAATACACCACCTTATATAAACTATTTTGTTTCTACTGTTATCTTATATCTCACAAATTGTCTAACTCTCTGAAAACAAAGATTCATTCATATCAATCACATGTGCTATAAATATTAACAATGTTTCATATGCAATATTAACATCTTCATCCGAATAATCAATAATTCCCCTATGCAGAATATTATTTCTAAACGGCAAACGCTTGTCTATCTTTGTAAACTCATCTGTATTGGCAAATACCACATTTTTAATTGCAAATAAAACCGTTTTATAAATATTTTCACTCTCCATACCATAATTACTCGTTATCAATTCACTTTTCAGCATAGTACCTACCTTCTCTCTGCGTTTCTTTTCACGCCTCAGTGTCGAATACAGCAATCTTTCAAAATGACACAATATAATTACGAGTTTTTCCCTGTTTTCCAAACAATTATTTTCCATTATGCTCTTAATATAGTTATGTATTACGCTATTTCCGTCAATATATCTATATATAACCTCTTTAGCTTTTTCTATATTGCAAATTTCAAATTCATCAAACAGCAGCTTTACCTCTTCATATGTCAAATTTACCTTTCTCATTTTTTTGCAATTCTGAAAAAACTCCGTTTTTTGGACATCATCAGGAACATTGCTAATTATTTCTTCAAATCTCCGAAATTCTTCTGATTTAACAAAATTATTCATCACATTAGTTATTTCACTTCCAATTTCTCCTGCACGCTTGGCAATAACCCCCATTGTTTCACTTAATTTCTTTGAACCATCATTCCAATTTTCCATTTCTAATCCTTTCTGAAAGTATATATGTTTCCTCTACATAGCTCTCTATACAATAATTCTGTATTCCAAGACATGACTCAGAAGCTTTCTAGGCTCCACATTAAATTTCTTTGCCAGCGCCATATACCTATCATCCAGCTTATCCTTGTATTCTTCTTCCGCCGCTAATTGATCTTCTTCCTTATGTAAAAGAAATTCCGAAAGTCCATATGGTTGAAATCCTAACTTTTCCATCAAATTTTGAGAAACGATATTATCTGTGTCTACCCGGCTTGCAAACTCATGGCGTTTGGAAATACCCGTAACTGTTTCTAAATACATTTTTAATGCTCTATATCCATACCCTTTATGGCAGCAATCACTTTTAATTTCTATAGCAATTTCCCAAATTCTTCTATCTAAATTTTTTACGCCGCAATATCCGATAATAGCATTGTCTTCTTTCTTTGCTATTGTATAATACAGGCTTTCCTCCGATAAATATTCTTGCCATAACTCATCTTTAAATTCCGGCTTTGCAAATACAGACTTCATGTATGCATATTCTTTTTTCAATTAATAATATGGTTCACAGTCATCCGCAATCGCTTTTCTCAATATTATCTCAGAATCCTCGCAAAGAATGCTTTTGTCAAATAAAGATAAATCGTACTCGCCACCTACTAATGCTGCCTCTTTCTTTTCTAAATTACTGATTTCTTCCAAAAGTGCTTTTTCTTTTGCCTGTATTACCTGAAGTATTTCTTCCTTGCTTACTACTTCCCGTCCTTCTCCATCAAGTTTTTTCAAAATATCCAGTTCTTCCAAAAGTTGCTTCTTCTCTATTTTAGCTGCTATTTCCTGCATGGACATATCATTCGCACTCCTCAAAGAAAAATTTAATTTACAAAAGCACTATACATTTCACTATTCAATTTCTACCTATGCCAATTTTAGCACATCATAAACCGCATATAAGCAATCCTCCGCAATCAGTGCTTTACCGTTTTCAAAAAACACTGCCATAACCGCACATTTTTTACAGCTTTCCTGTGTAGTTATTGCATCTTCAAAAATATCTTCGAGTTTCTCCAAATCATCTTTGGAAATATCTAAAGCATTTTTCCAATATCTCACAAAACCTTTTTTAAAAGAATTATAATCTGCATACAAACCGTTCGGATTTTCTTGAATGCCGTATTTTACCGACTGAAAAGCAGATGCCATATTGTTTATATACTCATATACTAAATTTTCTTTTCCTCGCACATTTGCCATAATCGCTGATGTTGAATACATATCAACACCAAACTTAGCACCCATATGCCTCTGAAATGCGTTTCCAAAAATAATTCCCTGTTGCATAGCACAATCCTTCTTTCTTAATTTTTTCTCTAAATATTCAATCAATAAAGTATTGCAAGTAATTCACTACAATTTTCATATCGATCTTCTAAATTGCCTGCTAAACATTTCATAACGATATCAATTTCTTCATATAACAAATTTGGCGCTGCATTTTCTAAATACGCTTTCATATCACTTCCTTGCGGCGCTCTTCCGCAAAGCAGCCAGTACCAAATAGCACCTACAGAATATATATCACTCCTAACATCTCTCAACTTAGGATTTTCTTGTAATAATGGATCAATATAAACTCCCCCAGCAACAGATTCTCCCGTTTTAGTAAGTTTGATATGCTTGTCTGTATCTAAAAATGCACTGACACCAAAATCAATGATTTTGTACATCCTTTCTTCTACCGAATACATTACATTGCTTGGCTTCAAATCTCTATGTATAATCCCTTTCTTATGTGCATATTTTAATCCATGCAAAACAGGAATGATTACTTGTTTACTATCCTCAAAACTTAATAAACCATCTTTTTTTTGTAAACCATTTAAGTTATAACCTTCTACCAGTTCCATTCTTATAAAAGGACCATCTGCCATCCGTCCCACATCGTATATTTTAATAATATTCTCATGATTCAATTGAAATAACATTTTGGCTTCTCTAAAGAAACGTTTTTCCCCATTTTTCTGCTCATCCTCGGAAACAAAAATCGGAGAATATATTTTCACTGCAAAATCCATATTCAGGCAGTCATTATGATATTTATAGACATTCCCATATCCTCCATGTCCTATTTGCTCGATTCTTGTGTACTGTTTTATCTGTAAAAATGGATCCTCTTCTTCATCAAAATTCTCTTCAATATATTCAATTAGGTTATTTATCGAATCTGTAATTACCTGTGTCCTTCTAGCATAATCAACAAACTCGGTTTGAATAAATCTCCTAAATTCATTGGCAGTTCTACAGTTTCTGATAAATTTAGGAATTTGATTTTTAATGCTTACATTTTTCATTAAAGTATTTCTTGCCTGTACATAAAACTTATCATCAATTGTTCCATTTGTTGCTTTTTTAATCAGACCAATTTTATATTCATCTAGCAATTCTATTAATTCAGTATTTGTCATTTCTCCTCCCTGTTTAATCGCATAAAAAATATATTCTTATAATTCGTTTCACAATAGCTGATAAACAACTTAATTTTATTTTTCCCCAAACCGTCTAGCCAACTGTCCAAAAGAAGAATTACTGTGTACCTCTCCCGACGGAATAAAAACATACTGCCACTGTTTATAACCATTTGCCCTGCCCCATTCAGAAACAGCTTTACAATATCGGATTGCCCTTTCTTTTTTTGCCACCACATCCTCGCGCTCTATTCTATCTTCGCCCTTTACCTCCACAAGATATATCATATCCTCTGCTTCTACCACAAAATCCGGTTCATAACGATGCCCATGATTATAGGTAATATTAAACTGGCTTGATGCAGGACGGAGCCAATTTTTCACATCATTATCCTGCTCTAAAATACGCGCAAAGACAAGTTCAGGATCACTGTCAAATTTTGCCTCCTCGAACACGCCTTTTTTGATACCTGTAAACACAATATTTTGGATCCTTGTTTCGTATGCTGCAAACAAATTCAGCTTATATTTGCAGTTATACTGCTGGCGAACATTGTACTTTACAACATCAATTACTTCTTCTTCCAAAAATCCTGTCCTGACCTTAAAATGCTTTAGCATCTGTTCATATATTTCTTTTCCGATATGAACTTTATTCATCATGACAATATTCTGCATTCCATTCTGTCCATACCGATTTTCAAAGTAATCGCACACTTGTGTAATGAGTTTATAAAGCAGTTCGGAACACTTTTCATAATCCACTTCCGGCTGTATTCTTATCTGTTCTAAAATAACTTTTTTCGGTTCATACGCTCCAAAATCAATCTTATCTCCATGAACACGCTGTAAATCGCTCGGATCTTCCAAATTCTGTATGAGTATCTGATTGTCTATGGGAACCTGCGTAAACTGACTTAAATCCAAGTCAAAATCTTCATAAACATAATCTTCTACCCCACTGTTCGTAATCTTAATTTTGGGTATGGGAATATATTTATCGACAACCGCACGATGAAGCTCTTTTGTCTGATAGTCTGTCCATGCGCTGATTGGATCGGCGTTTCTGCGGAATGTTTCTCCCAAGTCTGCATCTTCCAATAATTCCTTTTTTACACACTCCGCAATCGTTTTTTCATCTTCTTCCGTAACCGCATGACGGGAGCTTGTCTGTATTTGTTCTGAAATTTTTTCATAGATTTTTTCTGTTACCTGTTTTAATACAGCATCCGTTTCCTGTGTTTTCTCAATTTTGGTATATTCATATGCAGAGTCTAAATCATGTTTTTCTTCTATATCAAAAGACAACTGCGTATAAACCGTTTCTTCTTCCTCTTCTTCATCAAGATTGATAATATTTCCCCTTTTAAAAATAGAATCCCCTTTTTGTGCCTCCGCCAATATCTCCTCAAATTTATCATGGGCAGTCAGCATTACTGCATCAACTGCTTTGTCACCTGTTCTTTTTCCATATGGCAGACGCAACCCTCTCCCAACCATCTGTTCGCGCAGTATCTTTGATGCCGCAGTACGAAGCGGAACAATCGTATAAAGGTTATTGACATCCCATCCTTCTTTTAGCATATTTACATGAATAACAATTTCCACAGGATTATCTGCCTGTTCCACGCCAAGCAACAATCTGGTATTGAAATCGCTTTCTGCCCCGCTTTTCTTTGAATGCACAGTAATGACTTTATTTTTATACTTCCCCGCCTTAAATTCATCTGATTGAATATAGCTTTCCACCCATGCTGCATGATTGGTGTCTGAACATACTACCAGCATAAAAGGTTTCACTTTTTCTTTATTATGAGATAAAGCATATTCTTCCAGACTTCGCTTCGTTTTTTCATGCTGCACAATACCATCCTGCAGCATCAGCTTGTCAAGCGCCTCATTGCCAAAATGAAAGAAATCAATATCTGACCTTGTAATGGCATAAGGTGTCCTTGTATATCCATCTTCAATCGCCTTTGACAATGGATACTCATAAACAACATTCTTAAATGGTATCTGTTTCGTTCCGGCTTTTACCAACGGTGTCGCCGTCAGCTCCAATCCAAGCACAGGCTTTAGCTCGTCCAACGCCTGCGCGCCTTTTTGCGCCCTGTAATGATGCGATTCATCCATAATCAATACCAGATCATCTAAATTTGCCAATGACTGCAAAAAGGAACCTCCATAATATTCATCTTCTTTCCTCATGTTGACATTTTCTTTATTAAATTTATCAATATTAAAAATATAGATGTGGATATCTGTATCAAAGGCATATAAATTCCTGCTACTGTACTCTTCATCCGTAATCACTCTTGGTGGCAGCGAAAAACAGCCTAATCCCTTGAATACATATTTGGGATTACTCGAATCGCCTAAATCCTTTTTCAGTTTCTCATAAACAGTCGTCCCCGGCGCAACCACAAAAAAATTCTTTATCCCTTTCTGCGTATAAAGATATGTAATAAAAGCGCCCATCAACCGCGTTTTCCCGACTCCCGTAGCCAGTGCAAAAGTTACGGAAAGAAAAGCCCTCTCAAAAGCAGAGCATATCGGAAACATTTCCCTGATACATTCCAGTGATTTTTCCAAATCCATATTTTTATCTAACGGGATGTTTTCTGCAATCCGTTCCAATCTTTTAAGCGACTCTTTCTGCGGTTCCCGCAAAGACATCACGCCTGCAATATAATCTGTTGTATATTGTGAAAATTCAATATCACTCATCGCAATCCTCCTCATCATACACAAACGGACGTATGATGTTTAAGTTATAATTTTCCTTTCCAAACTCACATTTTGAAAGGAGCATCTGCGGTATTTTCTTGATCGTAATATTGCTATAAGTTTTTTCTATCCCCCTGTCATAAGAGCGACACGCAATAATCAAATATTCATTATCCGCCATCATATCCCTTATAGAATCTATGTACGCACCAGTTATGTGCTTTGTTGTTACATAGAGAAATGAATCTTCATTCCCCTTAGACTGTTTCCAAAATATGCTCTCGTCCGGCTGATAGGTAAACCCTTCATGCAGTGCAACTGTCGCCGCCAGCATATCAGCATTATATTCCGGATTGATGACTTTTTCACCAAATATATCATCCACAATTAAGGACGGCGCAAGTTCATAGAAATGATAACCACCTCCACCCTGCCAGTTTACGGCTTTTGTGATGCCACCTTCATCTTCCCCCGTTATTACTCTATCCAACCGTAGTTTACAATGCGTAAAAGCATGTTCCCCCATCTCAATGCCTATCCACCGTCTTCCCATCTTATGAGCTACCGCAGCAGTAGTTCCAGAACCGAGAAAAGAGTCTAATACAAAGTCACCCGGTTTTGTGGCGATTTTGAGAATACGTTCAATCAATCGTTCCGGTTTTGGCGTTGTAAATGCATTACTGCTTCCAAAAATTGCATTATTTTCCTTTTTTGCCTCCTGATTATGACCTACTTCCTTATTTGTCCACCATGTCCATGGCGTAACTCCATCACTCTCGGATAAATATGTCTTCTTTCGCGGAACGCCCATACCATCTTTGCCTAACCAGATTCTGCCAGCCGCTATTTCCTCTTCAAGTCGCTCTTTCGTATATCTCCAACACAAGCTATCCGGCAGGGTAATTTCACGTCCGGCGGGAGTGACAAACGTATAAAATTGACTTTCCGTTCCATGTCCTGCCTGTGCTGTACAATCTGTAGAAGTCCAAGGTCCTCTTGGATCATTGTCCGGATTTTTATAATTTTTTGCCTGTTCTTCACTCAACGGTAATTTGTTTCTTGATGCCTTAAACTTTTCTTTATCCTTCGCATATACCAAAATATAATCATGTGCATCGCTTATTACCGCCCTCATATCAGGAGATGTTCTTTTCTGCCACACTACAGATGCAACAAAGTTTTTTCTTCCAAATATTTCATCACATAACACTTTTAAATATGCCTGTTCATCATCATCTATACTAATCCAAAGACTTCCTTCATCTTTTAAAAGTTTGCGTAAAAACTCAATTCTTGGTCTTATCAGACTAAGCCATTGACTGTGCTCCATATTGTCATCATAATGCTCAAATGCACTGCCCGTATTATACGGCGGATCTATATAAATACATTTTATTTTCCCTGTATAATCTTTTTCCAATGCCTTCAATGCCAACAGATTATCCCCATGAATAAGCATGTTATCTGTTATTCCATCATTATCACATCCATATGACAACTGTACATTTTCAATCAACAGACGGGGTTCAATCTTTAACGAATCCTCCTTGCCATACCAAGTCAATTCTAACTTATTTCCCATCTATTTATCCTCGCTCTCTACTGAATCTTCATTTATAAAATCCAAAATATCATCTGTGCAGCAATGCAATACTCCGCATATCTTTTCCACGCTCTCCATTGAAATATATTCGTTTCTTCCCATCCGAGCAAGAATATTGCCGCTAATTCCGGCTTTTCGCTGCATCTCAATTTTTTTCATATTCTTTTCCTGCAATAATTTCCATAATTTTTCATATGTGACTGCCATGATATTATCTCCTTGTTAATTCTTTCCAATTATATCACGAAATCGTTATGTATTCAATCTGAAATTTAATTCACTACAGAAATTCACTACAGAAACGAGGGCAGATTTCTCTGCCCCCATTCTCAAAGCGTATAAATAATTTCTTCCCTCACAATCTCCTCCGCCCTAACCCTAATATTGTTTATTCTCCGCACCCATAACATCTGATCCTGCGCCTTTAACTGTTCCGTCACCCCTTCCTGCTTCGTCATCTGCTCCACCAGCAAATCAAACCTTTCCTCTGCCTGTTCCTGTATCATCAACAGATGCTTTTTTAATTCGCCCGATAACAACAATCCTGAATAAATCCCTCTCCTATAGTTTTCTAAATAGGATTTCCGCATCAGCCCGAACTTTCTCAACTCCCCCTCCGGCTCTGGATTGGGAATTAGATTCGGTATCAAATAATCTCCACATTTTTCATAAGTTATGTTCATCGTCTGTTCCTCTCTTTCCATAAAATCTACATTTCCTGCTGCCAATGCTTCTTTTCTGAAAATGCCTGCTGATCTCTTCTCTGTCGGTTGTATTCAGCCGCATCCACTTTTGCATCTTCAATCTTTTGCTTCATTGTCTTTGGTGAAAGTGACTTTACAAATTCCACAAATGCATCTCCAAGTCCCATTGATGCTACAAACCGTTTTAATTTTTCGACTTGCTCAGTAA
>CASJPF010000079.1 GCA_949383255.1 Lachnospiraceae bacterium | reverse complement strand
GTAAAAGTCGATAAAATCAAGTGTTTTAAACCTAATCAGCAGACACTAATTAAAATGAAAAAGGTGCAGTTACAGTCCAGCCTAGGACTTTGCACTGCGCTGCAAATTATGGCTTATATTAGCCACGTAAGAAAACGTAGTGGTTGAGATGCATCAAGCCATCGCGAAACGATTTTGCATGGCTTGATGCGTTACAGTTCGACAAGACTGAACTGTAACAAGGCGCAGAGAATCCCTAACAATATTGGATAAAACAGCGTAAATGCCGAAACTACAAGCCGATTTTGCCTGTAAAAATTTTGTTCTTTAAAATCCATTATCACCTGCAAAATGCCTTGTAATGTACACAACACCACTGCAATCACTGCCACCAGATAAGAAGGATATATTGTGCGTTTTGTCTCTTGGTTTTCTGACACGCGACTTTCGATATTCAGCCGTTGCACCTCAAATCGAAAAGTTGTTCCATCTTGGAGTTCCTTATGAAAGCACTCTGTTACAATAGCTTTCATATGTTCTGTATCCATTTTTGTCTGTTCGACAGCATTTTTTTGTGTGACATATTCCAGAAACCATGCAAATGAAACTTGTCCAAAAATTCGTTCAAATAAAATCTCATTCACAACAGGTACTGCGACTGCATCTGCATCTTGATAGACAATAATCTCTCTTTTTGCCTTTTGTGCTATCATCTTATCTGTCAGTGTCATTGGAAGAATATAACCGCACTCCACTTTGCCTTTTCGCACCGCCTCCTGCACTTTCTCATCACTCTCATACAATTCAAACTGCACCAAACCATTATAGGCACAGATTCGTTCAGCAAACGCTCCTGACGCGTCATAAACCGCTGCCCGAATCTGTGTCTGTGCATTTTGTTCCATCTTTATAATGGACACAGACAGCACCAAAATGCAAAGCAAGCTAAGCCAAATACTTTTTCTGTGCAAAAAGCGCCGAAATAGCACGATTCCCAGTGATGGCACCGAAATTTTTCTTGCCATCACTTTTTGACATGCACAGGCGCTTCTTTTCTCGTTGTTTTGCATAGACCAAAGCGCTATTAAAAATAGCAACAGTCCCCAACTAAAAAGTCCTATCACAATATATCCAAAGCCTTGCGTCTCACTAGCCAGCATTATTGTAAATCCCTTTTTGAGCATGGCAGCCGGAAGCAGTTTTCCAATTGATGCCACTGTCTGCGGCAACAATACAGATGGGATAAAACATCCTGACAAATACGCCTGCAACACCGCCAAAACCCCAATCACCACCAATGCTGACTCCCGCTTTTCCACAAGCTGATAAATCATCATAAAATACACTGTCAGAAAAAACAGAATAAAAAATAGTGCAATGATTCCAGAAAAAGTCAGGTGAATTGTTAGAAACTTGTCCAGTCTTGGCAAAATAACGATTAGCAAACCAAATGGCAGCAGTAAGGTCAAAAACATTAACAAAAGCCCTGCCTGACACCTAGCCGCAAACTGCACCGCATATCCTACGCCAATTCGTTTGGCAGCCATTGTCTGTTGCAGACTACTGCGCTTGCAAAACACACCAAAAAATAAGCCGGCAAGCAATCCATATACTGTTAAAAATGCACTCCCATAATAGACTACATACGTATCATTCTCTGTAAGAGAAAGCATTTTTGTCTGAAACAGTTTTTCCCGTTCTGTGACTGTTTCGAGATTAAATTGATTGATGTCATCATACAGCGATTGCAAAGCATCTGCGGAAAGCTCTTGAAAAACTGCTTCCGCCGCATAAATCTCAGCCTGTGCAGTGCCAAGTATCCCCATTTCAGCAGTGACAAGCTCTTCAAACAACAATTCTGCCACCGCGCGCAATCCACCGTCCGATAATGCACCAGCGCTTTTTTGTGGAAGATACAGTGTAGCAGGTGTATTGCTTCCAGACAAAATTTCATTGATAACATCTGGTGGCAAAACTATTAGTGCCGACAACTCTCCGCTTTCCAAAAGTTGTTTCCCTTCCTGCTCAGTGACTGCTTCCAAACGGCAAATGCTCTGAATAGACTCTATATTCTGCACATAGGAAACTGCCAAATTTGTCACCATATTTTCTTCCGCAGTATAGCCAATTCTTAATTTTGGACTGTCATCATCTTTTGCCCATATTCGTTTCACGCAAAAAGCAATCATACCAGCAGCTATCACACATACAGCCATCAGTATCATTGCCCGCCTTAAAATTAAGGGCAGCATAGCAGCCGCCCTTTTATACTCCATTTGTAACCAAACAATTGTTTTGTTCTCATTCATAGACTTTAATACAATATACCATATAATAGATTGGTAATGTCTCCCTCACTCATTTCTAAAATGTTCGTCGCATTTTCTGGCACTTTAATTTCATTTTCTGCAGGTTCTGTAGTTACAGACCCAGTCATTAGCAGAAGGTCTTCTCCGTCAACTGTAATTGCAGCATTGTCAATCTCAATGGTGTAGCGCTCACCTTTTTCAATATCTGTGTACGCGCCCTCTGCGGTCAATCCTAAACTGCTATCCGGCGCCTCCATCTCTATCTGCATTTCATAAGATTGGTCTTCATACCCCCAACTGCCAGTATACCAAAACGTAATTTCATCATTGCTGCGATCATCTTGAAGTATAAACATTAGGTCCTCTTCATAGCTTTCCTCTGTTATCTCAGCCATTCTTGAAATTCCAAAATACCGAATTTCCTCTCCTGCCTGCAAATATACACCGCCCTCAATACAGTCAAGTGCGCGTTCTGTGCCAGAAAACTCAATGTCAACTGCAAGGTAATCCAGATCGGTATACGCACTTGAGACTGCAATGTCTTCCGGCGTAGAAATATTAATAATTCTTCCTTTTTTATCCAGATAAAAGTCAAGCACAATATCCTGCTCAAAGCGAATACCAAACATACTTTCTATTATATAATCCACGTCCTCTTTTATCTCGTCAAAATCCCCGCGGAATGTCGTCTCATATCCCTGCATAAACTCTGTGTAATAATTGCTGTTTAAAATATCATCACACAGCGTTTCCATCGCTTGATTATATGCATCTTTGTCCACTGTCACCTGCACACCGCCATACTCTGCAAAATCTCCATCAAAAGAAAACTCTCTCTTTTCTTTTAATGTCTCAATCTTTGTGGCGTCTGCAATCACTTTGTCTTGTTTCTGAAAAAGCTCGTAAAGCTCTCCCATCTCCCCAGCCTTTTTAATGCTTTCTGTCACATCTGTACCTTCAAACAATGTTAAAGAATAGTCTTCGGGAAGCTTTTCATTCACGATTTCCGACCATGCAGACTGATTAAAATCTTTGCCTAAATTAGTCAAATTAAGACTGTACACCTGATCTTGAAGAGCGAATGGCGCACTCAAATATAATGTATTGTCGGCTGCGATCATCTTTCCAATGCTCATTTCAATTCCATATGTGCCAAGACTTAAATCGTACTCTGCCATTTTCTTGCCATAGTCGATAACTGCATCAATCTCCATACTAATATTGCTGAACGTTCCTGACGACTCTGGGTCCGTAAAGGACAAATCAACATTGGTGTGCATTGGTCTTTCCTTTTTTTGTTTGTTTAACGCAACAAGTCCGATATCCTCAGCAACCGAATTTTGATAGGCAGCCATCTCTTTGGCCATATTTGCAAGACCTTTTGCCAACTGATTCTTGGCATTATCCCCAAAAAGAGACTTCGCAAGCAGCACGCCAACTCCAATTACAATAACTACCGCGGCAGCACACAAAATACCTGCTATCAGTCCAGTTTTCTTTTTCTTTGGTTTTGACGCCGGCGCTCCTTGTACTGGTGGCGGGGCTTGCATTGGACCAAACCCCATTGCATCGCCTCCCGTAAAACCTTGTTGCTGAAATGTTTGCTGTTGTGGCTGTACAGATTCTTGCACAGATCCGGATTCCATAGGCTTTGTCAACTGTACAGGCTGCGATGACACAGGCTCCTGCACAGTTTCTGACTCTATAGGCTTTGTCAACGACACAGTCGCCAAAGATGGTTCCATTTCCTGTATCGCTTGTGTTTTTGTTGATTCTGTCACTGATTCAGGCGGTGACAATGGCTCTATTTCCTGTGTTATTTCTGGTTTTGTCTGTTGTACAGGGGTCTCTGTTTCCTGCGGCTCCAACTTTGTGCCATATACAGACGAATATGTGTTCTTATCTTCCTGCGGCTGTGGTTCTGTGCCATAAAGTGCACTGCCAGAACCGTTTTCTTTTGTTTCATATTTGTTGTTTTCTTCCACTTTTTTACTCCTTTATCTGTTTCAGTAACGCTTCTCCACGCAAAGTTTTACTGATTTCTCTGCTCACTCCTTCGCTAAGGGCATACACCCTGTCGCACAAATCTAAGTCAGGTTCATCATGTGTGGCAAGAAGAATTGTCCCTCCCATCTGCCGATACAGACTTAAATATTTTCGGATATCCGCTTTCCCCGGCAAATCAAGCGCTGCGTCTGGCTCATCCAATATTAATATCGGCGGATTTCCCGCCAGCGCACACCCAATACTGACACGCTTTTTCATACCTCCTGAAAGCTTTCCCGCCTTTGTCCGACACATTTCATCCACACCGAGCGCCTTTAAAAATCCCTGTTCCAACGATTGTCGCAAAGCGCCTGCATCCCGATACCACAAACGCAGATTGTCCAGCACACTCAACTCTGGTATCAGATGATTTTCTTGTGGAACATATCCCACAAACCGAATAAAATCCTGTCGTTTTCGCACAACAGTCCCATCAAAATAAATATCCCCACCGTCCGCTTTTCTCATGCCGGCGAGGATATTTAACAATGTTGATTTTCCACAGCCATTTGTCCCGACAATGCCGACACACTGGCCCGCTTCCGCGCTGATGTCCACCCCGCAGAGCACTTTTTTCTTTCCATAAGACCCTTTAATCTTTACTGCCTGTAAACGCTCCACTAACCCCTCCAAACACAAACCTAACAGCTTTTAATTGGACAAAAGCTGCCTTTCTAAATCTTCAAAATTCATTTGAGAATATGCAGTGTCAAGCTCTGCATTGCTCCATGAAGAACTTTTTTTCTCACTGCTGAGCTTCGACGGCTCGTTGTACCCATTCTTAAGAATTGTGAGCGCATATCCAACTTTGTTATCAACCTTCTTTTTTAGCGTGTAGGACAGAATCTCAATCATCTGCTCATGGGAACGACCATTTGCTTTTGCTGTGCGCAAAATGTCCTTTGCCTCCTTGGGACTACAGTCAAGCAGGTCAATAACTTCCTGCTCCTCCGCAGTTGTGGGAATCGCCTCACCATTCTTATCAATTGTCTCATATTCAATTACTGTGGTATTTCGCCGGATTCGTTTCACTTTAAACCGAACCGCGCTAATACTGTGTTGCCCACTCGGCAGCTTTTCATTAATCAACTCATACTCAAATGAAATATCCGTATTTCCGTTGATCTCCTGATAAGGTTTGTCAAGAATCTCACGCTTGACATTGCCGTTGGCGTAAGACTCTGGTATCTTCATCATTCTGCGAAGCTCATCAAAGGAAATAACAAAGACACCGCCATTAAAGGTTTCCTTATCCTTCAACAAATAATAAAGCCTCTTGGAATACTTTTTGGTAAGATTTAACGGATATTCTATCCGGTAGTATGCTCCCTGCTTTGCGGACATAATCATCTCTTTTACTTCTGGGTGCAAATCTAGCACAATCTTACTTCGATTCTCGTCACCGCGCTTTTTCTGATATTTAATCTTACTAAACCACGGATAATAAATATCCGTTCCCTCATCCTCTTTCAATCGAAATCCAAGCCCCTCAAACTTTTTCACTGCTTTTTGCAGATAGCTGTACGCATTGGACTCATCATGCAGATTATAGAGATGTTTCACATCACCAATATTAATCTCATAGCGCGTATTCTCTTCTGTATCATCACCTTCACCGACGATCCCAAGCAGTATGTCAAGAATATCATTTTGTCTTCTGTCAAGATCGTACCTTGCTTCAATAATGGTCTGTGGTCGAAATGCCACCTCAGTCCCACCTCTCTTTTTCTTACGATTCATTCAATAACCTCTTTCGCAGCCGTTTCCGGCATCTAGTTGCCACTTTTCGTATAAACTTAATAATAATCCAATTTCAACATTTGCGCAAGACGATTATATTATTTTCTATAAAACAGTTACTGTTCACACAGGACTTAGCACTTACTCCTAAGTCCATACCAAAACATGCATATAGCAAGTAAAAATTCATATGCAAAGCAAATTTTACATGGATTTTTATCTGTTGCTGGAACAAAGCCAGTAACAACTATTGTCTGCCATAACGCACTGTCTCATACTGCACATGAAGTTTTTGCATTTGCTCATCCTGCCCCAATCCAGCCAACGTCTCAATCTCTGTAGGTGATTCATACAATGCTGGCTTGTCTTTTCTATGTTTTCGTATTGTTTTTCTATATTTGCGCCGAATGCGCTGCGCTTCGCTTTCCGCGCCGCGTTGACTCATTTTACGAAGAAATTCTTCTTTGGCAAACATCTTTTCTGGCTTTAACTCTTCAATAATATCCCCGTTCTCATCATGACTGTTGCGAAAATCCTGAAATGTCTGCCGAATCACCAAAAAAGCTCCGTATGCAAATGCTATCATACATGCAAATCCAATCGCATACAATATAATATTTGCAAATATTGAAGGTTCCGGCGGTGGTGCATTGCCATCGAGCCGCTCCATTATATCTGCGTCACTCGGAACTGGCGTTTGAAAATCCATGATATATTCGTACTCATAAGGAATGCGTTCCACTCCCGAAAACCATTCTCGAACATCAGTGTACTGCCGCTGCCCAGCCAATAAAATCGCTGGAAGCATCCCCACAAAAAGAAGCAGCAAAAATGCACAGAGCATAGAAAACCCAATTCCATAAATACGGCGCCTTGCTATTCCCTTTGTGCGCTTGTTCAGGCTTAAATAATCCTCTGCGGCACCTGTATACTCATACACTAACGCCAAAAAAGTATAAAGAACCGCACTGAAAAATGTAATGTCACACAGCGCTTTTGCCATCACGCAAATTCCAATCAGATAGAGCACCACAAAAAACCATACTCGTGAAAGTGCTGGAAAATTCAAAAAACCGGGTTCTTCCGGCGCTAAGGGGTCCTCTCTCTTGCGCTTTGCAGCCTTCACCCTATCACAGAAACGCATCGCGCAGACAATGATTGTTTCCGCCAAAATCCCCACACAATAACACATTGCATACAAGCCGCCTCCACCGTTTCTTTCTATCACATACCAAACGCCAAAGGCAATGCCCCCCATCACAGCAAACACAACCATGCAAAAGAAAACATACAGCAAAAGGCTGCGGATATGTCTGATAGCGTAATCAGTCAGCAAAATTGGAATTGCAATCAGCAGGCACTTTAAATAAAAAATGATTGTTCCTGCTGGGTCTGAAGTATAGCATACTGCGCAGACAAGCGGAATTAAAACGGCAAAAATCAATGTGGCATGAAAGTATTCTATCCCCTTTATGCACCGTCTTAACAAATTCACCGCTCCACCTCCTTCACCAAGATACAAATATTTCCCTTATTTTTTGCATCTTTGGCAGCAAAGTCCTTTATAATATACTCCCGTGCTTCTTTTTCTCCTCTATAAACAGGCACTGTAAACAAAACTTGCCGTTCTACTATGTATTGACTAATACAGTTATATAGCGCGCTATCCAGATTTTTGGTAATAAAAAGCAAAAGAACATCCTCCGCAAGTGGTTTCTTTGAAAAAGTCTGTTCAAAACACTTTTTAATAAGCCGTTCAAACGATTCTGTTTCCTCTTTGTCAAACTCTGCCAGAAGGCGCTCAAAAACAATGCAATTTGCTTTCTTATTTGACGGCGCAAAAATTTCTCCATTCTTTCCATTATATGCAAAACCAACCTCTGTATTCTGCCTTAACAGTTTTCTAATAACAGATGCCGCAAGCGCAATACTCTCCTCCACCAACTCCTCATATTTTAAAATTCCTGTATCCTCGACATCCAGAAAAATCATCACTTTCTGCGATTGTACAGAATCAAACGTGTTGACCATAAGCATCCCTGTCTTTGCACTCGCCTTCCAATTAATGGTCTTCATAGAGTCATCTGTTGTGTATTCCCGAATTGTGCGAAATGCAAATGGGTCCTCATAAAGCCGCCTAGCACATTGTTGTGTCCCTAGCATCCGCTCACACATCGTTACAATTTGCGACACATCTGTCATTTTGGGATATACATAAATCTCCGCTGTGGTCTGAATCCCTTTGCTGTAACGCTTTCGATATAACAATGTATATGTCGTGATATCTGCGTCGCTCGCTGTGTATTTGCCGCGCTTTGTGCACTTTACAGGAATCTCCCTTGTGATTTTCTGCCTGCCAAGCACCGCAAACACATCTCTTTTATAGAGATAATCGCTAATATTGGTATTTTCAACATCAATGAAATCAAGCTCTTTTCTTGTGTGAAATCCTACTTCAAGAACCGGAACCGGTAACCGTTTGCGGTTCTCAATCATCTCATAAAGCTTTGTCTCCTGCCCTGAATACACCGCATCTGTATCAAACCACAACTTCACTGAGATATCCTTCGCCCACCAAAGTCGATAAAAAATCTCCCACAGAGCACCAACTGCCAACACTCCAAGCAAAAAAACAACAATCATCTTTTCGCCTTCCAATCCTCTGTTGGCAATTCAATTTGATTTAAAATCCCTGTGACCACAGAACTTTTCTGTGTGTCATCAAACTCGCCAATCAAACGATGGCACAATACAGAATGTGCTACTTCCTTAATATCTTCCGGAACGACAAAATCCCGTCCTTGTACTAGCGCATATCCCTGCGATGCACGCAGTAGCGCAAGTGTTCCCCGCGGACTGACTCCGGTCTGATTTTGTCTTGTCGCCTGTACCAACGCCACAAGATATCCCCGCAAGTCCTCATGTACAAAAACTTCGCAACATCTTTTTTGCAGTTGACAAATTTGCTGTATACTGCACACAGCATCAAGATTTGCAAGCGGTTCCGCATTGATAAAGCGGTCCAGCATCTGTCGCTCCTCCGACGCACTAAGGCTTCCCATAGATATCTTCATAATAAAGCGGTCTAGCTGCGCCTCCGGCAATGGAAAACACCCGATTGTCTCTACTGGATTTTGCGTTGCAATCACAAAAAATGGTGGTTCCAGAGTCCTTGTTTTTCCATCGACTGTCACTTGTCGTTCTGCCATACACTCCAAAAGACTAGATTGCGTGCGCGGTGTTGCGCGGTTAATCTCATCCGCCAACAATATATTTGTGAACACAGGTCCTTCCTTAAAAACAAATGTCCCTTTCTCTTGATGGAAAAAAGACAGTCCGGTCACATCACTCGGCAGTAAATCAGGCGTAAACTGTACACGGTCGAACTTACAGCCTATTGACTTTGCCAACGCTCGCGCAAGCACTGTCTTGCCCGTCCCCGGCACATCCTCCAAAAGAATGTGCCCTCCGGCTGCCAACGCCGCCAAAAGCAATCTTGTCACTTCCTTTTTGCCAATCATTACTTTTGCGACATTCTCTTCAATTTTTGATAGTATATTGTGTTCATCCATATGTATGTTCCCTTTCCTGCCTCCCTATTGTTCTCTCTACACTTCTTAAATTTAGGTATACCCTACAAATTTAATTTGCTTTTAATTTCCTCTCCATAATTTCATAAACCAGTTTAACATCGTTTTCTAATTCATAAATTCCATAACCTATTATTTTATATCCTCTATGTTCTTACAAACAAACTGCCGAAAGTAAAGCCTCCAAAAAACGTTACAAACTGTGATAACAAAAATAAAAAGAGCAAAATGATATAAAATATTATAGCACAAAAAAATAAAGTATGTTCAAATTTTTTGAGAGTTTCTTCAATGTTTTTTGATTTCTCGTTACTGTTGCATTTTTTATGATTCTGCCTAGCTGCGTTGACAGACTTTGTGTCAGTTTCTATAATGATATTGTAACAGGTGTGAGAGGGGGAAGCGTTACAGATGGCTTTTAGTTTTAGAATATCTGTGGTTTTTATATTATTTGCAGTACATGCACTTGCCGTTTTTCTGACGACAATGGCGTTGATAGGGGAAAAGCCGCGGTGGCGGTGGTATATTGCATTTTATGCAGAGTACTGTGTGGTGATGTGGGGAATACTATTGTATATGGGACAGTTCGACACGGAAGAAGCATTCTGGTGGTGTGAGCCGCTGGGGCTTCTGCTTGTGACGCTGATCTTTAGCGCAATCCTCAAAATTAAGTTCCATGTACCGCTGGCAAATGCACTAGGGGCTGCGGGGCTGGGACATTTTCTAATCTATACGATATTTGATTTTCTAACGGAGGCAGCGGCTTTCTATTCCCCTGTCTTTGACGGAAAATATCTCTATGTGGCAACATCGCTAGTGCTGCCGTATGTTCTGACGCTAATATTTTCCGGCGGGATTGTGTTTGTGCTGAACAGAACAGATTTTTCACAATATTTTTCTTATTTGTTCCAAGGACGCGCGCGAACCACAGTCACGCTGGTGATCGTTTTCCTGCTGATGCACTTAAAATTGCTGTTGGATCAATTTTTCCCAAATGTGACCACGAATTTTTCCTACGGACTACTCTGTTTTGTCCTGATTGTGTTTGCGCTGTTTTGCATCCAGTTTGGCGCCATGTACGCAGCGAGCAGGGACAAGGTCAAGGCACAGGAAGAGACGATCACGCAGCAGCAGGCATATATGGCGTTGCTGGAAGAACTGCAGGGTGAGATTCGTGCGTTCCGTCATGATTTTACCAATCTTTTGTCTGGCATGGCACTCTCTGCGCAGGAGGGAGACATAGAGGCGATTCAGGAATTTATGCGGCGTACCAGCGGATATTTTGATGAAAAGCTGGGCAGTGAGATTCGGCAGATGGAGGGATTGTCCAATATTCAGCTCTATCCAGTGCGCAGCCTAATCTCCGCGAAACTAAACCTGATGCGCCAGCGTCATATTCAGGTTGCACTAGAAATTATGAATCCAGTGACAGGTGTCAGAATGCCAACAGAGGATCTACTGCGTTGTCAGGGGATTTTACTAGACAACGCTATTGAGGCGGCATCAAGGGAAGAAGGGAAAATCCGAGTCGTTCTTTTACAGGATGCGAGAGAATTATACATAGCAGTCGCTAACAATTATGACAAACAGCCAAATCTGGGGGCACTCACAAGAAACGGTTATACTACAAAGGGAAAAGGTCGTGGAACAGGGTTATCGAGCTATCGAAGGATGGTGTCCCGCTGTCCAAACTGCATAACGCGCACTTATATTAAGAATGAATATTTGGTGCAAGAACTGCGAATCCCTGTATAGTATTTTATGTGGGATGCGTTTAGAAATAATAGAGGAGAATATCAATGATTCCAGTGTATATATGTGATGACGAACCAGCGGTGAGTGTACTGTTGAAAAAACTGATTGGTGACCAAATTATGATAGCAGAGCGCGATATGGGACCATTACAGGTAGTGGACAATCCGGTTTCACTGCTAGAGCTGCAAAAGAATGCAGAGATTCCAGCAGTGTACTTTCTTGATATTGATTTTCCGGGGTATATGAGCGGTCTGGAGCTGGCAGTAAAACTAAGGCAGTATGATCCGAGGGGATTTATTGTGTTTATTACCGCGCATGGCGATATGATGTTTGAAACATTTCGGTATCGGCTGGAGGCGTTGGACTACATTGTGAAAGGCGAACCTTCTGTGATGGCAGAGCGTGTGAACGCGTGCCTAGAGAGCATCTGTGAACGTCTTATGCGTGAGCCTGATGGAAAAAGTGCCTACTGTTCTTTAAAACTGTTTGACTCCGTGCGACACATTCCGCTACAAGAAATCCTATATTTTGAGGCGATGGGAAGCCGCCATACATTAGTACTTCATATGGATAATGAAATACTGGAATTTAACAGCAGCCTGAATCATTTTGAGGACAAATTGGGTGCGGGATTTTGGAGATGTCACCGGAGTTTTCTGGTCAACCGCTCTAGGATCAGGAGTGTGCAATTGAAAGAAAATATGGTGGAGCTTGACAATGGAGAAACCTGTCTTTTATCCCGCAAAGCGAAAGCGGAGTATGCCTCCGCTCTACGGCGGGTCTGAGACTTGTTATCAGCAGTTTCGCTATTTTAGTGTTTTTTTGAAATACCAGACTTTTTTTCAGCGGTGCCATAATGTGTTGGCACTGTCCACTTCTCTGAAACAAGCGAAAAGAAAAACAGACAGGAAATCGCTGACATAACATTTAGCGGGCTGAGACTCCATGATACTTTGAGGATTTCAATGCCACACAAGGCAAGAAATTCGATAAAGCCAAGTACGAGCCCAATGCCCATCACGTAGCATAAAGTGTTTGCCATGAGTTTTTGGAAGCGCTCAGGCTCTTTTTTTAAGATGTTGCTAGTGATCACCAATGCGGTTATAAAGATCCAGAAATCAATTATTTTTGTAGTATCCATAATATTTTCTCCTTTTCTAATGTGTATTTGTGACTTGTTGAAATTAATATATCATAGGATACTGCCATATAGATGAAAGTTTCGCCGAATGCTGGTTTGGGTTCGCAGACGGCAAGATATAGGCTCCACAAAGTTTTTTCTTGTATTGCTTTTTACTTACTTCCCCACACTGCCACATTGTTGCCAAGCGCTGTAAAAGTCATAACTACTTTCCGTTCATTGGGATTAAAATAAAGTTGTTCGCTTGGCATTTTCAAAAAAACTCCTTTATATGTCACATCGTCAATTGTGATTGCCATATTGGGTGTACCATCCACATATGCCCACGTTCCAGTCAATTCACCTGAGACTGTACCATCTGCATTTAGCGTAATCTTTGATGGCTGCATAATACCCAATGTCTTGCTTCCCACTGTCTGATAATAAGTGGTCGGTGTGTGCACAATAAATTCATAGTCACCGCACAGTTCCGCAACAGAGTATCCTGTGGCACTAATTTTTTCCCCTGCATATTCATAGGGCGCTGCGACCAACCAGCCATCCTCATTTACAAAAAGTTGCTGCACGCGCACTTCATGCGCCTCGGCAACACCATTTTTCCCGCCTGCAAACCGCGAATGATAAATTAGGAAAATTTCACCCTCCTCTGTCACATAGGCGGAATTATGTCCCTGTGCCACACGAATTTCACGATTTCCTGTCCAATCATAGGACCCCATAATACGCACCCCTACTTTTTCAAATAAGTCATTGCACTCCTTGGTATAGACTGCACTGTTTCCCGCCTCGTCCACATAGGGACCTGTAATATTTTCAGACCGAAACACTCTCATCTGATATCCGCCATCAGCCACAAGTCCGCCATATGATACAAACAGATAATAATATCCATCTTTTTCAATAATATAAGGACCCTCTCCTGACACGCCAAATCCGCCGTGCACTTTATATCCATAATAGCCATCCTGCTCATTTGGTATTGTCTCATAAGTTGTTGTGTAATCCCGCAATCCTGTATTCTTATCAAGTTTAAGCATATATAAACCGCCAAACCAAGAACCAAACACCATCCAGAGTGAATCGTCCTTATCAAAAATTACGCAGGGATCAATCGCATTTAGCTTTGTATTTTTAATATTTTGATACCGCGTCAAATCCGTTCCCTCGCCAAGCACTTGATACACATCTGTAAGCGTTACATCATGGGAATTAGTATTGAAACCAGAATACACCACAGGACCAACATACTCGTATGGTCCTTCAATGCTGTCTGCAGTGAGCAATACAATTACTGAGTTCCAATCATTTCCATTCACACTCATATAAAAACAATATTTGTTCATATTGGGATTATAAATCACATCTGGCGCCCATAAATTTCCATTTAAATTAGGATTTGTTGTTGTCTTGCAATATTCTTCCCACTCCCCTTTAAACAAATCTGCATACTCTGCGTTAATATTCATTTGAAAAGATTCCCAATTTCTTAAATCCGTACTCTTTGCCCATGCCATATGAGAACCAAATATATAATATGTACCATTGTCGTAAGCGACCGAAGGATCATGCACACTCACACGGTTATATGACACTTCTGTCATTTCTGCCTCCTCCTTTTCTACCGTTTCTTCCAGCTGTATTTCCTTTGAAATTTCACTTTGTATCTGACTGGCTGCCACAGCATTCTTTTCCTCTATGTGAATCTTTGCCGCAGCACTCCCCTGCTGTGCTGATGTCTTATCACTTGCAGAATCTGCTTTCTGCTCCCCACATCCGCCTAAGGCTGCTGCCAAAATTGTAATTGCCAACAGCCTTGCCATTCCTCTTTTGTTCATTCTTTCCACCATTCCTTTTTATCAAAATCAAGTCGGGAAAGACTTTTCCCCTACTCGCCGCGCGACTTGTGCACCATGTTAGCAGCATATTTCCTCTGCATAGGTCCACGCATAAAACTTTCAAAGTATTGGTTATTGACGGTTTTTAAAAGGGGCTGTTGCAAAAGTAGATGAATAATCACACTACTGGAGCAATAGCTCCTTTTATCTCCAAAAACAGAAAAGCAGGCTCCAAAGAACCT
>CASJPF010000078.1 GCA_949383255.1 Lachnospiraceae bacterium | reverse complement strand
TTTTGATTTCCATGTCCCCATAGCGAAAGTATAGCACAAACCGCTACTTTGGGCTACCTTAACCCACCGTCTAAAGCCAGTGGGATTGCGGTAGCCTTATTTTCAATCATACTCATGTTAAGCGTTTTTCCAAACCTGCGTGGACGAGTAATCAAAGTAACCTTATCTGCATTTTCCCACCATTCCCTAATAAAGTCAGTCTTGTCAATATAAAAAATATGCCCGATACGCACTTCCTCAAAATTCTGATAGCCTAGAGCTGGTTTATTTTCATACATGCAGCATCTTCCTTTCCCTCTCCCTACGGCAGTTCCCCCACCATGGCAATCGCCTGTTCGATAGTGTGCTGAAATGCCTCCATCAGAACACCTTTTTTACTGTTATCGATATCCATTTTATTTATTATGTCAGTGTAGATACCTGCTGTAGACATCAGTGAATCTTGAACCGTTTTTACATATGCACGATTTTGTTCGACAGCGTGGTCAATTGCTGTGCGAACTGCGGCTGTGCCTGAAGCGCGCTCCTTAATATCATCAAAATATTTGCCTGTCTCCTCCATACTTTGGATGCTGCCAAGCACCGCTTCATCCGATGCCTGTATAAATTGGTTCAGTTCCTTACTTTTCTGCTCCACTTCCGCAACACTTGCATGAATGCCATCAACCATGTCCTGACTCATTTTTGCCAGTTTTCCAACTTCCTCCGCAACCACTGCAAATCCTTTTCCCTGCTCTCCAGCACGTGCTGCCTCAATACTTGCATTCAGGGCAAGAAGATCGGTTTGATCTGCGATTTCACCAATACCAAATAAACTATTTCTAATTTTATCAAGTGCCTGTTGTAACGAATGAAACGTTTCTGACATATTGCGAAAATTCTCTTTTACAGAACTGGCATCTTGCCGCAGGCGCTCCATCTGACGCTGCGCATCTGCCACAGACTGGTCAATCTCTATCTCCACATCATTAAAGCGGTCGGCCGCAGTTGTGATTTCCGAAAATCCATCATCCATAGCATTGATATCATCACGCAATCCTATAATGTCATTTTGCAATCCAACAAGCTGTTCGTTTGCATAGCGCATTTTCTGCGTTGTCTGGAAGACATCACCTGCCAATTCCTCCACCACCTGACAGGCACTCTTCAGCGCATAATCTAACGGATATTTGTCAAATTCTGTTTGTTTCTGCTGTCCACTATTTACTGTTTTCTTCTCTTTAAATAATCTCAACGTATATTCCCCCTACTCAAATGCCAGACAGCACATTGTCTGATTTACAAACTGTGTATTGTAATGTTCGCCAACGCCTACCATGCCAGCATGTGAAAAACTGCGACACATGTCCATAAGATAGTCGTCCCAATAGTGGTCATCATTGAACATAATATACCGAAATAGGCAGTTGACAGAAAGCACTGCCGATGCATTTCCCAAATCCTGCCGAATCTGCGCAATGGTATCTTGCACTACAGATTTGTAATCACCCATATTCAATATGGTTAGAAAATCCATTTTATTTGCTGGTCGAAATGTTGTGATGCTGCCGTCTGTCTCCACACCCTTTATAGAGACAATATATGTATCGGAATCGCAGACATGTCCAAAAGGATTTTTAAAAGTTTGTGCTGTAATTTTGTCCCTGCTAATTCCAAGTTCGGACGTGTACACTTTCTCTGCAGAAATATTATCCAAAGTGCGAATTTTGTAGGATTTCGGTTCTGCATCTGTCACCATAAACTGCTTCTCATTTCCCTGTGGATGGATATAAATGTTTTCCTTGTAAGATTTTATCTTTCCCCGAAGATTTTTAAAGAGGAAAAAAGCACATGCATCTTGATAAACCTTTCCATTGCACGCCACCGCAGATGAATTGCTTGTACCGCCTGCAAGGTCATACCCTGCGCGGCAAAGATAATTTGACAGAGTAGTGACAGCGCGCACGTCTGCCCCTGCGGAACAGATATCAAAGCAAGCTGTTTTTCCTCGCTCACCACCTACTGTCTTTGCAGCGTTCTCCAGCCGTCTAATATATTTCATAGGCATGACAGAAGCTTGTTCCAAAACATCTGCCACAACTTTTATCTCATCTTTCATTGCAATCACAGTGACACCTGCATCAAAAAACTGTTTGTCCAAATATGCTTGGCCAACGCCTCCAATAGATGGTATATTCGGAAAAACTTTTTCTATTTCTATTGCAGTGTGCTCGAGCATTTTCTCGTCCGCCACAGTAAAAAATAATGCCGCCGGAGACGAAATATTTTTAAGCGCCTCCGCAACATCTCCATTTTTGCTACTGCCAAATGTTAATCTCATAATCAACCCTCCAAGCTATGAAACACCTATAAAAAACAAGTGTTTGCAAAATTTTGCCATTATACACTCTCTAAGATATTGTCCCTAAATTACTATCATCATAACATAGAACATCTTTTTTTCCTATATCTTTTTCAATTCCTTTTCATAATCCTCACTATTCACGGTCGTTCATAGTAACGATTCGGGGGCAATATTTGAAATTTTGCTTCGCAAAAATCGCCCCTCATATCTGAATCATGTTCTTAAAAACTGTGCCAAGGTCAGATAGACAGTGAACAATACACCGCAGCAATTCAGTCTTTGGCTCCTGTTACAGTCTAGTTGACTATAGTAACTGATTTTGCTACAATAAACAAAACAGGAACTGTAAAGAATAACTTTACAGTTCCTTAGAAAGGCTATTTATAATATCATAGGGGAATTTCAAATGAATACAATACAGGCTGGCGATATCAAACCACTCCGCGTAGGAGGTCTGCTTTTGCCGTCAAATGTATTGATGGCACCTTTGGCGGGATATACCTGTTATCCATTTAGAATGCTGGCATATGAACTTGGAGCGGGATTGTGTTTTACAGAGATGTGCAGTGCCAATGCCTTAAAATATGAGGACAGAGCGACAAACCGCCTTCTCTTAACAACCAAGAATGAGCATATCAAAGCAGTCCAGCTTCTTGGCGGCAATCCGGCTGTGATGGAACAGATGGCCAAAAGTGGACTTTTGGCTGACTTTGATATTATCGATATCAATATGGGTTGCCCTGTGCCCAACGTCTTTAAAAGCGGTGAAGGAAGTGCACTGATGTTGGACCAAAAACGTGCCGCTGCGATTATAAGAGGCTGTAAGAAAAGCGGTAAAATCATCACAGTGAAATGCCGCGTGGGTATCCGTGAGGACGAACTGTTTGCCGCAGAGTTTGCCCGCATGTGTGAAGATGCAGGCGCAGATATGATTACAATTCATGGTCGAGCACGAAGCATGATGTATGACGGAGAACCACATCGAAAAGAAATCGAACAGGCAAAGGCGGCTGTCTCTATTCCAGTTATCGCAAACGGTGGCATTTTCTCTGTGGAAGATGCTACAAAAATGCTTGCAAACACTGGTGCAGATGGAATAATGATAGCACGGTATGGCTTAGAGCATCCATTTGTATTTAGCGAACTGACAGGAACTCTTTGTCAAAAGACGCCTTTTCAGATTCTGTTAGAACAGTTAGACTTAACTGCGCAATATTACGACGAAACTTTTACATTAAGTTATATAAAAAAGATTGCTTCTTATATGATGAAGAAGCGAAAAGGAACAAAACGGTATAAGGAAAGTTTATATAGAAGCGGAAATCTGGAAGAACTGCGCAATATGATTGCACTCATCTTTGCAGACCATCCAGCATGAGGGAACAATGACAGAATATTATCAGATTAAAAATGGAATATTAGAACGCTATACAGGGCGGGAGGAAGTCATAGAAATCCCAGAGGGAGTACACACAATTGGAGAAGGCGCCTTAAAAGGCTGCGTATCTCTAAAAAAAGTCATTTTGCGGCGGGGATTAAAATGCATTTCACCAGATGCCTTTAAAGGGTGCCGCAAGTTGGAAGAAGTTGTGATTCCAGAAGGCGTAACCTATATTGGACGGTATGCATTTCACCGCTGCCATTCTCTAAAACGAGCCGTCTTGCCGCTCTCTGTACAGGAGCTAGGAGAGTGTGCTTTTTTATATTGTGACAGCCTACAAGAAGTGCAGATACCGGGGGTAAAACGACTTGGAATGGCGGCACTTGCAAATGGTATGTCTCTTGAGAAGCTTGTGATATCTCGTGCAATGGAAAAAGATTGTATCTGCGATGTCTTTACTGGCTGCGCACGCGTGAAAGAAATCGCTTTTGCAGACGGGGAGACATATTCGCTTCCGAATGTCGTAGAAGCAGCAGCAGACAGCTTTTTTCTGCCTCCTCTTATGAAATTGGTGGTACAAGATATCGTTTTGCGCATGATGGAACTAGAATATAGAACTTTAGTACGATTCCGAATCAATATTAAGCATGTGGAAGTGCCAGAAGGGATAGAAGTCCTTGCCAAAAGTAGTTTTTATGATTTGCGAGGAATTGTAGACATTAAACTGCCGCAATCGTTACGTCAAATAGAAAGTCGTGCTTTTCGTAACTGTATCGGTTTAGAGCAAGTAATTTTACATGGAGATACTATTTCAATTGACAAAGATGCCTTTCGCAACTGCACAGCGCTGCGCTCCGTTCAGACCAGTGATGGTTCTGTATACTTATTCCATGGATTATCTGATATTTTTAGAATAAAACCTAATACAACACAACAAGTACTTGTTCCTATTTCTGAAGTCCCAGAGCCAGTCCGTGTAATCCATCGGCAGGTTTTGGGAAATTTTAGAATGAGTGGAACAATTCTGCTGCAATATTTAGGTGCAGAATCCAGAGTGATTATTCCAGAGGGTGTTACCAGAATCGCTGAGGAAGCTTTTGCTGGTATTGAGACTATCGACAAAGTAATTCTTCCAGAAAGTGTGCGAGAAATTGGTGCGGAAGCATTTCGAGGATGTCTGCTGTTGCAGACTATCACACTGCCAAAAGGACTTCACAGCATTGATGCTGGCGCATTTGCAGACTGTGTGAAACTGCTGCGCATTGAAATTCCAGAGCAAATCCATGTCCTGCCAGACCGAATTTTTCGGCACTGTAGGGCACTGCAAGAAGTCTGCCTGCCAGAAGGACTAGAACAAATTGGGGAGCGTGCTTTTTATGGTTGTCAAAGTCTAAAAAAATTAACGTTTCCAGAAAGCCTTATCCGCATTGGAAAAATGGCATTTTATTGCTGTGGGTTACAGAAAATTCGTCTTCCTGCGGCAACAGAATTTGTGGAAAATCTGGCATTTGCAAAAAGCAGTCTACAAAAAGCACAGATAATGGGCGGATATGGTACAGGAAAACACTATGGCATTGATGTCTTTGGAGATTGTACACGATTAAAAACACTGGCTCTTGGGGAAGGTGTCTGTCATATTCCAGATAAATTTGCATATGGCTGTACTGCACTAACGCGGCTTAATTTGCCACAGACACTCAAATCCATAGGAAGACATACTGTGGATGGCAGTCGTTTTTTAGAACAGTGGAAGCAGCATACAACTGAAACAGAAGATACGATTCTTTGGGACGGACAGCATCTCGAAGGTGAGGTACAAATTCCAACTACAGTAACAATCATTGCCGGCGGCGCTTTTTATGGCAATACAAAAATTACGGCAATCTGCATTCCAGAACAAGTGCAGTCCATTGGATCTGCGGCTTTTAAAGGCTGTACTGCACTACAAAGAGTGTGTTTTCCTTCCAAAATCACTCAATTGGCATCGGAAACTTTTTCTGGATGCAGCGCTTTGGAGGAAGTTTTTGTGACAGATTCCTTGGACAAATCCTGTCTCCCAGAATGGCATTTGATTGGCGAACGCGCTTTTTATCAGTGCCAAAACCTGCAAAAAATCCAGCTTGCACAGGCTGTAAAAATCGAAAAAGAAGCCTTTTATGGATGCGCTGCGCTGCAAAACAATTTACTAAATCCTGCGTTGTGGGCGGGAGAGAATGCTTTTACAAACACGATGTTGGCAAAGCATTTAGAGAATGGACTTTCTATTGTAGGTAACTTGATTGTTTCCGGCGTAGATTGTGTCGATGAAATTCAAATTCCAGACGGAATCAAAGGAATTTCGCCCTATGCGTTTGCTGCAAACCGTGCTATCAATAAAGTTGTATTTCCAGAAAGTCTTCAGTGGATTGGAGAGGGTGCCTTTTTTGGGTGCAGCAACTTGCAACCGCATTTTTCAAAACAACTACACACAATTGAAGCACATGCCTTTGGAAAATGTAGCGCTCTCAAAAAAGTACAATGCACCGCCCATGAGATTGGAGAAGCGGCATTTGCCGGATGCACCGCACTTGTTTGGGCACAGTTCTCCCAAGTAAAACATCTTAAAAAACAACTTTTTGCAGGTTGTACGAACTTGGAAACCTGCCTGTGCGAAAACGCAGAAGAAATACAATCCAATTGTTTTAACAATTGTATGAAATTAAAAGAATATGATTTTACATCTATATCTTATGTGGGTGAATATGCTTTTGCAAACTGCGAAAGTTTATTGTCTGTAACGTTTCAAGATGGAATCTGCCTAGATGCACATGCGCTGGAAGATTGCAGCCGTCTAGCAAAAATTTGTCTGTCTGGACCACAAGGATTGATTTCTTTAAAAGAGTATGCATTATCTGGTTGCACCTCGCTCTGTGAGGTAATATATCAGGAAAAAAATTGGGTGTTTGGCTGCTATGCGGACCTTTTGTCTGATGAAATTCCAGAAACTGCAAGGTTATTGTATCATAGTGCTTTGAGCTGTTTTTCCGTGGAAAATGAAGAAAATCTGACTGGGTATCGTGGCAGTGCGACGCTGGTGTGCATTCCAGCAGGGATAAAGCGAATTGAAGCGGAAGTGTTTCGAGATGCAATGCAGCTTTGTCAGGTAAAAATTCCAGAGAGTGTGGAATACATTGGCGCAAGGGCATTTCATGGCACAACTTGGATGGTAGAAAAACGCAAAGTATCTCCTATGGTGACTGTGCGTGATATGTTATTGGATGGCTCTTGCTGTGTCGGGGAAGTAATTGTCCCGCCAGAAATTCGCCTAGTGTGTAGCTGGGCCTTTGCAAATGGTCTTGGAATCAAAAGTATTCAATTTTTGTCGGATCGGGTGCAGGTTGAAGAATATGCTTTTCGCAACTGTATTTATCTGCAGCAAATGATTCTGTCAGACAAAACTGTTGTTTCCTTTACTGGCTTAGCGGACCGCGAAAAAGATCTGCCGCTTTTGGCGAAACAGGCTGTGCTTGACATTCTTAATTGTTTTAAGACAAACGAAGATCATGTTTTAATTGAGTGTACTGGAAATATTTCTCGCCTGCAACTTGCTAACGGCATTACAGAAATAGGAGAGGGTACGTTTCAGGACGCAAATCTGCTGATAGAAATCACCTTTTCTAAAACAGTAAAAAAGATTGGGAAACGGGCTTTTGCAGGGTGTAAATGGCTGCGCGAAGTACGACAGGCATCTGGCGTGAAATGTATTGAGGCACATGCATTTTCTGGATGCGGAATGCTGCACTTTGTAGAATTTTCAAACAATCTAAGGCAAATTGGCACAAGAGCCTTTGAAAACTGTACTTCCCTTGCAGAAATACAGATTCCAGAAGGCGTGGAAGAAATTCCAGAACGCGCATTTTACCGCTGTCACAGCCTGCGCGGCGTGCAACTTCCCTCCACAATCAAAAAAATTGGCAAAGAAGCTTTTGCCTTTTGCGGAAAATCTCTTGTTGTTCAGGTGCCAAAAGGAATAGAAGTAGCGCAAGATGCTTTTCGGAACTGTTAAGGAGCCCAGTTTCTAAAGACGGGAGATATTAGATGAATTACCGAATGTTAGGCAGCACAGGACTTTATGTATCGGAAATTGGCTTTGGCACAATTCCAATTTTGCAGGGAAATATCCCTGTTTTGCCAAATTACTTTAATCTGAGTGAAAAAGAGGCCCTTTCAGTAATGAAACATGCATACAAACTAGGCTGCAATTTATATGATACTGCAATCGTACCAGAATATGGAGATGCAGAAATCAAACTTGGTAAATTTGCTGCTTCTATTGGAAGAGACCACATTGTTATCTCAGACAAAGCACGCTTTTTTAGCGGTGGTGAAATGTATCAGGCAGTGGAAACTTCTTGCGAGAATCTTGGCACAATTCCAGATTTATATTTTGTCCATCAAGTGGACGCAGACCACGAGGATGAAGTGTTTGGGCAAGGCGGAGCGCTTGACGCGCTTGCGGAACTAAAAGCGGAAGGAAAAATCCGATTTGCAGGAATTGCAACACACTACTATGACATTTTGTTGCGAGGCGCTCAAGATGACCGCGTAGATGTTCTCCAAGGAAGTGGAAATCTATTAGAACGCGGTATGCTAGACCGCCTTCGAGGAGAGCCACTTTTTCAGAAAAAAGGTTTTCTTGTCAATAAAGTGTATGCCGCTGGACTGCTGCCAGCAAAGTTCTCTGTGCAGACGCTGATTGATTTTGTGTTATCCTATCCAATTTCCAGTGCACTGATTGGACTTGGAACCAGAGAGCAGATTGACACTGCTATGGACAGAACAATTAATTTGCAGAATTTTCATAGTCCTTCTTTTGCAGAAGTATTATCTGTACTAGAAAAAGAATATACGCCAATTCCCTGTGACAGATGTCAGCGGTGTGTCTGTCCCTATGGGACGGAAATCCATACACTTTTTCGCCAGTATCAATACTTTCATCTAGGAAAGGATCACTGGGCGTTAAAAAAACTGGCGCTTGGAATTGTAGAGAGCGCAAGGCACTGCCGAGAATGTGTTCAAATGCCCTGTATGGACACATGTCCGCAAAGGATTCGTATTCCCCAGAAAATACAGGAAGTAGAACGGTTGACAGACAGATAGAAATTGCATACAATTCTATCAGATGTGGGATTCAATCCCCCATCTGATATGCCTTTGGTGGATTGCAGAAGAATGTTAGTTACTTTTCACCCCTCAATAACTTATAAGCTGATAAAAATTGGCGTAGGTGTGAATTGTAACGAATGTTATTATGCTGCGCGCTTCGCAGCAAGAACGCCGATGGCATTCTTGAACAGAAAATTCAAAGCTGGGAGCAGGAACAAGTGAATTATATTGTATTTGATCTGGAATGGAATCAGGCTGCGGATATAAGAACAAGACAAGAAAACAGCCTGTTATTTGAAATTATTGAAATTGGCGCAGTAAAATTAAATGAAAAGCGGGAGCAAATAGCGACGTTCCATGAATTGATCCGTCCGCAGGTATTCCACACCATGAATCAGGTGACAGGAGAACTCATTCATCTAAACATGGATCAACTTACAAACTGCCGTTCTTTTCGAGAAGTCGCTGCGGATTTTATTCAATGGTGTGGCAACGATTGTATTTTTTGTACATGGGGAAATCTTGACCTTCCAGAATTGCAAAGAAATATGGATTATTATCATATGACGCCAGTGTCATGCAAAACTTTAAAATATTATGATGTTCAGAAACTTTTTAGCATTGCATTTGAGGACAAAAAATCAAGACGGACGCTGCAATACGCTGTTGATTTTCTTGGCATTGAAAAAGATGTGGCATTTCACAGAGCGGATACAGACGCCTATTATACCGCTAAAATTATGAAGGAAATTACAGACCAAAAAGTTTTTGACAACTACTCTTTTGACACTTATCATCTGCCTCAGAATAAATCTGAAGAAATCTGGGTCTGCTTCGAGGATTACGCAAAGTATATCTCCAGAGAATTTCCAGACAAGCCCACCGCTATGGCAGACAAAAAAGTACTCTCAACCAAATGTTTTCTCTGTGGCGCTAAGACCAAGAAAAAAATTCCTTGGTTCACCAATAATGGAAAACATTACTATACAATTGTCAGTTGTCCCCGTCATGGCATGATCAAAGAAAAAATTCGTCTGCGCAAGTCAAAAAACGATCAAATTTATGTGGTAAAAACCATGAAACAGGCAGGCCCTGAAATCGTGCAGGACGTTCTCAACAAGAAAAATCAGGTACGCAGCAACAGAAAAGAACGACGACACAGCAAAAAGGAAGACTTATTTTAATGTCTTCCTCTTTTGTTGACACGCCTGTACCAGCGAGCATTTCTCCGCGCCTCTCTCCTTGCTGCACGCGCTTCCCGCCTGCGGCTGCGCAATCGTCTGTTACTTTGTCCCCGCGGGGAGAAACTATAGCTTTTCAAGATAGATATGACAAACAGTACCAATAAAATCAATCCAGCTATAATAATGATTCCAAGAATCACTTTTTTGACATCGATATAGATAATGTTTGTGCTTTCCCGCGGTTTATTCGATATCTTGATGGATTCTATCATCTCCCCTTCTGAAGTGTCTGGTTCTGGCACAGGCTCATAAACTGGACTGTTAGAACTAAAATGAAAGGTTGGAACACTGGATTTATAAAATACCAGATTACAGTCACCAACAGGAACATCAGAATATGTGTAATGAATCGAGGCAATCACATTTGTGTCTGACGACTGCTCTGCATAAGTTAGTGTGGATACGGCATCTGTAAACTCGGCAGTGTTTGGCAATATGACATATGCGTCATTTTCTATGGAAATTAACGGCGTAGAGTCACCAAAAAGATCGTCTTCTGTGTCAAAGAAATCCATGGTATCAATATTATATTTGGTCTCATTATCATGGATAGATACCCGCTTAAAATTCTCAAATCCATACTGAAAAAGCGTCACAGTATCCTCAAACTGATAGGGTGTTTCCTCTGTAAAGACAACGCATACAAGTTTCATGCCATTCTTTTCCGCAGCCGAAACTAATGTTTGGCGAGACTGCGACACAAATCCAGTCTTGCTCCCAAGCAAATACTGATACGCATAAGGTTTTCCCTTATAAAGTTGATTTTTAGAAGAAATCCAAACATCTTCCTCATCTTCTGGCTTTAGCTGAAAATGATAGCTTGACGTAGAAGACATTTTACACAACAAATCATTGGAAAAAAATTCGCTTCCAATTAACGCGAGATCATAAGCACTGGTATAATGATTCTCGTCAAAAAGCCCATTACAATTTACAAAATTACTGTCCACACCGCCGAGCGCCTTCACCTTTTCATTCATAATTTCACAGAATGCCTGCACGCTTTTTTCTTTTCCAAGTTTCTCTGCGACATGTTCCCCGACAGCGCTTGCAACTTCATTTGCTGATTGAACAAGCACACAATAAAGTGCCTGTTCCATAGCAATTGTATCACCTGTGTCCACACCGCCAAGTTTGGAGCCATCAAGCGGAACATCATAGATAGCATCATGTGAAAAGGTAATGGTTTCATCCATCGTACAATTCTGCATAGCAATAAGGCACGTCAATATCTTTGTCGTGCTCGCTGGATAACACTTTTCATGAATATTTTTGGCATAGAGAATTGTGTGCGTGTTCATCTCCATCAAAATGGCAGACTGCGCACCAATCGCCGGCCCTTTTGGCCAGTTTTCAATTGCGTTTGACTGTATTGGAAGCGCCTTGCGCTGTTCCATCTGTTCCACATAATCCACCTCGGCATTCGTCACTGCAGAGCCCGGAAGTATTTTGTCTGTAAATGCAGTACTAGAAAAAAGCACCACGACAAGCATTGTGCCAACTGTTAATCTATATAATAAATGTTTTATTTTTTTCATAATTTTTCCCTTCATAATATTTCTATAGTTAGATTGTACACTATTTTAAGAAAAATGTAACCTAAATAAAAAATTAATCTTCTAAAATATATCGCGTTTCTCACTTGTAAAATGACAAAAAAAACGGTATACTTATGTTACATTCTTTAGCGTGCCCGAGCACGCTAAAGAACAATTGCATCGAAAACATATCAAAAAGAAAGGCGGCGATTATAATGTATTATATTGGTATCGATCTTGGCACCTCAGCAGTAAAACTTCTATTAATGGAAGGCACAGGGAAAATTACAAATATTGTGTCAAAGGAATATCCTTTGTACTTCCCAAATCCAGGGTGGAGTGAACAGAAACCAGAAGATTGGTGGAACGCAGTAAAAATTGGGCTAAAGGAGTTGACAAAGGACTGTGACAAATCACAGGTTGCAGGCATTAGTTTTGGAGGGCAGATGCACGGACTTGTCATTTTGGATGAACAGGACAATGTGATTCGTCCAGCAATCCTATGGAACGACGGCAGAACGCAGGAGGAGACTGATTATTTAAATCAGGAAATTGGAAAGGAAAAACTGTCAAAATATACGGCAAATATTGCCTTTACAGGGTTTACTGCACCCAAGGTTCTTTGGGTAAAGAACAAGGAACCTGAGAATTTTGCCAGAATCAGCAAAATTATGCTCCCCAAAGATTATATCGCTTACAAGATGACAGGAAGTTTCTGCACAGATGTCTCTGATGCATCTGGTATGTTGCTGTTTGATGTCGAGCACAAGTGTTGGTCACAAGAAATGATGGATATCTGTGGTATTAAGGCAAATCAGCTTGCAAAAATCTATGAGAGTTATGAGGTAGTAGGCACCCTAAAGCCGGAAGTAGCAGCGGAATTGGGTCTTTCAGAACATGTGAAAGTGGCAGCGGGTGCCGGTGACAATGCCGCGGCAGCAGTCGGAACTGGCACAGTGGGAGACGGCATGTGCAATATTTCACTTGGCACAAGCGGAACAATCTTTATTTCTAGCAAAAATTTTGGCGTAGATCGGAACAATGCACTTCATTCCTTTGCACATGCAGATGGAAAGTATCATCTGATGGGCTGTATGCTCAGTGCCGCTTCCTGCAATAAATGGTGGATGGAAGATATTTTACAGACTACTAATTTTGCAGAAGAACAGGCTGTTATCACAGATGACAAACTTGGAAATAACCATGTTTATTTCCTGCCTTACCTGATGGGAGAACGCTCCCCACACAATGATGCCAACGCGCGCGGCACTTTTATTGGTATGACAATGGATACCACGCGCGCAGATTTGTATCAAGCAGTCCTTGAAGGGGTGGCATTTGCAATTCGCGACTCTTTTGAGGTGGCAAAGAGCCTTGGTATTCATATTGAAGCTTCTAAAATCTGTGGCGGTGGCGCAAAAAGTGCGCTCTGGAGAAAAATTTTTGCAAATGTATTAAATATTCGGCTTGATCTTATTGAGAGCGAAGAAGGCCCTGGCTATGGCGGTGCAATCCTCGCAGCAGTTGCTTGTGGCGAATATGCTACTGTGGAGGAAGCTGCCGCAAAACTTGTCAAAGTAGTGGACAGCGTGGAACCTGACAAAGCACTTGCAGCGCGCTATGAGGAGCGTTACCGCAAGTTTGCCCAGATTTATCCAAACGTGAAAGAACTTTTTCCAAAGATTTCATAAATCCTTCTCTTATATATAGGCGCTGCGGGAATTTTTTGTATTCTGCATCCGAAACTGTTTTGGTGTAATGTTTTTATATTTCCGAAACGTTTTGATCATGTGACTACAGTCAGAAAAACCCGCAGCCTGACTGATATATGTCATATCATAATCTGTATACAACAGCATATCCTCTGTCTTGATAACACGAATATATTCAATGTATTCCTTGCAAGAACGGCCGTAAATCTGGCGAAATTGTTTGGCAAAAAAGGAGTAGCTCATATTACAGCGAATTGCGAGCTGCTCCACCTTTAGCGGCTGGTCAGAATGCGCGTCAATATATTCTGTAATGGTCTCAATAGAGCTGCCAGAAGGAGCGGAAACTTCATATGAGGGCGTAAATCCACGTCTGCGCCAGATACGCAACATACTGACAAGAATGCAATTGAGATAAGAGTACATAATCATATTATAGCCATAGTGCATGGATTGTGCTTCTTTCACACATCCATTGACAAACTCCATAACTGGAAAACCTGTAAGCTCTTTTGCAGAAAAAAAGAAAGAGACATCTGGATTTTCCATCGCCTGCAAAACTGCACTTTTCAACTGTGGCACATACCCAATATTTTCCCGAAAGCGATTTAAATCAAACTTAATGACATAGTAAAGCAAATGCTTCTCGTTTCCCGTTTCATGACAGATTGCATGGATGCTTTTGGGAGGGAGAGCCGCCATATCGCCAGGATGCAAAAGATATTTTTTCTCATCATTCTCAACGAGTGCAGTTCCCTCCACCATCAAAATAATCTCCATATAATGATGCCAGTGTGACCGCACAGGAAAACAGTTTTTTTCCGTATCAAAGAGAAATGCCTCATAGGGAGAATTTAACAGATTTCCAGGTTCAAACAGATTATACATACTTCAATCCTCAGTCCATTTATTTAGGCTTTGTCATAGTCACAAGTTATTTCTCAAGCAATAATTCCTTATAATATAGATTTTGGAACAATTTTATATTCTTGCTATTATAGCATGGATTATGCGAATTTTCCAGAGTATATTTTTAACTTCTAGTACATCGAATAATAAATTTCTGATACATTGACGCAGTATGATTGTTCATATGCAAGGCGAAGGAATGAGTTTGAGTGATGAAATGGACTTCAAGAACCCAGCATTTATGCAGTTTGCAAGCAAATTTGTTTAGGAACTGGCAACGATTTGGCAACATTTTCAACATCACGCACTAAATAATTACATCATTAGCATAAGAAAACCTTGCTGATTTTCAGATATGGAAACTGAATATCGGCAAGGTCT
>CASJPF010000077.1 GCA_949383255.1 Lachnospiraceae bacterium | reverse complement strand
TGTTGGAGAAAGATGGATAGATAATTAATTTTTGTGTTCGGTTTTGAGGGAATACTTCAAAAGTCTAATGAGGCTCCATGGTCAAGCGGTTAAGACATCGCCCTTTCACGGCGGTAACACGGGTTCGATTCCCGTTGGAGTCAGTTGTGAACTTAATGGTTTGAAGCAATGATATTGTTTATCATTGCTTTTTTACGTTATATACATGAGTGTATAAATATTAATATTTGGTTATTCTTTTGATTTAAATTTTGTAACACTTCAGCCATTAACATCATTAATTTAAGCTTTACCAATCGGAGAATTTGAAATTTGTAATATAACACTATAAATTATAGTCGTAGTGGGCATTTATTTATAATTCCTTAAGATGATAATGAGTAACGAACTGTTGTTACTAAATTTTATATGTATCAGACAGGAATATTGAATTTAATGATATCTTGTGTTATACTACATCAAAAAGAGATATAGAAAAAGGAGCGCAACATGAGTAAAGAATATTCTATTGAAACCAAATGTATTCAGTCGGGATGGCACCCAAAGAATGGGGAACCAAGAGTTTTGCCCATTTATCAGTCAACGACCTACAAGTATGAAACATCAGATGAGATGGGAAAATTGTTTGATCTGGAAAAAGAAGGATATTTTTATACAAGATTACAAAATCCTACCAATGATATGGTTGCAGAAAAAATTTGCGAATTGGAGGGCGGCGTGGCAGCGATGCTGACTTCATCAGGCCAGGCAGCAAATTATTATGCGGTATTTAATATTTGCGAAGCGGGAGACCACGTTGTTTTATCTTCGACAGTTTATGGCGGAACATTTAATCTATTGACAGTTACGATGAAAAAAATGGGAATTGAATGTACGATTGTTGATCCTGATTCTGATGAGGAAACAATAAATAAAGCGTTTCACGAAAATACGAAGTGTGTTTTGGCAGAGTCAATTGCAAATCCTGCATTAGTTGTGTTGGATTTTGAGAAGTTCGCAAAGGTTGCACATGCGCACGAAGTTCCTCTGATTATAGATAATACATTTGCAACACCAATTAATTGCAGACCATTTGAATTTGGTGCGGATATTGTCACACATTCTACGACAAAGTATATGGATGGACATGCTATGTGTGTGGGAGGTGCGATTGTAGATTCTGGTAATTTTGACTGGACAAAGTATGGTGAGAAATTTCATGGGTTAACAACACCAGATGAATCCTATCATGGTGTGACATATACAGAAAAGTTTGGAAAGAAAGCTTATATTACAAAGGCAACTGTACAGCTTATGAGAGATTTGGGTTCTATTCCTTCTCCAATGAATTCCTTTTTACTCAATATTGGACTTGAGACATTGCATTTAAGGGTTCCAAGACATTGTGAAAATGCTTTGAAAGTGGCAAAATGGCTTGAAGAAAATGAAAAGGTTGCATGGGTAAATTATCCAGGATTGAAAGGAAATAAGTATTATGAGCTGGCGCAAAAATATATGCCAAATGGTACTTGTGGAGTAATTTCTTTTGGACTGAAAGGTGGAAGAGACGTTAGCGTATCTTTTATGGATCATTTAAAGCTGGCTGCAATCGCGACGCATGTTGCGGATGCAAGAACTTGTGTATTGCATCCGGCAAGTCATACACATAGACAAATGAATGATGAACAATTGATAGAAGCTGGTGTTCAGCCGGATTTGATTCGGTTTTCAGTAGGAATAGAAAATGTAGATGATATCATTGCCGACATAGAACAGGCACTTATGTATATTTAATTATGAAAAAATACAGTTGGTTATCAGGTTTATTTTTGCTGATTTTATCAGGTATTGCAATTTTTGCAAGAATATATTATATTAATAATTTAATGGTGGAGATTAATATCAATGAAGAAGTCTATCTTGCAGCTAAGGTGAGTGTTGGAAGCACAAGTTTTTCAACAATATTTTCAGATGGATTTCAGATAAAATCATTGTATATATCTAATTTATATTTAATGTTTTTGATTTTTGGAAACTTTACGGTGGCGGGAGTATACCTAAATATTTTATATCAGGTAGCAACGGTTATTCTAGTATATTCTATGGTAAAAATTGTAACAAACAAATATATTAGTTTTGCAATAGGCTTAATCGCTGCTGTATTACCAGGATATATCCATCATTTGTCAAAAGTCAATATTGTTGATATGGAAATATTTCTCTCTGCATTGATATTGAATTTTATTGTGTTTCTCATTCATTTTATATATAGTAAGTTTTCTGTTAAAAAATTGAGTCCAGTAATGGCAGAGGAAAATAAAACGGACGATAAACAGACATCAATTACACGAACAGAGGTAGATACCGGAGTTTTGATGGACCGTTCCATGCGGGAGATACATTATGATGATCTGGAAGATAAGAAAGTGCAATATATTGAAAATCCACTTCCAGTTCCGAAACGTAGAGAACATAAAGAGATGGATTTTGCATTGGAACCGACTGACAGCAATGATGATTATGACCTAAAGGATATGACAAACAAAGATTTTTATGATATTGAATAATAAAACACTGCTTTACATCTTTTTATAATTGGGAAAGTCTGAAATATTTAGAGACGAATAGATAACCTGAAATCTTGTAAAGGACATGATAAGGATTGATAGTAGGGACTGAGAAATTCAGTCCCTATAGTTAAGTTTAGGAAGTAAATTGGCATTTGTAACGCTGTTATCAAGGGAGAATTAATTTGAATAAAATATGTGATGGAATTATTGGTTTAGCAATAGGTGATGCTATTGGAGTTCCGGTTGAATTTAGAAGTAGACAGGAACTAACTAAGGCTCCAGTTGTTTCAATGAGAGAGTATGGAACACATTATCAGCCTAGAGGAACTTGGTCTGATGATACAAGTTTAACATTGGCTCTAATGGATAGCATTATTGAGAAGAACGAAATTGATTATGTGGATATTATGAACAGATTTTCTAATTGGCTTCTGTATAATGATTATACAGCAACTGGTGAGGTTTTCGATGTAGGAAATTCAACTAGCAGAGCTATTATGAATTATGGGCGTGGAGTGAATCCGTTAGAATGTGGGGGCATTTCTGAATATGAAAATGGCAATGGGTCTTTAATGAGAATCCTTCCGACTGCATATTATTTGCGAAAACATTCTGATTTGGAAATAGAATCACAGATGAACATAATATATAATATATCGGCTTTAACACATAGACATCCTATAAGCCTTATTGGGTGTGGCATTTATATAAATATTGCTATGAACCTGTTGGAAGGCATGCTATCTTTATATGAATCTGTAGAACAAGGAATAAAAACTGCGTTTGAATACTATGAAAGAAAAGCATGGAATGATGTGTATGCATATTTACGTTTGATGGATTTGTCAATTTTCTTAGAATTACCTGATAGTGAAATTAAAAGTAGTGGTTATGTTGTTCATACTTTAGAATCAGCTTTGTGGTGTTTATTAAATACAAATTCATATGCAGAATGTGTTTTGAAGGCGGTGAATCTTGGAGATGACACTGATACAGTTGGTGCTGTTGTTGGAGGATTGGCTGGAATTTACTATGGATTGGAAAAAATCCCAAAGGATTGGCTGGACGTGTTGGCTAGGAGACAATATATAGAAGAACTATGTGAAGAACTATTAAAAGCAATAAACTTTTAGTTTGATGGTTTGTGAGTAGAAAAGAACTAATATTTTGTTAAAATAGCATAAAATGCCTTGTGTATTATTTTTAGAGAAAAGTTGTAAAGTGGTGTAATAAAAATATATTGGGTGGAAATCATAGAAAAGATACCACTAAACTTTGTTTGGAAATAAAGAAAGTGTAGAAAGGAATATGCTATGAGTAACGAGAATGAAACAAAGAAAGAGAATGATGATACGCTTGAAGTTAAGAAGTACAAAGATGAGAAAATTGAAAAAGAGAGTCAAGTTACCTTGGATGAAAATAGCAGTAATCACAGGATTCACCTGATTACAATCATAGGTGAGATAGAAGGTCATGAAAATGCAGGGAATCAATCTAAGGTAACGAAATATGAATTGCTTTTGCCACAGCTTGCGTCTATAGAGGATAGCAATGAAGTTGACGGAGTGTTATTGCTTTTGAATACAATGGGCGGAGATGTGGAAGCGGGACTTGCAATTGCAGAAATGGTTGCATCGCTAAGCAAACCTACTGTCTCATTGGTTCTAGGAGGAAGTCACAGCATTGGGGTTCCGATTGCAGTGAGTACAAATTATTCCTTTATTGTTCCAACAGGCACTATGGTGGTGCATCCAGTTAGAATGAATGGTATGGTAATTGGAGTGCCACAGACATTTAACTATTTTAGGGAAGTACAAAATCGAATTACAAGTTTTGTATGTTCTCACTGTAAAATAGCGAAGGAACGATATGAGGAGTTAATGATGGAGACAGAAGTTCTCACCAAGGATGTAGGCAGCGTACTGGAAGGTGAGGAGGCTGTCAAAGAAGGAATTATATGCGAAATTGGTGGAATATCCCAGGCGATTGCAAAGCTGCACGAGCTGATTAATAAGAAGAAAAATAAAAAATAAAATCAATTCACATAGAAAAGGACTACGCTATTGACATTGTGTAGTCCTTTGATAAAATGGAGATAACAAACATAATAAAAAGGCATTTTATTAGCGCCTAAAACATTAGGAACTGTAGAAAAATAACTGATATAGATTAAGTAGGGTTTCCGAGGGTGTATAGCAAAAAAAGTAGGTGTAGTGGTCTATTTGATGATGTTTGATAGAATAAGTAAAAAGGAGAGGATGAGAAAATGAATATTACTATTACGGGCAATCTTGGAAGTGGTAAGTCAAGCGTGGCAAAAATACTTAATGAAAGAGGATATGAATATTCCTCAACAGGAAATATATTTCGGCAGCTTGCCATGGAAAATGGACTCTCTGTTGAGGAATTTAACAAGAAGGTGAATGAAGCCGCAAAAAGTGGGGATCATTCTGTTGATAAGATGATAGATGATACAACGACAAAGATTGGTGAGGAGCGAGACAATGTTGTTTTTGATTCCCGTCTTGCATGGCATTTTGCACCAAAGAGTTTTAAGGTGTTTATTATTACAGATATTGATGAGGCAAGTCGCAGGGTGTTTCATGATAGTCTCCGTGCAAATTCAGAATCTTATGAGTCACAGGAGGCTTGCAAAAAAGCATTAATTAACAGGCAGAAATTAGAGACTGTGCGCTATCAGGAAGTATACCATATTGATTATTATGATATGAGTAATTATAATTTGGTGATTGATAGTACAAATGCGGCGTCTGCTGAGATTGCACAGGAAATTTTGGATAAAATGGCTGAATATCAAAATGGTAATTTTGAGAAAATGATAGAGTTGAATCCAGCATCTATAAAATATGCAGAGAGAGCAGATTCGGATTTACCAGACAGCAATATGGTAGAAGTTTTAGAAATAGGCGGAAATTTTACGCTCAGAGCCGGAAAAAGCAGACTTGACGAGGCGTTAGCGCACAATGAAAAATTCATAGCTGTCAAAGTAGCTGGTTCAGAGCCGGGAGGAGAAGACAGCTTTATGAATTTTGTAAAGATGGTGAAACCGTAAAAAATTTCTTTTGATTAAGATATTGGTTGCGTGGCAGAATGAGAGAAAATATGCTTAAACTGGAGAAAATAAACTGAAAAAGGAGATTTTCACAAAAGAGTAAGAAACTGTTAGCAAATAATCCATATATTTTACATAGTATTCTACTTGTTAACAGTTTCTATTAATGGTTTTGTGTTTATATCTTATCTGCGAATAATACTTGTGTTCAACATATAATTGCCATATTTTTCTTGATATTCTTCATCCTCTGTAATCCAGATAATAACTGGTATTTCTAAATATTTGAGCTGGTTATATGCCTCGAGTCGATGATTACTGTCATTTAATTCAAAATCATGTTCAACATAATGAGCTATTAACGGCGGCATAATAGAATTTTACCATGTGTTTGTGCTGGAAAATATACACAAATTATTTATAGATGTTTTCTACCTAAAAGAATTTTAATTCATAAGATAAATCATGAAATTCAAATAACCGGCGAAAGTTACCCACAACAGATAGGGAATCTGAAGGTAAGCACCAACAGCATCTAGCTGACCAAATTTAAAAATCATTTTGAGAATGGCAGACCACAATACAACAAGCCATATAAATGCAAATAAAAACGTCAGCATATTAAAGAAAATAATTGGCCAGAAGAAATTTAGAATTAACTGTAATGCGTAGCTAAGCAGTGCGTCCAACACTTCGTAGGAGGATTCTGTTTTTTGTAGATAAATGCGGGCGCTTCCAATTCCCATCAACACGTATAAAACCGTCCAGACAATTGGAAAGAGAATTGCAGGCGGAGCGAGCGGAGGTTTGTTTAGCACAGCATAAATCTTCATATTGTTCTGTGTGAGAATGGCTGAGAGACCGCCGACACCGAGTGCAATAAAGACAGAAATAAAATAGGGTTTTAATTTAGCCCACATAGGAAACCTCATAACAGCAATAAATTCTATATTATTTTATGCGATAATGAAATTTCCTATGAGTGTAAAAAGACAGTTGTTCCTCATTTTCTTTGATAGATGGAGTAATGTAAGCTTTTGAGTAAAGTGATAGCTTCCTCTAGGGAAGACTGTTCATAAAATTCAATGCGCAGCACGCCTTCTTCAAAATCACGGTTATGTATAATTCCAATATTTTTGATGGAGATGTCTGCTTTGGCAAGCAGTGTGGCGAGTGAGGCAATTGCGCCTGCCTCATCAGGAATGTCTACGTAACATGCAAATACTTTGTTGATTGGTCCTCTTGGCAAGTCAGAAAAAGAATCCCGATATTCTTTGGAGGTGGTGAATAAATCATAGGTAAATCCGATTTGCTTTGTGCGTACAGCATTGCTGATTGTCTGTAATGAGTGGATGTAATCGTCTAGTAAATTAGCGATATTCTCTGCATTTGACATGCAAATGGATTCCCACATATCAGGGGAGGAAGAAGCAATGCGCGTGATGTCTTTAAAACCTCCCGCAGCAATCACTTTCATAGTGCCTTCTGCGGAATCGTGGTCATGTACCAGATTTGCGAGAGCAGCGGCGACAAGGTGTGGGACATGGCTGACGGCAGCAGTTACATAATCATGTTCTTGACTGTTTAAAATCATTGGAATAGCCCCCATTTTTTTTACAAGGGAATAATATCCAGCAACAGCCTCGCTGGGGACTGTCTCTGTGGGGGTAAGGATATAGTACGCATTTTCTAAAAGAAGGGGATTTGCATTTGCAAATCCTGTTTTTTCGCTGCCTGTCATAGGATGCCCACCAATAAACTGGCGGTCTAATCCAAGGCGTGAGACAGTTTCATGGATAGAACCTTTGACACTTCCAACGTCAGTGACAATTGTCTTTTCAGATAGAAAAGGTTTAAGCTGTTCTAAAAACTCGTTGTTTATGGCGACAGGACCACATAGAAATATGATGTCGCAGTCAGAAAAGAGTTCGTTTATCTTAGTGGTGCCAATATCGATAGCACCAGCAGCGGTTGCTTCATCTAGGGTGGACTGTCTGCGCGCATACGCTACAATCTGAGCATTTGTATAAATCTGTCGAATTGCAAGTGCGATAGAACCACCGATTAATCCAAGGCTAAGAAAGCCAAATTTATTGCTGTTATTATTATTTATCATACAATCCATAATATAAAAAAATCCTTTCAAAAAAATAGTTGCAAAGACGCCTTTGACGTTTGCGAATCTATTTTAGCATTGTATAAGAGATCTGTAAAGTGTGTTAAAATCATTGCGTAATAATTAATTTTATTGCTGTTACAATTCACATCCATGCCAGATTTCATATTCATTTATGATGATTGGGTGTGAATTGCAACAATTGATGCACACAAAATGCCACAAGGCAGGCATTTTAGCGCTGGCTCCGACACCATGCAGCAAGTGCATGGTGCGGGGGTGAAAAGTAACTTATTGCTTTAATATATAATTGCATGTCAAGTACAAATTTTCGTCATTTCATATGAAATTTTTGAAAGTATTTTATGCAAAATGCTATATACAAATTGCACAAAAATGATTGAATTGTCTGAAAATATATAGTAAAATTGTAATAGTTAAGCCATGCACAATTGATTTTAGAATCAATTCTATAGAGTCTGTGCCTAACGACGGAATAAATGTCATAGGCAGCTTAAAATCGAACGAATCTTTTGAGTGACAGCTTATGAATTGGCATGGGTAATTATCATTAAATTAAGAGTATTCTCAGCATAGTTGGGAGTGCTCCCTAAAATAGGAGGTAGCTGCAATGAATGTTTACACAACTGATAAGATCCGAAACATAGTATTGTTAGGTCATGGCGGGGCTGGAAAGACAAGTCTCGTAGAATCAATGGCGTATCTGTCAGGTATCACGTCACGTATGGGACGTGTGGAGGATGGAAATACAGTCAGTGATTTTGGTAAAGAAGAGCAGAAAAGAAAGATTTCCATCAGCACATCGGTCGTGCCAATTGAGTGGGACGGTGTAAAAATTAATATCCTTGATACACCTGGATATTTTGATTTTATCGGTGAGGTTGAGGAGGCGATCAGTGCGGCGGACGCAGCAATCATCGTGGTATCGGGCAAGTCTGGCGTTGAGGCGGGCACAGAGAAAGCCTGGGAGTTGTGTGAAAAATACAAGCTGCCAAGAATGATTTATGTGACTGGAATGGACGCCGACAATGCATCGTTTAAAAATGTTGTGGAAAAGCTTACAGAAATGTATGGTAAAAAGATTGCGCCATTTCATTTCCCAATTAGAGAGAATGAGAAATTTGTGGGTTATGTGAATGTTGTGAGTGAGACAGGAAATCGCTGGAAAGGCAAAGATGTGGAACCGTGCGATATACCAGATTACAGCAAAGATAATCTGAATCTATATAGAGATACACTGATGGAGGCAGTTGCTGAGACAAGTGAGGAGTTTATGGACCGTTATTTTGGCGGAGAAACATTCTCTGAAAATGAGATTCGTGCAGCGCTTCGCACCAATGTTATAGATAGTTCTATTGTTCCAATCAGCATGGGATCGAGTTTGTTATGCCAGGGTACATATACATTGTTGGACGATATTGTGAAATATATGCCAAGTCCTGAGAATAGGCAGATTGCAGGCTTTAACATGAAGACAAACGAAGTCTTTGAAGCAAATTATGATTTCTCAAAGGCAAAATCGGCTTATGTTTTCAAGACAATTGTGGACCCATTTATTGGAAAATATTCTTTGATTAAGGTGTGTTCTGGTGTGTTTAAGTCAGATGACACAATTTATAATAAAGATAAAGATGTTGAGGAAAAGGTCAATAAACTTTATATATTGCAGGGCAGCAAGCCTATTGAAATCAGTGAGCTTCACGCAGGTGACATTGGTGCAATTGCAAAGCTTACGGCTGCGAGAACAGGAAATACGCTTTCCACAAAGGGAACTATAATCGAGTATGGTAAGTTTGAGATTTCAAAACCGTATACAGCAAAGCGCTACAAAGTGCCCAACAAGGGGGATATTGATAAGGTTTCACAGGCATTGCAGAAGATGTCACACGAAGATCAGACTTTGAAAGTAGTCAATGATGTGGAGAACAGACAGACCTTGCTTTATGGAATTGGTGATCAGCAGCTTGAGATTATTCAGAGTCGTCTGGCAAATGAGTATAAGTGTGAGATTGAATTGAGCGATCCAAAGATTGCATTCCGCGAGACAATCAAGAAGAAATCTGATGTGGAATATAAATATAAAAAGCAGTCTGGCGGGCATGGACAGTATGGTCATGTTAAGATGCGTTTTGAGCCATCTGGTGATTTGGAGAAAGCATATATATTTGAACAGGAAGTAGTTGGCGGTGCAGTTCCAAAGAATTATTTCCCGGCTGTTGAGAAGGGAATGCAAGAATCTGTCTTGAAAGGACCTTTGGCTGCGTATCCAGTAGTCGGTGTGAAGGGCATTTTGTACGACGGTTCATATCATGCTGTAGATTCTTCGGAAATGGCGTTTAAAACTGCTGCCATTCAGGCATTTAAGAAAGGCTTTATGGAGGCAGGACCTGTGCTTCTCGAACCGATTGCGTCCCTTAAGGTGACAGCACCAGAGCGTTACACAGGTGATATTATGGGAGACTTGAATAAGCGGCGCGGCAGAGTGCTTGGCATGAATCCAGCTGGGAATGGCAAGCAGGTTATTGAGGCAGATATTCCAATGATGGAATTAACTGGATATTGTACAGTGCTTCGTTCTATGACAGGCGGGCGCGGAAACTTTGAATATGAAATAACAAGATATGAACAGACGCCAAGTGATATTCAGGATGCACAGGTGAAAGCGAGAGCTAATAAGGTGGCAGATTCTGCTGAGGTTTAGGTATTGAGTGTATAGGTCAAAGATTTATTTTATACAGTAGTGTAATATTGTAAAAAGTGCATCGAGCCATAATTTGTGGCAGATGCATTTTTTGCGGTTTAGAATATATTTTTAGAAAGTATATTTGGATGTAGGCTGGCTGCGGAGTGTTATCACAAAGGTGGTGCCACCGCCAGGTGTGTCAGTTACTTTAATATTTCCATGATGTACAGTAATAATGTCATAGGCAATGGACAGACCAAGCCCAAAGTGATTTTTGTCACTTCGGGCTTTTTCACTGCGGTAAAAACGATCAAATATTTTTATCTTTTCTTCATTGCTGATTCCTATACCTGTATCAGAAATTTTTATTTCAAAGTGTTTATTTTGATAGGCAATAGACAGATTGATAATACCGCCTTCTGGAGTGTAGCTGATGGCATTGTGAAGGAAGATTGTGAGCACTTGTATAATGCGATCACTGTCACATATACAATCTGGAAGTGGATCTTCGGGGAGAGAAGCACTGATTTTAATGTGTTTTGCTGCTGCCATATATTCAAAAGATTCGCAGGCATTTAAAATTAGTGTGTCGAGCTGGGCGCGTACTAGTTTAATATCGAGATGTCCAGTATCACAGCTTAACAAAGTGAGCATGTCATTTAGAAGCCTTGATGTGCGAAGTGCTTCGTTTTTAATAGTGGCTAATTCAGAACATGCGTTTTTGCCAAGTCCTATCTCAGCGCAAGAAAGTATGACTGCAAGTGGCGTGCGAAGTTCATGTGAGGCAGATGCAATAAATTGATTCTGTTGAAGTCGGCTTGTCTCAATAGGATTTAGTAGTTTTCCAGTAAAAATCCATGCAAATATCCAGATAGCGATAAGGGCGAGAGTGATAATACCTAAAAATAAAAATCGCTGTTTTAACATTTGGTTTTGTAGGTTCTCAAGTGGTGCAGTCAACATAATTTTTAGGTTTGATGTATTTTTTTGCATATGAATTACAAAACAGCAGTATTTGGAAAAAGTGACATTTGTGTTATTTTTGTATTCCAAAATAAAAGAGACATAACTGCTTTTGTAAGAAAGTGTGTGTGGAGTGTTGGAAGAGTTTTCGGTTTGATAATAGTTCCAAGCTTGCTCAAGCACCTGTTTTCTTTCCTTATTTTTCTGTACTGTATTGATGTCATATAAAAATTCAGTGTCATTGTCTATCAGAGATACGTAATATTTTTTGCCAGATTCAAGTTGTGAAAGCCAGGTATTGGTGATAATGTCTTGCTGCTCAATGTAGGAAGCGATAGTGTAAATATCACTCTGATAGGAATATATTTTGTTTTTCATCATATTGTTCTCAGAAATAAATAGATAGCCAAGCGTCATAATCACCAAAATCAATGTGGTAATACAGCCATTTAACAATGTCAGTTGAAAATGTGCTTTTTTAATAGTGTTCATAATAGAAATTCTTCCTTCAAAATGTGCGTTTTTATTCTTCCAGCAGACAGTAGCCAATACCGCGAATGGTTCGTAATTTTAGGCAACTACCAACAGCCTTAAGGCGTCTGCGAACAAAGTAAATATAGTTGTCAAGATTTCCCTCCTCAACATCACTGTCAGGTCCCCAGACTTTTAATAGAAGTGTGTTTCTTGAGAGGGTCTGTCCACCGTTTTTAATAAAAGTCTCAAGCATTGCGCCCTCGCGCTTAGAACAAGTACAGCTACCTGCTGGCCCTGTAAGCGTGTTTGATGTGCCGTCAAAGCGAATATCGCAGTAAGAGGGTAAAATTGCTTGATTGATAATGGGGGAGCGTCTTGTAACACATTGAATGCGTGCTAATAGTTCCTCAAAGGCGAAGGGTTTGACCAAATAATCATCAGCGCCAAGATTTAGCCCAGTTACTTTATCATTTAACGTTCCAAGAGCAGTAATTAGAATAATTGGGATATTGATGCCCTGTTTACGAAGTTTGGTCAATACCATAGTTCCTTCCATATTGGGTAACATTCTGTCAAGCAATATGACATCATGAATGTTTTGCGCGGCATAGTAGAATGCTTCTTCCCCGTCATAACAGAAATCCACGTTAAACCCTCTTGAAATTAATTGATTTGTGAGTGATTCATTTAATTTCTTATCATCTTCGGCAAGTAATATACGCATAGTTGTCCTCCCTTGGTACTGTATTTATAGATTCCCTCAATATCAAATCTAAAAAGATTTCGGTTTTGAGAGACGAAAAAAAGAGACCTTTAAAGTCGAAAGATAGTTTCTGAATATAACACCTATATTTTACTTTATTTTTCTCTAAATTATCTCTAAATTTACCCTGAATATATAATACCTTCTTGGAGGCTCTTACGCAATTATTTGTTGTAGGAAAATTTTTAAATATTTTTCATAGGGCAGGAATGAAGGAACGAATCATATCATGTGTTTATTTTGGGAGAAATATAGGTAATCGTTGCAACTTTCATAAAAACATGGTATGCTTGAAGAAAAATTAAGGTCAAAGATTTAAGGAATAAGTAAATAGATATGGGACGAAAAACAAAAGAAAAAGACATGGTGGAATACATTTGTCCAAAGTGTAGAACAAAAATTGTTGTGGAAAAGGGAAAACGAGTACCATCATTATATTGTAAGAACTGCTTGAAGTCAAAACAGTTAACTATGTTAAGATTGATATATCAGAAAACAGATCAATAGAATACAATAGAACAAAGAATCGGAAAAAACAGTTTTCCAAAAAGATATGAAGAACAGGAAGTCTAAAGATTTCCTGTTCTTCATATCTTCAGATTTTCTTTTCTAGTAGACTTAGAAGTCCGTAAATGCCCATCGCGATAATACAGAGGATAACAATACTTAAAATTACTATATCTAGTTTAAAAACTTGACTTCCATAGATAATAAGATATCCCAATCCTTTTCTTCCAGCAAGAAATTCTCCAATAATTACTCCTACTAGGGCAAGACCAATATTGACTTTGGACAGAGAGATAAAGGTAGGAATATTTCCTGGAAAAACAACTTTGGTAAAAGCTTGCAATTTTGTTCCTCCTAATGTTTCAATAAGTTTTAGCCGCTCTGGATCGGTCTGTGCAAAGGATTGATACAAATTTAAAATACAACCGAATATGCCGACTGATATCCCGCATAGAATAATAGTGCGGGGACCTGTGCCTAACCATACAATGATTAACGGCGCTAATGCTGATTTTGGCAGACTATTGAGCACGATTAGAAATGGTTCAAACATTTTTCCAAGCGAAGGATAAAACCAGAAAAAGGTAGCTGTCAGCACGGAGAGAACGATAATTAGCAAAAAACTTATACCTGACTCTAAAAGGGTAATGCCAATGTGATTTAATAGAGACATATCTTTTATGTCATGCCAGAATAATTGTGCGATTGCAATGGGGGAGCTAAAATAAAAACGGTCAATCCAGCCCAAATCAGCAGATACCTGCCAAAGCATTATAAAAGCTGCAAACAGCAAAATTCTACTCCAAAAAATATATAATTTGTGTAATTTCTGACGACGCAGAAAGTTTTTTTGTCCAATTGTAAGCATAGTTGTATCAACATTGTTGGTACGATTATATTTCGGTATTTTCATTTTGCATTTCCCTCCATATTTTATCAAAATATTCCTGAAAAAGACTTGATTTTCTTATGTTTTCTCTTTGAATTCCATTTGCTTCAAATTCAATAGGAATAATATCTTTTATCGTGCAAGGTGATTTCGTAAGTACAAAAATAATATCTGCCATAGAAATAGCTTCAGAAATATCGTGTGTTACAAGAATTGCTGTTTTTTGCTCTGATTTAATAATATCATGTACATCTTTTGATACATTAAGTCTGGTCTGATAGTCGAGTGCGCTGAATGGCTCGTCAAGCAGGAGAAGGTCAGGGCGGATAGCAAGTGTTCGAATAAGTGCGATTCTTTGACGCATTCCGCCGGATAATGCTGATGGTTTTTGGTTCTTTACATTGGACAGATGATATTTTTCTAACAGATTATCTACCAGTTCTAAATTTTCTGCTGTTTTCTTTTTCTGTATTTCAAGACCAAGTGTAATATTCTGATAGACAGTGCGCCATTCTAATAGATGATCATGCTGTAGCATGTATCCAACGCGCGGGGCGTTAAAGTCCTCAGAATAAAATGTAATAAAGCCACTTACAGGTTTGAGCAAGTTTGCTATTAGTGAGAGGGTTGTGGACTTGCCGCAACCGCTTGGACCGACTAGGGCTGCAAAAGCACCTTTTTCAATAGAAAAATTTATGTCATTTAAAACCTTTACTTCACCAAGATTACTGTAGTAGGAAAAATTTACGTGATCTAGACGGAGAAAAGGTTTCCCTTGGGGATTTTGGAACATATTGTAACCACCGCCTTTCTTTGATGCATTTCTGTATAGGATAGTATATGAAAAAAATATGGCAAAAGTGATAGAAAATTTTTATGATAGACATCTTTTACCTATACTGTCTGCTATACTTTAATGCACACATCTTTTGCGTAATATGTTTTAAATCTACGCAAAAATTCCACCCTCCCCACCACACACCTCATCAAATCACCTCCACCATAAAAACAAACAACACCCCTAATAGGCAATTGCGAAACAAGTTCAAAATCTTTTGAGCCGGACTTACAGGAGGTGGATGTGGATAACAAGAGTTTTAAGACATGAAAACAAAGCAGATAAGGATATCTGCCCGTGAAATGGTATGCGGTATGTAAGGTTATGCAATCAGGGGTTTTAAACTGCGGATATATTGATGCCTGTGCAGTTTATCAGCCACCATTACAG
>CASJPF010000076.1 GCA_949383255.1 Lachnospiraceae bacterium | reverse complement strand
ATATTCATCCAGTCTTCCATCCTCATAAAGCGGCTCAATAAAACGCTTGACTAGACGATAAATATCTCCCTCTAACAGACGGCTAATCTGACTAATATTTAGATAAACAGGAGGAATATCCTTGACAACTTGCAATATACCTTCTCTGCGAACAGAAAGCTTAAAACGGTCTGCCTGTACATATATGGTTCCCGCTTCTGTGAGGGGCATACTGCTAACCACTACACGGAGCGCCTCCCGCTTTCCATAAAACACCTTTTTGACCTCTTCTGCTAAGTCAAAAAGATAATAGAAATTATTTTTGACAGCAAAATACTCTACATTACTTCTGTGTTCATGCTCTTTAAAACGAGTTGGAATAAACAGTTCTGCTTTTCTGTACTCTGTATCCAGTAAACCATAGACATTTTCAGCTCCCTCATTGTCTATCCGCCGAAAGATATTCATTCCCATTTCCTCTATAATATCTTCTACGCTTCTAAAACTTTCCAAACTTCCCAGCACATGCGTAAGCGCAATTTTTAAAAGCTCCATAATACGGTACGTCAAATTATTGCCGCCAAAATCGGTATCACCGTTCTCATATGCTGTTGCAATACGAATCTTATATGCAACCCTCTGATCATTGATAGAAAAACGACTCGAAGACAAATCGGTTGTACCACCACCACAGTCGATAATTAGCGCTTTCAGTTCCTCGTTATTTTTAAATTTTTTCTGGGCGATACGTTCTGAAATAGAGTTGTATAAAACTGCTACCCCTTCATCAAGCATTCCCTTTTCCATAATCTCATAGTTTGGCAATAATTCTCGAAAGAGACGTAGAAATAACTGTTTTTGTTTTACAGGTGCTGTAAGATGCAAACTTCTAAAACGACACTTAAACTTCTGTGTTGCACAGGAAATAACATGCTCTAAAAATGCTCTAATAATCTCTTTTCTCTTCACAAAACAGCGATGCCCATCCTTGTCTACCAGTTCTTCTTCTCTATCTGGATCACTAATCCACCGTTTTATATCATAAAATGCGCAAAATCCCTCATCAATATAGCTTGTCCGAAATAGACGGTCCGCTTCTTGCCCAAACACATAAACAACACCATCATTTTTAATATCCAACACTCCAACTACAGACGGCAAAAGCGGGGTCGCCCCTCCCTCACCATTGTCGTATGTCACATAGTTCGCCTCGTTTTCTTTAAGGCATCCTCTTGCGGGGTCGCCCTCAAGTTGTTCAAGATAACTGGAATCCAAATAAATACCTGCAGTTGTGTTGGAAGTACCAAAGTCAATTGCAAGAGGCATATCCATTTCCAAAAGCTCCCGCACCTGAAAATCCATAACTGGAACCTCATAAAAATCCATATGTTCAGGGCGCATTTCCTTATCTTCCTCATAAAAATGATACAGCCAATCTGATTGTATATGGTTCATACAATAGAGACGATAATTTTTTACAGTGGAATCTTTACACATCATTTTTTCTGATTTTGTGAGATAGATTTGATCGATTTCTCCCTTGTAGGTACTCAGGTTAAACACAGCACAAATCTGGCTTCCACTTACAAGAAGCGCATTTGTATTTGTAATTTCTGGATGGTATCCAATTGTAAGTCCATCCGAACAAGTTACTGCAATTCCCTGATAGACAACAATCTTTGCACATCCACGCACAGAATGTGTCATAATATTAATTCTCGTTGTTCTAAGTAATTCTTCTAACCGCTCTATCCCTTCTTTATTGTATTCTGTGATAAATAGATTGTCTTTCCTTCCACGAAAACGCATAATCTGCCGAATGAGTTCATCTTTATCAAGCGGAGCCTGAATTCCATTGATAATTCGTTCACGCCAGCAAATATCACGCAACTGAAACGTTGTCATCAATTCCAACTCTGCTCTACTATAGGATTTTATCTCTTTCTTTATACTGCTTGGCTTTAATGTATAGGAATATTTGTCCATTGTAAGTCTCCTGTTTAATATAGTGCCATTTCATCTAATTTCATCGTACTTTCTGCCCCTATAATGCCAAAGTGGTACTGCCAGAACACCCTAAGTTCAAATCCGATTGGCAAGAACATATCTTGAACAAATTGAAGGCGATGTTCTTCAATATCGCTTTTGGGACATCGAATGTAAAGCAACAACTTTTTGGGTTCTTTTTTAATCTGATAAAGCATCGCCTCTGGGTATAGAATCAAAATCCCTTTTCGGAAGTTTTGTAGAGAGGAGCCTATTTCCATTTGACTTAAAACCAACGCTGCAAATCGCCCTTGCTTTTTACGGTCAATCCTGTTAAAATTATAGGCTATGCCCTTCCAAAATGTGCCATTTTGAAGTTCTTCCAATATCTTATGAATATATATTTCTCTCTTAGTCATTCCACATCTTAAATCTGTATAGAGAATTGCATGTAATACAGCATCAATAAAATACTTAGAAAATTGAGCGTATTCTTGTTCCTCAAGTCCTAAACTTTCTGGTGCAAGAATCTCTTGAAAAATATCTGCAAAACGATATAAAAGGTTCAATTCGACTTCATTGGAATGAACCTTTTTTTCATTGATACAGGAGAATGATTGCTCAAAAAATGGACTGTACTCTTTCGCCTGCATAAATATTAAGTCCTGCTCATCCCACCCCTGTTCAAATGCCCGCAGCGCAATATCCCACATAAAATTCATCTCAATTCCCCTTCCTTATGAACTATCCACATGTAAATTTAAACCTCTATACCGATTGTTTTTATACAATTTCACCTACACAGTGATAATCAGGAAAAATTCGTTGTACTTGCGTTACTAAGAAGCTCATAATATCTTCATTTAGATATTCTGCCGGATCTTTTGCAGTAAATTGAACTACCAATATGCGCCCTGCATCTCCTGTCCGCAACTCATCAGTCAAAAAAGAATCCATATTATAATTGGCATCTCTACATATTGTAGGAATCTCAGAACAAAGCTTAAAATCACAAAAGGTTAGATATTTTTCATAGTCAAAGGCTTCTATCAGCCTTCCCATTTCCGCCTTGGTCTTAATACTTTTGCGAAACATTTCTGTGATGCTTCCTGAGAAGCTTTCCTTATATTGATTAGAAAGTACCGGATATAGATATGCTTCTCTGCCTGTTGCCCGATGTACTTCATATAAATGCCACTCACACGGTCTTTCAATTGGGCAGGTAATATACAAATCTCCATTCATACGACGAATATTTGTAATCTCTGCATCTGTATCACGCACTAAATATCCACAATCTGATTTTAAACGCTGCGCAAAAAACTGATGTTCATAATTAATCTTGTCAACACAGGGATTTGGATAAGTGCTTGTCTTTTCTGTCAAGGGCCACAAATTCCAGAGTGGAATCATATCATATTGAATTTGATTAGAATATTCTTCAAAATCAATCTGTATTTTCTCAATTTGTTCACTATCTTTTATCTTTTCTGATGAAGATAGATAGATATTTGCAAGTTTCGACAAATAAGCAATATTTACTGTGAACCACGGCTGAAAATTTACTCCAAATATTTCGTATAGTTGCTGTATCATCTGTACATAATCCATGTTTGGTTTCAATACAAAAGATGCTCTATATTCTCTTTTTGTTGTTTTAATGATTCCATTAAAAATTCTTCCTTCTTGGTGAAATAATCGATAAACCTGTGTCGCAGTTCCCTTGACATAGACTGTATATAATTTTAGTTCTCTTTCGTCTGATAGTGCCTCGTTGACATCTTCACAAGTTATCAATGATTTTTTCGCATCTTCAGGACACATAGGATACAAAAAATGATCTGTCTCATCATAATGCTGTCGATCTGTCATAGAGATATATACCGCATAACAATTTTGTTCTGGACTGCATTCAGCCAAAATATTTTGTTCAAGTCTTGTATATGCCTGCTGATTATAATCATATATAGCAGACAGAATATTTCCTGCTGTCTCCTTAAATAACTCTCGATCCTGCAAACTGGTGATTTCCAGCATCCGCTTCCTGATATATTCCTTCATATCAAAATCCTGTCCGTACACCATTTGTTTCCTCCATCTTACTCAAAAATCATTCCCGGCGCCTGTTCCTCTGCCATCTCTGTTTGATTGCCCTGTGGCGTATCTTCTGCTGAAGCGTCTTGTATAGGCGCATCCCCTTCTGTTGCGTTTTCCTGTGAAGATTCGTTCTCCTGTTCCGCAGCTTTAATATCCATTCGCTCCATTTTTCGAGCAATCTCATCTACCTTATCATCCATTTTCATAGAAGCATACGCATCCTTTGCCAAAAGATAATATTTTTTAGCCGATATGTATTCTCCTGTTTCTTCCGCAGCTTCTGCCTCTTGTATATAACTCTGTGCCTCTTCTTTAAGCAGTTCTCTCTCCTCTAACTTATCTTCCGTTATCTGTAATTTTTTCTCTACAGCCTCTTGTTGTGTCTGGTCCTCCATCTCTTTAAAAAGCTGTTGTGCAGATAAATAATATACTTTTGCACTGTCATAATCGCCCTGCGCAAACGCCACATCACCCTGCGTCATATAGTTTGCTCCTGATTCCTGTTGTGCCATCTGCTCCTTTCTATCTGCTTCTTCCGCTTCTTTTTCAGCCTTCTGATCCGCATAGAGCTTCTCAAGTGCCTCAAGGGCAGATTTCCTTCCCGCATCAAAATAAATCTTTCCAGCAACAGATTTTGCCTCCAGATACTTTTCCTCGGCTTTATCATATTGGAGATTTTGCGCCAATATATCGCCCAAATTAATTAAATCATACACCGACATATAATCTGCTGTTAACGTTAGCATTTCATTAATATAATCAAGCCCTATACTGTCCACATAGACAGAACGAGCTGCAGCTTCTCTGTATGTTCTCTGCGCTTCAGAAAACCGTTGCCCATCCATATGTTCCTGTGCCGCCAGTACAGATTCTATTAGTTTTCTGTAATTGCCTAAGTTTTTTTGCATAGAGCGATCTTTTAGAGACTCTGCAAGTTGAATTGCATCCTCGCAGCATTCCTGCGCTCTTGTATAATTATCTATCTGAATATATTCAATTGTATTCAAATAGCCTAATTCCATCTGTTCTCTTTTTCTAGCGCGATTGTTATGTACAATCATCGCCACAATAATCGCGATTATCACTATAACGAATACAATTGCCACAATCATTATTATTTTGCGAATCCTGCGTTTTTTGTTAGGATCTGTAAACACTTTGTTTATAAACAATGTAGCAAATGTATATTTTCCCAAATCTTGCGGCTGTCTGGACAAAAGTAGCTCTTCCACATTGTCAACCAATTCCTGTGGTTCATTGGTTGCATCGGCGTAGACATCATCCAATTCGCCGCCATCTATATTTTCCCAGATTCCACGAGTGTACATAGCGATTGCATCCGTGGCTGCCAATTTTATTTTTTTTGAAATATATGGATGAAATTCTTTCTCTTGCCCTAGATAGCTATGCAGATTATTTCTCTCTTCATGAATGGCTATCTTATCAGGTTCCACCTGTTCTTCTTTTACCATATCCAAAGTAAGAGACTGATCTGTTGACTGATACTTCAGAAATCCATTACGATACAAGCGCAAACGAACATTTCCTGCCTGTCCATACCGAAATTTTACATAGTTTGTTATTACAATCATAATAGAAGCTTTTAGTTTCTTTTTGCTTCTTGTCTCTTTTATCAGAGCAGTATTTGCAGCCTTCAGACAAACCTTCATCGTATGCTTCTTCATAGAAGGTGCTTCTGAAAAGGCATTTATAACGGCTGCTACTGCAAGTTTTGCGCTCAATGCATCAAGTTGATCATCAATCCCATCCGCAACAACATAACAAGCGTAATCATCTAACTCCACAAAACCAAAATAATCTGTATTTTTTAAATCACAATCTGCTTCCGAAGTAAAAGCTGTCTTAAATTCCGAATTCTGCTTTCTCATATGCTTTAACCTCGTTCCCCATTTCCAGCAAAACAATGCTGGCATTGTCTTTATCTTCCTTAGGATTTTTATTTACAAGCTCTATAATCTCATATGCCTTTTGTTGACAATCCACTGTCTCAGCAAGAACCGCTTCTATTTCCCTTGTTCCTATCAAATCATATACTCCATCACTCATCAACACCACAATATCATTTTGTTTCATTCTAACCGGCGCATCAAACAGTTCTATATCCTTAAAGCCATCCTGTCCTAAATAATTATATAGTCTATTATTTTCTAAAAGCTGTAATGCATCTTCCCGTGAAATTTTTCCTTCATGAAATCGCTGTTCTGCTAACACCGCAACCGTATGCCCTGTCGATACTGGCACAAGACTCCCCTCTCGATACACACATATTTTTACATTTCCTACAACAGCATAATAAAGGAACCCTGAACAAATCATCACACATCCTAGACTGGCAGCTCCCCTGCTATCATCTCCTAATGCCTTTAGAATTTCCTTATTGGCACAATGAAATGCTTTTCTAAAAAAATACTGTGGATTGTTAAATGCATTATAATCCTCAAAAATTTGTGTGCAAGTATCCACAGCAATACGACTGGCAATACGGCCTCCGTAAGCCTTCCCTGCGCCATCTGCCAGCACAGCCATTAGACCGGCTTTGGTCTCCATTACACCGGTCTGATCCTCCTGAACTTCACGTCCTCCAATTGTCATACTCCTGCCTATTTTAAGTGTCTTTTTTTTCTTAGGAGCATATCGCACATATAATATTATTGTATCTAATATTAAAACACATGCCACTAACAGCCACGCCGCCATCAACCAGCTATCCATTTTATATCTCCCACATAAAGTTATTCCCACAAAATGGTATGAACACAAATACGGATTTTCCTAACTCAATCTTGTCATAAGGATTTAAAGTCATTGGTACATATACTGCATTCTCATTTAAGTAGACTAGACCATTGGAATCTCCCGGCAGCAGCACTGTCTCCTTCTTCTTCGGATCAAATACTATTACAGCATGATTGCGGCGTGAAATCTCATTATCACCAAGAATCTGAATATCCATATCATCCGCTCTGCCGACAAAGTTTTTACCAGATACAATTTTATAATCCTTCCCTTGTCTTGGACCAGACACACATACAATCCACCCACAGATTGGCTTAATATCCTCTTTAAAAAGTGCCTCCTCAACATCAACCTCTGACTTTTCTGTCTCTTTCTTTTCAGCCGTTTCTGTTTCTATATTACAATAAGGACATACTGTCCCATATCTTTTTTTACTGAACATATGTCCATTTTGACATCGAATTAAATTTGACTCTCCCATGTTTTCCTCCTAGTATATTTTACAGACTCTAAAGTCTCCTTGTACCTGATGTCGCAACATATCACTGAATCTGAAGTCTTGCTAATCCAACAAATAAAATATCTCCCTGTTCAAGCCTACATGGCTTTCCATAAGCAATCTTGTATTTCCTTCCATCACTTTTCTGTACACGAACTCCATTTTTTGAAGAAATGTCTTCTACATACCATGCATCTTTCGCAAAATTTAACACAGCATGTTCTACATCAATCATACTGGCATATTCTGTGTGGTCAAGATTGACTGTAACCTGATTTTCTCCAACATCACGCCCAATCACAATCCCATTTTTACCATAAAGATACCAAGATGCGATACGTCCATCTTCCTCACTGAGTAACACTAACTCTGTGGGCGTTTTTGTTGGTATAAAATACTTTTTATCTTTTTTCGGTCTTAATGATAATGAAAATACAATATGTAGTATTCCAGCTAATACTGCACAACCTGCCCAAAACCATCCTGTACGCAACCCCATACGCCAAAGAACAATTCCTGCAATAATGATACAAATTAGACCTGCCGCATAGCTTATCTTTTTTTCCATGACAATCCTTTACCTCTTCATATTTCCCATAAACGCTTCAAAAATCTTTGTTGTATCTAATGGATTTCCCGCCTTTAAATTAGGGTTTAATTTCTCTTCATTCACAACTTCTTTTGTTCTTGGATCAAATCCGAAAAATCGTTCAAAACTACGTGATATATCTTGAAAATCAACGGTTCCTGTATCTTCTGTCCGCGTCTTGTTCTGATGTTTTGCTTTTGTTTTGTAGTCTGTTGTGTTTTTCAGGCTATCAAGCTCTTCATCAAACTTTTTACGTTTCTTTGCATCGGACAATATGGTATATGCCTCTGTGATTTCTTTAAAACGTGCCTCACACTTCTGATCCCCCGGGTGTGCATCTGGATGATATTTTTTTGCCAATTTTCGATATGCCGCCTTAATTTCCTTCTCTGATGCCTGTCTGGAAATTTGTAAGACCTTGTACCAATCTGTCATTTTTCCACCGTCCTTCCATTTATGCCTATCCAAAATACTTCCCAAAGGAAATCCTTTGGACAATCATAAATTATCTCTCTAAATCTTTAAGGAAAGGCACATCTTCCTTGCGATGTGCCTTTTCTTGTGACCGATTGGCAATTAAGCGCCAATATAGCCTCCTTCGATTGCAATCGTATCCAGTTTGTCTTTTTTTTGCTTAATGATTATTGTGAACTGGCCAATGCCGTCACTGTTAGAAAAATCTTCTTTATAATCAACCACAAATGCACGCGGGAAACTGTACTTTCTCTCTACAACGCCAGCGTTGATAATCTCAACTTCCACCTGCCTGTAAGCCGCAGCATCCTCTGCTGGAACCACAGACCACAGTGCCAACTGTCTAGTGCTGTCAAATGGATCACCATCTGTAGCTACCAAAATTTTTCCTGTAATCTCCAGAGTACTTCCTACGTCCTTTGTCCTTGCATTGGAATCTAAAGGAATATCTGTGCGGAATTTGATTTTCTGTACACAATCCTTAGCAACCTCAAAACTATTTGCTCCATTCACTGTTACACGTAATGACATACGTAGTCACCTCCTTATTCACTAAATCCACCTTCGATACTGGTCAGCTTGGTCAAATCTTTCTTCTGCTTTACATGCAGATAAAATTCTCCCACACCTGTCTCATCGTCAAGTGATTCCTCATACTCCATGACAAACGCATTCGGCAATGTATACTCACGTACCACTTGGTTCGCAGCGACTACATCCACTTTTACATTTCTGTATGCGTCTGCGCTCTCACTGGGTACTACGCTCCACTTTGCCATGTTGATTGTGGCGTCTTCTGCCTCTGCACCTAATGAAAACAGCATCTTTCCACGTATTTTCAACGCGGTACCGTTATCTGTTGCTCTGGCGTTGGAATCCTTGGGAATTTCTGAAAAAAATTCTACGCTTGTCACGCACTGTTCTGACAGCTTGACTGGACCTGCACCATCAATTGTTACCCTGAAACCCATAAATCTACCTCCTTATTTTATATACCGGAAATACGATTAATCTGTACTTCCAAATTTCTTGGACTGCCATTGAAGGAAAGAGTTAGCTCACAGATGCCATTCATATCGTTAATACTGTACTCCAAGCTGTCTCCCTCCGTAATGATTGCGTTGATACAGTCCTGTTTTGCAAGCCACTTGCTCTTCTGGCTCTTGGGATTGTTTGAGAAGAAATCACGAATATTATCCTCCTTGAAATCTCCTGTCACATACCTTAAAATTCGCTCAATATAAGTAGTAACCTGCGTTTTATATACCGGCTCATAAGTAGAGTGCTCTGTGTCGTACAAAAGATTTCTCGCCTTATAAACCGTTATATTTGTGATCGCCATCCCATCTTGGGATGCATTCTCTGAAGCAAATACCCATCCAAAATTTTTCTGGTTAATCTGTGTCTTAATTGTATTGGTAAATCCTGTTATCTCCTTGGGCATTGTGGTATATGCCATCAGTGAATGATTTCCTGCCTCGATGTCAAACCTGACACCTGGCAATTCTAAATCAGTTCTTACCTTTGTCATATTAAAATGATTTTTTAAATACTCTGGACACTGGCATGCTGCTCTGAATCCAGCCGCAACATAAGCACCACCGATATAGACACCTTCTATCCAAAGCCTTATAATATCCTCTTTTGCCTCTGAAAGCTCCACTCCATTATCATCTGTGATATGCATCCTACTGTCTAATACCACTCCAGACTTATTTTTGGGAAGAACTGTAAAGTTCGGCAGCACTGGAATTGCAAATTCACTGTATGGCTTTCCAATGAGTGGAGCACAACGCTCAATCATCTTCTCAATACCTTCCGCTGCCACAGCATTAAATGTTGTCTCTTCCCTGTTTTCAAAAGAGAAAAATGTCTCTACTCGATAGTCTTTAAAGACATTCAAAAGCGTGCTTAATGCCTCCATACTATAAACGTCTGTTCCAGCCTTCTTAACATTTCCCTGAAAACGCTCCCTATGAATTTTGTTTGTCACATTCTGACTCCAAGACAGATTGGGATAAATCGCATACCATATGGTATCATTGAAATTATTTTTGCTGTTTGTTGTGTTTAAATAGGTAATTAATCTTGGTATATTCGGACTTTTTGCTAAGATTTCCGGTGAAATATTTGCAATTACAAGAGTTGGCATCATTCCCTTTGTCTTACTCTTATATTGATCAAAGAACATCCGAATGCCTAACAGTTTTTCTACTAAAGGTTTTACAACCTTAATAAAGTTATCTTTAGAAGTGCGATAAAATTCCAAATAAGAATTATAATTTGCCACTTCTGTCTGGACATCAATTTCTGTTGGCGTTGTTGCAGTCAGCGGGCAGAATGTCCGCACCACAAGATTCTGCACATAATCATTGGGAGATTCATTTACCGACTGATAGTCATCTGCTAAAACTTCAACAAGACCTGCTGTAACCTCATCATCAACGACTGCCAAACTAGTAGATTCTTCTTTTGGTGCTTCTAGGATTTTTAATTCTCCATTGTCTCCCATTGTCAAAACACCTGCTACTACTCCCTTACCGTTGTTTTCCGGTCCGCCATTTCCAAGCAGAAGCCGTGTTTTAATATCTTCAATCGCAAGTGGGAGCATTGCCATAATATTATTATAATTTTTACTTGCATTTTCAAAAAGCAGATTTAGCTTGTCTCCTAGGTCAAGCTTTGCAGGATCACCATCTTCCAACGCAGCATACTTTTTATAATTAAATTGAATTTCCTTGCGGACTAGTTTAATATCCTCCATCACCTTTTTGGGGGATATCATTTCCAACAACTGTTCAAAGTGAAACTCGACATTCAACAATCCTTGTGCCTTCCTAGAGTCCATAACGGTCAAAATTGTCTTAAAAAAGCTGTCATAATCATTTAAGTTGATGGCTGTCAACATAGATGCTGGAATATTCTCTGGTCGTTCCAAAGTATATCGTACAGACTGTGAATTTGCATCAAAAAAGGACCACACTGTAGGCTCAAACTTTCGTTCCATTTCTTCATAACTGTGACACTCCAAATACTGATTGATTTCCCGCATCTGATCGTCACTCAAACTGTCCAAACCTTTGACATCTCCAACGAGTGTCAACAGATCCATCTTATCTGGATTAATCATATCCAGAAGCAGTGTACGATTTGTTTGATTGATTATCTCCATTTTTTCTCGCTCCTTATGTTTATTTATTTTTTACATACTGAATTAGTACATTTCTGATGGCTTTAGTTCTCTATACTGAAAAGTCAACTCACTGATTTCATCTTCAAACATAATATCAACTTTTGCTCCAGCAAAAAGCTGATAACTTTTCTTTTTCATAAGGATTTCCCCACTCTTCATAATGCAGCAATCTGATTGATTGGTTAAGATAACACTTCTCCCCTGCCCTGAGCTGATAAAAATACGTCCAGCACCTGCAAATGTTTCTTTTAATCCGCAACTTTCAAGTATTTCAGCCATAGAAATCACTCTGGTAGATGGCAGTCGAAATAAATCATACGATAGGGGACTGATATCATACCCTGACGCTGTCCTTGTAATATAAATGTTTAGTCGTCCTACATAACTGGATTTTCCTGGCTCTGGACGCCCATCATCATCTGGTATGACTGTAGGTTGTTTGTTTTTCATCAACCGAAACACTATAATTGCTGCAATTACCAACACAATTGTCAAAAACAGAACCACATATATTGTATATGGAAATTGATCTGGTTCCTCAATTGGAAGGGCAGGCGGTTCCTCCAATACTATTTTCACGGTATCGCTTCCCAATATATTAGCGGGGAATTCTGCAAAGTCAAAAGATACTTCACTTTCACTGTGCTCTGTTACAATCTCATGCGTCTGCAATTGCCCATCTGCCAAAGTTCCCTCTTCAAAATTTCCTGCCTTTTCTACAGACAATTTGCTGTGTGCAAAATAATCCTCTGTCCACAACTGAATATTGTTATTCTCCATATCATGAAACGTATATGTTATAGTTGCTTCTCTCTCATATGTCAAAGCATCTGGTACGTCTGGCACACAATCTTGATATGAGACAGATGCCTTTGGTGTCACCCAATATTCTGGAATTAATATCATTCGTATTTGATTTCCAGATACCCCACTAAAACTAAACTCCATTTTATCTTTTTTAGGATTGTCAATCTCAATTAAGGAATAACGTTCCCCATTCACTTGTCTGACACCCTCCGCGTTTAAGTTGGTTGTCAAATCTCGTATTGGAGAGCTGCTTGTCAACAACACTCGAACTGTACTTGCATGTGCAAACGGAATATCAATTTCCATTTTCACAGCATCTTCTCCTGCGTCAATCACGGCTGCTGTCATTTGTTTGATACGAAACTGCTCCTGCAAAATAGCATCAATTGAATGCTGAATATCTAACGCATGCGGAGAGTGATACACTCCACCACCCGTTTTTGTTGCTGCCTGAAAAATAGAGTTTTCTATATCCTCCATTTCCTCTCCTAGTCCAACCACATGTATCCGAATTCCATTTTGTTTGGCTTGTACAGTTGCCGATTGATATGCTGTATAGGAAATTTTTGTTGCGTCCTCATCCTGCATCAAACATTCTCCGTCAGACAATAACACAATTGCCTTCTCTGTCGCAGAAGTATCCAACAGCATTTCCACAGCTTGCATCATTCCAGCTCCCGCATTGCTGTAGCCTGTGTATTGCACAGTCTCTGCCACTTTCATAATTTCATTTCTATGCGCATTCTTTAAAAGTATTTGTTCCGCACATACTTCTGCATTATATGCTACAAATCCAATTTCAAAATTAGAGGGAAGCGTATATATAAATTGTGCAATGCTATCAATCGCATAGCGATTGGGATCATTGCTTTTCATACTGCCACTTACATCAAGTAGAAATACCACTGCTTTTTCTTTTGTGCCTTCCGCATATACAAAACAGGGATTCTTGACAACTAACAGGAATATACAGACCACAATAAAAAAATGCACTAGAGAAATTTTTTTTCTCACACTTTTAGGTCCTCCTTATATATTGTAAGGAACTATAGAAGAATAAATAGTACAGATTATACAGGATATTTTTTGAGGATACAGACCAAAAAACGTAGGCGTAGCGAACTACAACAAAGCTTTTTGGCAATTAATAAGGCAATCTGCCTTATCAATATGCAGTCGGAAAAATAGACAAGTCAAGATATGTCACTTATTCTCCTATAATTCCCAATGTCAAATAATAGAATTTTTTGTCGAAATTTACGTTTATAATCATAGCATCTTTACGCAAAAAAGATTATGACGTTCTAAGAAAAAAATTTTTTCATAAAACGTTATAACCAAATATAGTAAGGCATTGTTATATTAATTAGCAATGTAATCACAATACATAAATATACTTTTCATTTTTACTTCTTAGTGAACATCAATTTATATTTTTTCAATATTCCTCTTAAACATGAAATTAATATGTTTTTATTTAAGGTTTGACAGATATATCATTTAAACCAATCGCATTTTCAGATACAGGAAAGGAGGAGGCTTTATGCCAGACCAAGAGTATTTAGAATTAAATAGGATTCTAATTGATTTTCCACTATCTTATGTGGCAGTTAAGGAACTACATATTTTGGAGACAGCAAACAATCACAGCAGTATGCGTTTACGGCTAATCTCCAAAGAACAGCTCTCAGAAAAAGAAGTGCTGCGTTATACAAATACACCTGTCACAGTGTATACCCCAGAAGGTGGCTGTATCTATGCTGGTATTTGTACAGAATTATCTCTGTACAGCCTCAACCAATATATGGAGATTGGTATTATTGCAAAGAGCTTTTCTTATCAGTCCGATATTAAGGCAGAAAGCCGTACTTTCCAGAATCCTTCCAAACATCTAAGCGAAGTGGTGGATAGGGTATTTGGTTCTTATGGGTATGCAATTGCATTACAGAAGGATATTCCCATTCCAATTATGCTTTCTCAAGAGGGGGAGACAGACTGGGCATTTATTTGCAGGATTGCAAATCAGTTTGGCTATACAGTGTTTGTAGATAGTAAGTCTACAGCAAAACGGATTCATATTGGAACAGTGCCATTTTCACAGGGAACACTTTGTATGGGAGAGCTGCCAGCACTATCAAAGGATATTCATGCTTTTTGGCGTGCAAAGAACAATACAGCGCCAAATGCATCTGCATATGAATTTTTACAACAAGGCTGTCAAACGCCTATATTGACATTAGGGGTTGGCCATGCAGTCTGTGGAGGCGTTAGCCCACAGATTCTTGTAAGGAGTGAGATTGCTGCACAGGGAGGATTGCTTGTCAATGCAGTTATGGCTGCCTATCAGGATGGAGCTTATCCACCATCACCAACCAGTACAGGGAAAGTGGCTGCTACTGGAAATTTGAGCGCCAGAAATCCTAGGAGTATAAGTGGAGGAAGTTCACAGTCTGTATCGAGTGTGGTGAGTGGAACTGTTCTTGATGTGGCAGGAACACAAGTACAGGTGGCATTTGGAGATGGCACAGCAGGAGGGGTGCGGTGGATACCATACTGTAGTGTATTTAGTAATGATTTTTACTGTATGCCAGATATAGGGGATACTGTATACTGTTATTATGAGACAGATGGTACAGTTGTGTGTATGGGGAGCCGCCATGTCAATACAGACAGCCCAGATTTTGGCAGGCCAGAGGAGAAGGTCCTTACAGCCAATAATTGTATGATTCGTCAGAAATCTGATGGAATTGAGATGACTGCCAACAGAAAAGAGATGGATGGAGAAGGCGGGGAGCGTGTACGTATTACTTTTTCTGACACAGATGGAGTGGATATTGCCTCCTCTAAAGAGATTACAATCCAAGCACAAAACAGCATATTGATTCAATCCAATGACTTAGAGACAGTAAAGGAAAATCTGACAGAGTGGTTTGACAGTGAACGAAAGACAAGAATGGAACAGTTTGATACAGACCAGTCAGCAGGTGCGGAAAAATATGCGGCAGATGGTGGAAACACTTCCTATAATGCAGCATGGGATTTAACCAAAAACTTAGCGTCACAGATGTGGGAAGGATTCTTAGGTGAGATTACCTCTCCATTTCAGATTGTATCAACGGTTGGATCTATGATGTCAGGAGGAGAGCAGGAGGCACCACCAGAACCAGCAGTAAAATTTGAAAAGATTGATGAACACCAAGTAATGATTATCGGTTTAGAATCCTGTATTCTACAGACACAAAAGTCCTCTGTACAGTTTTCAGGAGAGACTGTGGTATTTCAAGGACCAGACTTTTGGGCATTGGGACTAAAACGTTCCAGTGACTATGAAGTGGTATCAGAAAGCCAAAAGAGTTTTATGGATACCATTATGGATGTTGTACAGACTGGTATTGATTTGATTGGAC
>CASJPF010000075.1 GCA_949383255.1 Lachnospiraceae bacterium | reverse complement strand
CCGTTTCAGTATAACATAAAATTTATGAATATGCAAAAGTTAGTGCTTATGGGGCGAGATCCTATATGACCAGTATGGTCAGATTAGGGCACATTTTGACGCATCAGATAAGAAAGATACTTCCTTTACAATCCGCTGGAGTGAAGGGCATCAGGAGAAATTTGAGCTGTTGTTCTCGCAAGCAGATTTAGAGGCAGATTTGTCACAGGCAGTAGCACCCAAATCAATTGCATTTAATTCACCTAAGACAAAGATGGTTGTAGGTGAGACACAGGCACTTGATGTTAAGCTTACAAAAGCACAGAATAGTGATATTATCTGGCTTCAGTATGAAGTGACAAGCGGAAATGAGTACTTAGCAGTAAACAAAGATACTGGCTACGCAAAAGCATTGAAGGCAGGCGGTTCTGCAACTGTTACAGTATATCCGGTAATACGAGATGAAAATGGCAAGCCGAAAAAGATTGAGTCTGCAAAGGCAGCAACAGTCAAGATTACAGTTTCTCAAGTGGCAGCGCCGAAACTTAACAAATTGATTCCTCATGGAAACAAGATTGAAGTACAATATAAGTATGTAGAGGATCATAACTACGATTATGGTTATCGCAGAGAGATTTATGTTGTAAAAGGTAGTGCATCCGTTTCTGATATAGAAGGCAAAATTAAAGGCATGACGAATCAGCAGTGGAAGGCAGCAGGTTTTGCTGTAGCACCAATCTTTATGCCACAGTCATCAGAAAATAATAATAGACTCTGGGATAAGAATGGCAAGAAGACAGATGTTGTTTCCTACACTATTACAGGATTAGATTCGAAAGAGACTTACACAGTTTATATCAGAAATGTCAGCAAGATTGATTCGTTTAATGACGGCAATGTAAAACACGATGTTGAATTCTCTGCGAGCGGTGTGTCAAAGGAGGCTACAACAACACTTCCTTATGTTAGAGGTCTGTATTCTGAGATTAAAGACAGAGATACAGTTGATCTAGGCACCGATGTAGATGGTTATCTGTTTGACTTAGCAACAGATAACAGTGCAGTAATTTCTGTTAATGGTTATTTTGATGATTTGGATGATGCGGCAGATAAGAACGATATAACGCCGTGGTATCCACTTCCATTAGAAAGCAGTCTGAAAACATCATATACTGATCCAAAACTCACCTATACTATTCGTAGTGGAAGATATGAAGAGTATTATGATGAGGACTCAGAAGATTGGAACTATAGATGGAATTATGAATATGCAGCCAGTGCAAAGATTGACAAGAAGGGTAAGATTACCTTTAAGCAGCCGGAAAAACTTAAAGTCGAAGTGAGAGATTCGTTAAGTGGAGTTGTTGATTATTTATATATTGATGTTATAGCAACACCGGATTCGATTGCAGGTAAGAGTGTAACAATGCAAGTAGGGCAAAGAATTGCGCTTACAGACCTTGTAACCTATAAGGCAGGTAAGACCGTTCTTACTACTAACATGAACTATAATCGTGGTATTGTTGTTGATGATGAACTGAAAGCGACATTGGCACAAGAAGGATTTGAACTCACAAATAATGGCAGATATTTGATGGCAACTAAGGAAGTGAAGTCACCAGTATCCCTTGAACTAAAAGACCGTTATCTCGATAAATTATCAGCACAGGTTAAAATTAAGGTAAAAGCATTAGATCCAGTAAAGAATCTAAGTGTTACAGATGTAGCTGACAACAGATTTACAGTGCAATTTGCAGCAAATATCTATGCAGAAGGCTATAGAATTGATGTAACAGATGCTAGAAATTCCTTGATAGCAAGCTTCTATGCAGATAATGATTATTGGTGGGAGTCTTCTAAGAAAACATACATGGCAGGTGCTAGGTTAAGTGGAAATGTATTGACAGCACAGAGCAAATACAATGTAAGCGTTACAGCATTGTTCCGCGATCAGATATCAAAACCAGTTAAGAAGGCAGTCACAACGACAAAGCTTCCAGCATCAGATTGGGATTTGGGTCTTAATGAGTATAATGGATATTGGTACGACGAATATGAGGACTATGAGACATATAAAGGAATGCCTATAACAACATTTAAGACTTATCAGAATAATGATGTATGGGATGACGAATATTTCAATCAGGAATATGACATAGCGCATACAAGATTCGTCTCTGGAAATAGCTATACACTCTTGGCATTAGCTGATAATATTGGTGCACAGTATGCTGTTACAGATAAACTGATTTGGACCAGTTCCAACAGCAAGGTCGCATCGGTTAAGGCAATCGGAGGAAGCTATTCCGCTACCTTAAAGGCAGTTAGAGCAGGTACGACAACGATTGAAGTGAAGTCAAGTATCACCAAGAAAGTTATTGCACGCTATAGAGTTACAGTATTTCCGGTAGGAAATGCAAGAGATAATAATCACTATTATGGTGACAATGAAGAATTGCGTTACGAATATGAATAAAATCGGAGAAGATTAAAGTCCAAAAATGTAACAAATTATAAATCCCCTACATATTTTCCTGTGAGGGATTTGTAAAAGGTAAAACATAAATACCTATACAAAACTGGAGCAAACCTGTATGATAGTAACAGATTTGCTCCAGTCTTTTATTCATACAGAACGCGACAGTCTTGTAGGGAAAGCCTTTCCTACTCTATTTTTTTTCATCCGCTTTTTCTAGGGTGAAGATAAACTCTGTTCCAACGCCTTCTGTGCTAATGACATTGATATTTTCACTGTGAGATTGAATAATTTCTTTGGTGATGGATAGTCCTAGACCAGTCCCTTTTTTGTCCTTGCCACGAGAGAGGTCAGTCTTGTAGAAGCGATCCCAAATTAGACGAATGCTGTCTTTAGGAATGCCAATACCGCTATCTTTTACCGATACCAAAAGTTTGTTTGATTTCTCTATTGTCTCGATTTTAATCGAGGAATTTTTGTGACTAAATTTAATGGCGTTGTCCAATAGATTATAAAGCACTTGTTGAATTTTAACCATATCTGCATTCACATACATGGTATCTCCTGTGAGAACTAATTCAATGGAGATTAGCCTTTCGCGGCAGGTTCCCTCAAAGGACACAGCAGTGTTTTTGATTACTTGATTGATATCAAAATTGCTTCGGTCAAGTATCATGCCCTTGGTGCTGAGATTGTTGAGTGTGAGAAGGGAGTTTGTCAATTTTGTCAGGCGATCTGTCTCATTTAATACAACACCAATATATTTCTCATGCATTTCGGGTGGGATTGTACCGTCTAACATTGCTTCGAGATACCCGCGCATTGAAGTGAGCGGGGAGCGAAAATCATGAGAAATATTTGCGACAAGCCGCTTTTGATTGTCCTCACTCTTTGCAACTTCACTTGCCATATATGCAAGTGAGGCGGCAAGATATCCAATTTCGTCTTCGCTGTCCAATTGAAATTCATATCGAAAGTTACCAATCGCGTACTGTTCTGTCGCGTGCGTAATTTTGCGAAGCGGCAGATATACCATTTCCGTAAAAAAAAGCAGAATGATTAGCGACAATAAAAACAGAATAACCAGCGTGATGTAGGAGATATTTAAAAGGGAGTTGCAGGAGTATTGCAGCTTTTCGACAGAGGCGTGGATAACTACATAACCTTTCACTTTATATTGGGCGGTAATCGGTGCAAATGCAGAGATCATTTCATTCTCAAACATGCCAAAGAAATTTCCAACCGTATAGAAAGAATTTCCTGTGATTGTGGGGCTGAAATTTGGAATGGTGGTAGGATTTTCAATTTCTAACGGGGAACTCGAATCCAGCACAATAAGTCCTGACGGATTTACAATCCAGATGGAAGCATCGAGAAACGTGCCGATAGCTTCAATCTGGCGCCATACGGATTCGAGCGTAATCTCGTTGTTGTACAGATCAGCAGCGTAGGAGTCAGAGATTAACAGTGCTTCTTTATACAGGGAATCCGCACGTTCACGCTTCATATGTTCCAGTGTCATGCTGGAGGTAAAGGTTGCAACAACGATAAAGCCAAAAAATGCAAAGATAATATATGCCAGTACAAATTTTAAATAGAGTGTTCTTTTCAAGGGTGGATCATTCCTTCTGCGTTCAAGATTATATGTTTTTTACTTCAAATTTATATCCGACACCCCAGATCGTCGCGATGCGCCAGGATTCGTGGTCTTTAATTTTCTCGCGAAGCCTTTTGATATGCACATCAACAGTGCGTGTATCCCCAATATATTCATATCCCCAGATTTGGTCAAGAAGTTGTTCTCTTGTATATACATGATTTGGCGACGCGGCAAGAAAGTACAACAGTTCGAGTTCTTTGGGTGGCATTTCTACCGTGTTGCCATTGTATATCACAGAGTAGTTAGTAAGATTGATAGTAAGGTTGGGATATGTGACCTGCTTGGCATCAGGTATAGGTTCTGCGGGTACAGCAGCTTTGTAGCGGCGAAGAACAGCCTTTACGCGCGCGACAAGTTCTTTGGTGTCAAAAGGTTTTTCCAAGTAATCGTCGGCGCCAAGCTCCAAGCCGAGCACTTTGTCAAACACTTCCCCTTTGGCAGACAGCATAATAATCGGGATCTGCGATTTTTGGCGCACCTCGCGACATACCTGATAGCCGTCGATTCCTGGAAGCATCAGATCGAGCAGAATAAGATCCGGTGAAAAGCTGTTCATTTCCTGCAATGCGGATTCTCCATCATATACAATTCTGGTCTCAAAACATTCCTTAGTTAAATACAATGAGATTAATTGTGCTATATTTTCATCATCATCAACAATCAAAATTTTTTGTTTGTTTGCCATTTTTTCAATCCTTTCTTGTCTGTATTTTATTTAAATTCTACAATTGTCACCCCGGAATCTCCCTCGCCGTACTCGCCAAGATGGTAGGATTTCACGTAGGAAATACGTTTTAAGTGCTTTTGAACGGCTTGGCGAAGTGCACCAGTTCCTTTTCCATGAACAATGCGCACGCTTGGCGCGTGTGATAAATAGGCGTCATCAAGATATTTGTCAAGTTCTGAGAGTGCTTCATCGACAGTCATTCCCAGCAGATTAATCTCGGAAGAAATGGTTGCAGCCTTGGACATGCCAATATTTCCGCCGCCTGTTTTCGGTGTACTGTGATTGTTGCCAAAACCTTTTTTGTGGGCAGCATTGCCAGAAAGAAGATCCTCGTTCACTAACACCAGATCTTTAATATTTACTTTTGATCGGATAATACCACACTGCACAAAAAGATCTCCTTTTGCGTCTGGTTTGGAAGAGACAGTTCCTTTTAAGCCCATAGATACAACTTTTACCATATCGCCAGGCTTAATTTGGTTGGGTTTTAATATCTTGTGGGTAGGTTTTTCCGAGACAACAGATAATTTTGCATTTTTCTCAGAAATCTTGTCGCGCACTTTTGTGCGAGTTTTTTCCAAATCTTGTATGGAAGTTTTGTTGACATGGACATTCTGAAAATCACGGATAGCCTCGTCAGCAACATCTTTTGCCTCCTGAAGAATTTTGCGCGCCTCTTCATTTGCCGTACGCAGGATTTTATCTTTCTGTGCGTCGATGTGTTCTTGCTTTTGTTCTAGTTTCTTTTTTAGTGATTCAATCTCTGCCTTGTAACGTTGGATTTCGTTGCGTTCATTTTCAATTGTACGCCGGCTTGATTCTAAGTTTGCTAGAAGGTCTTCAAAACTTTCTTCTTCCTCGCTAATGTGTTCCTTTGCTAAGACAATAATCTCGTCGGGAAGGCCAAGTTTGGCAGAGATTGCAAAAGCATTGCTCTTTCCCGGAATACCAATTAAAAGTTTGTAGGTCGGGCGAAGGGTTTCCACATCAAATTCACAGCAGGCATTTTCTACATACGGAGTGGTGAGCGCAAACACTTTCAGCTCGCTGTAATGCGTGGTTGCCATTGTACGGATACCTTTATCGTGCAAGTGCTTTAAGATTGCAATTGCGAGCGCTGCACCCTCTGCTGGGTCGGTACCCGCACCAAGTTCATCAAAAATGCAAAGCGAATTTTCATTGGCATTTTTCAAGATGGAGATGGTGTTTGTCATATGGGCAGAAAAAGTAGATAGATTCTGTTCAATGCTTTGCTCATCACCAATATCGGCATATACTTCAGTAAACACGCCAAGTTCGGAACGGTCAAGTGCTGGTATATGCAGTCCTGCCTGTCCCATTAGCGTGAAAAGTCCAACTGTTTTTAGCGACACTGTTTTTCCACCGGTGTTTGGACCCGTCACCACCAAAAGGTCAAACTCTTTTCCAAGATGAATATCAATAGGAACAACAGTTTTTTTATCTAATAATGGGTGTCTCCCCTTGCGAATATGAATATAACGGTTCTGATTAAACAGTGGGCGGGAAGCATTCATGTCAATGGCAAGTCCGGCTCTGGCAAAGATAAAGTCAAGCTGTGTCAAAAGACGGAAATTGTTTGCAAGTTCCGTTGTGTGTTCACCGGCACTTGCGCTGAGTTCTGCCAGAATATGCTCGATTTCTTCTTTTTCTTTCAGAGCAAGCTCTTTGAGCTGATTATTGAGATTGACAACAACCGCTGGCTCGATAAAAAGCGTGGAACCAGTGGAGGACTGATCGTGAATCATTCCCGGCACATTTCCTTTATGCTCTGATTTGACAGGAATACAATAGCGATTGTTTCGCATTGTGATAACAGCATCTTGCAGATAAGTGCGATAACTGCTGTTTACCATACCTGTCAGTTGGCTGTGTATTTTTTCGTTGGTTAAATTGATGCTGCGTCGGATATGTTTGAGTGTCGAGCTTGCATCATCTGCAATTTCCTCTTCGGAGAGGATACAACGATTGATTTCATTTTGCAGCGGCGTTAGCGGCTCTAAGTCTGCAAAAAATGTCTGTAAGCTGTCCTGTGTTTCCTCGTCGTGCTCTGAGCGCGCAAATGCTTTTGCTCTTGTGGCACAGGCAAGCGAAGCGGCGATTTTTATAAGCTCGCTGGCAGAGAGAGGACTTCCAATTTCCAGAGAACGGATACTAAAACGAAGGTCCTTATTTCCGCTAAAATGGATTCTACCGCCCTTTACAAGTCTGTTAAAAGCGTCGGCAGTCTGTTGTTGTGCTTCCTCTATCTGGGCAATGTCTGTCATTGGAGTTAGCTTCTGGCACAGTTCTTTTCCAGGCTCGGAGCTTGCTTTTTCCATAAGCAGACTGATAATTTTTGGGTATTCTAGTATACGCAATGCTTTTTCGTTCATAAAATCTCCTTATACAAAAATGTTAAGCGTCTATTACTCAATAAATCCCCCGAATGCCGGAGTCAGTATCGAGCGTGTTCATATTATATAATAGTAAAATATCGTTAATTTCTTTGTGTTCTGATAGAAATGAGGATGGTCCATCTTTGTAATAGCGCGTGTCAAAGACATAGATTTTCCGATAGTGGTGTGCGAGAAAGGGCACTATGGAATTGGCGTAGCTGTCCTTGATAAGCATTAGCACATCTTCGGAGGACGACGTTTGATTCTCAATTTCAATCAGGGAATGAATGTTATTTAGGAAAAGGGAATATTTATCCTTCTCCGTCAAATAATCAAAATTGTAGAGGCTGTCCGACACTTCACCGGTATCGGTGTACGTGACAGTCAAATGGTCCTCTGGGTTGGTGTACACAGTGATAGAATCTTTTTTGTGGTTGTAATCATTTACCTTGGAGTATAGAGTTCCAGCAAAGTCTTCTGTCACTGTCTGTTTTTGCAGCGAAGTGAGCGACACAGGCTGCAAATTTTTTGCTGCACAAAAAGCGAGATAACCATAGTAGGCGCCAAGTGTGGTCCAGTGATGATCCGTGCGGTAGTAGAGCTGACCTTCCGAAACGCCAGTAAAAAGGCAGTCTGTACAGTCAATTTTAGGAATCTCTGTGGCAGTATAAATGGACTGCGCAGTTTCTAGCTGATTGGACGCAGGGGCATTTTGCGGAAGCAAATCCTTGTGGATAGTCACGGCTGTTGGCACTAGCATTAGATTTATATTTACTTCCGCTTGAGATACTTTCTCATAAAAGCGGGTAAGTGTGTCTATAATCCGCTGCGTATTTTGTGGCTGTGCATACTGTTCAATTAAGTAATCTTCTTTTGCAACATAAATATGGTCGATTTCTTTTCTGCCGCTTAGAATCTCTGTCTGGCTCTTTAATCCCACAAAAAAGTCTCTCTGTGGAAAGTGATCTGCAAGCCAATCACTCAATGATTCTGTGTAAGTTCCATCAAGCAAATTTTTTGCGGATAGAACTGGAAACTTGGTCAGATATCTATTTTCATTTTCTGAAAAATTCTTTTTTGGAGAGAGGAGAAGCCATATAGAAAGGGATAAAATTCCTACACAGAGCAGAATCGTTATCACTTTTCTAATTTTATTTTCTGTAATCATAATATGAATCCTTTATCTAAGGAACTGTTCATTTCTTAACAGTTCCTAGTGCTCCATCCAGACAGAAATTAGAGTTGTGCACTGGATGGTTCGTGTCAGTGCTAGGCAAAATTTCAACGGCGATGCAGTGGCATCGTCTAGAAATTTTAACGACGCAACGGTGCGAAACAGGCGGTTCACGAATTTAATTTCTGACCAGATGCTAGTACATCGAATAATAATTAACTGACACTTTGACTTGTCTGATTATCCATCTGCAAAAGGACTGCAGCCCTTTTGCTGTCGTCAATCGTCGCAGCCACTGCTATGACTCATTCCTTTGCCTTGCATATGAATAATCATATTGCGTCAATGTATCAGAAATTTATTGTTTGATGTACTAAAAACGAAAATACAAAAATGGATTGTAAGTGTCGCTTACCATATACGCAGTGGACAATACAAACAGTAATATAACTGCCATGCCAGAAACAGTAGACACAAGGCAGCGCATTGGTTTGCTGAGTGAGCTTGTCTTCTGACAAAGCCATGGATAAACAGGGCAGGCAAGGATACAGGCAACCGCAATCACAAAGCCGTAGTTGCCAAGATACCAGAGAAAACGTGTGTCGGCAAGGCTGTTTGTGGCAAAGGAAAAAAGCAGGCAGATGTAGACGCCAAGTGCATTCCAGTCGGTAATTGCAAAGATGACAAAACCAAAGACGACTATTAAAAATGCATAAATGTGTTGCAAAAGTTTTGGTAATTTTGCAAGTGCTTTTCCCCAGATATATTTTTCAAACATCAGTAAGATGCCATAGTAGACACCCCACAAAATAAAGTTCCAGGACGCGCCATGCCAGAGTCCTGTCAGGAACCACACAACTGCGATATGAAAGAGATGGCGAGGGATTTTACATCGATTTCCGCCAAGTGGTATATAGACATAATCACGAAACCAAGTGGACAGTGAAATATGCCAGCGCCGCCAGAAATCGGTCACAGAGATGGCGGTCAAGGGATAGCGAAAATTCTCATGATACGTAAATCCAAGCATGTGTCCCATGCCAATCGCCATGTCGCTGTAGGCGCTAAAGTCAAAATAAAGCTGCAAAGTGAAGCAGAGTGCGCCAAGCCATGCGGTAGCTACACTGATGTCTGAGGCGGCTAACATGCGGATTTCTTCCCACAGCGCGCCAACTTGATTGGCAATCAGCACCTTTTTAAAGAGTCCTAACATAAAGCGCAGAAGGCCTGTCTGTATTCCGTCAAAAGTGATTTTCCGGTGATGCAGTTGTTCTTGTATATCCGCAAAACGCACAATTGGACCGGCGACCAACTGTGGAAACATTGATACATAAGTTAGATATGCAGCATAGCTGTGCTCTGCTTTCACCTCGCCTTTATAGAGGTCAATAATGTAACTCATGGTCTGAAACGTGTAAAAGCTGATGCCCACCGGAAGATGGATTCCAGGTGGTGCAATCTGTGTGCCAAAAATATCATTTACAAGGGACACGGCAAAATCTGCATATTTAAAAAAGGCAAGAATGAGCAGATTGACACAGATACTGCAGCACAGAAAAAAAGTTTTTCTGCATTTTGTTGTGCCAAACCGCTCCATAAGCCGTCCGTTTGTGTAGTCGAGCAGCGTGGAAAACAGCATTAGAAGAATGTACAACGGCTCTCCCCACGCATAAAAAACAAGGCTGAAAATAAGCAAAATCCCATTTTTCCAGGAAAATGGGACTGCATAGTACAAAATCAGGCATAGTGGGAGGAAGAAAAAGAGAAAAGGGATACCGCTAAAGACCATGTTTTTCCTCCACTATGACAGACTGTTTTCAATAATATCTGTGATTGACTTTGCATTTTCGGAGATTACAAGCCACACATAATTACCCTTTGTCTGAACTTTGCTTTTTTCCACAATGGCAAATTGTTCTGGTATATAATTTTCCATTTCATTTTTCTTCTCATCAACCACCGTTTGCAGACAACTAGAAAGTCCTTCCAAATCCTCTGATTGCTCAGCTTTCATAATAATGATAGTCTCTGCCTGTGCAGCGTCTTCTGACATGCTAAAAACATATTCGGAAAGCGTTTTTGTATCAATGCCGTAGTAGTTTGAGATAAAGTCTTCGTCCATACATGCAGGTGATTGCAATGTGACAGACTGTGTGATTTCCTGATAAATTTCATCAATAGATTTTGCTGTTATCTCTGGTTTGGAAGTCTGCACTGCGTCGGATGCAGTGGTCTTGGTTTTGTCAGTGCAGCCACTACAAAGAAGAATTGCAATGACAAGGGCTGCTGTTATTTTTTGTATCTTTCTTGTTTTTATCATTTTTTCTCCTTACTTTTTGACTGGAGTTTCCAGAATGGATTCTATTTTGTCTTTCGTGCCGTTTGGCGCAGGCGTGGTTTCTGGCGATTTTATTTCCGTCTCTGGCTCTGATTCTAAGGTTAAATCAGTTTCTGTTGTCTCTTCTGTTAAAGTTTCTGGCTCTGTCTCCTCCTGACTGCAAGTTGTCTGCGCGTGGGCATAATCAATCAGTGCAGTTTCCCACAAGGCATAGGCAGTTTTGGACAGATGCACATAACCATCACTGCAACATTCCGCGGCAAGATTTCCATTTCCATCAGAGATTGGGGTCACAAGGTCAATATATCCCCAGCCGTTTTCCTCTGCCATCTTTTGCAGAAGGATATTGTACTGTGCAATATTTTCGTTGTTCAGTGTCTTTTTTCCTAAGTCTGGCAGCGTATAAGTCACACTGATTAGATGGATTTCAACATTTGGTGATGTCTCCAAAATTTTGTCAATCAGCAGTTTGTACTGATCGCGTGCCCCTTCTAATCCAAGAATACCGAGATCGTTCATGCCGAGAAGGAGAAAAACACGCTGGCTACCAATCAGAGGAATTGCGTTCCACACTTGATATTTTTTGCCGCGATACATGGGGTGAACATTGTTGGATGTAACAGGTTTCATCGCGTTGAACGCGGAGAAATTACCTGCTGCCAGAAACTGGATATCATGCGCAAACGTTTTTTGTTTTGCACAGTAATTCCGAAAGCCCACCATAATAGAATCGCCTACAAAAACTGAATTGCCATAGTAGGTGGAAAGTTCTTCTTCCGTCATTGTATTGGTATTATTGCTCTCTGTTTTAACCTCTATCGTCGATTCAGATAGGGCTTCTGGCGTAGTCTGAGATTCTTCCGGTGGAAAATCGGCAGACTCTGGGATTTGTGAAGATTCGCTCTCCTGTGCTGCATAGACATACCCAGCAGAATGTCCACTCAAAACAAACATTGCGGCAAGGAAGACACACAGCATCTTTCTTTTTTTCATAATATAATCCTCTTTTATCATATGAATTTACAAAACGGGTTTATACAAAGATATTCTATCACTATTTTTATATTCCTACAAGGTATTTTTTAGAGGGAAGATGGAAATACATGTTACACTATGAGCGGCTTTTTAGGCCGTGAAAAGTAACAGTCTTTTTGACCGCCAGTATAACAAACATATTGATTATATGAGCACTATCCGTTATACTAGAAAAAGGTAAAAACGTAACAGTTTTACGGATTCTTTAAACTGTTATAAACGAATCAGCGAGGCAGTGACAAGATGGATGAGAATAAATATCAAGACAAAAGCAAAACATATGTTTTACAGAATAAAGAGGTGTTTCCTGAGACAGCAAGTGACTTTGAGTTTCTGCAAGAAAAGATAAAAGAACGACCGATTAACAAAAAGAAGCTTTTTAAAAGAATGGTGATTACTGCTTCTCTTGCAGTGCTTTTTGGCGTGCTGGCTTGCTTGTCTTTTCTGCTGTTGGAGCCAATTTTAAACAATTGGCTGTATCCTGAGGAGAAACCTGGAATTGTGACATTTCCGCAGGAGCAGGATGAGATGCGGCCAGAGGATATGCTGACAGAAGGAACCACTACCAGTCAAGAAACAGAGACGCAGACTGTAATTTCAGAGGAAAAAAAGGATGTGGGGCAAGAGGAGTCGGCAAAAGGAAATGCTGGAAAAGAAGATACTATGGAAGGAGGTTCTGGAGAAGAGGAAGAGAGCAAAGAAGACCCTCCTATTGTGGAGGGAAATATTGGCGGAAGCCATAGCGAGACGCAGCCGCAAGAATCGGCAGAGGTGGAGACAATGCCAATCGAGCCGCTAAAACCATACCAGACACAATATGAGGAACTCTATAAGGTATATCGCGAGATGGAATCGAGCATGGTGACTGTCACAGCAGCACGTTCGGATGTGGATTGGTTTAACAATACTTATCAGAGCGAGGGGACGGCGGCGGGCGTTATCATTGCAAACAATAATCGAGAACTCTTGATTCTTAGCAGGAAATCTTCGCTTAATGGTGCGGAGACAATTCGCGTTAGTTTTTGTGATGGAATGGAGGCTGACGCAGTAATTAAACAGTATGATAAAAATACAGATCTTGCAGTTTTGGCAGTGGATTTGAAATTGATTGAGGCGGATACTTTGACGTCGGTGACAGTTGCAACTCTGGGAAGTTCTATTTCGTCTGGCATGACAGGAACTCCAGTCATTGCAATTGGGAATTTGTTTGGCTACAAAGACAATGTTTGCTATGGAATGATTACTTCTAAAGGAAATCCGGTCACAATGGCAGACAGCGAATATAAACTGATGACAACGGATATTTATGCAGGAACCAATCCCAGTGGAATCCTTGTCAACATGGAGCGGGAAGTGATAGGAATTATTGACAATACCTATAATCATGATGATACTAAAAATTTGCTCTCCGCAATAGGGATTACAGAATTAAAAGGATTGATTACAAAACTTTCCAATGGGGAGGCGATCAATTATCTTGGAATTTATGTACAGGATATTTCAGAGCAGACAAGAAAAGAAACAGGACTTCCGCAGGGAGCATTTATTGTTGATATTGATATGGATTCTCCGGCAATGTTAAAGGGAATCCAGAAGGGAGATATTCTCGTTCGGGTTGGTTCTCAAGAAATTCGCAGTGCGGCAGACTATATGAATGTGCTTCGGAATGCCCCGGCGGAAACTGGCATAAATATAGTAGTACAGCGGGCAAGTGTCAATGCTTTTGAGGAGATGCATTTTGTGGTGCAGCCAGAGAAACAGGAATAGATTTTTATAATAGACTTTTATAGGAAAGGATAGGGGTTAGAGAAAAGATGAAATACATTAAGGATTATAAAGATGGGGATCGCGTTTTTGATATTTATTTCTGCAAATTTAAAAGTTCTGCAGTGACGAAAAATGGAAAGAATTACGACAACGTAATCTTGCAGGACAAGACAGGAACACTTGACGCAAAGATTTGGGACCCCAACAATGTAGGAATTGCAGATTTTGAAGCGATGGATTACATTGAAGTTTACGGAGATGTCACAAGTTTTAATGGGGCTTTGCAGGTCAATGTAAAGCGTGTTCGCAGATGCAGTGCCGAGGAGTATGACGAGCGGGATTACATGCCAGTCAGCAAGAAAAACAATGATGAAATGTATGCACAACTTATGGCATACATTGAAAGCATTGAAAATACATATCTCAAGACATTGCTGAAAAAGTTCTTTGTGGAAGATAAGATATTTGTACAGAGCTTTCGGAAGTCTTCTGCGGCAAAGACTGTGCATCACGGATTTATTGGCGGGCTGTTGGAACATACGCTTGGCGTTACAGCACTCTGTGATTTTTATTGCAAACAATATCCGATATTGAACAGAGACCTGCTCCTTGCTGCAGCAATCTGTCATGACATGGGAAAGACAAAGGAAATTAGTGCATTTCCAGCAAATGATTACACAGAGGAAGGACAGTTTTTAGGGCATATTGTGATTGGATCGGAGATGATTGGAGAAAAAATTAGAGAGATTCCCGACTTTCCGCCTTTGCTGGCAATGGAATTGAAGCATTGTATTTTAGCACATCATGGAGAATATGAGTTTGGATCGCCGAAAAAACCAGCGATTATCGAAGCGGTTGCACTTTGTTATGCCGATAACACGGACGCCAAAATGGAAACCTTTAAGGAACTGCTAGAATCGACAAAGGAAACTGGTTGGCTTGGATACAATAAGCTGTTTGAGTCAAATCTTGCAGTCAGTAGAATGAAGTAGGAGTGATGAATGCTTTGCGTAGCCAAACTATAACAAATAGGAGTGGCATCTATGGAATTTCAAAAGGATGATATTATAACCCTAAAGATTGATGATATGGGAATGGAGGGGGAAGGCATTGGAAAGAGCGATGGTTTTACTTTTTTTGTGAAGGATGCTGTGATTGGGGATCAGATTGAGGCAAAGGTTATGAAAGTCAAAAAAGGATATGCCTATGCCCGACTGATAAAGATTCTAGTGCCTTCCACAGACCGAGTCGACCCCAAATGTCCCTTTCATAGGCAGTGTGGCGGCTGTCAGATACAAGCACTCGATTACAAGGCGCAACTGTTGTTTAAAGAGAGAAAGATAAAAAACAATCTTAACAGGATTGGCGGGTTCTCGCAAGAATTAATTGAGCAGGTGACAGAGCCAATTCTGGGAATGGAAACTCCTTTTTTCTATCGTAACAAAGCGCAATTTCCGATTGGAACTGATAAGAATGGGAATGTGATAACCGGCTTTTATGCGGGCAGGACCCATACAATCATACCGAATACAGACTGCGCACTTGGCGTGAAAGAGAACAAAATCATCTTGGAAATGGTGTTACATTATATGAAACGCTATCGAATAATGCCCTATTCCGAGAAGGAGGGGAAAGGGCTTGTTCGCCATGTTCTGATACGCAAGGGATTTGCAACGGGTGAGCTTATGGTTTGTCTTGTCTTAAACGGGGACAAACTCCCGCAGTCGGACAAGCTAATTGCTGAACTGATAACAGTAAAAGGCATGACAAGCATTTCTATAAATATTAATAGAGACAAAACAAATGTGATTATGGGAAAAGTGTGTCATACTTTATGGGGACGCGATACAATCACAGATGTGTTGCATGTGCGCAGCACAGAAAGCATAAATTCTGATAAAGATGCGTACTGCGCAGATGACAGCGGGATAACATTTGCTATCTCGCCGCTTTCTTTCTATCAAGTAAATCCAATTCAGACAGAAAAGCTCTACAGTTTGGCGTTGGAATATGCAGGGTTGACTGGTACAGAAACTGTGTGGGACCTCTATTGTGGCATTGGAACCATCAGTCTGTTTATGGCAAGGCGGGCAAAGCAAGTTTATGGAATTGAAATAATAGAACAGGCAGTCAAGGACGCGCGTGCAAATGCGGAGCGCAACGGAATCAAGAATACTTGTTTTTACACAGGGAAGGCAGAAGAAGTATTGCCAAGACTTTATAGAGAAGAGGGAATTTATGCAGATGTAATCTGTGTGGACCCACCACGCAAAGGATGCGATGCTGCCTGCTTAGAGACAATTGTAAAAATGGCACCAAAACGGATTGTCTATATTAGTTGTGACAGTGCCACGCTCGCAAGGGATTTAAAATACTTATGTGCGAATGGCTATGCGCTGCGGCGTGTCCGCGGAGCGGACATGTTTTGTAATACGGGGCACGTAGAGTCAGTAATAATGATGCAGCTTGTGGAAAAATGAAGAATTTGGCAC
>CASJPF010000074.1 GCA_949383255.1 Lachnospiraceae bacterium | reverse complement strand
TTGAATAGTGGACTTGCTGCTATTCATAGACTGTATTATATGTTTGCGAAAGAAAGGGGGATTTTCTTTGACGCAAAACCAAACGCCCGTTACCACAACGGAGCATAAAATCGGAAAAGTTACTTACCTTGTATGTTCGTCCGCAAGTGAACGCGCGACGGACACACTGGATAAAAAGATAAAAAAGCTCATTCGCAAAGACATGGAGCTGAACCCCGCAAACGCCCGGAAATAGGGCGTTTCTTCACATTTTATACATGACACAGGCAGCGGTATGTGGTATAATATAGACAGTACAAATACCATGCTTGTCTGTCGTCGGAAAGGAGGACAAAATGTTACAGACAGACAAGATTACCGCTTTATATTGCAGATTGAGCCAGGAAGATATGCAGGCCGGGGAAAGCGAGAGCATACAGAACCAAAAGCTGATTTTACAAAAGTACGCTGACGAACACCACTTTTTCAACACGCGCTTTTTCGTAGACGACGGATTTTCCGGCGTGAGCTTTGAGCGTGAGGGGCTTCAAGCCATGCTGCATGAGGTTGAAGCCGGGAACGTGGCAACCGTCATAACAAAAGACCTTTCCCGTCTGGGACGTAATTATCTGAAAACCGGGGAGCTGATAGAGATTGTCTTTCCCGAATACGAAGTGCGCTACATTGCCATTAACGACGGTGTAGACACAGCAAGGGAAGATAACGAGTTTACCCCTCTGCGGAACTGGTTCAACGAGTTTTACGCCCGCGACACCTCAAAGAAAATCCGGGCTGTCAAACAGGCAAAGGCACAGAAAGGCGAGCGCGTCAACGGTGAAGCCCCTTACGGCTATCTTATCGACCCGGAGGATTGCGGAGCTGTCACAGGAAATTGACAACGCCACCGAGCGCAGCGCGGACGTGAAAAGGTTTGTCGCACTGGTACGCAAGTACACCGCCATTACCGAACTGACCTACGAAAACGTCCATGAATTTATTGACCGTATTCTTATTCACGAACTGGATAAGGAAACGAACACCCGCAAAATCGAAATCTTTTATAGCTTTGTCGGCAGAGTTGATACAGGCGACAAGCCTACCGAAAGTATCTCCTATTTCAGACAGATAGGAGCCGACGTAAAGAGTTATGCTATCTAACATACATCAAAAAGAGGTAAGATAACGCCCTCTGAAAAAAGGTTACGTTATCTTACCTCAACAAAATTGGAGCTGCTGTAACTGTCATCCACACGTTCAGAAACCACTATAATGTCATCTTTGTCTTTCAGGAAATGTTTAATCAGGTTCTTCCGATTGGAAATGCTGTTGCTCTCTGCCTTTGCTGTACTGGCAGCATCGCCATCTTCTTTCGACAGTCTTACATAGATGGCTGCATGGTAGATTTTGTCTACTGCCTTACCCATATGCGTAATCCTCCTTAAAAAATTATTAAGCAGGACAAACGCCAGTAAACTTTTATTAGATTTGATGCTGAAACAGATATGCCTTTCTCACTGGACACCTGTTGTCTTTTCTCGAATCTTATATTAACATAATTTACGGCATTTTTCCACTGCTTTTTTATAAATTTTCCATGAGCCATCTTTCCAGCATATTCCGTGTTCTTCTGTCAAGCCATAAGGAGCAGATTTTCAAAAGCATCCTCGAAGCTTACACCGTTATTTGCAAAACCGATTTTTACCATTATATTGCCGACCTTCACCAGATAGGGGTTTCCTACCTTCCTAAGATACTGCGCTTTCTTTTCTTCCATTGTCTTGTCTCTGTCAATCCTTATCTTACTGGTGTCACTTTGGTCAAAGTTCAACGCCGTTACCTGCTCGCATAATACGATACTGTGCTGGTCCAGCTCTTCCGCTTTATATGCCGAAATAAAGACATGTGTTGGAAGGTTCCTTTTCTTGTAAATCTTCGTAGTCAGTGGAACAACCGTAATCACCGGGCTGTTTTTATTTGCCTTGTTATTACTGACTATCACCACCGGGCACATACCATCCTGCATATTTCCCTGATACTATATGCCCAAGTCAGCATACAGTATATCGCCTCTTTGTATCTTCATCAGCAGCCTGCGCCTCCACCCCATATCGGTCTTTCCTTATCGGCAGGACACTTTGTTGTGTCATACATATGGTGCTACATGGTAGAAAGCCCAAAAAAGCTGATGCCGATGTTAGCTGCATCATGCATAAATTCCTCCAGATCGGATTCGTCCTCTGTTATGTCAGCCATGTTTTCCACTACAACCATATCGTACTGACCACTGATCAGACGGGTAATCAGCATATTTACTGCATCACGGTCAATATCCCTGTTCGGTCCCTTGTTAATGATAGCTTCATTCATCAACGCTATCCCTGCCATGCTACACTTCTGGCTGTTCTCTTGAATGAGCTGGCGGATATTGCTTTCCGATTTGTTGGAGTTCATAAACATAATTGCCGGATGCACTAATGCACTGACAGCGACACTTTTCACATTACTGCACATGATAATCACCTATACTTTCTCATATTTTCATTGACTGAAACAAAAGAGAAGTTTTTACCGGCATTATCCTCTCATATAGGAGAACCTTGTCTGCTGTTATCTGATAACTGCAAGTCTTGCCTATATCAGAGGATAACATGGCGTTTCCGCCACATTACCCTTCTGTTTCATCTGTGTTAATTTTTGCTTTTTCCCGTATAATTTCATGTTATCTGCAATAATATATCTTATATCCTTCACTCTCTGATTCTTCATTCTGATTTTTTAATGAAGAATCAATCGGTGGTGCCTGTATACACAGGCTCTGAAAATAGGACAAAATTTGACAATACAAAATAAGGAATAATTCTCACAAAAACATTTGTTTCATGCTAGTTGTATTCCTTTAATTCTGTATATTCTATATATAAATCAACTTCCTCTTTACATCTTCTATATAGCAAGTAGTCTCATTCATTAACTAATACATCAATCATTATTATTTAAATATATTTCACTCACTACAATTTGTTATTAATCAACAAAATAAAAACAAATAGCACAATAATAATTCTAATTATCATCTGTACTGTTTGTTCCTCATTTTTTCCTTTGCAAATTAGCTGAATTATATCAAAATATATGGGCATGCAATAATACATCCATATATAATAACTAATAGCGCAAGTTTACAAAAAGTTTGCTTTGGCACTCTCTTAACAAAAATAAAATTGTAATTTCCCTATTTTCCTTTTTGAACTAATTTTCCATTAGAATTAATATTAAACTTCTTATTTCCTAATACAACCATATATGTATTGCTTGTCAGACTTAATGCTGCGATATTTCTCTCATATTCACTACTGAGATCTTTACATATATAGTCAAGGATTTCCTCTCCTTTTTCTTCAAAACAAGCATTTATTAATTGATTATCTGCTTCATATGTTGCATATAAATATATTTTATCAAACGTATTAATAAATTCCTCGCTTTTATCTGAATCAATTACCATATGGTACAATGACAATTGTGATGTCAGAAAATATCTATATCTGGCAACTATTTGAAATACCTTATTATATATATTGCCTACCACTTCTTTCTCATTTACATGTATAATACTTTGTATTTCATCTTTTTGGAAAAATTGGTAAGCTCTAAAATCATATTTTGATACAAATCGTCTCAGTAAAATATTTTTCTCTCTTTGCCAATAATGATTATTTCCATTATATTTATTGTTAATTGATGTTGAGGCAATGCAATTTTCTCCTCGCTTTATTATATCAGGTTCATACGACCTCCACCATCCATCATTTGGGAATAAGAAACCTCTGTCTGTATTTAATTTATATCTCATATCATAAATTTTATTTCCAGGATATAGTACATATTGATTAATATGAAAAGAAACACATAATTTATCATATTTTTCCCATACTTTTTCGATTTGACTTAAAGTATAATGGCTACTTTCAAACTGTTCACCTGGATAGTTCATTATAAAGTTAAACATCCCAAGCATATTATACCTTTGGCACAATTCAACTGCCCTAAAGAAACTATCATTATAATTTTGTGCATTTGGGGTTTTATTCATTAGATTCATCAAAGTATCTTCTGCCAATGATTCTACTCCAAAAAATAAATCAATATTTAGTTCTGATAATGTGGCTACGAGTTCTTCAGTCAGCCTATCAATTCTCGTTTCTGCCCAATATGAATACTGCGGATAATTTTTTTTCAAGAAATCAACCAGCTCTTTCGTTTCATCTAAATTTGTACCAAAAATAGGATCTGTAAACATTAATCTTTTTAAAGGGAAATACTCAGCAGCCCGATTTATTTTATCCTTTATTTTCTCAAATTCTATTTTCCTATATTTGATTAGGTAATCGTCGCTTTGAACACAAAAAGCACATTTATAAAAGCACCCTCTGCTAAGGCTAATAGATAATTCATCTGACTTATACGGATATAAGTCATATCTAAGAGGTTTTTCCTCATTTAAATCAAGTATTTCTCCCGTTATAATCTGAGGCATATTTTTTCCATTACATAATATTATATTTCTAAGTGCATTTTCGCCCTCTCCCTTAATTACATAATCAACGTACATCTGTTTACCAACAAAGTCCTCTGGAACAGCAGTAGGGTGATAACCTCCAACCACTAAAGTTGCTTTTGGATACAATTCCCTACATATTTTTAATATATCAATCGATGCCAAATAATCATACGATGTATAACAACTTACCGCAACAATATCTGGATGCCTCTCTTTTAATACACCATTTACATACTTTCTAAATTTTTGAATTTCTTCAAGTGTATTAGGATAGCCAAACAGCATTTCAAAATCAAGTATTTCTATATCTGCAATATCAGCAACATGACTCATTAATGACAATAAAGAATACTTTACTGGTGATGGCTTTCCTGCCTTATAATTGTACTTTGTAGAACCTATAAATAAACATCTTGGTTTCATAATTCACCTCAAATTATTAATTTTTTTAATGAACAAACTCTTATTCTTTTCTATAAACTTTTTATCAGGAAAATCTTTATTAGCAATTTCAAGCAATAACTTTATTCTACATCCCGTTGCTTTTCTTATATATATTTCTCGTTGATTCCTGTCAAAATATTTCTTAATTTCGTTAAATTTTTTTAATATAAAGTTATATGACCAAATACTCATATCCTCTATATATTTGTAATATTGATTACACCACTCATCAGAAAAATCGTATTCTACAACTGCACCAAAAGTATCTTCTATCGGTTGCATATTTGCAACTAAACTCTTATACTTTTTGAAATAAACAGTAGTTGTATACAATGTCATTTTTTCATGTATAACTATCTGAATGTCCTTACTAAGTTCATACAGTCCCCTCAAATTTTCAATCAATTCTACTCTAGTTACAAGAGGATCTGCTAAAATAGCATATCCTTGGATAGATATACCATTTTTTTTTAATATTTTAACCGCCTTAAAATGATTATCAGGAATTTCTTTTTTTTCATATCGTTCAAGTTGACTTGGCGACATACTTTCTATTCCAATGCTAACATACTTCAACCCCACTTCTGCCAAAAGACTGATCACACTCTCTGTTATACAATCGCTTCTACAATGTATTGAAAACTTTATATGTATATTTCTTTCCTTTAATGCCCCTGCAAACTCTTTTGCCCTCTGAATAGTTAATCTCCCAGAACCCAAAAAATTACTATCTGTTAATCTCATATAATTAATGTTAAATTCTTTATTCAATTTTTCTATTTCATCCATAACTTCGCAAATCAAATATTGCTTATATATTCCTGGAAAAGAATCATGATAAAACTCACTATAACGGCAAAAAGCACACATACAAGGACAACCAGAAGAAGATTGTATCATACCTGTTGAGGATGGCATAAATTTTTTACAATATTTCATTTTTAGTTCTTCTGACAATTCACTTTCTATAGGGTATGCAAAATTCATATTGCCATATAATTCCCGGCAAAATTCTGTTAAGGATACTTCTAATGGTCCTTTTAATATCTTATTAATATTATGAAATTCTTCCATAAGCTTATCTGGAAAGACAGTTGGTAAATATCCACAAAAATAAACATCAATATTTCTGTTATATTCCCGCATTTTTAATAAAAAATTATGTAATAACTTAGGCGCATAATTATCTATATTGACTAAAAGCAAATCATATCTTTTGGAGGTAAATAAAAAATTATCTTCTAGTTCTTCAAAAAAATCTACTGTTATATTAAATCGTACAAGCTGACACCATAGCCATCTCCAAACAGGCAGAATGTCAAAAATCGTTGACGCATTTTTTTTTAAGATTTCGCGCGATACATCTAAAATTAAAATAGATTTATATTTACTCACTTAATCCCTCCTGATTCTCATTCTTCAATAAACGAATATACTTGTTTTCATAACCTTTTATTAAATTACATAAAAAAGGTATTTTTTTATTTACAGCTCCCACCTCCGTTTTTGCCCAACCTGGACAATACAAACACATATATTGTTTATCACACTCTCCACATTCAAATTGTTCATTTTCAATTTCAGTTTCTGATATTATATTTGTCAAAGTGGAGAATGCCATTTTAAGAGGAATTGTATGTAAATCCACACTATATTCTCTCATAAAAAAACATAACTGCAATCTACATTCAGGATTTATAACAGATGGTTGGCATTGAATACACTTTCTAATATCTTTTACTTTCTTATTTGATTTACGCACTTGGTCAAACATTTGCAGACTTCTTTGTACGTTGTCAATATTAAACCCAACAATTTCTTCAGGCTCATACCTATAATTCAATACTTCTGTATCCCCATTATATCTAGGCAATATGCGAACCTCAATTTTTGTTGAAATTTTTCTCTCTGCTAATTCTTTTTGCATCTTCTTGACCATATTGGGATTATTTTGCCTTAACAAAGGGATTTTTACTGCAACATTTACTTTATTCTGTTTAAGAAACAAAATATTGCGATACACATAGGAAAACATGTTTTGTCCCGTTATTTTGGTATATGCAATCTCATCACATCCGAACATTGATATCTTTATTAATGCTGGTTTTTTTAAGATAAGCAATTCTTTTATATCTTGAGTCATCAATGTCGCATTTGTATAAAGACTTATAATAAATCCCTTTTCCCATGCATATGTGTATATTTTAATAAAATCAGGATTTATTAAAGGTTCTCCACCAGTTATTACAATTCTTTGAAATCCTAAATCCGCTACTTGATTTAATATTTTTTTTGCTTCCTCAAAATTCATATATTTTTTTTGTTTTTTTTCATCTCCCGGTATATAACAATGAATACATTGCAAATTGCAATGATAATTCAGTTCCAAAACAATTGTTTTGTTAATATTAATTGAAGATATTTTATCCATTCTATTTTTTTTCCTTTCTAATTTTTTCCATCATATGATTTGCATTGTATCTTAAAATTGCTTCTTGAAAATCATCTTTTTTTTCCTCCATATATTTTTTCATTTCTATAGTAAATAATAAAGAGTCTGCGATGCTTTCCTTATAGATATCACATAATTCTTTTGGCAATGGTTCCATCTGGTTGTTCTCGTTTAATTTTTGATGAAAGCATCTCCCATGACATCTCGATGCTGCCCAACAAGAATTGCAATTGTTGCTAACCTCCAAAAATTCCTCCCATAATTTAATCATACTATTCTTACATAATCCATTGTACACATCTCCAATACGAAACTTTTCATTTCCCACTAATCGAGTACATGGATAGATATAACCATCAAGACCAATTGCAATAAACCAGTTTCCAGCGCCACATAAAAATGGATACTCATTGTTATTATTAGCTCTTTGATACGATGAACTCATTTGCTTAGAACTAAATGAATTTTTATCTCCTTTATAAATATCTTCACAGCCAATTCTAACAACTTCTCTTTGCTGCTTTAAAAAATCATCATATGAATTAAGATCAAACTGAAATGATTTTTTAGGACAAAGCAATGGATAATCTACCATATCAATCGAATAAACATCAAAATTTTCCTGTTCAAAAAAATTTTGCAATTTATGAAGATCGGTACCCTTAGTAATAGTTGATCTAATAGAGATTGGAAGTCCAAATTTTCTAAGAAGATCAATCCCTTGTATCACTTTCTCAAATGATTCCTTACCATTTGCTAATATACGATTTGAATCATGTATTTCCTTTGGTCCATCTAAACTTATATTTACGATTATATTATACTCTTTAAAAAATTCTACTATCTCAGAGGTAAGTAATGTTCCATTAGTTGTCAATGTAAAATACATTTCTTTGCCATGGTATTGATTTTTTATTTTTTCCCAAGTCAATACAATATGTCTAATTACCGGCATATTTAGTAATGGCTCACCACCAAAGAAAACCGTTTTTTGAAACGCTCTACTTTTACCACATGAAAGTATATAACGAAAGCATTCTTCTCCCATTTCTATAGACATCAAACCTCTTTTATTATATGTACCAGATGTACCACCATAACAATATCTGCAAGCCATATTACAATCTTGAGATATCATTATGTTCCCTTCTAATATATCAATTTCTTGTTCATTATATTGATTCATTGCATTTTTACATTCTGTATAAAAATCTTTATTAGAAAAATCAAGTACTTTTCTTGTTTTTAGATTATCTAAGGTATTCAATACTGTATCAACTAAATAGCTATCATAAGATTTTTGAATCAAGCTAATTGGCATTCCGCTTTTAATCTTCATTATAATTTCATAAACTCTCTTGCTTATTATAACGGGTTTTTTTGCCCAATAATCTACTATCATATACTTGGCATTATATTCAACTAAATTAATTCCATCTAAATTCATTCTTTTTCTCCTATTTTCTTTTTTGATGTTGTAAATATAATAACAAAGTTTCTTTAAACTCATTACGATAAATATCACAAAGTTCATCGGATATTTCTATTATTTCACCATTGTCTTGAGCCATCTGCGCTAAACATCTCCTTTTACAAGAAATAAAAGCAATACACGAATTGCATTTTTCGCTCTTTTCTAAAACCTTCAAATAAATACTCTTTATTTCTTTTTCATAAATTCCCTTTTTATAATCACCAATACGATACTTATCCTTTCCCACCATTCTTTGACAAGGATATATGTATCCATCTGTACTAAATGCTGCACTACACCATCCCGCACTGCATTTAAACGGAAAAAATAAATTTTTTATTATAAAGCTTTCACATCTACGTTCAACCATTTTGGCATTAAAAGATTTCGTATTGCCTCCAGCAATATCCTCATATCCATTTAATAAAAGTTCTTGTTCTTTATTTACAAAATTTTTAAACTGCAAAAAATCCCATTGATATCCTCTTTGCTTCGTTTTTAAAGGAAAATCAACTGGTATTATATTAACCAAGCTATAATTATGTTCTTTAAAATAATCAAATAGCTCATTTAAATCTGTATCACTAGTCGCTGTTGAACGAATTGTAAATTTTATATTATTCTGTTCTAATAATTTTATTCCTTTTATTACTGAAACAAAAGTATCTGTTCCATCACTAAATTTTCGATTACTATTTTGAATTGTAATTGGTCCATCAAGACTAACAGTAACCCCTATTTGTTTTTCTTTTACATATTCGATAATTTCAGGTGTAAAAAGTGTCCCATTTGTTGTAAACGAAAAAGTTACTTTCCTTCCTGGAAACTGAATTTTAATATTCTCCCAAAAGTCTACAATATGCTTTATTGTCGAGAAATTTAATAACGGCTCTCCTCCCATAAACTTAACTTTTTGATGCTTAATATCTCCAGAATTTTTAAGGAAAAGTAGAAAAAATTGTTCAGCCATCTCTCTGCTCATAATACTGCTATTATTAAACTGTCCACTACTTCCATAACAATACTTACAACACATATTACATTCTTGAGCAATCATAAAAACACCTTCCACTAACATTGGTTGCTTAGGTTTGATTTCCTCAATAATTGTTTGGGCATTGAAAAATTTCCTTTTTGATAAAAAACATATTTTACCTTTTTCTATCATTTTATTTATGTATTCAAAAATTTTGTCAACCTTATTTTTTCCAAATCGTATTTCCGCTTCTTTTCTAGTTCCACCACTTTTCATCTCTTTCAGAACTGCAAATGTTGATTCGTTTAACAAAAACATATTTAATGTATAATTATCAATTAATACAAAATATCCATTTATTTCAAATAGTACTATATTATCAGAAAGCATTATTGTCTCCATTCGCTTTAACTTGGATAAAACTGCATGGCAAATCTATGTAACATAACTTGATTTGCCATACAGCAATACCCTTTTTGATTTTACACTCAACACCTAGTGATGATTCGGGAATAAATCTTCTGCCGGATCAAGACCAAATGGACAATTAATTGGAACATCACAATCGTTCAGTTCCACTTCCTGAAAATCATTTTCAGTATCCTCTAGCTCTGTATTGTAGTTCTTTTCTTCACTCATACCTGTCACCTCCTTTGTTTTTGATTTTTATCATTCAAATCTCAAAGTGAGAATTGAAAGCCTGCACTTGCAAAATTTTTATTTTTTTACATCATAGTATCATCTCTAAGTACCTCTGCCAGACTAATTTTACGCACATTTCTCCATGCAAGATAATACGCCAATGCTACAAAGCCTAAAATCGCTAACATGAATAAAATGATAGGTATCAATGGAGCCTCAGACATAAAAACTCCCACTTCTACATAACTCATCCGCAGCAGATACCACAACGCAATTAGTACAAGTGGAAGACTGATTAAAATCGGCTTCCCAGCTATTACCAATGCCTCTGTGCAAAACATTTTTTTTAGTTCCTTTGGTGTTAAACCAACTGACATATACCTTGCAAATTCTCTCTTCCTTTGCCGTACAAATCCCAATGTATTGGAAAATACGTTACCAATACCAATGATTGAAAGCAGAGTGCAGAAACCTCCCAATATAATCATCATCCCTTGTATCTGATTCTCGTTAGTTTCATATTCCTGAATACGATTTTCCTGTTCTATTGTATATTTTCCATCTAAAAGACTTGCAATCTCATTCTGCAACATATTCAATTCTTCTAAAGTTACATCTTCTTTTGCTTTGACACAGATATAGCAATCTTCTTCCGATCCCCCGATTTGCCCTTTTACCTCTTTCCATTCTGAAGTTGAGATAAAATGCACCAACTCATAATAATCAATTTTTGCATACTCCTCCCTCAAAACAGGAGTTTCTTTTGTATAGGAAAGAACAGGTATTTCCGCAATCATTTCTTCATTACCAGACTGTCTTAAAACAGTTGTTGTGTTTTCATTGACATAGGACATATAAACCGGATGCCGAAAATCTGGGTTTGTCACATCACGGATTTGATTTAAAATCACTGCCCCATCAAGTCGTGGCGTAATACCAAGCTGCTTACAATATGCTAAAAAACTGTTATCGTCCAGTATAACAATCGGCGCATTTACCAGCCAGCCGCCATCTGTCTGTGTTACATAGTTAGACGCATGAGAAAATCCACCAAAAGATTTCATTTCCGCACTCACTTCTTCCTCTGTAAGCATCCTCTTTGCCACAGCTTTCTGATATGCGATGGCGCTTTTCACTTCGGCAAACTGCTGAATATCCTTTATATCTTCAAAATCATCCACTTTCGTATCTTTAAGAGTAACCATCACATCCCATACCCCCTGATACCTCTCAAAATAGGTTTCCCTTGTACTAATTGCAGAAAGAGAAAAGAAACACTCCATGACCGCAAAAGCCATAAATGAAATTACAAGTGATAAAGATGCTGTCCGCAGGGCTTTTTTCTGTGCTTTTAATGCATTGCCAGCCAGTTCTCCCTCCACACCGAAAAAAAACGTGAGTAAACGGGAGTTTTTTTTCCTCTTTAATTGCAATTCGCCGCTGTTTCTGATTGCTTCCAATGGTGTCAGTTTACTCAATTTTCTGGCTGGCAGCCATGCAGAAATCCATATAGTAATAATCGTTACTGACAATGTCAATATTAAAACCAGCGGATGATAACCAAAAATGGCTTTATGCCTTCCTGCAATATCGCTTCCCAACAGAACATTTACCATTTGCAAAAGTCCCATACTCCCTACTATGCCTAACAGGTTGCCAGCGATAACCGGAACTGCACAGAGAACAGCTGCCTCCTGTAAAAGACATGACCGAATTTGCTTTGGCGTGGCTCCTATACTTGAAAAAATACCAAATTGATGTATTCTTGCGTTCATAGATACCGCAAAAGAATTATGAACAATAATGATCAGTGAAAACGATACTATCAATGTAACCAATAGAAACATCGGAAACAAAAGTCTTGGTGCGCTATCCCCTTCGCCACGAATCAAGTACATTGCCAAAAGTTCATAGTTATAAACAATATTTTCCGGCAAAGTTCCAGTCAGTTCCGCAATACGGGGAGTATCCGAAAATACAGATTTCATATCATCAAAATAAATATCTATTGCAGGTTCCGCTCCCGCATATCCCTTCTCATTTACCACCACCTCTTTTACATTGGCATAATTCTCTATGGTTTCTACATCTTCCTGTGAAAATTTCCCGATAATCCGACTCTGCCAACCGCCTTCCTTTAGTTCAATTCTCTCAACTTCATACTTCCATGCATTATAAAATAGTCCGCACAATAAAGCTAAAAGCAATGCTGAAATAAACGCCGCACTTACCACAGACATTCTAGAAGAACGATTGTTCTTAATATAACCTGATGAATAATCTTTCCACATATTCATTACCTCCGCCGCTCATCACTGATGATATGCCCATCCTCAACCATAATAATACGCCCTGCCTCCAGAGCAACCTTCTCATCATGAGTAATCAGTAAAATGGTCTGTTCCAAATTGCGATTAGAGAGTTTCAGCATATCTATTACCTCTTTGGAATTTTTCTGATCCAAATTTCCAGTCGGTTCATCTGCCAAAAGCAGAGCCGGACGGTAAATCAAAGAACGTGCAATTGCAACCCTCTGCTGCTGACCACCAGATAACTGATTGGGCAACGCTTCCAATCTGTCAGCGATACCAAGAGAACTAACCACCTTTTCAAAATATTCCTGATTTGGTTTTTTCTTATCGAGAGCAAGTGGCATGAGTATATTTTTCTGTACTGTAAGGGTAGGAATCAAATTGTAAAACTGATATACCAAACCTACCTTTCTCCGTCTGAAAATTGCCGCTTGTGTCTGGTTCAATTTTGAAAGGTCAGTTCCATCTATTATAACCTTTCCGCTAGTAGGCTTGTCCACACTGCTAAGTATATGTAACAATGTAGATTTTCCTGATCCTGAAGCACCTAAAATTGCCACAAATTCACCTTTACCTACGGATAAATCAATCCCATCAAGTGCTATTACTTGATTATCTCCCGAACCATATATCTTTCGGACACTTTCACATTTCAAAATTTCCATTTTAATCTCCTTCCTGCTGCATACTACAACATTTACAATAAATAGTATATCAAACGAAAGTTACAACTTAGTGACTGTAGAAACGGATTTCAAAAAAAGCTCCACCACCAGACTTATTTTTTGCCCGTATCGTCCCATTCTGACGTTCGATGATCTCTTTTGACAAAGACAACCCAATCCCAATGCCACCCTTACCTGCATTTTGCCCCCGATAAAACCTTTCGAACAGATGAGGAATATCCTCTTTTGCAAACCCCTCTCCATCATCCCAAATCAAAATCTCTGTATATAATGGATTCTGTGCATAGGAGCAATGGATTGTTCCCCCTGGATTATGTTCCATACAGTTTTTCATCAGATTCATGACAGCTTCCATAGTCCAGTCCATATCTACAATGACACACATCTCACCTTTTTCCGGTATATCAGCAGAAACATCATAGTTGATAAACAGCTCGTGCAAATTATCTGCCGCGAGAACAAGTAATGTGAATACATCTACTTCATTTTTTTGTAAAATCAATGTTCCAGCATCAAGCCGGGATAGCACTAACAGAGTCTCCTCCAGATGTGTTAACCGCAAAAGTTGTTTCTCTATCTGCTCTAGGTTTTTATGATTGGTTTCTTGTCTCATCATTTGAATAGACAAAGAAATGGCTGTAATCGGTGTTTTGATCTGATGTGCAATATTAGACAAATTTTCCGCAAAATCATTCTTTACCAGCACTGCCGATTCCTTTGTCTGACAAAGAAATGTCACTGTTTTATAGATTTCATCTTCCAGTTTTGAAAAATCATCCTCCCCAGAAGTGGAAAGGACAGTTGCTTTTCCAGTATTTACCTGTTCAATATACTCTGCTAAATCCCGAATTCGTATAACTTCCATTTTATTTCGATACAAAAAAGTAAAAGTAAACAGTAAAATCCCTGCTATAAAACCTATTGCCGCAAATAAAATATTCTGACCATAGGTAGAGCCCGAAAAGTCAGAGGTACAATAGCCTAATGCAGATAAAATATCATCTTCTGCAACACCATCAGGATTTCCGCTTTTATATTCTTTTAGTGCACCAGCGATTATCTTTTTTGCCTCTGGCTCCTGCTCCACCACTTCGCTACAAACCGTATTCAGCAACTCAAACTGAAGGCAATTGTAATAGGAAGAAACAACCAGAACAGAAATAACGGAGGCAATCAGACTAACAGATAACACAAATCCCAGAGTAACCAATATCTTTTTCTTTCCACTCATATTGTATCCTCCATACGATAACCTACGCTTCTGACCGTTTTAAGGCACTCTGGCTGATGAAGTTTATCCCTCATTCGCTTTATAGTAACGGTTAATGTGTTATTGTTCACATAATTTCCTTTCACATCCCACACCTGCTCCAAGATTTTTTCCCTTGTAACCGTTTTTCCTTTATTTTGCATTAAATACAAAAGCAACTGATATTCCACCTCGCTTAACCTTATTTCCTCCGAATAACAAAAAACGGTATGACGGTTTTGATCAATCATAATCCCATCACAGGAGAGATACTGTTCTGCCACATTACCTGTCCTGCGCAATAATGCCATAATTCGAGAATACAATACCTCCAATTCAAAGGGTTTCACAACATAATCATCCGCACCACTTCTAAATCCCGATACGATATCTATTGAATCACTGCGGACAGTAAGAAATATAACCGGAAGTTCTTTCCAATTGCTACGAATCCACTGACACATGCTATCTCCATGACCGTCTGGCATATTCCAATCCAATAAGACACAAGTTGGAACATGTTCTTTCAAATCTTGTTTTGCCTTTGCAAGTGTCGCAAAGATTGTTACCTTAAAATTCTTTTGTTCTAAATATTCTTTGACAGCAAACGCAATATTTAAATCGTCTTCAATATAATATAAATCAACCAAATCTATCCTCCACCTTTTTTATATTTATCGGACAGCTAACACCCAATAAAATATGTATTACTAAAACTTATGAAATTTATCCTTGTAAGCAAACCACTCATACTTTATATTATATCAAATAAAAGTGACAATTTAATGACTAAACGACTCTGATACCTATATCACTCATAATAGCCAATAAAAAATCCCCTTGAATCAAACCTAAGTCCAATTCAAGGGAACAGCTTACTTATCGTTTCTTACTATCCATAACAAGCACATCTTTTGTTACCATGCTCTCACTCTTTTTCTTTATAACTTCCTCCTGCTGTGTTTCAAAATACTGAATTCCTTGGTCACTGTGCAGGATCAGCCCGCCTTTTGAAAGGTGCTGTGGCCTAACCCGTGCGATACGCCACTCTGTGGGCGGGGTATCAGTCCATCCTCACCCCGTTCGGCTTTAGCAAGCATGCGGCAAACCACGGGAAATGTACCCTTCTATGATTCAATCTTACCCTCCAATCATCCTCACACCCCATGCCGGGATAGAAATGTTATCTTGGTGTTTTACAGACTCACCCGTTAAAACATCCCGTCCATCAGAACCTTCATATAATGCCATCTGCTCCTTTTCAGAATAATTCAGATAGAACCATACGCTCTTTCCAAAATCATTCATTCCTTTACGTACAATAACAGGGAACTCTTCTTTCACAATATTTTTTATACCTGCATCTTCCAATGCTTTAATAAGAATCCGTTTCAGAAGCTCCTGATCCATCATACACCCGATATAATATGCA
>CASJPF010000073.1 GCA_949383255.1 Lachnospiraceae bacterium | reverse complement strand
TGCTTGATGTTGCGGATTTTGGTGGTGTTCTCCCGCATACAGTCCAGCACAAAGCGGATATGCTCACCGTCCAGCTTCATAAACTTTGCCTTTACAGTTCGGCGGAGCAGTCATCCCCAGCAATGCGGATTGTCTTTTTCCGGGTGCATACAGTTTCAAGCATGAGGTCTACAATTTCGTCCAGCCTGTCCCCGTCAAATTTCATATCCTGCGTGAGAATGTCATAGTCGATATTGTCCTTGATGATCTCTCGGTAAATCTCAAAGGCTGTCTGTGCGTCCGTTTCCTTTCGCTTCCATTCCGGCGGCGCAGCCGCTTTCTTGTAAGGTGAGGGGTTAGGGGAAAGAATAGGAATGGAATCAGTATTTTGTGAATCAGTAATTATTTTTTCTTTTTTTGGTAAGTCAGTTTTTTGTATATCTTTATTTAATTGCGTTGGATTTTCCGCCGTCGGATAACCCGATGTCGGATTTTCCAATATCGGATTGTCCAGTGTTGGATTTTCCAATATCGGGTTATCCAACCTGGCGGGATGTCGTCCGGCGGCTGGGGCTGCTTGTAAATGGTGTATTCAATGGCGGTCATTTTGCCTTTCTCGTCGCGCCCCTGCCGCCGTTTGATATACCCGGCTTTTTCAAGCTCCCATACAGCAGTGCGGATTGCGTTGATACTTTCCCGGTTGATCTGTGACAGCCCCGCAAGGGTATAGTCCCAATCTTCGGGAAGTGACAGCAGTTGCGATAAAAGCCCCTTTGCCTTTAAGGTCAGTTGCTTATTGCGTAAGTGGTGATTGCTCATAACGGTATAGCTCTTGTTGCGTTCTACTCGGAAAACTGCCATAGTTTCATCACTCCTTTTCGTGGTCTTTGTTACGCATTAAAACCTCGTTTTGGTGGGTTTGGGTATAAATCCCTTACCCCGTTAGAAATGCGTCTGAAAATCCTTGTAAATGAAGGCTTTTTTACTTCTAATGCGTAACATGAGGGCATAAAAAAGCAGCGTTCCTGTCCCGCCCGGTTGGGAAGTAAGAAACGCCGCGTCTGTGTCGTATTTAGTTTTCATTTATTCTTTCAATGCTGGTGTGCTATGGTCTTTGGGCTTTCTGTACTCGCAGGGGGTAGGCGCATATCAAGGCTCTTTTCCTCAAAAGTAGTAAATTGGTAGTAAATATAGCTTGAAATTCTGTGTGTATGCCCGTAAATCAAGGCTTTTTTGAGATAATCAACCATTTTACCAGGAAAAATTATTCAAAGTGTTTGAAATCAGTTGTTCAATGAATTTTGCTACATCTGCCGGAGTTTCTTTCAATCCATCCGAAATCCAACAATTCAAAATTCCGCTACTGCCTTGCGCGGTATAAACATAAATCCATGCCCTTTGTGCTTCAGACAAGTTTGGATATTTTTTGTGAATATAACCTTCAAATTTGCCATAACACATACGAAATATTTTCATGGGAAAGTTGGTATCACCGTTATTAGAGAATAATGCTGCATAAACAGAGTAGTCCTCTTTCATCTTTTCCAATATTCTTGTAAGCGTTTTACTAACTCCATCGTGGATTGAAGTCTGCATTGTTTCCTGTAATTCCAGTAGCATTTCATCTTCAATTTTTTCCATCAAGTCATAAGCATCTGCATAATACTTGTAAAAAGTGGCACGATTGATTTCTGCCAGAGTGCATATTTCTTTTACCGTAATCTTGTTTAAGGGTTTTTGTTTCAAAAGAGAGATAAAATTGACTTGAATAATCATCTTTGTATAACGTACACGCGCGTCCTGTCCCATAAAAAATCCCCCATTTCATACAGATTTTCAATATATGTTTACAAAGTAGCACATAGAAAAATATTGCTGATTGTTTTTTTCTTCTTATTGAGTATACTAAAATTAACAAAGAAAATCAACATATGTATATCAAAAAACTTTATGTAAGAAGTGAGATTATATGTTTGCTTTTCAATTACTTTTCATAGGTGAAAGGGTGGTGAATCCATGAATGAGTTATTTTCATTAGTGCCGAGTTGGGCAGATGTATTAAAAGTTCCTGTTATTATGTTAGTTACATCATTTAGCGTGGCTGTTATTGTGATACCTATAAGGCTTATCTTCCAGCTTTAAAAAAAAGCCTTTCACGCCATCTTTGATAAACATAAGCAATCATGATACGGGTAGTTGAAATTTTTATTGTTATCGCATTAACCATGTTATTACTGTTCGGTTGGTATCTATATTGCCGCAAAAAGGGACGTTCCTTTGCACCAAAACTTTACAATAGCAACGTGACATTGGGCGTTTTTGTTTTTTTTCGGGTATTAACCTTATTGACGCTTATCCGGGCAGCTTATATTGGTAATTACGATCACATTTTGTTGTGCATATTGACTCTGACTTTAATTTCAATGCCGTCGATTCTGGAAAGGGTATTGAAAATACAGCTCCCAACAACAATGGAAGTGATTATTCTTTGCTTTGTATTTGCTGCTGAAATAATGGGTGAGATAGGAAATTGTTATACGCGAATACAAGGATGGGACACCATTCTTCATATAATTAATGGCTTTTTATGTGCTGCTGTAGGTTTTGCGCTGATAGATATGCTTAACCGGAGCAAACACACATCACTTAAACTATCACCAATATATCTTGCTGTTTCTGCATTTTGTTTTTCTATGACAGTGGGTGTGCTATGGGAGTTTTTCGAGTTTGCCGCAGATCAAATTTTTCTATTCGATATGCAAAAGGATTTTGTGGTTACATCATTTTCGTCTGCAAGGCTTGGTACGCTCTACGGTACAGAATTAGTAACCGTACAAGATATTTCAAAAACCACAATTACTTTAGCAGACGGACAGATTATTTGTTTTGACGGGTATCTGGATATTGGCATTATCGACACAATGAAAGATTTGTTTGTGAATTTTATCGGTGCAATATTTTTTAGCGTAATTGGATTTTTCTATGTGAAGCACCAGGGACGGGGACGGCTGGCATCGCAGTTTATCCCACAAGTTAGACAGAAAGGAGGAAATTGATATGGAACTGCTCTCTATTGTATGGAAAATCATAAAAGCGTCTACCATAGGGACAATTAAAATGATTTTCAGTATTTTCGGTTTATAAAATGGAAAGACAGGAGGTAAACGTATGCGTCACTTACATTTCTGGGTTCCGCCAATAATATGCTGTTTGCTTTTGTGCAGTTGCGGAGCTAACAGAACGAATAATTTTGCGTCAAGTAGCGAGGAGGAGAAAGTTATGGAAGATAAAAGCAAAATGGAAATCGTCGAGGAAATTATGCGTGCATCGGAAGATGAAACAAGAAAAATTTTTGCTGAAATGTTTAACTGTGATTTTGCGTTAAGTGATAAGGAAGAAAAAGGTACAGAAGATAAAGGCAAAATGGAAATCGTCGAGGAAATTATGCGTGCATCGGAAGATGAAACAAGAAAAATTTTTGCTGAAATGTTTAATCATGAATAGGAGGAAATTATTATGTCATCATTATTACAGATTTTATTAGTTCCGGTCATTATCGTATGTGCTCTCGGTGGTACTGTCGGGGTTTTGAAGCTTATTCAGAAGTTTTTTCCCGGTGCCGGCAGGATGGTAGAAAAAACACAGGAATGGATTGACAAACACAACGGATCCTCCAATAAATAAGAATCCCGGAGGATCATTCGGTGATAGATAAAGATTTATTAAGGATTATCGCACGGGTTACAGCAAAATCTATTACAGAAGTTAGTGAAGTTTATTATGGGCAACAAAGGGATAGCTCAAAGTCGAAAAAAGCGGAGGAAGGAGCCAACGATACAGAGAGCGGCTCCTTTCCGTTTAGCACTTCCATCTCTGATATTGCCAAATTTGCAAATGGTGCTAAAACATTTACGAAGCATATTGATTCATTTACCCGTGAGCATTTTCAGAAAAAAGACAGTTAAGTTACTTTATCAAGGAAGAAAGAAAAAAGAATATGGGAATAACAACTGCTTCTGTTATCGGGATTAAAACATTATATCAACGGCTTAACCCTATATCAGCAAACGAAATCACTGTACAGGCAGATTTCCAAATTGGTGATATAGTAGATGATGTAATTGGCTTTACCAGACAAGTAGAAGAATACACAAAGCACATCGGACGTTAAATAATTTCTTACAAATTCTTTGAACAATAAATATTGAAAATATTCTGCCGCACGATGGCAAAAGAAAAAAGCCGTCGTACAGCAGGGGGATTTTCACACGCCCATTCTTCCACGGCGGTTTTTGAGAGATCAAAGCCGTGGAACATAAACCGTATCGACAAAATTCGCCAATTCTTGATTTATCAAAAAAGCCCGTCCGTCGGGGAGTATTCTGTCTTTGAATATGAATTAACTAATCAATTAAATACTGTTTACAATTCCAATACGTCCGTTTGTGCTTTTGCAGACAAACATATTGTGTTGTCCTGGTAATAGTATCGTTTAATTTCTAAATTGAGAATTAAGAATTTTAGATAAGGAAGGAATGCTAAATGTATTCATATCGTTTTTTTGAAAATAAAGATTGCATCTATTTTCCATGTCATCAAGGCATGGAAGTATTGAATTGTCTGTTTTGCTTCTGTCCATTATATCTTAGAGAAAACTGTCCGGGAAATCCGACATATATAGAAAATGGTGGGAGCAAAATCAAAGACTGTACAAACTGTATGTTTCCTCATCGTCCAGAAAATTATGATAATATCATTCGACTCTTATCAGATGCTGGTAAAGTGGATGGAAGGTAGGAGCCATATGAGCTGTCTTAGCGATAGCCATAAATAAAAAATGTATCATTGGACTTTTCACAAGGAACATATGGAATATGGTATTTTTTCATCAACTCAAGAAATTGTGTTGTCGCATCATGATAGACTCTTTGCTGCACCAACATTCCGCCAATTGTCTCATAATATCGCGTCTTTACCACTAGATATTCAATCACCTTATAATTTAGATTGACAAAATCCTCATCAATATAGCAACCCCGATAGTTGGCGTCATTTGTAATAAAATAATTAATAAATGCAATTTCATTATCAAAAAGAGTCTTAATTTCATAAGGAGGAGGAAAGGGCATTTCTTCTAACATAGCAGTGCGAAACATATCCCATTTGGTATTGTTCATGCAAGAAGTTAACTGTCTTTGTTGAACAATTTCAGAAACAAGCTGTGCAGTGGATTTTCTTCTGGAAAATGCTCCACGCTCAATGTCTCGAATACTTTTCTGTAATTTTTCCATCACATATTTTTCCTTGTCGAGACGAATACTTTGAAAAATAGAATCGTCTTTTTCAACCATAATCCAGTAATAAGACCAACGATTAGAGAACCGCAGTGTCAATCCGCCTTTCCAGCGCACACAAAACAGGACACCAGTGTTCTGTTCCTTATCCGAAAGAGGCTGAATAGTACCATACTCAATATAAAGTTGGTCAAATGAGAAAGGATTCATAATATTTGTTTACTCCTTGTTATTATAATCTTATCATAGTATCATGTTACTGCTATGTCAAGTGTTTAGATATATAGAAGTGTTATTGGTTGCTTTTTATGCCTTTGCAACAGTAGTGAAAAGTATGTGTCAAAATACTTTTCTTTTAGTATTTTGTGTGCGAAATTATTGTTTGTGTTATTTAATAAATGATAGATAATTTGTAGTACAATTTTTGGAAAAAGAATGGAGAAGTAATAAGTAATAATGGGACATTGTATTAGGTTGTTGGCGCGATATAATCTTTTATTTGTGAGATAGGAGTTATTTCCTGAGATTGAAGAGTACTGTACAGAAAAGGGCATTTTGTCACAGACTGCCTATGATATATACCAAAAGAATAAATTTGCAGAAAATAGCTTATATTCTCATCATACATATGCAGAGACAGATATACCAATTGGCCAGCAATATGAGGCGATTGCATTTAGTAAAGGCTGGAAAATACAGTCAAATTCAATTCAAAAGTGTTATTCTAGGATTTTATGTTTTTTACGGCGTTTAGGACACGCCCATCAGACTGTGCGATGTGAGGAAATCATGAACTTAGTTTAATACAGTTTGAACACAAAATTCCATCTATAATTTATGAGCTTTTTGAAATTACAGAAAAGAAACCATTGCCTATATTAGAGAAATATATTTATCTAGGGTCGGAAGAGGAATTAAAAAAGCGTGCTTATGAACAAGAGAAAAATGGATAGAAAAGGAGTGAACTTTAAGAAAAACGGAAACAAAACGGTTGACAAATGGAATGAAATGGGTATAATAAGATTATTCGGTGTTTTATGAATAGAGTCTGTGAGAATTTTATTTGTGACCAAGTACAAAAAGACTCGGAAAGTTAATTAGAAATATTTGAGAGGATATTATGACTATAGAAGAAATGAGGCAGAAAAAATTGCAGAAGGGGTATAGCTATGCTCAGATTTCCAACTTATCGGGAGTCCCGCTTGGTACTGTACAGAAGATTTTTTCTGGGGAGACAGCTCACCCGCGCTACGCGACACTTCAGGCATTAGAACAGGTATTAACGGAACAAAAGTACAATATGAAATTGCAGGATAATACAATATTTTCCTATAAAGATTCGGTGGAAAAGAAGCAGGGTGAATATACAATAGAAGATTATTTTGTCACATCAGATAAAATTAGGGTAGAGTTGATTGATGGTGTGCTGTATGATATGGCTACTCCTACATTTGGTCATCAGAAAATTACAGGTGAGATTTATAGGCAAATTGCAAATTATATAATAGAAAATAACAGAGAATGTGAAGCAGGTATCGCTCCTGTTGATGTGCAGCTCGACTGTGATAATAAAACCATGATGCAGCCAGATATTATTATTTTATTTGACAAAAAAAAGATATTACGGGGAAAAGTGTTTGGTGCACCAGATTTTGTGTTGGAGGTTGTTTCTTTTGCTACAAAACGGAAAGATTACTTCAAAAAGTTAGAGAAATATGAAAATGCCCGCGTGCGTGAGTATTGGATTTTTGATCCTTATAAGAAACAGGTGGTAGTTTTTTTCTTTGAGGGCGACATTTATGCGCAAGTGTATGATTTGAAACAACCTGTGCCAATTTATATTTTTGAGGGAAAACTGCAGATCTACTTTGAACGGATTTTAACTTTTTGTGACAAGAAGTCTCTTTACTAACATTTATGATTGCCCAGAATGTGGAACAGTTTGTTACTTTGCGAGAGGAAAATTTCATCTTTTTAGGTGAGAGAAGATGTTGTAATGGTGAAATGTATTAAGAAAAGACAAGTATAATATTAAAAAAATAATAGTTGGGAGATGAGAAGAATCTTTCAGAAAAATATAATTAAATGGACTGAAATAGGAAAAGAAGAGTATCCCCAACAGTTAGCTTCCATCACAAGAGCACCCAATTATTTATATTATAGAGGTAATATTAAAGTTATCAATCAAAGACACAATATTGCGGTGATTGGAAGCAGGCAGGTATCTGAACGAGGAGCAAAAATAGCATATCAGATAGGGTATGAATTAGGTAAGAAAAATATAAATGTGGTGAATGGGCTTGCTCTGGGTTGCGATACACATGCATTTTATGGGGCACTTGCTGCTGGTGGAACTTGTGTTGCAGTGATGCCGTGCGGATTAGATCACATTGTACCATATTCCAACTGTGACCTTGCAAAAAGGTTGTTGTTAAACGGTGGCTGCCTTGTCAGCGAATATTTTCCTTCGGTCCCAATACAGAAGTATCAATATGTGGAGAGAGACCGCTTACAAAGTGGCATTAGTGGTGGAGTACTTGTGATAGAGGCATCATATGACAGTGGCACTATGCATACTGTTCGAGGCGCTATTAAGCAGGGGAGAAGACTGGCTTGTGTTGCTAGCCATCTGGTACAATGTTCCTCCGGAAATGAATGGATTGAGGGATTGAATGAGGCGTGTGTGATTTGTGACAGGGCTGGGTTAGATAGATTTATAGAGACTATACACAAGAATATAACTTACAGGCAGATAATATTTGAAACAGAATAGTTTGAGGACAGCAGATAATAAACTACGGAAAAAATTATGAATGCCAGTATGGAGTGTGTAGCACATTTTTTCAAATTTTGAGTATTGGAGAGATTTTTTGAATTATTATGTTTTATATTTTTTATGCACAAACTTGTGTAGAGAGTATGACATATAGTGACGTACAGATTATGCAGCGAATAGGGGAGGCAAATCTTCCTTATTCGCTGTTTACTCAAATTTATAATCGTATTTCAGAAAGTAAAATGAAAAAATAAATTCATATTATATAGTTGCTAATGGAACAATCTTTTATTTCATATTACTAAGAAATTTTCCGTTGAAATATTTAAACAGACAACTACCTACAAATAAAAATTATTATTTCATGTTCAGCCTGTTTCTAATGCTTTTCTCCTTAACCGGATAAATTCTCTCTACTGGCAAATCTTTAGAGTTCAGTTTTCCATTTTTTCTTTGTTCATTCCATTTCCTTACCAATGGAGTTAAGTCTTCTATGTGATAAATACCTACACTTAAAAAATTTCTTAATGTATCTCCTTTTAGTCCTATTTGGATTGCTGCGCGGTTGATAGCATTTCCATTTATACTTCTATCTGGATCCCATTGACAATACACAGTAGTTTTGTCAAAGGCTCTCTTCCATTGTGCACTTGTATAGCTTGTAGAGTCTGGTGATGTCAAAACCGCTTTTTGCAGTATTTCATTAAAGTTTGATTGATATATGTCTATAGCTAAAATACATTCCTGATTTTTCTTAGTTCCCCAGTTAGAACGATACATAAGCCACAAAAAAGATGGTTTTATCCATGTCATACGATTTATGTTGAAATTTTCGCCAAATGTTTGTAGTGAAATTGCTTCCTTTGCTATTGTAGGATTATATGCTTGATAAACTCGGATACATTGTTTATTATATTGTGCAAATATTTCTTTTACATATTCCATATAGTTGGTCCCTTCTGTTTTATTACTTTTAGTTTATATTATAGTAGTTTATCAATTTTAAAACAATGTGGTTGCGGCTTCACTCGTTTTAGGTGATGGATTAAGATCATAAAACTAGAGGTTGTTACAGCATATATTTTTTTGTTATGATTGATTCACACGGACATTGATAATTGTATATACATGGTTCTGATAGAAAATATAATGTGAAAACCAAGAAATCTCTCAGTACATAAAATATACAAGTATATGGTATATACTATTATAGGGGGACTGTCTAGATGAAAATTTGTGGAGATTATAGTTAAGTCAAACTTGTTTGGTTATGAGGTCGCAAAAGTAGAAAACCCATTGGCTTTGGACAATGGGGAGTTCACAATAAAACAAAAAAGCAGGATACGGGAATCGAACCCGCCTCCTCGGCTTGGGAAGCCGATGTACTACCGATGTACTAATCCTGCAAAGTAAATATAGTATATCATGAAAACTAATAAAATTGCAACCCTTAAAAAGTAAAAAAAACATAAAGTTACAATGATGTGTAACAGTTCGGACAAGCTGACCTGTTACAGCAAAAATTTATTAGAAATCGCTTTTGGCGATGGGATTTTTGCTTTTAGGTTTTACATTTTTGTATGGTCTATATAATAATTTGTGTGTAAAAGTAGTTGCCATTTATATAAATAGTATTTAAAATAGAGTTAGAATCTGACAATCGTGCAAATCGTTATAACTGTTTTTGGCGTGTTAGAGCATGTTTTTAATGAACGATACTAAATAATTTTCCTATTTTTTTAATTGTATCTTGACAAGGCAAATCACCTTATTAATTGACAAAAATTTGTCATGCTCCATTGCATCTATATTTTTTATCAGGTATCCTTGAAGAAATATTTTGTGTTATTGATATAGTTATTTGCAAAATGGTTTATCAGAAATATAGAGTAATGTTTGATTTTAATTGTCACTAAAAAATTATTAATCTAAAATCATTTATTAGTGAATATTTCAACTGTACTTTTTGGGGATTTCGGTCTATACTATAATAGTATATCAGAGATAAAGGATGTGGCAGGAATGACAGAGAAGAAACTAGGACGAGAGGTCGCTTTTGTAGAAACTTATAACGAGAGTACAAAAAAGATAATTGAAAAAGCTTTTTTGAAACAAGGGGTTTCTTATCTGATTAAAGTTGATAAAGTAAGGGAGATGAAGAAAGGACATTTTGAGTGCAGAATGAAATATTCTTTTTATATTAATAGACTTCAGACAGAGGAAGCGCAGAATGCTATGGCATTGCAGGACCTGGATGAGAACAGTATAAATTATCTGATGTAGTACATATGAAGGAGTATCACTTGGAGTGGTGCTTTTTTACTATGAAAATCATAGATTTTCATAGTAAAAAAGTTAGTAGTAGTCGGACTTGTAAATAAACACAATAAATATTTAATGCGTATACTTGTAACTTAGGAGAGTGAAGAGTGTGCAAGCAGTTGTTACAGCACAGCTTAGAGTTTTGCATTTACTACAGATTATGGGTTTACAAGTCATATGAAACTGCGTGGTGACAGAGATGCATCAAGTCATAGAACGTGGTTTTAATACTACAAAGTGATCTTGCATGGCTTGATGATTGTAACAGGAAGCTGAAAACTGAACTATTACAAAAACTGATATACAAGATAAAACAGAACCAAATCAAAGTAATTAAAGAAAATCCTGCTTACACAAGCTCAAATTGTCGTATATTTGCATATACAGAAAAATTTTTAACAAAATTTTATATCAGGTGTAGTTATAACGAAGTAAATTTTGTTGTAAAGAGTGATACTGTCAACCATGTTGTGATGTAACACATATGCCTCTTTGTCACTTACGCTGGTCTTATTTGGCAGATTATTTATAAGAGAATTGAATCTCCCACAAACTGTGGTTGGGAAATTAAAAGCCTGTTATTTTTGGGTGATGAGTAATTGACAATATGAATGGTTAAACAATTTGTTATAGTGCAGGATATAATGAGGGATGTAAAAAGAAACATACGGATTTATTGTAAGTTTATGAAAGGAGATACTGTGAAAGAAAGTAGAGGGCAGCCAATAAATGGCGCACTTTAACAAGCTGTCTTATGGCAGCCTTTGAAAAAATGTATTGCTGTAAAGTGTTAAGAGGCTAATTGCGATTCGGAAATTATCCCTTCGCTGATAAGCAGCTTCTTGGCCTGCCTGATAGCCTTTTCCTTCTGTTTCTCTTTTAGGGGGTTGGGCATATCAGTTTTGTATAAATCGCTCGGATTCCACGCTTCTCCAGTAGACAGCATCTGGTAGACAGCAGTGAGAATCATTCGGGCGATAGCAATGATGGCTCGTTTTTTACCACGGCGCTTCATAATACGTTCATATTTCTGCTTGTAGTAAGGCCACTTATCAGATTTTACGGCTGCATGAGCAACTTGTACTAATGCAGGTTTGAGGTAGACACCGGCACGTGTTATTCTGACAGATTTCTTTTTACCAGCAGATTCATTGTTACCGGGAGTTAATCCCGCCCAACAGCATAAGCGTTTGGAATTAGAAAACGGGGTCATATCCGTACCAATCTCGGAGATAACAGTGATTGCACTGTTACGGTCAACACCCGGAATGGTACACAGTAACTGGACAGCATTCTCATAAGGAGCAATCAAAGAATTAAGCATAGTGTCTATATCATTTATCGTAGATGTGATATAATCCAGATGTGCGCGGATGAGGCGCATACGGTATTTTTGGGAGTCAGTCATCTGATACCCTTCGATGGATTCAATGACACTGTCAGACTTCTTCTTTAGAGAACGGAGGAGTCTGGAGGCTATTTCTTCGTGGTTGATGGAATTGCCGGATTGCTCGATCAGGTAATCAATAACAGATGTAGCTGATTTCCCAAAGATATCGGAAACAACCGAATCTAATGCGACATTACAAACAGTAAGTGCATTCTGATATCTGTTCTTCTCACTGGTACGGCAGGAAGTCAGCTTGTAACGGTATCTTGTAAATTCACGCAGGATACGGATTGGTTTACAGGGGATATAACTTCCGGGAACCAGACCTAATCGAAACAAATCCCCAATCCATTTGGAATCTTTGGTATCGTCTTTGTTTCCTTTGACAGCTTTCACCCATTTGGGATTAGCGATGGTGACGTTCATTTCGTCCTCCAAAAGGTTAAACACAGGAACCCAGTATTTGCCGGTAGATTCCATGCAGACGTCACGGCATTTGTTTTCAGTCAACCATTCTTTGAACTGCAGGATAGAATTGTTGAAGGAGGAAAAACGCTTCTTTTGATAAGAAGGCTCTATACCAGAAGTGGTTTTGATGATTGTGGCAACGAGAAAAGATTTGTGAACATCGACGCCACAGCAGATTGGGTAAACAACTTTCATAGTCAAAACTCCTTTCAAAATGAGATAAAGAAGCCATTGACTGTTCCATCGCACATTTAACAGAGAAGTTAAAACAATTCTTACTGTACGGTCTAAAAGAGCCACTCATTTGTGCTTGAAAGATGGAACTTACACTGATTATTATGCTGTCTAAAACCGAAGAAAGTCTTTACGACTCACCTTCCCGTGCTTTGTAGTGTAGCTTCTCTACAAACTATTTTACCAATAATGTGGAGGATTGAAAGACTTTCATTACTATTTGTGCCGCCGGTTTGGCGGCGGAATGGAGATTATTATGATGGATTTTTCAGCAATTATGAAATTTAAAGGTGCGTGGGATACTTTTACTAAAAATCACCCTAAATTTTTGCCATTTATACAGGCTGTAGGGCGTGAGGCAGTCACAGATGGTACGATTATTGAAGTAAAGGTAACGAGTCCAGAAGGAAAAGAATACAATACAAATATGAAAATTACCCAGAGTGATTTGGATTTGTTTGCACAGCTAAAAACAATGATGTAATAGAATTAAAATGATTACTTTCTGTATAAAAATATTGAAATCTCGTATTTGTATCAAATGCAGTTGGCAAATTGTGTTTTGACAACTGCATTTGGTTTATCACAATCTGCTAGATAAGTGAATTTCGCAGAAATTGTGATGAACATTTGAGAGAAAGAATTTTTCAAATGTACTTGTTAATGTCTCTGTGTTTTAAAGCCCGATACGAAAGTGATATTATAATAATAAGAGACTTTAAACTAAAAATTTGTTATTGCCAGAAGGAAAACAATTATACTATAAAATACGATTTGGAGGAAAAACAAGATGGAAAATGATAAAAGAATTAAAATGACACATAGGGAGCGTAGGGATGCAGGTTTAGCTTACATTTCGGATGACAGTATTTTTGAAGAACAACTTGTATGCAGAAAAATTTTGCAGCGATTAAATTTTATGGATCGTTCTGACTTTGCGGGAATCAGCGAAGTGGTGAAAGAGCTTTTTGGCAAATCAAAGAATGCCTTTGTAAATCCGCCGTTTTATTGTGATTATGGAAAACATATTGAGGTGGGTAGAAATTTCTTTGCAAATTATAATTGTACACTGTTGGATGTGGCAAAAATTAAGATTGGAGATAACTGCCAGATGGCACCCAATGTAGCCATTTATACAGCGGGGCACCCAGTTCACCCAATTACCCGTAACTCTGCTTATGAGTATGGAAAAGAGGTTACTATTGGTGATAATGTATGGCTTGGAGGTAATACAGTAGTTTGTCCGGGTGTGCACATTGGAAACAATGTTGTGATTGGTGCGGGCAGTGTGGTGACAAAGGATATTCCAGACTGGTGTATCGCAGCAGGAAATCCCTGTAAGGTTATTCGTAAGATTACAGATGAAGATAAAAGAAAGCTGTTTCGTGAGGAAGAGATTGACGAGGAAGCTTGGAACGATATTGTGGAGAGAATGGAGTTTTAAAAAGAGCAGAGTAATTGCAGTTTGGGTATGTATGGAATACAATGCGAAGGAGGTGGAATGGGGTATTCAACCATAGAGTTATAAAAGATATAATTTAAAATATCTATATATGAAATCGTTCACATAAAAATATGCAAAAAAATATTGTAAAATTATGTAAAATGACTATTTACAAATAAAATTAAATAGCATAAGATTGAAATATATATGAAACCGATAACACACAAGGGATTGTTTTAGCATCAAAGATTCTGTTGTGTCATGTTAAGACAGACATGCACAAAGATAGCTTGTAAGAAACAGTTTGTTGTGACTGCGAGAAGGAACCATACAAATTTGGAGAAAGGAATGATATTATGCAGCAGGTACATATTAAGTTTAGCAACGTAGAACAGGTGAGACAGTTTGTGAATTCAATCGACAAAATTGATGCGAATTTTGATTTGGGTTCCGGTCGTAGAGTTGTTGATGCAAAGTCCATACTCGGAGTGATGGCACTGGATTTATCAGGTCCGCTTCAATTGAGATATCACTCGGATAACAAGGAAATTGAGAACATTATAGCACCGTTTGTGTATTCGGAGGCATAGCGAATAAAAATCGAAAGATTTTGTGAAAATTTTAAAATATGAGGTGTGATTATGGTAAAAGGGGATAATGTTTATTTAAAGAGATTGGAACGACATCACGATGAGTTACGTTGGCTCTACATGGAGTTGTATGACAATGATTCCATGTTTGCCGAGCTTACTGACAATATGCGACAGTTTTATCTAGACAGGGACAAGGAATTAAAAAAACAAGATGAGAAGCGGGCGTCAGATTTAGGCTGGTACAAACAGAATGATTTGCTTGGAATGATGTTTTACATTGATAATTTTGCCGGAAATATGAAGGGTGTAGAGTCAAAGCTTGACTACATAGAGCAGTGTAATGTGAATTACATTCACTTAATGCCGTTTCTTGACACACCAGAGGGGCGTTCGGATGGTGGGTATGCCGTATCGGATTTTCGTAAAGTACAGGAAAAATTGGGTTCTATGAAGGATTTGGACAGCCTGACGGCTGCCTGTCATAAAAAAGGCATTAATGTATGCATGGATTTTGTCATGAATCATACTTCAGAGGAGCACGAGTGGGCGAGGAGGGCACGCCAAGGGGAAGGCGAGTACATGAGTCGCTATTTTTTCTATAACAATTCTGAGATTCCTCAGGAGTATGAAAAAACTGTTCCGCAGGTTTTTCCAACGACTGCACCAGGGAACTTTACTTGGCTCCCTGACGCTAATCATTATGTAATGACAAGTTTTTATCCTTATCAGTGGGATTTGAACTATAAAAATCCACGTGTTTTTAACGAAATGATGTATAATTTCCTCTATCTGGCAAACCGAGGAATTGATATTGTTCGCATTGATGCAGTTCCATATATATGGAAGGAACTGAACACGCCATGTCGCAACCTGAAACAGGTACATACCATTGTACGTATGATGCGCATGATTAGTGAGATTGTTTGTCCGGGCGTGCTTTTGCTTGGGGAAGTTGTAATGGAGCCAGAGAAGGTGACACCATATTTTGGCACAGTCGAGAAGCCGGAATGTCACATGCTCTACAATGTTACAACTATGGCAACTACGTGGCATACTGTTGCGACGCGTGATGTCAAACTGTTGAAAAAACAGCTTGACATTGTGAATGCGCTGCCCAAGGATTATGTTTTTCTAAATTATCTGCGCTGCCATGATGACATTGGGTGGGGATTGGACTATGGCACGTTAAAGATGGATGGCATGGAGGAGCGCGCGCATAAGAAGTACCTGAATGATTATTTTCAGGGGTACGATGGCAGCAGTTGCAGCCGAGGTGAGCTTTACAACGCAGACCCAGTTACTGGTGATGCGCGGTTCTGTGGCACAACAGCGTCTATGTGTGGTGTGGAAAAGGCAGGATTTGAGGGGGATAATGCCGCGATGGAGCGCGCAATACAAATGGATTTGATGCTTCATGCATATATGTTTATGCAGTCGGGGATTCCAGTGCTTTATAGTGGAGATGAGATTGGTCAAGTGAACGATTATCATTATAAAGAGGACCCAAACAAAGTGGCAGATTCGCGCTATATTCACCGTGGCCCTATGAACTGGAAGCTGGCAGAGAATATTAAAAATAAAAACACTGTAGAGGGAAAGCTGTTTCAAGGACTAAAGAAGCTTGAACAGATTCGCAAGACAGAGAAGGTGTTTGTTTCCTATGCAGATACATGGACTGTTGATACAGGAGATGTGTCTATATTGTGTATTGGAAGATATTTTGATGGTGAAAAGCTCTATGGTGTATTTAATTTCAGTGAGTTTGATAAGACTGCATGGCTTAACGGAGTGGATGGGGATGCTATTGAGTTGGTTTCTGGGAAGAAGATGAAACTGAATGAGGTGAAATTGCAACCATATGGATTTTATTATCTAAAAGGGAAATAATGTTATTATACACGACTTTACAACTTTATAAATGATACCCTTGCTTCTGAAGCACTTGTTTT
>CASJPF010000072.1 GCA_949383255.1 Lachnospiraceae bacterium | reverse complement strand
CAGAGCAGGATTTACGCACGCTTATGAATATTCCAGATGATTATATGGTTTTGTTCCTGCAAGGAGGAACTTCCCTGCAATTTTCCATGATACCAATGAATTTTATGCGGAATGGAAAAGCAGATTATATTTTGACCGGATATTGGGCGAAGAAAGCATATGAGGAAGCGAAAAGATACGGTCAGATTAACATTGCGGCATCTTCGGAAGGGGATAATTTTTCTTATATTCCAGATTGCGGTGATTTGGAAATATCTCAGGATTCGGACTATGTATATATGTGTGAAAATAATACAATTTATGGAACAAAGTTTCATTGCTGTCCGAACAGTCATGGACTGACAGTTGAATAGGTTGTGCCGAGCGCTTTTGCAATCTGGGTATTGTTTTTTCCCCGTGGCCATCAATATAATTTTAGACCGGAGCACAATACAGGATGGCATGGAATAGCTGATATTGAAATTTTTTAATATTGTTTCTGTCTTATCAGACAAAGTAAAAGAAGCAGCTTGAAAACCACGCATAATATTCCCTCCAGTTTGAACCAATTCTTGTTTAAAGTATTATTGCATAATTTGGTAAAAAATAGAAGGAAAAAGTATATGATTATCAAAGAAACAATGTACTAGTTGCACTAGAGTGTGGTAATTTGTAGCAATCCCAGATATACTGTATTTTTTTATCTTTCTGTGCTTTTAGATTTTCATTTCACTGAAAAGCGAGAATGGTATTATTTATCATATTGTTCTGCACCAAGACCAAAGATTATAAAAAGTAGTCTTGCCAACACATAGCTTATTCATTGAGCGATATTCTATCCGTGAAAAGTAACCTTTCAATATACAATAGATACACTTTTACATAGATTTTAATGACAAAAACCGAAATATCCGGTATACTGTAGACAGCAAGCGAGATAGAAAAAGCAGAATATCGAAAGTGAGGGTGTTTTAGAATGCATTATGATGTGATTATTATCGGGGCAGGCCCAGGCGGAATTTTTTCAGCATATGAGATGATTTATAGAAACAATCATATTAAAATTGCAGTGTTTGAGGCGGGTCATGCGCTTGAAAACCGGCACTGCCCGATTGATGGAGATAAGGTTAAGAGCTGCATTAAGTGTAAGAGTTGCTCTATTATGAGTGGATTTGGCGGTGCTGGTGCGTTTTCAGATGGAAAGTACAATATTACAAATGATTTTGGTGGAACATTATTTGAGTATATTGGCAAAGCGAAGGCAGTTGAGCTAATGGAGTACGTGGATCAGATTAATATGAAATACGGCGGCAAGGGCACTAAGATGTATTCGACAGCAGGCACACATCTGAAAAAGCTTTGCTTGCAGAATAAGCTTAATTTGCTAGATGCATCTGTTCGACATCTCGGTACAGATATCAACTATATTGTGTTGGAAAATCTGTATGCCGAGATGAAAGACAAGATTGATTTTTATTTTGACACACCTGTCACAGATGTGGAAGTGATTGAGCGTGGATATCGTGTAAATTGTGGTGCCAATAGCTATGAGTGTGACAAATGTATTATTTCTGTTGGAAGAAGCGGCAGTAAGTGGATGGAAAACATATGTTCTAAACTTGCAATCCCCACCAAGTCCAATCGAGTGGATATTGGTGTTCGTGTGGAACTTCCAGCAGTTATCTTTTCGCATCTTACAGATGAATTGTATGAGAGTAAGATTGTCTATCGCACAGAGAAATTTGAGGACAGAGTGCGGACTTTCTGTATGAATCCCAAAGGGATTGTGGTCAATGAAAATACAAATGGCATTGTTACAGTCAACGGGCACAGTTATGAGGGTGCAGATAAACAGACAGAAAATACAAATTTTGCGCTGTTGGTGGCAAAGCATTTTTCAGAGCCATTTAAGGACAGCAATGGTTATGGCGAGAGTATTGCTAGACTGTCCAATATGCTAGGGGGCGGTGTTATTGTACAGCGTTTTGGAGATTTGGTGCGCGGCAGGCGCAGCAACACAAAGCGCATTGAAGAGGGATTGGTGACACCAACGCTTGCAGCGACGCCTGGTGACTTAAGCTTAGTACTTCCTAAACGAATTTTAGATGGTATTATAGAGATGATTTACGCACTTGATAAAATTGCACCTGGAACAGCTAACGATGACACATTACTGTATGGCGTTGAAGTCAAGTTTTACAATATGGAGGTGGATATTGATGAGAATCTTGAGACACGACATCCAGGACTGTATGTGATTGGCGATGGTAGCGGCGTGACACATTCGCTTTCTCATGCCTCCGCCAGCGGCGTTTATGTGGCGCGTGAAATTTTAGGAACCATATAAAATAACTGACATATTTGTAAATGGGTGATAGGAAATATGAAAAGTTTCTATGTTTCATATTTCCTAAGGAGCTGTCAAGAAATAACTTTTGAATAGTACACCGTTTTTTTAATCCTCGTATACAAAGTGCTTGATATTTTTGTATCAGTGCAAGGCGGAGGAAGGAGTCGATGTGGTGGCATCGTTGGCTGACGCGGTGGCATCATTGACTGACGACAACGCGGCAATGATGCAAATAGCGAGCGCTTGGTATATGAGAAATTAAAAAACGGTGTACTAGTTCCTAAAGTGGTATTTATGAAAAAGATTCCAAGAGGTTTTAGAAATAAAATGGATGAAAAATTTATGATTCAGATAGATGCATCGCATTGTACTTCCTTGGTGGAGGGCTTCTGTAGCTTTAGGTTTTGCGGAGAATAAAAGGATATTCTATGCACCTTATGAACCAAGTATCTTTTATTACGATATGTGTCAGTCTGTATTGTTAAAAGCGTTGTGAGAAACTGGATTTTGTAATATTTTAAATCGCTGAAAAATAAAGGAGAATTGGCGGATGGTAAATACAAAATATGAACCGGCGGATATTGAGATTTATTTGAAAAATCAGGGATTGGTACGCAAAGAGAAATCACTGATTGCATATCAAGAATCAGATGGAAAAATTTTGGCAGTTGGCACAGAGGCAGAACAGATTGCAAAACAGCAGCAAAATGGTGTGGTTGTGGTATCTCCGCTGCGGCAAGGAATGATAGCGGATTATCGCGCGGCGGTACAAATGTTTAGAATGTTGCTTGAGCGCGCTTGTGGAAAACGGCATTTATGGAAATCAAATATTGTGGTTGGAATGTCCTTGGCGGAAATTACAGAGGTGGAAAAAAAGGCAGTTGAAGACATGATTTGTCAGATAGGTTCCAAGGAGGTAACACTTTTTGAGGGCGATTACCAAACATTTGAAAGAGAGATGAAAGAACATCACCCAAAAATATTCGAGAAGTATCAAATTTTTATTATTATCACTAAGTATGAGCCAGAGCAATATGCTTTAGAAGCATTTTCTGATACTGTGCGGTATGCACGGCAAAAGGGAATTTCTGTAGAGCGGATGAATGAATTGTTTAGAGAGGCTCAGAGAGAATAGATGTTTGGAGAGCATACAGACTGAGAAGGAGAGGTATTATGCGATTTCAATATTGTCCATATTGTGGCAGGAAAGCAGAACTGAGAGAAATTGGTGATGAGGGTAGGATTCCATGTTGTACAGAATGCAAGACTCCACTGTGGGATATGTTTACCACCAGCATTATTGTGGCGGTTGTGAACGAGTATCATGAAGTTGCTCTGCTGCGTCAAAATTATGTCTCGACGACAAATTATGTATGCGTCGCTGGCGTTATGAAACTTGGGGAATCCGCCGAGGAGACAGTGGTGCGTGAAATTGGCGAGGAACTAGGGCTGTGTGTAAAATCTTTGAAGTACATAAAAAGTTATCCTTATGAGAAAAAAGAGATGTTGATGCTTGGGTTTCAGGCGCTTGTTGAGAAAAAGGATTTTGTATTGTCTGGGGAAGTGGACGCTGCAAAGTGGGTGAAATTTGAGGAGGCGTTAAATCTGCTTTGTGAGGGTAGCATTGCATGGCAACTGGTAAAAACAGTCATTGAAAATTCAGATGCTTTGAGCGGGCAGCAGGAATAATTTTCGGTGAATGAGTTGTAATTGGAGAGAAAGATGATATATCTGACAGGTGACTGTCATGGAGCATATGGGCGCTTTTCTAAAAGGCAGAGAATGCGCCAGCCATTTGTGATGACAGAGAATGATTTTGTTATTATCTGTGGAGACATGGGGCTTGTATGGGCAGATGACAGAGAATTTGTATACAATAAAAAGTGGCTTTCAGCGCTGCCATTTACTATTTTATGGGTGCAAGGCAATCACGAGAATTATGATATGATTGCCCAATATCCGATTGAAATGTGGAATGGCGGCAAGACGCGTCACATTGTTAAAGATAAGATAATTTTGCTGGAACGAGGGCAGATCTTTGAGATAGAAGGAAAGCATTTTTTTACATTTGGCGGTGCATCAACACATGATATACAAGGTGGAATTTTAGACAGATCATTGCCATCGTATGAAAAGGACAGAAGACGCGCAAACAGAAGTGGTTTATCCTATCGCGTGAAAGGAGTATCGTGGTGGGCACAGGAACTGCCGTCTGTCGAGGAGATGCAGGAGGGCAGAGATAATTTGGAGAAAATAAACTATTGTATAGATTTTGTTGTAACACATTGCCTGTCTGGGAAAATGCAGGATAAGCTGCAACATGTTCTATCTTCTCATGGTATGAATAAGCTTGCAGATAAAATTAGTGCGCGACAGAAAGACATTTTGAATGATTATTTTGATGCGCTTGAGGAAAAGCTGCAATATAGACAGTGGTTTTGCGGACATTACCATGTAAATTGTAAAATTGACGAGCGACATACAGTGCTCTATGAGGATATTATATGGAATATATAAAGCTTTTTTGGACACATCATCTGCCAGAGGAGCCTACAATCATGCTCTATGAGGTGAATACAGAAAATGAACGGTTTGCGGAGCGTTCAATTGATATATTTCGAGATGGGAGCACGCAAAATATTCCTGACCTTTATGCAGATGTGATTGAGGCTGTGCCAATTCCGACAGTAGAAAAGTTTAACAGCATTGAGTATGGGGAGGAATTTCAAGCATGTCTTATTACAAAAGAAGAATTTGAGCAAATATGGAATGGGTTATACAAAGCAGATGGAGGAAGCGGAAATATATGATTGCATTTCAGGAAGAACATAGCTCGTCGTGGTTGGAATTAATGGAGTATTATCAACAATATAGGGCAGCGGTGTTTCGCTGGGTGAATGAAGCGGAGGATGTTCGGCGCAAAGACTTATTAATGGAGCTAACTCCACTTTTTAGCAAGGAGCGGAGTTTAAGCAGGCGTTTGCTGGTGACTGATTTTTTGCATAGCACGGATATGTGGGACGAAAAGACAATAGCACTTGTCTGGAAAGAGCTGACCCAGATTGCGCTGGCAGAGCAGGAAGAGGTTGCTGGGTGGGCTGTACAAGCGCTGCTAAAAATAAAGTCTTCGTCTATTCGAGCATGTATTATAGAGGAGATATTTATGCTGGCGAAGCAAGAATTGGGGAGAGATAAGCCAGATTTTGCGCTTTTCGGAATGGGGTGTACACTGTTATGGCGGTTAGGATGCAAAGAATCTTTTGAGAGATTTTGTACGCTGTATAAAAATCAGATTTATCTTGGGATTGGATTTGATGAGACAGATTTCAAAGAAATGGCGCAGTCTATGAGATAATAAAAAAATTATTTCTTTTGCAATTGAATGAGATTTTGAGAGAATATTTTCATGAAAGGAGGCAATATTGCAATGGAAAAATATATTATGGCATTGGATGCAGGGACGACCAGCAACAGATGTATTTTATTTAATAAAAAAGGCGAGATTTGCAGTATGGCACAGCGGGAGTTTACCCAATATTTTCCGAAACCTGGTTGGGTGGAGCATGATGCGGATGAAATCTGGGCAAGTCAGTTGGGAGTTGCGGTTGAGGCGATGAATATAATTGGAGCTTCCGCAAAGGATATTGCGGCGATTGGAATTACGAATCAGCGGGAGACAGCGATTGTGTGGGACAGGCATACAGGGGTTCCAGTGTATCATGCAATTGTATGGCAATGTCGCCGAACTGCAGAGGAGTGCGATGCACTGAAAGAAAAAGGACTGACAGAAATTTTTAAGCAAAAGACAGGATTGGTGATTGATGCTTATTTTTCAGCCACAAAGGTAAAATGGATTTTGGATAATGTACCTGATGCGCGGCAGAGAGCCGAAAAAGGTGATTTGTTGTTTGGCACTATAGAAACTTGGCTGATTTGGAAATTGACCAGAGGTGCAGTGCATATTACAGACTATTCCAATGCGTCCCGCACAATGCTCTTTAATATCAACACTTTGGAGTGGGACGAAGACATTTTGGAGCAACTGCATATTCCAAAATGTATGTTTCCAGAAGTAAAGCCGTCAAGTTGCATATATGGGGAGGCGGATGCTTCCTTTTTGGGGGGAAAGATACCAATTACAGGGGCGGCGGGAGACCAACAGGCAGCTTTGTTTGGACAGACTTGTTTCAATGCAGGAGAAGCAAAAAATACGTATGGAACAGGGTGTTTTCTACTGATGAATACAGGGGAAAAACCAGTGTTTTCAGAGAATGGGCTGGTGACAACTATCGCATGGGGATTGGATGGGAAAGTGAATTATGCACTGGAAGGTTCTATTTTTGTGGCAGGTGCCGCAATACAGTGGCTGCGTGATGAGTTGAGAATTATTGATTCCTCGGCGGACTCAGAGTATATGGCGCAAAAAGTGGCGGATACAAATGGTTGTTATGTTGTGCCGGCGTTTACTGGTCTTGGTGCTCCTTATTGGGATCAGTATGCAAGAGGTACAATTGTCGGCATTACGCGCGGAGTAAATAAATGTCATATTATCCGCGCTACACTGGATTCAATTGCTTATCAGGTAAATGATGTTTTGGCGGCGATGAAGGCAGATGCAAAACTTGTCATTCCCTCGCTTAAAGTTGATGGTGGCGCGAGCGCAAATGATTTTTTAATGCAGACGCAGGCAGATATTGTGAACGTTCCTGTGATACGCCCGAAGTGTGTGGAGACAACTGCAATGGGCGCTGCATACCTTGCGGGGCTTGCAGTGGGATACTGGGCAGATCAAGATGAAGTGAGAAAAAATTGGGTAAGCAACTGTGTTTTTCAGCCCTCGATTGAAAATGCGGATCGGGAAAATCGAATAAAAGGCTGGAAGAAGGCGGTCAGATATGCATATGGATGGGCAAAGGAAAGCTAAAACGAGTAGGCAAGATTTCTTCCCTACTCGTTTGGTTAAGTTTGTTATCCAAGCATTCGTCTTACCTGTCCGTCGGCATTGTTTATCAGTTTGCGCTGCATCATAATGCTGTATGTATTAAGTACTTGCTGTTTTTTTAGTTCCGTAGAACCCTGCGCATAATTGGTATCTTCAATACGACTCTGTGCGGCAGTCATATTGTAGGCAGCGTATTTGTTGTAGGCGATATTGTGCTCAAGTCCGTTGTAGGCAGCGCCAAGATAGCTTCGTTTGGAGCTGACCTTTTCCAGTGCTTTGTCAATGTCTGCCACATCGAAATTGCCGGATGTCACATCATAGTTTGCGATGCCAAGTGCCTCAAGAGAAAACTGTGGCATATCAATATTCATGCCACTGCCGTCCGCATTGGAAGCTACATGTGAACTGCCCATTGAACCATCAAGCACGTTCATCTCGTTAAACTTAGTCTGTGCAGTGATGCCGCCAATTGATTCTTTGAGCTGGTCAATCTCAGCCTGGATTGCGCTTCTGTCTGAGCTGGAATACAGGCCATTGGAGGCTTGAATGCTCAGTTCACGGATTCGCTGCAAGGAGTCTGTGACTGATCCGATTGCGCCATCTGCCACATTGAGCATATTCTGAGATGTCTGTGAGTTGCTGACCCCAACATTGGTGCCACCAACGCGATTTTTTAATTTGTTGGCAATTGCAAGTCCTGCTGCATTATCTGCTGCGGTGTTGATGCGCTTTCCACTAGAGAGTGAGCGATAAGTCCGGTACATATTTCGATTGTTGTTTGACAAATAAGATATAGAAGAAATTCCCATAATAATAATCCTCCTTTCCAAACATTTATCCTATTATGACATCTTCATCATAACACATTGACTTAAAGGCTGCAACGGTTTTTAACAATGGTTTGCTAGGGTTACTGTTCAGACGTCCACATATGTAGTGGGAATCATACGCCAAATTGATGCCCTTTATCAATTTGTGTGCATAATTTGTTGCTGTTTACGCTTTCAAGCAATAAAATTGTGCCAAAATCAGAGGGGGCGTGAACAGTAATTTGTTAGGATATTTTTATTCTGATTTTTTTAGATAGAACTATGCATTTGCGAAGGTTTAGGGTATAATAAAACCATCAAATGACTAGGAGGGAATAAAAGTTATGGGATTTTTAACAGGAAAGACAGCGATTATTACAGGTGCAGGAAGAGCGGTGCTCAGTGATGGGAGATGCGGTTCAATCGGATATGGAATTGCAACGGCCTACGCCAAAGAAGGGGCTAATCTGGTTATTACGGGGCGAAATGTAAAGAAGCTCGAAGATGCCAAGGAAGAACTTGAGCGGTTGTACAACATTCGGGTGTTGATTGTTCAGGCAGATGTCAACGCTGGTGCGGATAATGAGGCAGTAGTAAACAATGTAGTACAACAGACAATTGATACTTTTGGCAGAATTGACGTGCTGATTAACAATGCACAGGCATCTGCTTCTGGAGTGCCTTTGGCAGAGCACACCACAGACCAGTTTAACCTTGCGCTATATTCAGGACTCTATGCCGCTTTTTATTATATGAAAGCGTGCTATCCACATCTTGCGAAGGTCAAAGGCTCTGTCATTAATTTTGCGTCAGGTGCGGGACTGTTTGGCAATTTTGGGCAATGCGCTTATGCAGCAGCAAAGGAGGGAATTCGCGGACTGACGCGCGTGGCTGCTACAGAGTGGGCAAAAGATGGTATCAATGTTAATATTGTTTGTCCTCTTGCATGGACAGCCCAGCTTGAACAGTTTGAGAAAGCGTACCCAGATGCGTTCAAGGAAAATGTAAAGATGCCTCCTATTGGACATTACGGTGACGCGGAGCTTGAAATTGGCCGTGTATGTGTACAGCTTGCCTCTCCAGATTTCAAGTACATGACGGGCGAGACGTTGACGCTGGAAGGTGGAATGGGGCAGAGACCGTAAATGTGAGGAGAAAATCATGTCATACACTGCATTATACAGAAAATTCCGACCTGATATTTTTGAGGAGGTCAAGGGACAAGACCACATTGTCACAACGCTCCGAAACCAGATTAAGGCGGATCGCATTGGACATGCCTATCTTTTTACAGGCACGCGCGGAACAGGCAAGACTACGATTGCAAAACTGTTTGCCAAGTCTGTAAATTGCGAAAACCCTGTGGAGGGCAGCCCATGTGGGCAGTGCAGAAGCTGTCAGACGATTGCTTCCGGCGCCAGTGTGAATGTGATTGAGATTGATGCTGCGTCCAATAACGGCGTGGATAATATCCGAGAAATTATTGATGAGGTATCCTATTCTCCCGTTGAGGGAAAATATAAGGTTTATATTATTGATGAAGTGCATATGCTTTCCATAGGAGCTTTTAATGCACTATTGAAAACTTTGGAGGAACCGCCCGCATATGTAATTTTTATCTTGGCGACCACAGAGGTGCATAAAATTCCAATAACGATACTTTCACGTTGTCAGCGTTATGATTTCAAAAGAATTACAATAGAGACAATCACAGATCGCCTGCGCGATTTGATGACGCAGGAACAAGTGCAGGTTGAGGAACGCGCATTAAAATACATTGCAAAGACAGCGGATGGATCTATGCGTGACGCGCTGAGCCTTTTGGACCAGTGTATTGCGTTTCATTTTGGGGAGGAACTGACTTACGACAAGGTTCTTGATGTGCTGGGAGCGGTCGATATGGAAGTGTTTGCGCGGTTGTTGGAACTTATACAGGCACGCGATATCACTGGCTGCATTGCACTTCTTGAAGATGTGGTTATGCAGGGGCGGGAGTTGACGCAGTTTGTTACAGATATCACTTGGTATTTGCGAAATCTGTTGCTCGTAAAGACTTCTGACCACGATATTGAAGATGTTATAGATGTGTCGAGTGAAAATCTTGCGCGTCTAAAGGCGGAGGCAGATGCGATGAACGCGGAGGAAATTATGCGTCAGATTCGCATTTTTTCAGAACTTTCCAGTCAGATAAAGTATGCCACACAGAAGCGTATTTTAATAGAAATAACCCTGATTAAACTGTGTAAACCTGCGATGGAGACGACAAATGACGCTGTTGTAGCACGCGTGAGAGAGTTGGAGGATAAATTAAAAAAAGGTGTTGTGCAGGCGGTCCCAACTGCGTTACAATCGACACAGGAACCAGTGGCAGAGGTGGTAAAGCCCGTGATGCCAAAGGCAATTCCAGAAGATATCCGACAGATTGTGGGCGGCTGGCGCGGAATTGTGGCAGAGACAGGACAGCCGTTAAAAACGCATTTAAAAAATGCGCGTTTAAGTCTGGGCGGTGATAATCAACTTGTCATTGTGGTGGAAGACGGGGTGGCATTTGATTATCTCAACAAACAGGAAAATCATAAATTTGTTGAGGATATGATATCTAATTTAATACAAAAACAGGTATCTGTGCAGGTGCAGAGCCTGTCGCCCGGAAGACGGTTTGAGGAGAGCTATGTTGACCTTGCAAAAGTGATCAATATGGACATAGAGATTGAGGACGAATAAGAGAAGAAAAAGAAAAGGAGTGTAAAGTAATGGCAAAAAGAGGAGGATTTCCGGGAGGCATGGGTATGCCTGGAAACATGAATAATTTGATGAAACAGGCGCAGCGAATGCAGCGACAGATGGAGGAAGGGCAAAAAGAGCTTGAGACCAAGGAATTTTCTGCAAAAGCAGGCGGCGGAGCAGTTGAGGTTGTCGTGACTGGAAAGAAAGAAATTGTGAAGGTGACACTCTCAGATGAGGCAGTGGACCCGGAGGATATAGAAACTTTACAGGATTTGATTATGGCAGCGGCAAATGAGGCGTTGCGTCAGGCGGAGGAAGCGAACAATGAGCTGATGGGCAAAATGGCAGGCGGCTTTGGCGGACTTGGTGGAGGGTTACCTTTCTAATGGAACTTTACAGTGGATATATCAATCAGTTAATCGAACAGTTTGCAAAACTTCCAGGCGTGGGAAATAAGTCTGCGCAAAGGCTTGCACTCCATGTGATCAATATGCCACCAGAACATGTGGAACGCTTTGCGCAGATTATGGTGGATGCACGAAAAAATATTCATTACTGTAATACTTGTTGCACCCTTGCGGATAAGGAAATCTGTCCAATTTGTGCCAATCCAAAGCGCGACCACGGAACGATTATGGTTGTGGAGAACATCAGGGATTTAGCTGCATATGAAAAGACTGGAAAATATCTGGGGGTTTATCATGTGCTGCACGGGGCAATTTCTCCTATGCTTGGAATCGGACCAAATGACATTAAGCTCAAAGAGCTTGTAAAGCGCCTTGAAGGGGAAGTTGAGGAGGTTATTATAGCGACGAACTCAAGCCTTGAGGGGGAGACAACCGCAATGTATATTTCAAAGCTAATTAAACCGACCGGCGTCAAAGTGACACGCATTGCAAGCGGCGTGCCTGTAGGCGGTGATTTGGAGTGTATTGACGAGATGACTCTGCTGCGGGCACTCGAAGGCAGGACAGAGCTATAAAGTGTAATTTTACAGGGTAAAATCTATAAAAAGTACTGTAGATATCAATTGTTCAGATAGATTATAATGAGATCATAAGTAAATTTCTGAACAGTTCCTTATAACAAGAAAAGAGGGAAAAACAATGACAATCACAACAAAAAATTTTGGAAAAACACCAGACGGAACAGAAGTTAGTCTTTACACCATCAAGAACGAGAAAGGTTTTGCGGCGGAAGTGACAGACTTTGGGGCAATTCTTGTCAATCTTTTCGTACCTGGCAAGGCAGGAAATGCTGATGATGTGGTGCTTGGCTATGATAATATTGAGGGGTATCTGACAAACGGTTGCTTCTTTGGCGCGACGATTGGACCAAGTGCAAATCGTATCGATAATGCAAGTTTTACGATTGATGGGGAAACATACCAGCTTGCGGTAAACGATGGCACCAATAATCTTCACAGTGACGATGATAGAGGATATCACAAAAGAATCTGGAATGCAGATTTAAAGGATAACTGTGTTGTATTTTCGCTTATCGATCCAGATGGTTCAATGGGATTTCCAGGCAACAAAAAGGTACAAGTCACTTATACTGTCACAGAGGAAAATGAACTTAAAATAGAATATGAAGCGACAAGTGATAAAAAGACTTTGATAAATATGACAAATCATACATATTTTAACCTTGCAGGACATCAGTCAGGAAATATTGAGTCACACAGACTTTGTATTAATGCATCGAAGTATACACCGATTTTTGAGCGCTTGATTCCTACAGGAGAACTTGTAGATGTAGCAGATACCCCTTTTGATTTTAGGAAGATGAAGACAATTGGTGATGAAATTGATGTGGATAATGTTCAGTTAAAATATGGTCAGGGTTATGATCATAATTTTGCACTGGATGGGTTTGATGGCTCCATTCAAAAGGTGGCTTCTGTGGAAGAACCTACCACGGGAAGAAAGATGGATGTTTACACTGACCAGCCTGGTTTGCAGTTCTATGCTGGAAACTGCATTACACCACAAATCGGAAAGGGAGGAGCTTCCTATGGCAAGCGCAGTGGACTTTGCCTGGAGACACAATGTTTCCCGGATGCTGTGAATCAACCGCAATTCCAGGATGTGATTTATGGACCAGAGAGACCTTATAAAACAACAACCGTGTATCGGTTCTACAATACAATCGATTAGGGGAGGTTACTTCCCCTAATTGCGCAGCCCATGCGCCGATTTAGTGGCATACTTTCTATGCATGGGTCCATGCATAAAAGTATTTTGACCACCTGCAATAATACAGCAGGTGGTTTTTAAAATTTTTCTTGACAACACTTTTCGACAGAATCCTTACGTTCCAAGTGCTATGATATGGTTAAGGCAAACGGGTTCTTAATTTTTTTGAAGGACGAGCGCAGCCATAGAATTATACATGAAAGGAAAGTAATTGGAACATAAAGTTCATTACGAAGGTAATGCATTATGGACAAACAATCAAATGTACTCTTCAATACGAGGATTCAGGAATTACATCAGGATTCTGGAAATGAAATGCGGAGCAGCGCGGCTAGAACAATGCCAATAGATAGGACTGCTTCTATTCCGGTAAACACACGAACGATTGGGGCACCAGAGGGAATCTATATTCTATATTTGGAAGATTACGTACACACGTTTATTAAAAAAATTGTCTCAAACAAAAAAAATGTAGAGGATGACTTACGAAAAAGTGATGAGTACCAAATTGAAACAAATGTATCATCCAACATTGCAATGTATGGAAACATTTTGGAAGAAGGCGGCAGGTATCGGATTGTAATCTCTGGCGCAGCAATTTTAGACGGGAACAGGAATAAAATTCAACAGCTAAATGACACCTATTTTCCATCGTGCACTTATATTGGCACTGCAAGCGCAAGCCAGAATAAAGACCAAGGATTGCGACTGGAATTAACACTGCGCAGCACAAAGGTGATACTAGATGATTTTTACATATATTATGACCAGAATGAGGAGATGCAAAACTATCTTGTTGAGTGGAATAACAGCAAACAAAATGGTATCAACAAAATAATTCTATCTCCAACAGAACACGATACACACAACAGAACTTCTAGAAATGATGCGGCACGTCTGAGCAGAATTGCACAATCGTATAATCGCGAGGAGGTAAAAGTCAGCTTTATGTGGAATGTTATGAATCTTTTATGTTTAGGATTTGTTGTGTGCGTTATGGCATATGGTATTATTTCTATAAATAATTATAATAAAATGCAGAGTATGCAGGCAAGCATTGATTATTGTATTGCGTTTATCACAAAAAATTCCGCGTTTCATGATAATTCTACTAACACAGACACTGATACAACCCAGGTCATACCTACAATGCAGCAGACTGTTCCCGCAGAAAATATAACATCGGAAAAGGAGATAACAGAAACTACAGAAGAGAACCGCGCAGATGTCCAGGAAGGAACAGAACAAAGACAAAATATTGCCGCAAACCAAGAGACTTCTCCAGCGCAAGAGCTTGTTGTACAGCAGTCAGCGCAGGATGCTTCTGCGCAGCAGCCCACACAAGAATCGTTGTCTCAAGATACTGATTTACAATCAACACAGGAAGCATTGTCTCAAGACACAGACATACAACCGACACAAGAACCAACGACACAGGACACCGCTGCGCGAGAGCTTTCACAGGAATTATTGCCTCAAGACACTATAGAACAGTCCACACAGGATACTTCTGCGCAGCAGTCCGCACAGGATTCTGTGCCACAATACTATGTAGTACGCAAGGGAGACACACTCCAAACAATCTGCTTCAATGTCTATGGGGACTATTCTCATGTGGAGGAGATTTGCCGGTGGAATAATATTGAAAACCCAGATAATATTCTTTATGGACAAAAGCTTTTACTTCCCTGAAAATAATGTTATACTGTACCTATTCAGTGATACAAGAGCGGTAACTGAACTGTGTGAACGATTGGATAGGCAGTAAAAATGAGGGATGTGAATGGCAGAAATTAGGGATTTTAACAGAAGCCAATATCTATTAAAAGGCGAAAAAAACAAAAAAATTAAAGAGAAAGAAACGGCAAATAGCAAGATTAAGGACAAATCAATGGACAATATGCTGGCCAGACACAGACAGATAAAACTGTACATGGTTCTGGCAGTACTAGGATTTGCAGCAATTGTCGCGCTCAGTTCCTATATTAGTTGGAAACATAAAGTGTATGTCGGATATGATGTGATACGCGAGAGTGAGTGGGTGCGGGCAAAAGATTCAAAGACAATTCATCTCAAAGGAACACTTTTGACTTATAGCAATGATGGAATAAGTTGTACAAACTTAAAGGGAAAAACCATCTGGAATCAGACTTATGAAATGCAAAATCCTATGATAAAAACCAGTGGAAAAACAGTTGCAGTTGGCGATTACAATGGCAGAAAAATTTATGTCTGTGATACACAGGGACCGATTGGGACAATCGAGACAACAATGCCAATTAGAGATTTTTGCGTCGCTTCTAACGGTGTAGTGGCGGCTGTTTTAGATGACTCACCGGTCACTGCAATCTATTTGTACTATGCAACAGGAGAGTCCTTTGCGGATTTTAAGACAAGGATGAGTAATTCTGGATATCCGATTGCGGTTGATATCTCAAGCGATGGTAGTCTTGTGGCTGTGTCGTACACAAAAGCAGAGCAGGGAAAGTTGGTGTCCAATGTAGGATTTTATAATTTTTCTGCGGTTGGGCAGAATTATACAGATAATCTTGTGAGTGGTTATAAATATTCCGAGGCAGTGATTCCTTTTGTGCATTTTATGTCAAATGATACAGTGTTTGCGGCAGCGGATAATCGGTGGATATTTTTTCAGGGAAAACAGAAGCCAGAAAGCATATTGGAGACTATGATTTCTGAGGAAATACAGAGTATATTTTATAATGAAAATCATGTGGGACTTGTGTATTATAACACGGCAGCAGGAACCACCTACCGCATAGAAATCTATGACACCAAAGGAAAAAAAGTAAGTGAAATTGCATTTGATTTGGAGTATCAGGATATTTTGTTTGATTCCGCTGGGATTATCATATATAATGACAGTGAATGTCTGATTTATGATTGGGGCAGCAGGCTCAAATACCAAGGAATTTTTAAGGATAGAGTGACCTGTTTTGTTCCAGGAGGAAATATAGAAAAATATACGCTCGTCACAGAAGATGCGATACAGACGATAGAACTTCAATAATTTCAATCAGTGTGGTCAGATATCGTTACAATTCCTTATAGCGGAGGGAACAGGATTGGAGATCAATATTTTATTTGTCATAGTAGTGATAGTGTTTGGAGCAGGAACAATATGGGGGTGGAAAAGAGGACTTTTAGAGAGTGTGATACGTATTGTTTCCTGTATTTTGGGAATTCTTGTATTAGTAGTTATGGCAAAAGGCATTGGAAGTTTTCTTCAGAAGAGCTATGTAAAAGTGATAATGGCATTGTTCTTGCTACTAGCGATTCGCATGATTTACAGACTTATGAGATTTTTGACAGATACCTTCCGGTTGGTTCGGGCAATTCCAGTCGGCAAGCTGGCGGACAAGTTGGCTGGTGCGGTGTTAGGTCTTATAGAAGCAATTTTTGCAGTGTGGCTTTGCTTTCTGCTCATTGGAGTATTTGATGTGATGAACTTGAATGCATGGGTTTTGCAGCAGGTGGAGCGGAGCCGTTTTCTGACGATGCTTTATTATTCAAACTATCTGATTGAACTGCTAAAAAATGTTCTTCTTTGATTGTGTGTTTTTTGCAATGAACGCTTTCCGTCTTTTTGTATTTGAGATTGCAGGTATTTTGATGTGTAACAGTTCGGCAAGGCTGAACTGTAATCATTTTTTGACAAAAGATGAAAAAAGATGTTGACAACTGAATTGCGACGTGATATTATAATCAACATCGCTGACACATATAAAATAGTTAGCGGAAGAAAAGGGAACTTTTTCAGTGGATTCATTATAGTTTTGTTAAAAAAGAAAAAATGAAAAAACTTGGAAAAAGTACTTGACAGATAGAAAAGTGTGAGATATACTAAATAAGCTGTCGCAAATAAGACAGGTGAACACAAAGAACCTTGACAAATAAACAGTAATGCAACCCTGAAAATTCTAAAAAAGAATTGTTCAGAGAACAAAACCTAAAAGTAAATGCATTGAAAAATGCAA
>CASJPF010000071.1 GCA_949383255.1 Lachnospiraceae bacterium | reverse complement strand
CTATACTTTTGAGAATATCAATTTTAATGGTAGTGATATCCCTCTCATATTTGCTAAGTGACTGTTGTGTAATATTCAATTCTGACGCAAGAATCGCTTGTATTAACCTTCTATTTTCACGAAGTTCTTTGATACGACTTTCCATAATTAATTACCTCATAATCACAATATATAATTATCTTACCGTATTTTTATTAAACTGATACACTTTATAAAAGTAATTAATTACTTAAATATGCAAAATCTAAAGAATGAGCAGTGCAAAAAATCGCACTGCTCACCAATTACTCGTAATTTTACAACCTATATTTTATCTATTACTGGAAATATTCTTCCAAACAAATGTGGTTTCCAAATATTATTTTTGCGTGTTCTTTACCAACATATCTAAAATGCCACGGCTCATAACTTGCTCCAGTAATATCCTCCTTTCCCTGTGGATACCGCAAAATGAATCCATAATTATGCGCATTTTCAGCAAGCCATGCATACACTTCGTCATTTGTTGACTTTGTCTTATCAGCATTAATATCCACCGCAATCCCTATTTGATGCTCACTGGTTCCTGGAACTGCAACCCATTCTTCCGCCATTCTTACAGCTTTCGATCTGGAATATCCTTCATTCACATATCTTTGTATTCTTTCATCAAGTATTTCCTGCTGTTCCTCTGCAGTTCGATATGCTTCCCTAACAATAGGATAAATTTCTTCTGCCCTCATCGCGTCAAACATCTCCTGCAAATCAGGATATATTCTGCTATCCACCTTTTGACCATTCCCCAATTCTGTAAGCGTAACACTATAATCCTCGGGGATCTCATTCCAGCGATTTACAACAAGCAAATTCCATTCTTCGGAAGCGGGAATTGTATGATTTTTTACTGCCATCATACCCATTTTCCAAAGCAGGGAAGGCAGTTCACTTCTTGCCAGCACATTGCCTGCCACAAATAATATACAGAATATTGTAACAATCCTTAGTCCTTTTCGCCCTGTTTTTATTCTTAAATCTCTACTCTTTGCCATTTCTATACCTTAATTCTTCTTGACCATTTCTTTATAGCAAATGGTATACATACAATGCCAATTAACGCAGGAACAGTAATCAACAAATATGGTGACCACACATATTTTCCAAAGATATGAAACGTATATGTCCTGAAAATATCAGTCCCACTTCCCACTAATGGAATTAAACTTAACGCTTTCTGCATTCCGAAAGGAAGATACGGATCGATCACCGTTGGAACATATACAACTGCAAGGCTAAGGATCAATGCCAGTACGTTACTTTTTACAGCTGAGGATATCAACATAACAATCCCGGCAAATCCAATCATCCCAAGTAGTGTAAACGCCCATTCATATATTTCTGCCTGTAGCATATTCATAGGTGCAATTGCTGTCAACTTGATCAGCTGAACCGGCATATCCCACCCTGTGATTCCCATAAAGAAAATCTGCGATGCAATATCACAAATTGCAATCATCGCGAATAATTCCACGGTAAACACCAAACCAGTAACAATTTTGGCAAAAGCAATTTTTTTCCAACCGTTTTTTGTTGCTAATACTAAGGAACTTGTATTGGCGTGCCATTCTCCGGCAAACAGCGTGGACAAAACAATTGCAAGAAACAATGCCATTGACCCCGCCGATGTGTCAATCGTAATACTCAGAAGTGTCTGCCAGCCCCGTATCCAACCATAATGAAATGGTTTCGTCACCTTTTCATCTATTTGCAACAAATATTCCTTTTCCTTTCCTGTCTGATTATTATTTTCCAGATATTTTTCAAGAATCATCTGCCTTCTTCCATAAAAATCAGTCAATTTTCCCGGATCAAAATAACTAATACTTACCTGGTAACTTCCAGCCTCCTGAAGTTCAGACCACAAACTTGTAAGCCAGTCATTGATAATGATCCAATCAGTTAAGTCCCACGCCTTTTTCGCATCGACCAATTCCATTCTCTGATAATCCTGTACTATTTGCTGCATGGATTCGTCAGTCAGATCTCCCCCAAATGAAAGCGCATACTCCTGCCTGTCTCTTATAGCGGTATACCCGTCAAATTTCTTCTCAAAATCATTGCTTTTAAAATCAACTTTGCTTCCAAAATTAAACCACTGAAAAGAAAGGATACTACCAAATACTACCAGATATAAGAAACACACACAAACACTTATTTTTGTACCTGCTCTCCGCCATAATTTTCTATGTTCCAGTAAAAATAATTCCATAGTTACTACACTCCTTGTTCTGTTGGAAAATAATACAAATATAAATCTTCTAACGCTGCTTCACATGGAACAGCCATCTCGCTCGGTTTATCATCCGAAATGATACGGAGCACTACCTGCCCACCCTCATGCCTTAAATTGGCAACCGTTGATTTTGCCTGCCACTTTCTTGTTTCTTCCTGTAGTACCGTCAGTTCCCATACTTTTCCCTCTGCCTTTTTAATCAATTCAGGAACGCTGCCCTGTAATGCAAATTTTCCTTTTTTCATAAGCAGGACCTCATCTGCTATTGCCTCAATATCAGAAACAATGTGTGTAGACAAAATAACGATTCTATCTTCGGCATAATCAGAAAGCAGATTGCGGAAACGCACTCTCTCTTTTGGATCTAATCCGGCTGTTGGCTCATCCAAAATCAGAATTTCCGGATTATTAAGTAATGCCTGTGCAATTCCTACCCTCTGCTTCATGCCACCGGAAAAAGTCTTTACTTTCTTATTAGCAACATTGTCTAAGCCCACTTCTTCCAATAATTCTACTGCCCGTTTTTTGGCAATGTTCTTTGGTATCCCCTTAAGAGCAGAAATATACATCAAAAATTCCATCGCGGTATAGCCCGGATAATATCCAAAATCTTGTGGAAGATACCCTAATACATTTCTATAATCCGCCCCCATTTCAATGATATCTTTCCCATTCAGGAATACCTCGCCGGAAGTTGAATCCAAAATAGCACACAGCATTCGCATCAGTGTTGTCTTTCCCGCTCCATTGGCTCCCAAAAGTCCATAGACTCCCGGTTTTAGGGCTGCACTGACGCAATCTACTGCTATTTTATTTTTATAATGCTTTGTCAAACGGTCAATTGATAATTCCATATATTTTCCCTTCCTTTCTCATTTCCTCAATGAAATATATTTCTTTTATAAAAAACAATGCAAAAACAAAAAAAGCAATGAACCATATTCCTATGGCAGATGTTTCGTATAACTCTGGCAGCTCTTTCGCTAATATTCCCCAAAACAAGCACAAGCTTAAAATTGCAGCTGCACAAGTGGCTATATTTTTCTTCCTGTGCAATCTGATAAAACGCAGCATGGCGGTCATACAGATGAGATATGGCACCAGACAATACAAAATTAATTGCTCAATATTCTCATAAGAATTTAATAAATATATTTCAAAATATAAAAGCAATGTCATACATATCAGATTTGCGGCTCCGGCTAGTATCAGCTTCGCCAATAATAATTGTGCTCCTGAAGCTCTTGTCACTGCTTCTACTTCACCCATTCCGCAAAACTGACTACGGAACAATACCAGCATGACAGCCAGTACAAATAATGGCATAAAAACAGGTATATAAGCTGGAATATCAGCTATTGTCCCAATTAACATACAGACAATAAACAATGTCACAGCCTGTAATCCAAATATGGTTAACCCTTCAAATCGAAAAACATCTGATAAAAAGCTCCAAAACCCTGTTCTTTCCTCTTGGAATTTTCGCCGTTTCTTTACAATTTCAGTACATAACTGAATCGTTTCTTCCAGTCTTATGGGCTGTATTTTTTGTTCTAAAGAATTTTGAAGATATTCTTCCAATTTTCTATCTCTCATAATCCTGCCTCTTTCTCATAATCTTTAAAGCCTTTCTAACTCTGCTTTGCGCTGTACGCATATTGCACCCCATTATGTTTGCAATCTCTTTAAATCTTAGCTGCTCGCCAAACCGTAAGATAATTGCTTCTCTTTGTTCTGATGATAAAACACTCATAAGACGTTTAATGTCTTCCCTGTTTTCTATTTGAAGAATTTCATTGCGTTCGCTAACGATACTTTCTTCATTCTCCAGCGAATAAACTTTCATTTTTCTGTTTTCATCAATACACAGATGCTTCGCAATCGTATATAAGTATAATCTAAAGCTTTTCTGAGGAGAACCTCGTTTACCAGTGTCATATTGCGGTATATTCATAAATAACTTCAAAAAGGTTTCCTGCGTTAAATCTTCCGCTTTTTCCAGGCTAGAACAATGCCATGTACAATAGCGTAAAATGGAGGAGTAATAGCGCTTAATCAACTCTTCCGCGGCATTATCATTTCCAAGTTTTATCTGCTCAACTAATTCTTCATCATTCACTTCCTCCCAATTCCTCCTTTAATATTTTGCACCTATATATAATAACGAATTAATTATTAAAATGATTATTAATATTTATTATTTTATTTTTCTTACGCCATTTTACAATTTTTTAATAATTTGATTGTTCCAGACACCCATAATTAAGAAAGCTTAATTGGTTCTACTAATTTTTTTGTTTAGAAGATTAATCCCGAAGTGGCAAATAGTATTTTGGCGGAAATTTTTAACTTTTTAGTATCAAATATTGTATCCTATAGCAAAATTTGCACCCTTTGAATTAGAAAAAATAGTATTTTTAAGGATTTGGACAAGATTATCTATCCATTAAAAAAGTTGTAAAGTGGTGTTTTTTAGTAAAAACACTAGGATACTAGAATAAAAACTATAAATTGATTCTTATTCCAGTATCCTTAATTAATCTTTTATAGCATACTTGCATATCCCATAAAAGTATTCATAAACGGGCAGCTTTGTTAATTATTCTTACTTATACTGGCAGTCGAAAAAACTAATCACTCAGTATATTATGATGCGCACAACCGCATAAAGAAATATGCCGCTCTGTGCTACGTTGACACGATACTCATGGCAGATTTCATCTGCCGTGAATACATGTTTATACATTAAGCATTATGTGCTTCCATATAATTCGCATTGTAATTCGGGGTATCTTCGCCATCACCACAACTGCATGAACAATTAGGTGTCCAAGGAACCCAGGTACCATCTTTTGAATCTTCACTTCCGCTTGAGCAAAAGCAATGACAACCAAAATTGACCATAGTCTCAGGTGATAAAGGTGTTTTGTTTAATGGATTTACAATTTTCATGTTTTTTCCTCCTATTCTGTTTAAACTGCCCGATTATAACTAAGAAATTTTAATTTTATCAATTTTATGTATTAAATCCATATTTTCTTCAACTGCTTCATAATATTTAATCAGCCAGCTTTTAAGTCTCTCCCTTGTGTCATCACAATAGCCGCATTTCTCACCGATGTTTATTCCTTCTTCATCATAACATTGTGCATAACATATATCGCATAATCGTAATGCCCAGCACTTTGAACAATATTTTATTGACTCGCAGTCATACTTCTTAAGATAATATTTTTCTATAGCATACACATCTATACCCTGATCAACATTCCCGATACTCGGAGAGTTTCCAACTCGCTCACATACTTTATATGTTCCATCAGTACATACATAAAGTCTGCGCTGACCTGGTATACAACACCCATTACGATAACTGATTCCTATAGGTGTATCATATACCGGTCTGTTATGTATCTTTATTAATGATGCCTCTAAAATGTTTGAATATAAATTTAATTTATTGCTAATAAAATCTTTTCCCTCCGATTTCTTTTCTGCCCATTCATACCAATTTGTATCAGTAATATAGGAATCTCCTTTTTCCTGCAAATTGATATAATAGCTTTTGGGAACAGTTCCCTTACTTGGATATGAGGCTCGAACCTCCGTACCTAAAGGTAAAAATTCCAAATTTGAAAAGAAATCACTAATCTGATTGAATTTTTCTTCTTTGTATGGCGGCATTAATACCACGTTAAACATTAAAGATATTTTCCCATATTTTTTAGCAGCTTTCGCAATTAATTTCAATCCACGATACGCATCATCAAAAGTTGGTCTATCATTGCTGTACACTCTTGCCATATTATGAATGTGCGCCGGTCCATCCATACTAAGAACAATACTAAGATTTGGCACATTGCCTAAATACTCTGCCATTTCCTCTGTCATGAGAGTCAAGTTTGTTGTAAATGAAAAACCCAAATTACAATCAACAAAACTTTCTAAAGCATAATCTATGCATTGCTTCATAACCTCAAAATTTAATAAAGGTTCACCACCATAAAACGTAATAGACAAATGCTCAGAGTGTCTATGCTGATATGCATAATCCATAGCTTTCTTAGCTGTTTTAAACGAAATATCATTGGTATTAAAATTCCTGTTCCCCTCATAATATTCATTATAAATGCAATATTTACATCGCAAATTACATCTTCCTGTTAATTCGATTATGAGTTGCTCGATTTTCATTGTTTCTTCTTTATAATAATCATTGATTTGAACAAACTGTTTTAATACCGGATTATCAAGCAGATGCTCTGAATTAATAACTCCTAATAACTGCTCTTGTTTGCCAAACATTGTAATCATTTGATCTATTTGTTCAGGACTTGTCCCCGGATCAAACAACGCATTAAATATTTTCTTTTCCTCGGCTTCCAGCTCCACCACCTTGCTAGTACCAGTATCATAAAAATAATCTTTCTTTTTTGTAGAGAATGGTATTCCCATCCTCTGTATTTCTCCCGTTTCTTTTAACTTTAAAATGTCCATCCAGTTTCTTTGACTCATTTTCTTACCCTCTTTCCTTATATTCATTCATTTTATTAAGATTTTCTAATTGCTCCGAATATAGTTGAAAATACCTCCCTCGTTTTTCTATTAATTCATTATGAGAACCCTGTTCTATTACACGCCCATTATCTATAACAATAACCACATCAGCCATAGATATACTAGAGAAATGATGCGTAATAAAAATATTCAGTTTTTCTTTACTCATTTGTTTTATATTTTTTACAATACAATTTTCAGCTTCAATATCAATTGAAGAAAACGGCTCGTCTAAAATCATAATAGTTGGTTTTCTATAGTAACATCTTGCCATTGCTATTTTTTGCCATTGCCCTTGTGAAATATCTATCCCATTATTCCACTCTCGCATTAAAACAGTCTTTATTCCTTCTGGTAATTTTTTTACTAAATCCTCCAAACATGCAAATCTAATAGCCTCTAACACACAGTCTATGTCAGACTCTTTTAACTCTGTAGAAATATTTTCCTCTATTGTAAATGGATATTTTATAAAGTCTTGAAATATAGCACCTATCTGCAAATAATAATCCGATTTATTAATCCGTTTTAAATTTATACCATTTATTAATATTTCCCCCTCATCCGGTTCATATAAACCAAGCAATAATTTTAATAATGTAGTTTTACCAGCACCATTAAATCCAACGATTGAATACGTTTTTCCTTTTTCAAAAACAAACGATATATTTTTAAGAGCCTGTTTGTTCTGCCCCAAGTACGAGAATGATACATTTCTAAACTCAATTTTTTGGAATGGCAAATTTATCTTCTCATTGCTCAGAATATTTTCAACCTCCATATCATCTACACGCTTCAATACTTGCAAATACAAAATGTTTTCATGTAATTTTGCCAGTTGACTCAAAAACACTATTAATGAATTTTTCAAACTCTCATTAGAATTAAAAAGTAAAACAATTAATCCAACTGCTCTTTTTCGTTCCAAAGAATCCATCAGTATCCAAGCTTTAATAACTAAATTAAATACTTCTTCAAAAAAATGTGCTAACGTTTTCCTTCTCAATATAATTTTTCTTGCAGTGCTGTCTTCCCAAATGAATTTATTAAAACAAAACTTAATATATTCCAGTACTTTATTTCCCATATTATAGAGCTTTGTTTCCTTTATATATTCATTTCTTACGAGCAAACTCTTTAAATAGTCGATATGTCTTAGTTTTCCTATCCTATTATTCAATGTGATAAACCAATATTTATTTGCTTTTAATGCTACATATAAAGACGGCGCAGCTCCAAATACAGCTATAATAATAATTTTCCAATTAAAACTTGCTAATATAAGAACAAAACTTACAATTTGCACAATATAGAATATCAATTCTGTACTTGCATCCAACAATCCCATACAATTCTGTGTCGTATGTGTAATTGCTATTTTTATATCATTATAAGTTGATGACTCATCATACCTTTCCATTGATAATTTAAAGGATTTGTTTAGCACCCTTTCTGTAATAAAAAGATTCATCTGATCACTAAAAACCTGTTTAGTATATTGAAGAAAAATATCAAAAATATAACCTAAAAGTGGTAATGCGGACAACATAATCAAATAATCCCACCCCATACTCCCAATTGATTCTACATTTCCCAACACTTCTACAAGCCAATTTAAAAAGTTTTCCCAAATTAGGGCATTTACAGGAGAAATGATTCCCCCAAAGATACTCAACCCAAACAATAGTAAGTATTTGCTTTTTGAAGTTTTTAACATAAGTTCATTGCCATAAAAAAATAATTTTACAGAGCTCTTTATATTTATCTTTTTTTCCATACAGTCAGTTCACCCACTTACGTTATTACAATTTTGGTGTTATTTTTCAGACTCTCCTGCATTTCGGCTGACATACTATTTTCTATCATATCAAGTAAATTAATTTCTTTTTTTACATCAATAAAAGAAATTTCATAAAGTAATTTTTTTAGAATAATATTAATAATGTCAATATTACTGCTCTCATTCTCTTTGCTGACCAATACCAGATGATGATATAAGTTTTCTTTTTCAGTTTTATAAGAATACTTTTTCCCCCACTCTGAACTATTTTTTAATTCTCTGATAATTTCCGGCAATGCATCAAACAAAACATTTTTCATATTGATCAATAAATATCTTTCTGTATATGAAAAGAACTTTTCTGTAACTTCTACTTGATCTGAAAATCTGATTAAATATCTTTCAATATAATATTCATCCGAAATCAACTGTAGATACTGTTCCTTTTCCGATACTTGAAATAAGGGAGCATAAATTTCTAAATCGCATCTGCATTTTATGTCTTTACACATATATAAAAGCTCTACTGTTTGTTCTTTTTTTTGCTCGTATTTATTCATATTATGCTTTACACAAATACTTTGCATGGAATCATATACGAAATCCTCCAGCGAGAAAAAGAACATTCTTTTTTCATTTATAATGCACTCCAGCCAATTCTCCATTTCCTGTGTGGTAATTTTTTTGATATCATCTATATTACCTGCTGCAAAATTCTTGATTCTATTTTCCGTGATAAATTTTACCTTTTTCTCATTACTTGCAATTTTATCTTTTAAATTCTCACATTCACAAATAACTTGATGTTTTGCTATTTCAACCTTGTCTGTTGTTATTACACTTTTATCTTCTATTTTATTTCTTATTTTTTTTAAACTACTTTTGTTTCGAGAAGTAAAATATAAAAATATATGATCTATACATGTATACCCAAATGTGCTATAACTTTCATCCTCATCTTCATTTTCAAAACAAGGCAGCAATAACATATGCTCTCCAACATGAGCAAGCCCATGTATACTTTCTTCCTTTTCTGAACCTCCAATAATAATACCTATTAAATGTTTATAATTCTTGTCATCTATATATTGATACATTATTACATCCCACCATTTATATATTGTTTGCGTTCTTAATTGATATCAGCTTATCATACATTCGACTATATTATTCCTTTATGTAATTTTTTCGACTATTCATGTAATTATTTCTTATATATTTTACTTGCACAAAAATAAGGCACAGCACATTTACTATCATGCCATGCCTTATCATTCATATTATTTCTGCATTATTACAATCAATCCCATCGAAACTCTTATTTGTTATATTCAGTACATTCTAATCAATCTATTCCCTTATCTTGACGATAATGAAACGAAAAAACTCTCGTAATCCATCTTACAAAAATATTGAATTAAACTACTTTCCCTCACAAAAAGCACTCTCTTCATATACTCACATCTCCCTCTGCTGATTTTTGGTAAATTTGTCGTGCCCCTGTCCTGCCACCTGTGCCTTTTTCTCAGCAAGACAGGCTTTTAAGGACATTTTTTCGGTAGGCTTATCTTGTATTTTTTTATTTTTCTCCTTTTGTGCTTTCTCCCCTGCACCATTATTCAGGACATTATCCATCATATTATAATTCTGTTCTTCCATTTCCTCAATCTTCGCAAGTGGCTTGTATTCTGCCAGCTTTTCAAGCAGCTCATTTGCCCGCTGCATTTCATTTGGTGCAGTTTCCGTAGCAATTACCTCATTCAGCCATTCCGTCAAATGTTCAACATCTCCCTGCCCGATCATTTCTGAAATTTCCGATACATTTTCGGTCATGGTCTGATTATTGTCATGATAGACATTCATATCATAAATATAAATAAAACGGTCTATCTCCACCGCAAGCTGTTCTGCAGGTGTCAAATTCGGCATACGCTTTTCCCATAGTTTAGCCTCCAAAGCCTCACTTATATCGCCCTCTATCTTCATATCGGGCAGTTTTGCCATCAGTTCTGCAATCACTTCCATTGCCTGCGGATTTCCTTTTATTTCGGGGATATAATCCAAAACATCAAGTTCGAACCTGTTTCCGGTTAAAATATCCGTAACGACATCCTCATATGATTCTGTTCCCGGCGTATGGATATTGATACCGATTGCAGGAATACCATTCATACGCTCCGGCGGTATCTGTTTCCATATCGCAATAGCTTCATCCACCGTCGCAATATTCTCATGGAACTCTCCAAAATTATGAAACTCTCCGCACTCTGCCACGGTCAGCGTTACTTCCGTTTTCGGCTCTGTTTTCTGCGGGAACAGTGTTTCCATCAGTCCTTTCGTTTCAAAATGCTCCCCGTCCGATATGGTAATCGCATCCTTATCCGCGTCAAATTCCAAGGAAAACGACAGCCTATCCCCCTGCTGAATGTACGCATAATCCGCCTCTGATATCGGTTTCCCATACTGCCCCATTTCCACAAAAGGTTTATCACATTCCGCATAGGCTTTACATAGTGCCTCCGCATCAAGACCACTGGTATTCTCATAAAAGCGCTGTTCATCGTACATCTTCATATAGAAAATGCTTTTTGGCTCCTGCTCTCTTGCTTCACGCACGCCAGCAAGATATTCCTCTACCTGCGGGAGATAGCTTTCCAAAGTTCCTGTCTGTTGCGGCGTAATCGGATTGATGTCAACTTTTACATCTCCTATATACATTCCGTCATCATTATTAAAAGCGTTAAACAAATCGTCCTCCCGCTCATTCGTGGAAAGCTCCACTACCACGTCAAGGTCTGAACCGTTCCTTTCAAGTCCCCTGCATCTGCTCCCTGATATGGCAACATCCACGACTGTCGCAACAATAGCATAATCATCAATCTTTGCCTGCACATGGCATTTTACGGTATCCTCAATCTCTGATGGGTTCATTTCACATATTTCATGAAAAAATTCGTTTGTCTTTTCCTTAAAATTTTCCACGATATTCCCCTGCAAAATCTCTGGCGCGATATGACCATCCGCTTTCTTGCGTATTGTGTCCGCATTTTGAACTGCATTTGCAATGTTCTCCATCAATCTGTCATAATCAATTGGTATCATCTCATCATCGCCAATGCTGCCCTTTACACCATTATCAAACGGATCTTCTCGTAAATCATCTACAATATCATCAGCTATCTCTTGAATATCCACACCAGTTTTTTCATACACACCACTTTCAATCTCCTTATAGTCCATATTCATAATGGAATAATTATAACCACCCTCTGTTTCCTGTATGCTGATATAGAGGTCTGCAATCTGAAAGGCAATATCTTTTTCTTCCGCTTTCCCTTGTTCTGCCTGCACCCGCTTTTGGTCACTCTGTCCTAAAGTGTCGTCATTGTTCTCCAAATATTTTTTCATATCCGCAAGAACCTGTTCCACTTCATCTCCGAGGTCAATGATTTCGTCACCGTCGTCAATATCCTCAGTCCCCGGCTTTTGCTCATGCTGTCCTAAAGTATCCGTTTCCACCTCCTGTGACTCTTTCTGAATGGCAATATCCGCCTCTTTCTCCCGTTCCAAAACTTCCCTGCGGAATACATTTATAAAACCGTCCAAGACTGCCGGGTGACTGGTAACAATCAGCTCCCTGTTCATGTCCATGCCATGCACCATATCTTCAGGAATATGAAACTCTGCCGCCCATGCCTTGTTATCTCTTGAAAACCGTCCATCCCACGGCAGCTTCTGCAATGTATTTGCAAGGACAAAGGCAAGGCGTTCCGAGCCGTATTCCCCCACTACAGTTTTAACAGCTTCTTTGTTCAGATGCTTACCATCGTAATTCTGCCGGATTGCGTCCACGGCTGCCTGCTTACATTCTTTATCAAGCTTTCGAGATGCCCTGTATTCGTCCAGTTCGCCATGCTCATCAGCATAATTCAATGTATGGCGGTAAACGGCTGGATAAGCTGCTTTCTCTGCATCTGACTCTATTTCCTGCGTTTGGTCATCGTGTTCAAAAGTGTCCTGTTCTTTTCCATTTTCCAGTTTGCGCATAAAATCGGGTAATGCAGTAAATCCAAAAGAATCCACAAAGTGTGCGCTGTTTTTCCCGTTTTCATGCAGCACGACAATATCACTGACGGAAAGGGAATGTCCTTTAAAATCTTCTAGGCGTGACGTATTGAATTTCAGAAAAACATTCCCAAGTTTCTCATTCTGTGTATCTCCCTGAATGTCCGAAAGTTCCCCTGCATAAACCAAGTCATAGTTTTTCGGCACAATCGCATCAAAGTTGTCTTTTGTAATCCCACTTTTCACCAATGACTCCGTACCCTCAAAACGGAACTGATCCAGCTCCTGGTTGTCCTTTAACTGGTAAATTCCATATCTGTTGGAACTCCCATACAAAAGCTGCACCTCTTTATTGGCATTTCCCTCCGCAAGTTCCGCCTGCATGGAGCGGTACTCCTTTTCGTTCTGCCAGTCCGCCTTTTCAATGCCAAAAATACCATCATGCCCTGCAATCTGTTCCCTGTCCTCCGCGGCTGTTTCCGAACCGTCCCCATAGAGCAGGTACACGGGCAGATCACGGTCAAACAGTTCCAATGCGCTCTCCTTTGTGAGTGGATACATATCGTTTGCAAAATAACCATACTCGTGCATTTCAGACAGACCAATCATGCTGTCAGGCAGCGCGTCAATCTCTGCCTGTGCATCTATGACGGTCAGCGACGCATTGACAGGCTCGTTTTCAATCCGGTATGCCAGTGTTTCCGCCAGTTCTTTTGTTTTTTCGTAATTATCCAGCTTGTATCCGTAATTTACTATCAGATTTCTTTCGTCAGGCGTGAATACCGTCCTTCCATGCTCCAAACGGTGTACAATGGACGCCGCATATTCCATGCCGGACAAATCTTTTTCAAGGAAAGCCACCCCCTCCTTTAAATCCACCGCAATATCAAAAAATTCCGGCAAGCCTTTATTCCTGCCGCTGCTTACAATGATTGGAACATATTCCGCACCGTTCTCCTCAAGAAAATCCTGTATGTTTCCGTCCCAACTGTTTTCGCCCATCGCCGCCAGTTTATAGGCAAGGTCAAGAACCTGATCCTGCGTCATGTTGGTAATCCTGTCAATCTCATATTCTGCACTGTCCTGATACATGATTTTCAGAACCACGTCACTGTCTTTGATTGGCTCAATGGCTTTTTTATCCATTTCCTGCTCGTATTTCACATCGGTTATCACATTAGTATCAGTGTTATAGATATAATCTACGTGAAATTCTTCTACTTCCTCCGATTGTTCATCACCGAAATGGACAGTTTCCGCGCCTTTCCCCGCAAGATAAATTTCCACGTTTTCCCTGTCCGCATCGGTCATTGCAAGCAGGCTGTCCATTAACGCTGTCCCCTCCATGCCTTTTACGCCCACAATATTAAAACGGGAACGCTCGGTGTTGGTAACGGCAAGGATAAACTCCTGAACCTGTTCAGCCTGTTTATCCAAAGGACGTGAAATTTCTTTTTCCGTCTTTAATTCCTGTAACTGCGCGTCAATTCCCATGATAAGCTCCGATGCCGTCCTGCGGATTGTGTCAAGGGAAGATTTCAGCCCTTCCAGTCTGTCCGCAATTTCCTCCATTGTCAGTTTTTCCACTTTATTTATTGCATTTCCATTTATATCTGCCATGTGATTCCCTCCATAAAAGCAGAAAACAGACAAGTTTCCCTGTCTGTCTCCGCTGTTGATATTTTAAACTGCCGCCTATAAACATTCTGCTTTGCTTTTCGCCGCTGCCTTGTCTGGCGCTTTGCCCTGCTGTCCCACTTTCGCCTTCATCTGCGACAGCTTATCCTTTACCGATGAGCGCCCGCCCTTTTCCACTTCCTTTTCAACCGTAAAACGGGCTGAGAGCTTATCCAGTTTCTCCAGCGCACGGTCAGCCGTATCAATATTTTTCTGCAAACGTGCCGCTACGTCTTTAATGGGCTTGTTGATTATCCTTGTCAGGGCAACACCCGGTTTTTCGTCCGATACTTCTTTCGTGCCTTTCCCCGCTATCAGCCTGCCCACATTGGATACGCTGTTTCCAATCTGCTTTAACTCGTCACCAATACTGTCAATCTGATTGGCAGTTTTTTCATAATCCGTCTTAACCTCCTGTAATTTTTCCTGATAGCCTGCAAGCACCGACTTAATACCGGACAGACCTTTCTGTACCACCGCACACATCGCTTCTTTCCCCTTTTCCTTAAAGGCACTGACCGCCTGCGCCGCTGTCTGTATCAGGCGGTCTTTTACTTCCGAAAGCCGTTCCGACAGGCTCGTGACTTTCTCCTGAAGCTGTGCAGCTTTGTCCATAAGACGTTCCGTGACTGCTTTGGGCTGGCTCTCCTGCAATTGTACAAGCTGCTCCCTCATACCCTGCAGTTCGTCTGCCATGACACTAAGCTGCAACTGCATCCCTGCCACATACCGGAACATCTCCATAAATCCCTGCGACTGTTCACCCATGTTCTGCTGGCTTAAAAGTTCCATGAACTGCTTTATCACGTCGCTTTCTTCCATTCCTTTTTTTGTATTCTGTTCTGCTGCGTTCATATTTCCATACCTCCGATTTTCATTTTTTCTATATATTGCCTTTTAATAATCAATGACTTCCTTATCAGGAAAAAGCCTGATGAACTCCATTACCACCTCCTGCACCTGCGGATTGCCGCAAAATTCGGGCATAAGGCTGATAATGCCTATGTCAATCTCATCGCCGGAAAGAATGTCAGCCTGCGAATCCTCCACTTTATTTGTCCCTTTCACATGGAGATTAATACCAATAGACGGAATACCATTCATGCGCTCTGGTGGTATCTTTTCATAAATCACAACTGCCTCCTCCAAAGTCCTGATGCCCTCGTGGTATTCGCCCAAGCTGTGATATTCCCCGCATTCCGCTACCGTAAATGTCAGAACAACCTCTTTATTTTCCATAATAACTGTTCTCCTTTTCGTCCTTATTTTCTATGCTGTAAGATATTTCTGTGTATCCTCTGTCATATACCGACCAAGATATTCGTCCCTGTGCGGCATTGCAATATGGAGGTTACCATGCAGGTTAATCCACTCTATGACAAACCAAAATCCAAGCCCCCGGCTGTCCGGCTTCCATATGCCTTTTTCATTAAACGCGCCGCCGCGCATCATGTAGTCGATGATTTCAGGATTGGAAAGTTTTTCGGCAAGCTCCCAACGGTTCGGCGATTTATCCCTGTGACACCCAAAGCCGCAGAAAACGCACCCTGTCCTGCTGCATCCGGTAGTGTCGAATACGGGTTTTCCAGTGTCAAATATCCCCATGTCCATTGTGTTTTCCCGCGGCGGCGCTTCCCCAAAGTCTGCTGTCACCTCGCCGTACACGTCCGCAATCGGGATATGGTTGTTGAAAATATATTCCAATACGTCCTGCTCCGTCCAAAATGACATCGGATTACTGATCGGGCTTTTCATGTCAAAACCGTTGCAGCCGTTTTTGAGCCAGTTTGTTGTCCTCAGCCTGCTTTCGCTTGCCATCTGCGCTGTCATAGGCATTTTCCCCGTCCTTTTTGCGTAGCTGTGCATGGGGGATTTTTTCATAATAGAACAGCAGTGATCCGCTATTTCAAAAGGTGCTTCCAAAAAGAATTTGTAGCGCTCCTTGTTATACATCTTGGAATATTCCGATGTTTCCACACCGTTCTCTTTATGCGGATATTTCCCCTGCATGATCAGGTAGCGGACGGGTGTTTTAATGTCCGTACTCGGTATTTCCCCGCGAGTCAGGCTTTTATAAAGTTCATTTTCCTTATCCTCACGGCGGTCTATGCCGACCAAATCCGCCATATAACTGTGATTGGGGACTTTTCCCCCATGCTCTGCACTTCTCTCCCGTTCCAGCAGCTTCTCCATGTACCGCCTTGCGCCGTACACACAGCCTGCCACTTCCTTGCCAATCATGGGATAGCCGTATTTTATAATGACCTGACGGAAGTTCATTTTCGGTCTGATAATCTCCACGTTTTCCTGCCGCTTTACAAACTCCCTGACTTCCGGATATTCCAGTCCGGTATCGACATAGACAGCGCTGATTTTAGGGTACATTTCCCTTGCGACATGTAATAATACGGAACTGTCTTTCCCGCCGCTAAACGCGATGTACACACCGTCCGCGCCGTAATAGTCCACCCATTCCCGTATACGGTACTGTGTCATCCGTATTTTTATGGAGAGCGGGAGGGACTGCATCTGGTATAAGTCGCTCATTGTATGTTTGTTCATGTTTTCCTGTCACTCCTTTCTTCTGCACAGAAAAATACCGCCCTGCATTATTTACAAGACGGTATTTCAAAACAAAAAAAGTGTATGATATTGATTTTCTCTATACCATACACCTAAAGTTACTGTTACTATGAA